>JBOHRN010000037.1:0-137612 GCA_050732775.1 Longimicrobiaceae bacterium | reverse complement strand
GGCTCACCAGAGACGGCACCTTCCTGATCGAGGGCGGAAGGGTTACCAGCGCAGTCAAGAACCTGCGCTGGAACGAGAGCCCGGTATTCATGCTCAATAACATCGAGATGATGGGAAGACCGGTGCGCATCAGCGCGTCGGAGTCGGGGGGCGCGGGACCGGCGGTGGTGGTGCCGCCGCTCAAGGTGAGGGACTTTACCTTTACCTCTCTCTCAGACGCGGTCTAGCCGGCCGTTGATACAGCTGCTTTTCGACAGCGGTGTAGGCAGCGCTACGGTGAGTCACCGCCTTGGTCCAACTCCCTCTTCCAAACCCGGTAGCCGGGGAGTCCCAGGAGGCGGAAGATCTTTCGGTCCACGGCGGCGCTCAGCAGTAGTTCGGTAAGCTGGTACTGGCCGCGCCGGGTCATGCGTAGCTCCTCGACCACCTGGTCCGCGAGGTCGAGGAGCTCACCCCTCGGCATTTCTTCCTTGTACGTCTCGATGCACTCCTCGATCCAGTCGAGGTAGCGGCGCCTGAGCGATCCCGCCGGTCGCTCGGGAGCCGGCCGGCCGGCCGGGGAGTCGGGCGGGCCGGAAAGGGCCGGGAAAACGCGGAGAGGGTTGGCCGGCACGGTCACTCCTCGCCCACGATACCGTACTTCTGGAGCTTGCGGTAGAGCGTGGAGGGGTCGATTCCGAGCGTGCGGGCGGCCTCGGCACGGCTCCCCTCCTCGGCGCGGAGAACCCACTCCACGTATGCCCGCTCGATGATTTCGAGCGGCGGGTTGGGGGGCAGATGGTCCGACACCAGGGGGTGCGGCGTCTTCTCGGTAATGCGGGCGGGCAGCGCCTGGGCGGAAATCTCGTCTCCCTCGCACAAGACCGCGGCCCGTTCCAGGGCGTTCTCCAGCTCGCGCACGTTACCCGGCCAGTCGTAACGCCGGAGTGCGGCGAGCGCGCCGGAGGAGAGCTTGGGCGTGGGCCGGCCCCGGCTCTGGGCGAAGCGGGCCAAAAAGTGCGCGGCCAAGATGGCCACGTCCTCGTCCCGGTCTTTGAGCGGGGGGAGGTGGAGGGAGATGACGTTGAGGCGGTAAAAGAGGTCGCCGCGGAAGCCGCCCCGCCTCATTTCGTCCTCCAGGTCCCGGTTGCTGGCGGCGATGATGCGCACGTCGACCGCAACCGGATCGGTGGAGCCCACCGGGATCACCTCGCGCTCCTGCAGCACGCGCAGGAGCTTGACCTGGGTGGCGGAAGACATTTCGCCCACCTCGTCCAGGAAAAAAGTGCCCCCGCGCGCGGCCACGAAGAGACCGTCCTTGTCGCGGATCGCTCCGGTAAACGACCCCTGCACGTGGCCAAAGAGCTCGCTTTCGAGCAAACTCTCGGGTAGGGCGCCGCAGTTGATGGAGAGGAAGCGGCCGTCAGCCCGCTGCGACAGGACGTGGATGTAGCCAGCCAGCACCTCTTTCCCGGTGCCGGACGCGCCCGAGATGAGCACGGTGGAATCGGTGGGGGCCACGGTCTCGGCCATCTCCAGCACCCGCAGGAAAGCGGGGCTCTTGCCCACCGGGCGCGTCGCCTCGCCGCTCTCCTGGCGGCGGAGTTCGGTCTTGAGTTTGGTATTCTCTCGTTTGAGCCGGCCCGACTCCACGGCCCTGCGGCAAATAGTTACTACCTCGTCGTTGGAGAAGGGCTTCAAGATGTATTGGAAGGCCCCCTCGTTGACCGCGCGGACAGCGCTTTTCAGGGAAGCCTGGGCGGTCATGAGAAGTACCGGCAGCTCCGGAGTTCGCTCCCGCAGGGAGCTCAGGAGGTCTAGCCCGCTCACGCCGGGCATACGTATGTCGGTGAGAACCAGGTCCGGGGTCCACTTCTCCAGCAGCGCCAGCGCCTCCTTGCCGCTGGAACAGGTGCGCACCTCGAACCCCTCGCCAGCGAGCAGGATGCGCAGCGTGTCGAGGATCGAGTTTTCGTCGTCCACCAGCAAGACGGTGGGTAGCTCAGCCGGCATTTGCTTGCGCCTCGGGAGCGAAGGGAAGGTAAAGGGTGAACACGGCCCCCGGGTATCCGGGCGCGCCCCGGTTGCGCGCGTAGACGGCCCCTCTGTGCGCCTCCACCGCGCGCTGGACCAGGGCCAGCCCGAGCCCCGTGCCTCCTTCCCGGCTAGTAACGAAGGGGTCAAAGATACTCTCTTCATCCCCCTTTTTCACCCCCGGCCCGCTGTCGAGCACGCGCACCCGCAGGAGCCGCCGGCGCCCGGCCGCGGGGTCAAGCAGATCGGAGCGCACGTGGTCCAGGACCACTCCCACCCGCCCTCCCTCTCCCGCCCACTGGGCACCGTTCAAAATCAGGTTGAGGAGGGCTTGGTGCAGCAGGTCGGCGTCGCCGCGCAGCCGTACTCCATCCCCCAGTCGGTTTTCGCAGGTGATCTCGCAATCAGTGGCGTCGCTGTGGGCGCGCGCCAGCAAGACCACTTCCGCGGCCACCTGCGCGAAGTCGAGTTCGGCCGGGCCCGAGGCACGTACCCGCGCGAAGTCCAGAAATTCGGAGAGGAGCCGGTTGAGCCGCTCCGATTCGACCACCACTAGGTTACGCAGCGTATCCCGGTCCGCGGGCGAGGCGTCGTCCCGGCGCAGCAGCTCCACCGCGCTGCGGATAGACGCCAGAGGGTTGCGGATTTCGTGCGCCAGCGACGCCGACAACCCGGCCACCGCCTCGAGCCGCTCGGCCCGGCGGCGGAGCGTCTCCCCGTGAACCTTCTCGGTGATGTCCTGGAAAATGGCGGTCACCGACGGGGTCTCGTCCTCACCCCGCTCGATCACCGTGGTGCTTACACCCAGCACCGCACCTTTATCCCCCTTCCGGGCCTCGAACCGGCCGATGGGCACGCCCGTTTCGGCCGACTTGCGCACCACCATCCCCAACCCCGGGGCTAACTCCTCCAGCTTGTCCAACACGCGGCGGCCCGACCACTGCGCCAAGCTGAGCCCGAGCAGCTGGGCGGCGGCCGGATTCATGTAGGCGAGCCGCCCGTCCGGGTCCACGGTCAACACCCCGCTCTGGATGGTGCCCAAGATCTCGCCGGTATCGAGCCGGAGTGCTCGTAGCTCGGCCTCCACCTCGCCCAGTACGGTGCCGGTCTGGCGCAACCGCTCTGCCAGCACCCCGGCCGCCACCGCGATGGAAGCGAAGAGCCCAGTCTGGAGGATCACGCCGAGGTCCACCGGACTCTCCGCGATCCACCCGATACTGGCGAAGTAGAGGAGGCCGGCGAAGAAACCGATCAGGATCACCCCTCTGAAAGGCAGCAGGAAGGCAGCGGCGGTGATGACCAGAACGTAGAGCGGCGCGAACCCGCTCTGGCTCCCGCCGGTGAGCGAGACCACCCCGGTGGTGAGCATTACGTCGAAGAGGAGCTGGCCGTACAGAAAGTTCCGGCCGGCCGGCCGGCCTGCCAGGTGGGTGTAGCCGAAGGAGCCGGCGGCGAAGAGGATGGCGGTTACCAGCAGGAGGGTCGCGGAAAAGGTGACTTGCGAGGAAGAGGCGCCCCACTCCCGCGCTAGCGACAGGAAGAGGAGTACCGCCACCGCCACCCGTCCCCCGTAGAGCCAGGGGAGCAGGGTGTAGGCACCGATGCGCCGGTCCCGGAAGGGGGTTAGGAGGTCCCGACCGGTCGCGTAACTGAGTGGGTCCCGCGCCGCGGCTCGCACGAGTTAAAATGTAAGCCGGTCCAACCGGTGCTTGCAACAACCCCCGCCAGCAACCATCTTGGACGCATGGACGAGAAAGTCAAAGAGCCGCGTACTGAGCCCGGTCGCGGGGGCTTGCTCGAGCTGGCCGGGGTGGTGGCGGCCGTCCTCGCCCTCTTCGCGGCCGTGACGTTGCTGCGGCTCGAACCGGCCCTGGTGTTTGTCCTCGCCCTGGCGCTGGGAATCGGTCTCTCCTCCTTTCTCCGCGGGCGGAAAGTAGGGCTCAAGACCGGACGCGGGGGACGACGGGAGCAGCGGCTGGAAGAGGTCGAACGACTACTCCGGGAAGCGGAAAAGATGGAGGCGGTGGGCCGATTGGCCCACGGCGTCGCACACGACTTTCGCAACCTGCTCACGGTGATCCACGGGAATCTGGAGATGGCGGGCCAAAAGGAAGAGATCGGTCCCGAGATACGAGTCTCACTAGCAGAGATCGCCGCGGCGGCCAGCCGCGCCTCGGAGCTGACCGACCAGTTGATCGCCTTTACCAGCGAGCGCGTGGACACCCCCGAGAGGGTCACCCTGGCCGGCACCATGCGGAAAATCGAGCAGACCCTCTCGTCGCTACTGCGCGAGGACGTGGAGCTTCGCGTGGAGCTGGAAGAGCCGCTCGACTCGGTCTGGAGTAGACCAGACCAGCTCGAGCAGGTGATGGTCAATCTCGGCATAAACTCCCAGGACGCCATGCCCGCGGGGGGCAGCTTTCACGTCAAGGTGCGCAATCTGGAGGTTACCCCCAACTTCCGCATGGTATTTCCGCACGCACCTCCCGGCCGCTACGTACTTTTCGAGGTGGCTGATACGGGAGAGGGGATGGACGGCGAAACCCTGGCCCACATCTTTGACCCGCGCTTTACCACCAAGCCCAAGGGGAGCGGGTTGGGGCTGGCCACCGTGTACCGCTTTACCCGCCAGCACGGAGGAGATATCCGGGTGGTGAGCCACCCCGGCGAGGGGGCCACCTTCTGGCTCCTGCTACCCAGCGCCGGTGGCTCCGACGCCCTACCGCCAGCCACTGCTCCACCTCCCCTGGACGGAGCCCGCCACCCCCTACCCCCGGCCGCCGGAACCGTGCTGGTAGTCGAGGATGAGCCCCAGGTACGCCGGCTGGTAAAGCGGGTGCTCGAGCACGGCGGGTTCTCTGTGGTGGAAGCCGGCAACGGAGCCGAAGCCCTGGAGCTCGCCGAACGGCATGCGGAGCCGATCCACGTACTCCTCAGCGACGTAATCATGCCCCGGCTCGGCGGCCGGGAGTTGGCCCGTCGCCTAGCTGCGGTTCATCCCGAGGCCGAAGTGGTGTTCATGTCCGGCTACCTGGGCGAGGCCGAGGACGCCGCCTTCATCAACGACCGGGCCTACTACCTGCCCAAACCGTTCTCGCCCGACGACCTCCTGCGCACCGTGGCCGAGGCAACGGGGAAGCGGGAGGGGCGGTCCGCTGGCTGAGCCGCCGCCGGCCGTGTCGCGACGCATCAGCTCGCGCGAGGCGCTCCGCTTTCTCACCCAGGTGGGGTCGACCCTCGCCTCTTCCCTGGACCCCGCGGTTACGCTGCGCAACGTGGCCCGCCTGGCCATCCCCCGTGTCGCCTGCTACTGCACGGTCGACATCCTAGGTGATGACGGCCGCCTCGAGCGGGTAGCCGCCGCGCACATAGAGCCGGGCCGGGAGGGACTACTCGCGTCCACCGCCGACTACCCCCTCGACCCGGCCCGGGAAGGACGGCTGGCCCGCGCGCTGCGTGAACGGGAGAGCGTGCTACTGGACGAGGTCACCGACGACTGGCTGCGCGAGGTGGCGCACGACGAACGCCACTTCAAGATGATCCGCGAGTTGGCCGCTACTTCGCTCATGCTGGTGCCACTCGCCGCCCGCGACCGGCTACTGGGCGTGCTGCTGCTCGCTTCTACCCGCACCGACCGTCACTACGGGCCCAGCGACCTGACCCTCGCCGAGGAGATGGCGCGCCTCTCCGCCCTGGCCATCGACAACTCTCGCCTGCACGAGCGGGCGCGCCGTGCGGTTGCGGACCGCGACGAGGTGCTCGGCGTGGTCTCTCACGACTTGCGCAATCCGGTGGGCCGCGTGCTCATGGCTAGCCAGCTGCTGCAAGATCCGGAGATGGGAGCCGACGATCCGGCCACCCGCGCCACCCACCTCAAGATAATCGAGCGGGCCGCGGCGAGCATGAACCGGCTCATCGACGATCTGCTCGACGCAAGCCGCATTGAGGCGGGGCAGCTCTCGGTCGAAGCCCGTCCCATCCCGGCCCGCGAGCTGGTCCGGGAGGCGGCTGAGGCGCTGCGCCCGCACGCCGAGGCCGCCGGTATCACCCTCGAGGTAGACGCCGCGGAAGGTCTCCCTCTGGTGCTCGCCGACCGCGAGCGGGTGCTGCAAGTATTCGCCAACCTGGTCGGCAACGCCGTCAAATTTACCCCGCAAGGGGGTAAAGTCGTGCTCCGCGCCGAGCCCGCCGGCGGCGGCGTGCGCTTCGAGGTGCGAGACAACGGTCTCGGCGTGCCCGCCGACCAACTCTCGCGCCTCTTCGACCGGTTCTGGCAAGCCCACCGGGGCGACCGCCGCGGCGCCGGGCTGGGGCTCGCCATAGTCAGGGGGATCGTGGAGGCCCACGGCGGCACCGTGGAGGCCGAGAGCGAGGAGGGCCGAGGAACCGCGATGCGGTTCGTACTGCCCCGGCCCCTACCCCACCGCCTGGATCATGTCGAACATGGGCAGGTACATGGCCACCACCATGCCGCCGATCACCACGCCCATCACCACGATCATGACCGGCTCCAGGATCGAGGTTAGCGCCGAGACGGCGGCGTCGACCTCGTCGTCATAGAAGTCGGCCACTTTCTGGAGCATCTCGTCGAGCCCGCCGGTCTCTTCGCCCACGTTGATCATCTGCACCACCATGGGCGGAAACACACCCGACTCCTTGAGCGGCTGGGCGATGGTGGCTCCCCCGGCGATAGAGGCGCGGGAGTTCATCACCGCGTCGTGGATAACCCGGTTGCCGGCTGTGCGGGCGGTGATCTCTAGCCCCTCCAGGATGGATACGCCCGAGGAAACCAAGGTGCCGAGGGTACGGGTAAAGCGGGCCACCGCCGCCTTGCGCAGAAGGTTGCCGAGCACCGGGAACTTGAGCAGCGACTTGTCGATCACGAGCTTGCCACCGTCGCTACGGTAGTACTGGCGAAGCAGGAAGCCGAGGGCGATGAAGCCGATGAAAGCCCACAAGATGTAACTCTGTAGAAAGCCGCTGATCGCCAACACGATACGGGTGGGGAGCGGCAGCAGCAGCCCGGCGTCCTCGAAGATGGTGGCAAACACGGGCACCACCTTCCAAAGCAAGATGGTTACCGCCGCTATCACCACTAACAGCATGACCGCGGGGTACGTCATCGCCCCCTTGATCTTCCGTTTCAGGGCGTCGCTCTTTTCCAAGAAGGTGGCGAGCCGCAGGAGGATGGTGTCGAGTATGCCGCCCGCCTCACCCGCGGCCACCATGTTGACGTAGAGGTCGGTAAATACCCGGGGGTGCTTCTTGAGGGCGTCGGCGAGGGTCTGGCCCGCCTCGATGTCGTAGAGAACTTCACTGATGACTTTGGAGAAGCGCTTGTTCTCGGTCTGTTCCGACAAGATGGAAAGGGACTGGACCAGGGGGAGACCGGCGTTGATCATGGTGGCGAACTGGCGGGTAAAGACCACGATGTCGCGGGTCTTGACGCCACTTCCGATACTGAACGAGATATCCTGCGGCTTGGGCCGCACCTGCAACGGAATGAGCCGTTGGCGGCGCAGGTAGCCGACCACCTCGTCGCGGGTGGGGAGGTTGATCTCGCCACTTTGCAGGTCGCCGCTGACCGTGCGGGCGCTGTAGTTGAAAACGGGCATAATATCCTTTACCTAAGCGAGTAACCCAGCTACGCGGGTACGGGTTCGCCCACCGCCCGCAACAGCTCGGTCTGGTCGGACGAGCGCTTGAGACAGTCTTCGAGCGACACCTCGCCCTGCATGTAGAGCTGGGCCAGGGCGTCGTTGAGAGTTTGCATGCCGTACTTCTTCCCCGCCTGGATGATCGAGTAGATCTGGTGAACCTTGTCGTCCCGGATGCACGCCCGGATCGCCGGGGTGCAGATCATGACCTCCATGGCCAGGACGCGCCCCTTGCCCCTCGACTTGGGTAGTAGCGTCTGGGTGACCACACCCTCTAGCACGAAGGCGAGCTGCGCCCGTACCTGGGACTGCTGGTACGAGGGGAAGACGTCGATGATCCGGTTGATGGTCTCGGCCGCGGAGTTGGTGTGCAGAGTGGCCAGGCACAGGTGGCCGGTCTCGGAGATGGTAAGGGCCGCTTGGATGGTCTCCAAGTCGCGCATCTCGCCCACCAGGATCACGTCCGGGTCTTGGCGCAGAGCGTACTTGAGGGCTTGTGAAAAGGACGAAGTGTCGGTGCCCACCTCGCGCTGGTTGACCATGCTCTTTTGGTGGCGGTGGACAAACTCGATGGGGTCCTCGATGGTGAGGATGTGTCCCTGCCGTTCCCGGTTGATCTTGTCGAGCATAGCCGCCAGCGTCGTCGACTTGCCCGAGCCGGTGGGTCCGGTAACCAGTACCAGGCCGCGCGGGCGGTCGGACAGCTTGGAGATCGCGCCCGGCAATGCTAGCTCCTGGAGAGTCTGTATCTTGAACGGGACTTGGCGGATGGCGAGCGCCACGCAACCCCGCTGGCGGTAAGCGTTGGCCCGAAAACGCGACAGGTTCTGGATGCCGAAGGAGAAGTCTAACTCGTCCTCGGTCTCGAACCTCTTCTTCTGGTTCTCGGTGAGGATCGAGTAAGTCAGTTGAAGTGTGTCCTTGGGCGTCAGGATCTGCTCGTTGGCCCCGTTGGTAATGGCGCCGTCCACGCGCAGCTTGGGCCGCTCCCCAGCCGTGATGTGCAGGTCGGAGGCGCGGCGCTCGACCATCTCTTCGAGCAGTTCCCTGAGGTTGAGCGTCATGGGTAAGGTACGGATGGTGTAGGGGTCGCGTGTACCCGCGGCCGACTAAAACCAACCAGTGGATCAATCCGCGTGCCGCGAGCCGCCCCCTCTCCCGCCCTTCTTGCCCCGGGCGCCGGAAAGATCCGGGGCCGATTCCGCAAGTCGTTGTCAGCTCGCGGTTTCCTTGACCACTTCCTCCAGAGTGGTAACGCCAGCGCGGACTTTTACCATCCCGTCCGAGCGCAGCGTGAGCATGCCATCCTCGACCGCCTTGTCGCGAAGTTCCGCGGTTGAGGCATTTTGCAAGATCATCCTCCTGAGCACCGGCGACATAGCCATGACTTCGTACAGCCCCTGCCGGCCCCGGTAGCCGGAACCCTCGCACTCCTCGCACCCCTTGCCCCGGTAAAAGGTGACCCCCTTCCACTCCCCCGGATCGAGGCCGGCGGCGTGGAGGTACTCGTGGGGGTAACTGGCTGGCTCCTTGCAGCTCTCGCAAACGCGCCGGACCAGCCGCTGGGCGGTGACCAGGTTGACCGCAGAGGCAACATTGAACGGCTCGATCCCCATGTCTACCATACGGGTGATGGTGGAGGGGGCGTCGTTGGTGTGCAGCGTAGAAAGGACCAGATGCCCGGTGAGCGCCGCCTTGATGGCGATGCTTCCGGTCTCCAGGTCGCGGATCTCACCCACCATGATGACGTTCGGGTCCTGGCGCAGAAAGGCCCTGAGCGCCTTGGCGAAGTCGAGCCCGATCTCGGGGCGCACCTGGAGTTGGTTGATGCCGTACAAGTTGTACTCGACCGGGTCTTCGGCGGTCATGATGTTGATCTCGGGGGTGTTGATCTTGGAGAGGGCGCTATAGAGGGTGGTGGTTTTCCCCGAACCGGTGGGGCCGGTGACCAGGACCATCCCGTACGGGTTCATGATCGCCCGCATAAAGTCTTTCCCGGCCTTCTCCTCCATGCCGAACTTCTCCAGGTCGAGCGTAAGGTTGCCCTTGTCGAGGATGCGCAGCACGATCTTTTCGCCGAAGAGGGCGGGCATGGTGGAGACCCGGAAGTCGATTAGCCGCCGTCCGATCCTGAGCTTGATGCGGCCGTCTTGGGGGAGCCGCCGCTCGGCGATGTTGAGGTCGGATAGGATCTTGAAGCGGGAGATGAGCGCCGCCTTCATCTTCATGGGCGGCCTCATGATCTCGGTGAGCACCCCGTCGATGCGGTAGCGGACCCGTACCTCGCGCTCGTAGCACTCAAAGTGGATGTCCGACGCCCCGCGCTGGACCGCGTCGGCGAGCAGCCCATTGATGAGCTTGACCACCGGCGCCTCCTGCACTTGGGCCTGCAGGGCGGCCACCGAGACTTCTTCCTCCCGCTCGTCGATCCTCTCGATGTCCTCGTCCTCATGGAACTCCTGTAGGAGTGCGCTGATCCTCTCGTCGACCGAGTCGTACTCCCGGTCCAGAAGCTTGCGGAGGGTAAACTCGCCCGCCACCACCGGCTCGATCTCGAAGCGGGTGATGAATTTGAGGTCGTCGATCACCCCCAGGTCCGTGGGGTTGGCCATCGCCACCGTGAGGGTGCGCCCCACTCTGCGCAGCGGCAGAACCAGCTGCTTGAGAGCGAGCTCCGAGGGGATGAGCCGGAGGATCTTGGGGTCGAGCTTGACGCGGCCCAGGTCCACGGCCGGTACCCCGTACTGCTTGGCGAGCGCGCGGGTCAGGTCTTCCTCGCCCACGAAGCCGAGCTTGACCAGCGAAACCCCTACCCGGTGGCCGCTGCCGCGGGCGTCGTCGAGCGCCTTGGCAAGCTGGTCGCGGGTTATGAGCTCCTCGCGGATGAGCAGCTCGCCGATCCGGTCTGTGGCCGGGGCGGTCACCGGCATGGTCTGAAGCGTCTAGGTGATCGGAAGTAAATTGACATTTTGGGACCCAGGCACGGCGCTGTCAAGGAGATACGCTCACGTGTGGCCGGAGCTCTTCCAGGGTGGCGGGGCCGATTCCGGGCACCCGGTCCAGATCGTCTAGCGAGCGGAAGCGCCCGTTCTGGCTGCGGTCACGAGCGATGCGTCCGCCCAGTACCGGGCCGATCCCCGGCAGCCGGTCGAGCTCTTGCGGTGAGGCCCGGTTCACGTCGATCAGCTCGCCCGGCGCCAGCGGGCGGGTGCGTAGCTCTTTTTCCGCCACCGCCTCCCGCACCTCCACGCCCATCTCCGCCACCTCTGCTCCTGGCTCCGGGGCCACCGTGGCGGGCTCCGGCTCCAGTATGCGCACCCCGGCACCGAGCAGGAGCAGGAGGGCGACCACCCCCAGTCCGAGCCGCTCGGAAGCCGACACCGCCACTGTTCAACCCCCCCGGTAAATCAGTTCGGCAATCACCTCTCCCACCACCTCGAGACCGCGCGGGCCCACGTTGTCCAGGTTGTCGGCGTGGGTGTGCCAGTAGCGGTTGCCGGGGCCGTACTCAAAGTCGATCACGTTGACGGTTCGCACCCCGGCCCGGTTCAGGGGCACGTGGTCGTCGCTTATGCGGGGGCCGCGGCTGGTCGGGAAGTACGAGCCGTAACCGAGGTCGGCGGCCACCCCCCACACCCGCTCCACCACCTCGGGCGCGTACTCGGCCGAAAACCCCTCTACCGGGAAGTAGGGGTCGCGGTCGCCCACCATGTCGAGCAGCACACCGTACAAGGGCGGGTATCCGTCGGGGAGGTTGGCCGCGAAGTGGCGGGCGCCCAGGAGCATGTCGTCCAGGGAGGGGCCGTAATCTTCGCCGTCGGTAAAGAGGAGGTCGACACCCACCGGCGGCGGCCGCTCGGCGAACAGCCCGGCCAGGGCCAGGAGCACGGCGGTACCCGAAGCACCGTCGTTGGCCCCGGCTAGGGGTCGCTCGCGCGAGCCCCGGTCGGGGTCGTGGTCGGCTCTCGGCCGGGTGTCCCAGTGGGCCAAGAGCAGGACCCGGTCGTCCAGCTCGGGCCGGAAGCGGGCAAAGAGGTTGGTGAGGGCCAGCGTATCGCCCGTGGTCAGCCGGGCGCTGAAGGGTTGGACGATTACGGTGTCGGCTAGCTCCTCCAGCAGCGACACCATCCACTCGAGCTGCCGGCGGTGCCCCTCGCGGCCGGGTACGCGGGGTCCAAACTGTACCTGGGTACGCAGTAGTTCGAAGGCCAGCTCCCCGTTGAACGCGGGGCGGTCTGCCAGTTCGGCTGAACGGGCGCGCGGGGAGGGCTCCTCTCCGCCCACTTCTCCCCCGCACCCGGCCCCGGAGAGGACGATCAGGGCCGCCAGCGCCCCCTGGTACAATTTAGGCATCGATAGAGAGTACCCACCCCGCACTTTCCGGGTCCGGGAACAGAACCCGGCGTGGAGCTTACAAAGTATGCCATGAAGGTCTTCACGCGCTACCTCCTGCGCTCCCACGTCGGTCCGTTCTTCTTCGCGTTCGGGGCGCTCACCGGCATCATCCTGGTCAACACCCTGGCCAAAGAGTTGGCCAGCTTGGCCGGGCGCGGGCTGTCGTTCGGCGTGATCGCGGAGTTTTTTTTTCTCTCGCTCCCCTCCAACATCGCCCTCACCTTTCCCATGTCGGTGCTGGTGGCGGTGCTGTACACCTTCTCGGCCTTGGCCAACGAGAACGAGTTCACGGCCCTCAGAGCGAGCGGGGTTGATCTGCGCCGGGTGGTGCTCCCTTTACTGGCGGCGGGGGCGGTGGTCACCGCGGGCATGGTCTTCTTCAACGACCGGGTACTCCCCGAGAGCAACCACCAGTGGAAGCAGCTGATGCTCGACGTCGCTCGCAAGAGCCCGGTGTTCGCCCTGGAGGAGCACCGCATGAACCTGATACCCTCGGACGGCGGTCGGCGCTTTTACCTGCAAGCCCGCACCATCGTGCCGGCCGCCAACCGGCTCCTGGACGTGACCATTTACGACCTGAGCGAGCCCCAATTGGGCCGCACCATCTACGCCGACTCGGGCAGGATGGCCTTTAACGACGCCCGCACCGACCTGCTGCTCACCCTCTTCGACGGCTACCTGCGCGAGGTCGATATCGACCAGCCCTCCCAGTTCCAACGGCTCCAATTCTCGCGCCAGATGATCTCTCTCCCCGGGGTGGGAGACGAACTCGAGCGCCAGCAGGGAGCCGGGTACCGGGGAGACCGGGAGATGACCATCGGTATGCTGAAGGAGCGCATCTCCGAGCTGGAGAGGGAGCTGGATGAAACGCGGGAGCGGGCCGGGCTGCTGGCCCTCTCCGACTTGGAGAGAACCCTGGGCGAACCCGCCGGAGAGGTCCGGGTGCCCGCGGGCCGTTTCAGCGCTGACGCTGCCCGGGAGCTCGCCTCGCTGGAGCGGCAAGTCCGCTCGCTGGAGAGGCAGACACGGGAGTACGGAGTAGAGGTTCACAAGAAGTACGCCATAGCGGCCGCGGCGCTGGTGTTCGTGCTGGTGGGCGCGCCCCTGGCCCTGCGCTTCCCGGCGGGGGGGGTCGGGATGGTGATAGCCGTGAGCTTACTAGTATTCGCTCTCTACTACGTGGGGCTGATAGGCGGCGAGGCCCTGGGAGACGCGGGCCTCGTCCACCCCGCCATCTCCATGTGGGCGATGAACGGCGTCTTCGGGGCGGTGGGGCTGGCCGGGCTCTGGCGCATGGGCCGGGAGTCGTTCACCGGCCGGGGCGGAGACGGTGGCAGCTGGAAGGGCGAGCTCTGGGGCGCCCTGCGCATCCGCATGCCACGGAGGGCGGCGTGAACGGAGCTTTCACCGTCAAGCTGCTCGACCGCTATCTGGCCAACCAGTTTCTCACCCTTTTTGGCTACCTGGTGCTGGGGCTCCCGCTCCTGTTCGTCATCACCGACATCACCGACAACCTGGACAGCTACCTGGACCAGGCGATCCCGGCGGGGCGGATCGCCCTCGCTTACCTGTACTACCTGCCCCAGTTCGTGACCTGGGCGCTGCCCGTCTCGGCGCTCATGGGCACCGTGTTCACCATCGGCAGCATGACCCGGCACCACGAGATCGCCGCGGCCAAGGCGGGTGGGGTGAGCTTTTACCGGCTCTTGGTGCCGGTGGTGGTTCTGGGCGCTGGCTTGAGCGTGGTCGCGTTCGGACTGGGCGAGCTGGTCCCGGTCACCAACCGGCTGCGGGCCGAGGCGTTGGGCGCGGTGGATGGATCGGACGCCACCCACCGGAGCAACTTCGTGTTTCAGGCAGAAGGGGGAGAGGTTTTATCGGTACGCCGGCTGGACGCCCCCGGCGGGGAGATGTCGCGGGTAATGATCGAGGCCGAGCCGGGCAGCGGGCTCCCCGGCCTACACGCGGTCGCGGACCGGGCCCGTTGGAGCGGGGACGCATGGAACTTCCGGGACGGGTACCTGCGGCTGTTCTCGGCGGGAGCAGAGCAGACCTTCGTGTTCGATTCGCTACGTATGCCCTCGGTGCGGGCCGAGCCCGAAGAGCTCCTGGCCGAACCCAAGGACCCCGAGGAGATGCGCTACGGAGAGATGTCTCGCTTCATCGAGGCGATCCGCCGCTCGGGCGGAGACCCCAACCCACTCAAGGTAGAGCGCGACCAGAAGCTCGCCCTGCCGGTGGCGGTCCTGGTCATTATCCTGTTCGGGGCGCCCCTCTCGACCAGCTCCAAACGGGGGGGGGCCGCGTGGGGGGTCGGCGTCTCCCTGTTGACCACCATGGTCTACCTGCTCCTTTTCCGCATAGGCACGGCGGTGGGGGCCAGCGGCACCCTGCCCCCGCTACTAGCCGCTTGGATGCCCAACCTCCTCTTCGCGGCAGGAGCCGGCGTGCTTCTCTGGCGCGTGAATACCTAAACGGGGCCGGCGGCAAAGCTCATCCTCTTCACACGCGCCACACCCGCTCGGCGTACTCGCGCACCGAACGGTCGCTGGAGAAGAAGCCCGAGTGGGCGGTGTTCAGGATGGACATACTGGTCCACCGCTCCGGCTCGCGCCACACCTCGTCCACCCGTTCCTGGGCCTCCAGGTAGGAGTCGAAGTCGGCCAGCACCAGGAAGGGGTCGCTCTCCAGGAGCCCGGCCGCGAGCGGCTGGAAGAGCTCTGGTTCGCCAGGGGAGAAACCGCCCTCGGCCACGAAGTCTATCACCCGCCGGAGCCGCGCGCTCCGCTGGTAGTAGAGCCGCGGGTCGTAACCGCCGGCTTTGAGCCCAGCCACCTTTCCCGAGCTGAGTCCAAAGATGAACACGTTCTCCCGGCCCACGGCTTCGGCTATCTCCACGTTGGCCCCATCCATGGTGCCGATGGTCAGCGCGCCGCCCAAGGCGAACTTCATGTTGCCGGTGCCCGACGCCTCGTAACCCGCCGTGGAGATCTGCTCGGAGAGGTCGCTGCCGGGGAATACCGTTTCGGCCAAAGAAACGCGGTAATCGGGGAGAAATACCACCCGCAGCTTGTCGCGCGTGGCCCGTTCGGCGTTCACCGCCGCGGCCACGGCGTTGATGAAGTGGATGACGAGCTTGGCGGTCCAGTAGGTGGGCGCCGCCTTGCCCCCGAAGATGACCGCCCGGGGAGCTACGTCCAGCTCCGGGTTGTCTCGCAGCTCCAGGTACAAGTCGGCCACCCGCAGGGCGTTGAGGAGCTGGCGCTTGTACTCGTGCAGGCGCTTCACCTGCACGTCGAACATCCAGCCCGGGTTCAACTCCACGCCGGTCTCGCTCTGGATCATCCGTGCCAGCCGCTCCCGGTTAGCCCGCTTGACCCCCCGCCACTCTTGCCGGAAGTCCGCGTCGGCGGCGTGCCCGGCCAGCTCGTCCAGCCGGGTGAGGTCTCGCCGCCACCCGTCCCCGATAGTGCGGTCCAGGAGCCCGGAGAGAGAGGGGTTGGCCTTCATCACCCAACGCCTGGGGGTGACCCCGTTGGTCACCGAGATCAGCTTTTCGGGCCACAGCTGGTGGAAGTCCCGGAAGACGCGCTCGCGCAAAATCTGACTGTGGAGCCCGGCCACTCCGTTGACCGTATGGCTCGCCACCAGGGCCAGGTTGGCCATGCGGACCTCGCCCCCGGAGAGGATCGCCATACGTTCCACCCGCTCGAGATCAGGCGTGAAGCGCGCGGCCACTTCCTCCCGGAAACGCCGGTCGATCTCATGCACGATGGTCAGGTGGCGGGGCAAGAGTTGGCCGAACAGCTCCTCGTCCCACCTCTCCAACGCCTCCGGAAGAACCGTGTGGTTGGTGTAAGCGAAGGTACGCCGGACCAAACCCCACGCCTTTTCCCACTCCAAACCCTCTTCGTCCATGAGAAGCCGCATGAGTTCGGGTACGGCCAGGGCCGGGTGGGTGTCGTTGAGCTGGATCTGGACCTTGTCGGGAAAGTCGGCGAAGGTCTTCCGCTCCCGTTTGTAGCGGTTCAGGATGTCCTGGAGGGTGGCCGAAACGAAGAAGTGCTGCTGCTTGAGCCGTAGCTCCTTGCCGCTGCCGGTGTCGTCGGGCGGGTAGAGGACCTTGGAGATGGTCTCGCCCTGAATCTTGGACTCGACGGCCGCCAGGTAGTCGCCCTGAATAAAGTCTTTGAGGTCGAACTCCTCGGTGGAGCGGGCGGCCCACAGCCGGAGGGTGTTCACGACGGCGTTCCGGTAGCCCGGTATGGGGGTGTCGTACGCCACCGCCAAGACGTCGCTGGTGTCTACCCAGCGGTAGTGGGTGCGGCCCTTGCCATCTCCGTTGCTCTCGACCCGGCCGTGAAAGTTAACCAGGTAGCGCCGCTCGGGCCGCTCGATTTCCCACGGGTTGCCGAACTGGAGCCAACTGTCCGGTACTTCCACCTGGCGGCCAGCCACTATCTTCTGCCGGAAGATGCCGTGTTCGTAGCGGATGCCGTAGCCGTAGCCGGCGATTCCCAGCGTAGCCATCGAGTCGAGGTAGCAGGCCGCCAGCCGCCCCAGCCCGCCGTTACCGAGACCCGCGTCGGGCTCGAGTTCGCGCAGCTCCTCCAAGTGGTAGCCGAGCTGTTCCAACGCCTCGGCCGCCTCGCCCTCCAAATCGAGGTTTAGCAGGGCGTTACCCAGAGCCCGGCCCATGAGGAATTCGAGCGACAGGTAGTAGACCCGCTTGGCGTCTCCAGCCCCGTAGTCCTGCTCGGTGGCGGCCCACCTCTCAGCCAACCGGTCGCGCACGCCCCACACCACGCTCCGGTATACGTCGCGGTCGGTGGCCCGGCCCCGGTCGCGGGCTAGGGTGTAGGTGAGGTGGTCGGAGACCGCGCGCTTGAGCACGTCCACCCGGGTGGCGCGGCGGCCGTTTTCGACTGAGGGGGGGGATGTGGCGGTCGCGGGTTTCGTCATCGGGGAGTTGTGAGTGGCGCGCCGAAGGGCTCCGGCGTTCGGGAAGGGACAAAGATACCGGCGGCTCGCCGCCGGTCAACCTCTAGACACGCTGGAGGCAAATTCGACTGGGCGGACGGAAGCGTCACTACCGCGGTCAGCGTCCCTCCGGCACGGCAGCGAGATGGCAAATACAGACCCCACTCCCAGTTCGGACCGGGCGTTCGCCCGGCCGCCGAGCGTCTCCACGGTCTCCCGCACCAGGGACAGCCCCACGCCCGTCCCCTCGATCTCGGGCTTGCTCTGGTGGTGCGCCCGGAAGAACCGTTCGAAGAGACGCCCGGCGGCCTTTTCATCGACCCCTATCCCGTTGTCGTGGACTTCGACCAGCAGCTCCCCGCCACTTGCCCCATCGCGGAGACGACCCCGAACCTCCACCCACTGTTCGGACTTGCCGGGGTCACGGTACTTGATGGCGTTGGAGATATAGTTGGAGAGGCAGAGCTCCACCGCCGCCGCATTCACCTCCACCTCGGGCATCCCTTCGGCCACCCGCAGCTGTACTCCCCGGGCCCGCGCCATCTCCCGGAGCTGGCGTACGGCCTCGAACACCGCTTGGGAAAGGAGGATGTTGCGCTGTCGGCGGGCGTCGCCGTCCAGCTGCGAGAGGGCCGAGAGGTTTTCGATCAGGGCTTGCATCCCCTGGGCGTTCTCCACCACCATGGAGGCAAGCCGGTCTCGCCCTTCCTGGTCCACACCCTCGTGGAGGAGCTGCCCCGCCCCCAGCACGGCTCCCAGACGGTTCTTCAGCTCGTGCGAGACCATCCGATTGAATCCGCGCAGCCGCTCCTCCCGCTCGTGAACCCGCCGGTCAGCTTGCCGCAGGTAGTGGAGCGTCGTGGCCTGTTGGATCACCGCCACGGCCCGGAAGAGCCGGTGGGCGCAAGCGAAGAGTTCGCTCTGGCCGCAGCGGGCGCCAATCTCTTCCGCGCTGGCGCCCAGAAAGTCGAAGAGGACACCGCCCAGAATCTCGTACTCCTTGAGAATTTGGTGGGCCGGGAACCCTTGCGAGTAACGCAAACCGCCCAACTCGAACGCCTTGTCCAGCACCGGCACGTCGGCGCTGATTTCGTCTGCCGGGTCGTCGAGGTAGTTGGCGATCCCGGTGATGAGGATGGGGATGTGGTCCAGGAGTTCTTCGGTGGGGAAGACCTGGTTCTCGTCGATGTTGACGCGCTGCTTGATGCGCTCCAGCCACCGCCGGCTGAGCGCCTCGCGGGACTCTTTCATCCGCGCCGCGAGGGCGGATACCAGTTCGGTGACCGGTGCAGCGTGCATGGTGGCGGGGCGCGGGTAGCTACCGTAACACGCTTTATAACCCTTTGGAAAATAAAACGATCCCCGCTAGCCACACTCCGGGCACACGCCGTAGAGAGTAACTTCGTGACTTTCTACCACGAAGCCGCCCGAGAAGTCGTCCCGGTCCGGGATGGAGACCGGGCACTCGTCCAGATCAGTCACCTGGTCGCATATCCGGCACTGAAAGTGGTGGTGGTGGCCTAATCCGCTCTGCTCGTAGCGGGTCTCGCCCGAGGGTAGCACCACTTCCCGCAGCCAGCCCGCGTCTCGCAGCAGCCCCACCGTCCGGTACACGGTGGCGATGCCCAGCCGGGCAACGCGCTGCTGGGCCCGGAGTTGGATTTCGCCCACCGTAAGGGGGCCGGAAGAGCGTTCGATCACTCGCTGTATCGCTTGGCGCTGCGGAGTGCGCCGCTGTCCCAGTGATTCTGTCGCCATGCCGAAATATACCCGGCCTAGGGGCGCTCTGTCACCCCCCTGGGGCGGCGGGGTATACCCGCTCGATCCGCTCGCCCGCGCGGACCCGGGCCCGGCCGCTGTTCCTCGCGCCGCGCCGGGCCAGCGAGCCATCGGGGAGGCGGACCTCCAACTCCACGACGCGGGCGCGGGTGAGGGCCAGGTTCCAGGTGGCGGTGCGTCCGCTGTCGGAGAGCCGGACCGGCAGGGCCGGTTCTCCGCTCACCCTTCACCCGCCGGTTTGAACCGTGGGCCGGGTGGGCTGTATAGTGGCGGGGGGTAAATCGCGAAACTCACAAAGGCGGAACCATGACGATGGAGAGCATACAGTGCGCGCGCTGCGGAAACCGGGGCGAACCGATGCCGGCGCCCCCCTTCCCCAACGACTTCGGAGAGAGGATCCAGCAAGAGATCTGCCAGAGCTGCTGGGGCGAGTGGCTCCACTACCAGACCATGCTCATCAACCACTACGGGCTCAACCTCCGCGACCCGGAGGCGCGCAACTTTTTGCTGGATAACACCGAGAAGTTCCTCTTCAAGACGGGCGAGGCCGAGGAGGTTGATACCAGCAAGCAGGGAACGATCAACTGGTGAAGCCCTCTTCGCCCGCGCTCTCCTGGTCACGCGCCGCTATCCGCGAGCGGGGCGTACGCGGCCAGTTTGCCCTTTCCCAACCCAGCTGATCGAGCTTGTATAACCGCCTCGGCCAGCGGCCCGGCGCCAAAGCGGACCGGATCGGTGGCGGGTAGCCCGGTCTCTTCCTCTGCCCGCTCCACCGCCCTCAGCGCCTCATCCTCGCGCAGATCCCAGCTATTTAGCGCCACGCCGATCACCCGCGACGGCTTGAGCGGCTCCGCCGCGCGCTCGCACACTTCGACCATCTGGGCCAGGGGGGGCAGAGGCATCCAGCTGTAAGCGCCGTCTCCCCCGTAGACGTGCTGGCGGGTTGGAAGATGGCAGAGGATCATGGCGTCGGGCAGGGAGCCGTGCAGGAGCCCGAGGGTCACTCCCGAGTAGCCGGGGTGGACGAGCGACCCCTGCCCCTCTACCAGGATGACCTCGGGGCCTTCCGCCGCCGCCTCCAGTACCAGGCGCTCGGCGGCACCCGCTATGAAGTCGGCCTTGACCGCGTCCACCGCTATGCCCCGCCCCTCGATCAGGATACCGGTCTGGCCGCTGGCAGCGAAAGCCGTTTTTACGCCCCGCTCCTGCAGAGCGGCGCGCATCTCCAGGGCGGCGGTCATCTTGCCCACGTTGCAGTCGGTGCCCACCGTGAGCACGGTGAAGCTGTCCACCTCGCGGGCCAGGCCGGTGGAGACGGGTAGGTCGCCGGGCGGCTCGCGCAGGTCCCACAGCCGGACCCCCTCCCGGGTGGCGAGCCGCACGAACTCGGGGTCGTCCGAGAGGTAGGTGTGAAGCCCGCTGACCAGGTCCAAACCGGCACGCGCCGCGCCGCGCAAGACCTCTCGCCACGGTTCGGGTAGCCGCCCCCCCTGGGGGGCGATACCCACCAACAGCGCGCTGGGGAGGTGCGAGAGACCTTCTGCTAGCGTGGACACCATCGGAATCGCGCCTCCGAAGCCGAGCACGTCCGCGGCGGTCTTGCCGGCGAAGCGGCTATCGATCACCGCGGCCACCCGCTCAGGAAGGTAGCGGACCGCGCTGGTGGCGGTCTTGGAAGACTCCGGACCGAAGTGGCCCTCGGCCAGGATCAGGTAGCGGTGGTTGCGCACAAGGCGTAAGGTCTGGGCCCGGTAATTGTATACAATTTACCGGGAAAGGGGAAGTCGCGGTAGGTTAGACGCCTGCTAACCTCCCGGCCTATCTTTCTCCAGGCGTTCGAACTCTTCCAGTAGCTCGGCCTCGTGCACGGGGGACGCCCCACCGGAGCCGGCCTTGGAGACGCCGTCGGTGAGCCGGCGGGAAGGATCGGCCGGGAGCAGACCCATCTTCCGCTTCAACTCCAGTAGCCGCGCGTCGGCGTCGCCGCCCGACTCCAGCTGCTCGAACTCCTGCTCCAGGGTGTCGCCGCTCAACTCCTCGCTCACCTCCGCCTCGGCCAGTACCCGCCGCTCGGACTCCTCGATGCGGCCGGCCACGCGGTCGAAAGCCTCGAACGCAGAGCGGTCAGAGAGCCCCGACATGGTGTCGTGGATACGCCGCTGGGCTTGGGCACGCTTGTGCTTGGCCACCAGCAGGTTCTTTTTGCGGCGTAGCTCCTCCATCTTATCGTTGAGCTGCCGGAGGGCGTTTTTGAGCTTCCCGGTCTCGACCG
Organism: Longimicrobiaceae bacterium; assembly: GCA_050732775.1. Taxonomy (GTDB): domain Bacteria; phylum Gemmatimonadota; class Gemmatimonadetes; order Longimicrobiales; family Longimicrobiaceae; genus JBOHRN01. The sequence continues at coordinate 116,516 of JBOHRN010000037.1, read as the reverse complement.
CCTGGCGCTGCCAGGTTTCGTGCAGGGAAAGGGCGCGGCCAGCGTGTTCCTCCTGGCGCACCAGGGCCTGGCGGGCTAGGTCGTCCCGCTCCTGCCGGACCGCTATCACCGCCCGCTTCTCCCAATCGCCGCTCTGGCGGCGCTCGTCATCCGCCTGGGCTTTGAGCTTGCGCTCGTCCGCGATGGCCGCGGCCACCTCGCGCTTCGCCTTGGTGAGCTGTCCGCGCATGTCGAGTAGGAGCTGGTTGAGCACCTTCTCGGGGTTCTCGGCCTGGGCGATCATATCATTGACGTTGGACCTGAGCAGGGTGGAGAGTCGTTGGAAGATTCCCATGGCCGGATACGGTTAGGAGGTCTGGGTCTCGGAACGGACGAAGCGCGCGAGCGGCTCGCGGTGCGAGGCCACCGCCACCTGGACGGCGTCCAGGGCGTCCTGGAACTGCGCGAAGTCGAGCCGTTCCATCTCCAGGGCGTCCGAGAGGATGATCTCGTCGCCGTCGATCCCGTACGCGCCCCGCACCAGGTCGGAGGCGTTGAGTTCCAGGAGCCGACGTAACAGAGCGGCCCCACTCCCCTCCTCGGGAACGGGCATAACCCGTACCCGCAAGATCAGGTGAGGGGGAGAGTAGTGGATTATCATCCGCTTGCCGTCCTCGGAGACCGGGACCGACCACATCCCCTCCCCGATCTCCTCGGACTCCAACCCGGCCCGCAGCAGAAAGCTCTCTAGGTCTTCGCGTGTGGTCATTCGGCTCGCTCTTCTGAAGGTGAGTCCGCTTGAGCCGGCCGGCCGGCCGCGCCGCCCGGCAACCGGCCTTGCTCCTTGTCGTCCAACATCCGCACCAGAAAGGACTGCTCGTCCAGGAGCCGGTCCACCCGTAGCGAGAGCCGGTCGAATTCACGCTGGAGCTGGGCTAGCTCGCCCTCGAGTCGCGCGTCCCCCTGCCCACGCCCGGGGGGCAAGAACAAGGCGACGGCCCACACGACCAGCGCGCAGACCATCAACAGGACGAGGAACCACCACGCCATCATGGCTTACGGACTCGGGGCGAAAAAGTTTCTCACGCGCCGCCCGCGCGGTCTAGCTGGGCAGACGGCGTCACCTCTCAATATACGCCGCTCCGGGAAGTGTGCCAGGAGGTTCACTCCGCTCCCGCGGCTTGTTTACTCTCGCGCCCGACCCCGAACCTCTGCTCGAGAAACCGCCCCGTATGCGAACCGGCCGTCCGAGCTACCCGCGCGGGCGGTCCCGCGGCTACTACTTCTCCCCCCTCGGGTCCCCCCCCCGGACCGAGGTCGACGATCCAGTCCGCGGTCTTGACCACGTCCAGGTTGTGCTCGATCACCAGCACGGTGTTGCCCCTGTCGACCAGCCGGTGGAGCACCTCCAGGAGCATGCGCACGTCCTCAAAGTGCAGGCCGGTGGTCGGTTCGTCCAGGATATAGAGGGTCCGTCCGGTGGCCCGCTTGGAAAGCTCGGTGGCCAGCTTGACCCGTTGCGCCTCTCCCCCCGACAGCGTGGTGGCCGGTTGGCCGAGGTGGATATACCCTAGCCCGACCTCCGACAGGGTCAGGAGGTAACGCTTGAGCCGCGGCACCGCGCTAAACAGCTCTAGCGCCTCGTCGACGGTCAGCTCCAACGCGTCGGCGATGTTGCGGCCTTTGTAGTACACCTCCAGAGTTTCGCGGTTGTAGCGGCGGGCACGGCAAACGTCGCACGGCACGTACACGTCGGGCAGGAAGTGCATCTCTATCTTGACCAGCCCGTCCCCCTGGCACGCCTCGCACCTTCCCCCCTTGACGTTGAAGGAGAAGCGGCCCGGCGCGTACCCTCTCATACGGCTCTCGGGTAGTTCGGCGAAGAGCTCGCGGATAATGGTGAACAGTCCGGTGTAGGTAGCCGGGTTGGAGCGGGGAGTGCGGCCTATGGGGGATTGGTCGATGTCCACCACCTTGTCTACCCGGTCGAGCCCGGTAATCCGGTCGTGGGCGCCGGGCACCCTCTTGGCCCGGTAAAAGCGCCGGGCTAGGGAGTTCCAGAGGATGTCGTTGATCAGCGTCGACTTACCCGACCCCGACACCCCCGTCACGGCCACGAAACAGCCGAGCGGGATGTCGACGTTCAAATCTCGCAGGTTGTGGTGGCGTGCCCCCTCGATACGGAGCCAGCCTCCGGGGCCGACGGAGCGGTACTGGTGGGGGAGGGGGATCTCCCGCTCTCCCCGTAAGTAAGCGCCCGTGAGCGACTCCCCGGAAGCCAGCACGGCCTCGACGCCCCCCTCCGCCACCACCCGCCCCCCGTGCCGCCCGGCCCGCGGACCGAGATCCACGATGTGGTCGGCCGCACGGATAGTCTCCTCGTCGTGCTCCACCACGATCACCGTGTTGCCCAAGTCCCGTAGCTGGCGGAGGGTATCGAGCAGTCGGCCGTTGTCGCGCGGGTGGAGCCCAATGGACGGCTCGTCCAGTATGTAGAGGACCCCCACCAGCCGGGAGCCGATCTGGGTAGCCAGGCGGATGCGCTGCGCCTCGCCGCCCGAGAGGGTTTCGGCCGAGCGGCCCAGGGTGAGGTACTCCAGACCCACTCCGACCAGAAAGGAGAGCCGTTCGGTCACCTCCTTGAGGATCGGTCCGCTCACGTCTTCCGGCAGTCCTCCCGCTAGCGAGAGCCCGCGGAAGAAGCTGAGGGCGTGGTCCACCGTCAACTCTACCACCTCCCCGATCGATCTTTCCCCCACCGTCACCGCCAAACTCTCGCGTCGGAGCCGGGCGCCGCCGCAGACCGAACAGGGCAGCGCCACCATGTACTCCTCCAGGTTGTCGCGCACCGAGTCGCTCGAGGTGTCCCAGTGGCGCGCCCGGAGATCGGCGAGAATCCCCTTCCAGCGCAGCTTGGCCGGCACCCGTCCCGCGCCCGGCGCGCTGGCCCCGTGCAGGAGAATGGTGCGTATCCGCTCGGGCAACTTTCCCCACGGCGTGTTCAGACCGAAGCCGAGGGCCTCGGCCAACCCCGCCAGTATGGTGTCTCGCAGGTGACCCCTCGGCACGCCCCAGGGCAGGACCACCCCCTCCAGGATAGAGATGGAGGGGTCGCCAAGCACCAACTCGGGGTCCGGCTCCTGGCGCACCCCGATGCCCCCGCAGGCGGGGCATGCCCCGTACGGAGAGTTGAAGGAAAACTGGCGCGGCTCCAATTCGGGGATGTTGACCCCGCACTTCACGCAGGCGTTGTGCTCGGAAAAAAGGTGCCGTTCCGGCTCCTCGCCGGAGTCGTACCGGTGGACCTCGACCACGCCGTCAGCCGTGCGCAGCGCGGTTTCGACCGAATCGGCCAGCCGGTCCCGGTCGTCCCGGCTCACCTCCAAGCGGTCGACCACCACCGAGATGTCGTGGTTCTGCCTCCGTTTGAGCGCGGGCGGGCTCTGCAGGTCGGTTAGCTCGCCGTCTACCCGCGCGCGCACGAACCCTTTCCTGCGCGCCTCCTCGAAGAGGTCGCGAAATTCGCCCTTGCGGCCGCGCACCAGGGGGGCGAGTACCTCGAGACGGCTCCCGGCGGGCAAGCCGAGCAGGCGGTCCACGATCTGGCTGGCGCTCTGGCGCTGTACCGGCGCACCGCACTCCGGGCAGTGGGGAGTGCCCGCCCGCGCCCACAGCAGCCGCAGGTAATCGTACACCTCGGTGACGGTGCCCACGGTGGAGCGCGGGTTACTGCCAGCACTCTTTTGCTCGATGGAGATGGCGGGTGATAGCCCCTCGATGGCGTCCACCTCGGGCTTCTCCATCACCCCCAAAAACTGGCGGGCGTACGCCGAGAGAGACTCCACGTAGCGGCGCTGCCCCTCGGCGTAAATAGTGTCGAAGGCGAGAGATGACTTACCGCTCCCCGACAACCCCGTAATCACGATCAGCCGGTCGCGAGGGAGGGCGACGTCGATACTCTGGAGGTTGTGGGCGCGGGCGCCCCGGACGGTCAGGTGCTCCTCGGGCATAACCCGCTCAAGCTACGACGGCTGGAGCCGGGATTCAACTCCGGGGCTACGGCACCAGCACCCGCACCCCTTCGGGCACGGCTCGCGCGCTCAGCGGCGTCTCGCCCAGAGGGTCGCCGTCTAACTGGGTGACCACTGGGGTTTCTGATTCAACGGTCACCTCGCGCGCCTGCAGGTAGAGCATCCGATCGTCGCCCCGGTACCGCTTGCGCGCCACCCGCCAGAGCACGGCCGCCACGCCGGGCAGGGTGCGCGGCGCGAAGACGCATACGTCCAGCAGACCGTCCCGGAACGAGATGTCGGGCCCCACCCGCACCCCCACCGGAAGAAGGCGCGCCACGATCTGCCCCACGTTGGCCACTAGCACAGTGGCGGCTCGCACCTCGAGTTCGCGCCCGTCGGCCACGATGTGAAAGTGCGACGAGGCCGGGGCGAGCGACTTGCGCAGCCCGGCGTACAGGTAGGCGCCGAAACCCCAGCGGTCTTTCATCTTTTGGGTGGCCACGGCCATCACCTCGGCGTCCCACCCGGCGCCGGCCATGAGGGCGAAGTAGCGGCCGCCGACGATCTGGCCCAGGTCCATGGGCGCGCTCCGCCCCGCCTGGATAAAGTCGACAGCGCGCTCGAGGTCGTGCGGAATGCCGAGGTTGCCGGCCACCTGGTTACCCGTGCCTTGCGGAATCACTCCCAGGGGCACGCCGCTGCCCGCCAGCCCGGTAACCACCTCGGCCAGGGTGCCGTCACCGCCCACCGCCACCACCGCACGGTACCCTGCGGCGACGCCCTGGCGCGCAGCCTCCTCGCCGTCGCCCGGTTCGGCCACCTCGACCAGGTCGAACGGCATGCCCCGAAACGCGAAGGCGCCCCCGAGGGTGCGCCGGAGGCGCCCCGCGTCCACCGACCCCGCCTTACGGTTGAGGACTAGCAGATAGCGGCCCTTGCCTTCAGAACCGGAGTAACGCAGTTCGTTACCGCCCCGCCGCGATGCGCTGGAGCGCCGCCACCCTTTCCTCGGTAGGCGGGTGGGTGCGGAAAAAGCGGGAGACACCACCCACGCCCGCCAGCGGGTTGATGATGGCCAGATGAGACGCCGAGGGGTTTACGCGCATGGGGTGCCGCTCGGCGATCATCTCGATCTTGCGCAGAGCGCTGGCCAGGGCGAGCGGCTTGCCGCTGATGGCGGCGCCGCCCGCGTCGGCCTCGAACTCGTTGCGCCGCGAGATCATCAGCTGGACCACGGTGGCGGCGATGGGGGCCAGAATAGCCAGCGCCAACAGCGCCAGCGGGTTGTTGCCCTCTTCGTCGTGCCCCCCGAAGATGGCGCCCCACTGGAGAACGTGGCCGATCAACGTGATGGCGCCGGCCATGCTCGCGGCCACCGCCATCACTAGCATGTGTCGGTGCTTGATGTGGGCGAGCTCGTGGGCGATGACCCCTGCCAACTCTTCCGCGCTCATCTGGCCGCGCGAGACCAGCTCCCACATCCCCCGGGTCACGCAGACCACGGCGTGCTCGTGGTTGCGGCCGGTGGCGAAGGCGTTCGGCTGCGGCTGCTCGGAGACGGCCACCGTGGGCATGGGCAGTCCGGCGTTCTGGCGCAACCGGTCCACCATCTTGTAGAGCGGGTCGAAGCGGCCGCCTTCCTCGCCCGGTTGGATGACGTGGGCGCGGTACGAACGCAACACTATTTTGTGGCTGAACCAGTACATGCCGAAGTTCATGGCCAAGGCGATCACGAAGAAGAGCATAGCTCCGCCGTTGCCGCCGATATACCCGCCGAGCCCTACCAGCAGCACGGTTAGCACCACCATAAGTCCGAAAACCTTGAGCTTCTCCATCGCTTTCTCCAGAGGTAAGGGTTACCTGCCGATTCCTACTACCGCGGCAAAAAAGGCCGGTTCCGGGAACTCCTCCTTTAATACCCTTCCCGCCCCATGCGCTGGTAGGTGAGCCGTTTGCCCAACTCCACGCCCGGCTGGTCCATGGGGTTTATCCGGTAGAAGCCGCCCGCGTACACGGTGGCGACCTCCAGCATGAATAGCAGCCCGCCCAGCGAACGGGCGTCGACGCGCGGCAACTCCACGGTCATGTTCATCCTCCCCTCGCGGGCGAGCGCGTCGGCGGTGGCTTCCCGCTCGGCGTCCAGCAAACCGCCCAGGGTGTGGCCGCCCAGATACGCCAGCTCGGGGACGCCGCCGTAGAGCCGGGGGATCTCCAAGTCGCCCTCGCGCTCGCGCACGGCCAGCAAGGTCACTGTCTTGTCGAACGGCCCCTCAATGTAGAGCTGCACCTGGGAGTGCTGGTCGGCGGGGCCGAGGGCGGATACCGGCGTAGGGCCCGCGAATACTTCGTTTCCCGCCAGGTCTCGCCGTTTACCCAAGGATTCGGCCCAGAGCTGGCAGAACCAGTCGGCCACGCCGCTTAGCCGGTCGGCGTACGGCATCATCACGTGGACGGATGCCCCCAGTTCGGTGTCGGCCAGGTACTGGAGGGCGGCGTACCCGCCGGCCGGGTTGCCGCCGAGGTCGTCGCCGCGGCAGCTTTGGTCCATTTCCCGCGCCCCCGCCAGCAGCTCTTGCACGTCGATACCCACCAGAGCGGCCGGCACCAGCCCGACCGGAGAGAGCACCGAGAAGCGCCCGCCCACGTTGGGAGCAATGGCGAGCGCGGGGACACCCTCCTCGCGGGCCAGGCGCCTGAGCACCCCCTGCTCCGGGTCGGTCACGAACAGCAGGTGGCCCCGGTACGCTTCACCCAGTTGCCGCTCCAGCCGCTCGCGCACGATCAGGAACTGGCTCATGGTCTCGGGTGTGCCCCCCGACTTGGAGACCACCAGGAACAGGGTACGGCCGAGCTCCACCCGCTCGAGCACGCCGCGCACCCCTACCGGGTCCGCATTGTCGAGCACGTAGAGCCGGGGGTAGCCGTCGCGCTGATCCAGCCCCAGCTCGTTCCAGAACGGGTGCAGGAGGGCGGTGCGGAGCGCTGTCGCCCCCAGGGCCGACCCCCCGATACCGAGCACCACCACCGCCTCGAACGCCTGGCCCGGGCCCTGTGCGAAACGCTCGATCTCACCAGCCCCTGCGGTGTCGTAGGGAAGCTGGTAGAAACCCAGCTCGCCAGCTTCGCGCTGCCCGTCCACTCGGGCGTGGAGCTCCCGGAACCGCCCGGCGAGCGCCTCGAACCGGGCCGGGTCAATGCCGCGCCCGCCGCCGAGCGCGGGGCGCGTCATGTTGGTGTGGTCGAGCCGGATGCCCGCGGATTCTATCATGTCGTGGTCCACTCCGTTCACACCTCGACCACCAGTCCGTCGTAAGCCAGGTAAACCCCCTCCGGCAGCCACTCTTCGGTCTCGGCGTGGCGCACCCGGTGGCTCAGATGGGTCAGGTAGGTTCGCCCGGCGCCGACCTGGCCAGCCACCGTGACCGCCTCCTCGAGCGTAAAGTGGGTGGGGTGGGGCGCGCGGCTCTTCTCCGACCAAAGGGCGTTGAGGACCAGCACCCGCACCCCTTCCAAGGCGACCCGGGTGCGCCCCGGGAGCCGTTTGGCGTCGGTGATGTAACCCAACTCTCCCGCCCGGAAGCCGAAGGCCTCTTGAGAACCGTGCGGCACGGGGAGCGGCAACATGGTGAAACCGGCGATATTGACCGGCTGGTGGGCCCGGAAGGTATGCAGCCGCACGTCCGGACGGCTAACCCCCACCAACGGCTCGGCGCTGGGGTCGAAGACGTAGCGCAGCCGGTCGCTGAGTTCGGCCGCGCACGCCTCCGAGGCGTACGCCTGCACCGGCTTCCGGTAGCGGCCCGAAAAGACGCGCAAGTCATCGGCGCCGTGGGTGTGGTCGGCGTGGCAGTGGGTGTACCAGACCGCGTCGACCCGGTCGACGCCGGCGGCCAGGAGCTGGAGCCGCAGCTCGGGGGGCGTATCCACCAGCACGCGGCGCCCCTTATCTTCGATCAGCGCGGCGTGGCGGGTGCGGCGGTCGCGGGCGTCGTCGGAGGTGCAGGCGGCGCAGTCGCAACCCACCACGGGCACCCCGAACGAGGTACCGGTTCCCAAAAAACGGAGAATCACGAGATCTGTCCCGTCACACTCTTCACACCACTTCTACCCGCAGTAGGTTGGTCGTCCCGGGCACGTTCATGGGCAGCCCGGCGGTGAGCACCACCCGGTCTCCGCGTGAGGCGAGCCCGGTATCGACTATATGGCCGCGGGCGAACTCAAGCATTTCATCGAAAGAAGGGCTCTCCGGACAGAGTAGGGGGATGGTGCCCCATACCAGGGCTAGCTGGTTGTAAGTGCGGGGGTTATCGGTGACCGCCAGGATGGGTACGGGGGGGCGGAAGGACGACACCACCCGCGCCGAGAAGCCGCTCCGCGTAAAGGTCACGATCAGGGGAGCGTGGAGCCGCCGGACCGCCTCCACCGTAGCCGAGGCGATGGCCCTCTCGGTGGGCGTCGACGCGCTGGTCTTTACTTCCAGGGGAAGGTCGTAGCGAGGCCCGCCCTCCATTACGCTGGACCGCTCGATCTCCCCGGCGATGCGCACCATCGCCTTGACCGCCTCCACCGGAAAACTGCCGATCGCTGTCTCGGCCGAGAGCATGACTGCGTCGGTTCCGTCGATGATGGCATTGGCTACGTCGGAGGCCTCGGCCCGGGTGGGGCGCGGGTTCTCGATCATAGACTCGAGCATCTGGGTGGCGGTGATGACCGGCCTGCCGAACAGGTTAGCGAGTTGGATCATCTGCTTCTGGGCGAGCGGCACCTTCTCGTACGGCAGCTCCACCCCCAGGTCTCCGCGCGCCACCATGGCGGCGGCCGACGCCTCCAGGATCGGCTGCAGATTCCTGAGCGCCAACCCTTTCTCGATCTTGACCACTACCAGCGGACCGTCTTTGGGGATGCGCCGGGCCAGGTCCTGGACGTCGGACGCCTCCCGCACGAACGAGAACCCCACGTAGTCCACCCCGTGCTCCACCGCGAAGCGCAGGTCGGCGCGATCCTTCTCGGTGAGGGCTGGGATACCGAGCATCACCCCGGGGAGGTTGATGCCCTTGTGAGAAGAGAGCTCCCCCCCGTGAATCACCCGCATGCGGACACGCGGGGGCTCGACGTCTTCCACGATCAGCTCCATCATACCGTCGGCCAACAAGACCACGTCCCCGGGCTCCAAGTCGTGGGCCAGCCGGTCGTAGGTAGTGGGTATCTCCCCGGCCTTGTGGCTCCCCTCGGGCGCGAAGTTAACCACCTGTCCGGTCTCCAGCTCCAGCGGCGCGGGAAGCTCTCCCACCCTTAGTTTGGGTCCTTGCAGGTCGGCCAGAATGGCCACCGGCCTTTCCAGCTCCCGCGCCTCGTCGCGGAGGTCGCGGATGGTTTCGGCGTGGTCCTCTAGCTCGCCGTGGGAGAAGTTGATGCGAGCCACGTCCATCCCCGCCCGAATGAGCGAAGCGATGCGCTTTCGGTCCGAGGAAGCGGGCCCCAGGGTACATACGATCTTGGTGCGCCGTATCATGGCGTGGTAAAGTGATTGTCTTTGGCTTGCGACGCCACTCCCCTAGCGCGAAGTTCACGCCGTCATGGAGACTCCTTACCGATACGTGGACGACGACGACCAGCTGGCCGAACTAGCCGCCGAACTAGGTTCGGAACCGTTGCTCGGCGCCGACACCGAGGCGGCCGGATACCACCGTTACCGCGACACCGTGGCGCTTCTCCAGCTCTCCACCCCGGAGAAGACAGTGCTGGTGGACCCGCTAGCCGTCTCCGGCCTCGCGCCGCTGGGGCCCCTCTTCGCGCGCCCCGGCAGCGAGATCATCTTCCACGACGCCGACTACGACTTACGCCTCCTGGACCGCGACGCCGGGATCACCGTCAGCAACCTCTTCGACACGCAGGTGGCGGCGGCGTTCTTAGGCTCGCGGCGGCTCGGCCTCGACGCAGTGCTAAAGGAGTTTCTAGGGCTTTCCATTCCCAAAAAGTTCCAGCGGGCGGATTGGGCCGAAAGACCGCTGAGCCGCGAAATGAAGGCGTACGCCGCCACCGACACCGCCCACCTCCCCACCCTGCGCAACCGCCTGCGCGACCGGCTGGAGCAGAGGGGGCGGCTGAGTTGGGCCGAGCAGGAGTTCGCCCTGCGCGCCCGAACCCGGTGGAGCGGAGAAAAAGACGGTCCCGCCTATCTGCGGCTCAAGGGCGCCCGCGACTTGCCACCGCGAGGTCTGGCGGTGCTGCGGGAGGTGTACGCCTGGCGCGAGGGCGTGGCCGAGTCTCTCGACCGGGCCCCTTTCCGGGTTACTTCCAACGACGCCCTGCTCGCTCTGGCCGCCACGCCACCGCGCACCCCCCCGGCGCTGCGCTCTCTGCGCGCCGTTCCCGGCCGCCTCGCCGAGGAGCGGAGCAGCGAGATCTTGGCGGCGGTCGGGCGCGCCCTGGAAGTACCCGAGAACGAGCTTCCCGGCTTTCCGCGTGGACCCCGCCGGGAGCGTAACCCGGAAGGGGAAGCCGCGGTGGAGAGAATGCGCCGTGCCCGGGGCGAGCGCGCCGGAGAGCTCGGCTTGGACCCCGGCTTCCTGATCTCCCGAGCCGTGCTGGCAGAAGTCGCGGCCCGGGGCCCGTCTACCCCCGACGAGCTGACGGAGGTGCCGGGCGTGCGGCGCTGGCAGGTAGAAGCCGCGGGAGCCGCTCTGTTGGGGGCCCTGAAGGGCTGAACCCGTAACCCGGAGAAGCTAGATGGAGACGGTACCGCGGCGGGTAACGGCCGCCGACGGAAGCGAGTGGGAGGCGGTGGCGGTGGCGGAGACAGTGGCCCACCTGAGGGCTGGCGCCCGGCTCTGCTTCCGCCCGGCGGACGGGGACCAGAACGCCGAACCGATCCCCACCACGGTGACCTTCAACAGCCCGGAGGCGGCTGCGGCGTCCCTCGGAAGCATGGGTGACGCCGAGCTCCGGCGGCGGCTAGAGCTGGCGCTGGTAGCCAAGGGTTGAGGCAAGGGCCGCAGGAGTACGGTTAGGGCGACCCTTCGACCACGCGCCGCAAAATGCTGGCGGTGCGCAGCGACAGCGACTCGGATCGTCCCACCCACTCCACGTCGGCCACCAGACGGCGGCGGCGGATGAAGCCGTCGGTCACCACCGGCTGGGCCGCGAAGCTCTCGGCCAGCCCCGGCGGCACCAACAGGACCAGGTCGGGGCGGCGATCTCCCCCCGCCTCTCCCCACTTGCAGTCGGCGGTCGGGACCCGCCGGTCACTGTCGCCTAGGGCCACCACCCGCCTCTCCGGGTTATCCACCTCGCGGATAGAGGTGGACGAGACCGGGGCGCAGAAAAGGAGCACCCGGATCAAGCGGCCTCGCGCCTGGTCTCCCTCGATCAGGAGCCGCTCGTAATCCGACCCCTGCATGGCGACCTCCACCGGGGCGCCGAGGACCACGGCGTCGGAGGAACCGCTGGGGGGCGGTGTCCCCTCTGCCAGGATCTCCGCCTGCGGTTCCTCCTCCTCTTCGTCGCCGCCATTGCCCCGCAGCGCCACCACCAGGACGAGCGCGGCCAGAGCTCCGTAACCTACCAAGGCCCAGGGGCGGCGCCACACCGGCGGCGGCGCCCGGCGGTCGGTTCTCCTCCGGTCGCCCCCCCTGCGATCTCCGGAGCGGGGGTCGCCCGTCCTTTCGGGCCGGCTCGGGGGCGTTTCTCGACTTTCCCGTGATCCTCGCTGATCGGAGCTCTCGGTCATGCCATTCTCCCCTCGGGTCGGTGTACTATGAAAAAGATAACCGCGCCGCGGTCCCGGGGCCAGACGGCTCCGCCCACCCGACCCCCTACCCCGCGGCCAGAGTATAGGTAAAGGTGCGCTCCTTGGCACTGTCAAGGGCGTGGTCGAGCGCCGCTTGGTCCGGGTACTGCCGCTCCGGCACTAGACGCGCGCGCGCCTCGAGCCGCACCTCCCGCGAGAAGGGGAAGGGAGATAAAACCGCCCCCTTTCCGCTGCGGCGGGCCACCATCTGGCGCGTACCCGCGCTGGATTCGACCCCGCTCCGCCACGGAGACGGCCACCCGTGGCACAGAAAGAGGGAGAGCCCGTCCCAAAAGTAGAGCCACTCGTGCCAGCTCCCGACCGGCTCCGGGAGCAGCCCGGTGCCGGTAGCTCCTAAGCCGAGCCGGGCCAGGGCGCCGGCTTGGCGCCGCCTCTCGCGTAACAGAAAAGCCCGCTCGGGCGGCCTCTTCTTGCGCCGGAAGAAGCGGCACCCGTGCAAGCTCACCAGCAGTCCGGCCAGGTCGCCCCTGCTCCACCCCCGCTCCACGCCGCGCTCCCACACCTCCAGGTAGTCGTCCGGAGGCGTAGCCGTATAGTCGTGGGGGCGGCCGCTGCGCGGGTCCAGCCGGGGGTGGCGGTCCCATTCGGGCCAGCCGTCGTCGTGAACCCGAGCGGCCACGACCACCTCCTCGGGGACGGCGGCGAAGGGCGGCCGTCCCCACGCCCGTGCCATCTCGCCCGACAGCCGGGCGTGCTCCTGCTGGTCGAAGAGGGCCAACCCTTCTCTCAGCTCCCGTACGATCATTGCTCGACCCGGTACTCCCTCCCCTTCCATCTCACCCGCCCGCCCCTGAGCGCGCTGCAGAGGAGGATGGCAGCGGCAACGGCGGCGCCGAACGGAAAGAGGAGAGAGTACCAGAGCGGGAGCCCGAGCCGCCGGTAAACTACTGCCCAGAACAGCACCCCCGCCCCGGCCGCCACCCCACCCCACACCCCCCACCCCGCCCCCAGCGCGCCCGCCGCCACCAGCAGTAGCACCAGCGGCGGAAACAGCCACGCCAACAGCAGCCAGCCCACCAGCAGCCAGGGGGTGGCGGCGCGCAAAGCGGCGGGCACCACCTGCCGGGAGGCGATGGCAACGTTCTTGGTCCATCCCTCGAAGATCTCGCGCAGAGACCGGTACATGCGCACCGAAACGAAGCGGTCGCCCACCGCCAGTACCACTCGCCGGCCGGCCGCGTGGAGCCCTTGGGCGAGCCGCAAGTCCTCTGCCACTTCGAACCGCACCGAGAGGTGGCCCCCGATGCCTTGGTACGCCTCCCGCCGCAGGAGCAGGAAGCCGCCCACCCCCAGCTTGTCGCGGGCGCGCCGGGAGCGGTTCACCCGCTCCGGGTCGGGGTAGCGGAGCTGCATCATGGTGGTGATCTGCGGCATCACCAGCCGTTCCCAGAACGAAGCGAGGAGTTGGCGGGGGATGAGCGTGACCAGGTCGGCGCGCCGGTCTTTTAGCAGCGAGACGGCCCGGGAGATCGCCTCGGGGTGGTAGATCACGTCCGCATCGGTGAACAGGAGTAGCTCGCCCGTCGCCTCGGCGGCACCCCGCCAGCACGCCCACGGCTTACCGAACCATCCGGGCGGGAGAGCCCCGGCGCGCATCAAGCGCAAACCGGGACCGGCGCGGGCGCGTACCACTTCGGCGGTACGGTCGCTGGAGCCGTCGTCCACCACCAGCACCTCCAAGCGCGGATAGTCCGAAGCGAGCAGCCCGTCCAGGCACGCCCCCACGTTCTGCTCCTCGTTCCTCGCCGGGACGATCGCCGACACCAAGGGCGCCCCGCCGGCCGCTAGCGGGGGCCACCGTTCGAGTGTGGGGCGCCGCCGCATGATGAGGAGCGCCAGCAGCGGGAGCAGCGTCCACGGCAGGGCGAAGAGGATAGAAACCGTCACCGGGTTAAGCGGAGCTCAATATGGCTAAGCCCGGAGAGGATGGGGTAAAGCCGGCTCCCTTGCAACTCGTCACCCGGGACTTTACTTATGCCTTATGGAAGACCGGCCCTTGACGCTCCTGCTGGGGCTCGCCCACCCCGACGACGAGGTAGGTGCGGCGGGCACCGTACTGGCCCAGAGGGCGCGCGGCGACCGGGTGGTTATCGTCTGGCTGACCCGGGGCGAGCTGACCGACGCCTACGGCAACGGCGTGGCCCCCGACGAGGTGGCGCGCCGCCGCACCGCCCTGGGCGAGCAAGCGGGTCGCGTCTTGGACGCCGAGACCCGCTTCCTCGACTTTCCGGACACCCGCGTGCGAGACACCCCCGAGGCGGTCGAAGAGGTGGCCCAGCTGGTGGCCGAGCTCCGGCCCGACGCCGTGCTCACCTGGGGAGACGCCTGGCACCGGGGCATGCGCCACCCCGACCACCAGAGGTGCGGACGAGTTTTCCGAGACGCCGTTACGGTGGCTCGCATCCGCCACCGGGTGCGGGGACGCCCGCCCCACCGCGGCTTTACCCCCGTGTTTACCTACCGGGACGAATACTCCGCCCTGCCAGCCACCGCCGTGGACGTGGAGCCGCACCTGGACGCCGTGCGCGAACTGGCCCGGCTGTACCACGATGAGCTCAGCTTCGGCGACCCGGGGTGGTTAGAGAAGCGGTTGCGGGAGACTGGGGAGAGGTGGGGAGCGGGATGGGCCGAGGAGTTCGACGCCTGGGAGACGCTCCCCCGGCTGGCTGGCTCCCTGCTCCCGGCCACCCCCTCCGACAGCTTGCGCCACCCAGAGCGGGAGGAGGTCGTGAAAAGGGCGCTCTGAAAAAGCCCCGCCCGGAAGCACGGGTCAGTCGACCCGCAGGTAGCGCAGCGTATAGGTGAGCGGGTCCGGCAGCCGGGGGCTGGTCACGGTCACCCGCATGGAGAGGGTGTTCCCGTTAGCGCCCAGGGTGAATACATTGGTGCGCTGGCCGTCCTCGGCTTGATAGGTCTGGGTGAGCACGCTCCCCTCCAGCTGGCTGCTAACCTCTAGCGTCTCGCCGTCTTCGCGCGTCCAGGCGACCGGGGCGGCGCCCGCGTTGGTGACGATGGGCGCGCGCTTCTCGGTCTGGAAAGCGACCTGGCGGCCGTATATACCGATGGTGACGCTCCGGTACGGCTGGTTGGTATCACGCAGCCGGGGCCGGGCGATTTGCCGGATAAAGAAGTTCATGTCGGCGATGGCCAGGTTGATCGCCTGATTGATGTCGTCGCTGGCAGCCGCGTCGAGCCGGTACGAGCCCGCTAGGCCGGCCTGGGCGTCGGCCGGGGCGGGCTGTATCGTAACCGCGGCGGCGAGTAGCAGCGGCAAGAGCTGGCGCATCCTGCTCATGGGAGTCTCCCGGAAAAAGGGGTGGTCATGGACGGCTGTTACCCGCTGGCGACGCCCAAGGTCCCAACCCGGCACGTGGATTGCGCCCCCCGCCGGCGCGCGCCGCTACTTATCACCCCGCCGCTCTTATGAACGATAGCGTGGTACGCCGGATCACCTGGCGGGCGTCCGACATCGTGCGGGTGCTCTCGCTGGTGATCCTCTTCCTCTTCCTGTGGAAGTTCTTCTGGATGGTGACCAACGCAGTCTTTCTAGGACTGCTCGCCATCCTGCTGGCCATCGGTTTGCACGCCCCGGCCAAGCTCCTCTCCCGCTGGATGCCGTTCCGGGCCGCCTTTACCATCACCGTGGTCGTCTTCTTGGCCGCTCTGGCCGGATTGATGGTGGCGGTCATCCCCCAAATAGTTAACCAGGTAGTGGCCCTGGCCGCTGAGCTTCCTACGGTGGTCGAGGCGATGGTCGAATGGCTGCGGGGGAACGTCTACCTGAGGGAGGTACCGTTGACGGGTCTGTCCGAGCGGGTGAGCGAACAGGTCGCCCAGTTCGTGGGACGCTTTATCCCCCTGGCCGTAAACCTGTTCGGAGCACTGCTCGGCTTGGTGGCGGTGCTGGTGCTGGCGGTCTTTTTCGCGGCCCAGCCGGGGAGGTACCGGGAGCTGGTCTTGCGCATGACGCCCGCGGGTACCCGCCCGCGGGTGGAGCGGGTCTACGACGAAGTGGGCAAGAACTTGCGCAACTGGGTGATCGGCAAGGCCATCACCATGACGGCCACCGGGCTGGTGGTCTACCTAGGGCTCCTGCTGTTCGGAATTCCCGGCGCCCTGGCCCTGGGGACGTTGGCCGGGGTGCTCGACATCATCCCCAACTTCGGACCTATCGTAGCCGCCGTCCCGGCCATCGCCGCCGGCTTCCTGGTATCTCCCCAGACGGCTCTGTGGGTGAGTATCTTCTATATCATTATGCACCAGGTCCAAGGGGCGGTCACCGTGCCCCTGGTAGAGAACAAGGCGGTCAACATCCCCCCCGCCGCCCTCCTGATCTGGCAGCTCATGTTGGCCATCGGCTTCGGGCTGCTGGCCCTCTTCGTGGCCACCCCGCTGCTGGCGATAATCGTGGTCGCTACCCGCGTCTTGTACCTCGAACCGGCGGAAGAGATGGCCGCCATGGACCGGCGCGCCGGACGCCCCGCGTCGGCGGCCCCGGCCGCCGACACCGCTCCGCCAAACCGGCCGGAGCCAGCGTAGCGAGCAGACTCCTAGCAGCCACTTTTGACAAGGGGCGGCCGGGGAGTTATCATACCTGGCCCCACCGCCGCGCGGCGGTGGGGCCGCGAGGACAATCTCAAATTAAAGGGGTGTACGTGGTCGAAGTAATGCTCGAGGAGAACGACCGCCTGGACTGGGCGCTCAAAAAGTTCCGCCGCAAGATGATCCGCTCCGGGCTGTTCAAGGATATGCGGCGGAAGCGGTTCTACGAGAAGCCGAGCGAGGCCAAACGGGCCAAGGCCAAGGCGGCCGAGCGCCGCCGCCGCCGCGCCCGCCGCGTAGCCAGCTACAACCTTCCCTAACCAGCCACGGGTCAGCCGCCCGGGACGTCGGCACCCCGGCGCGGCAGGTTATACACTTCGGAAAAGTCGGCCGAAGCCAGCTCTACCCCTTCCAACCGGACGCTGTCGAGGTCGGCGCGCCAGAACGAAGCACCCGCCACCCGGGCTCCTCTCAGGTCGGCTTCGGTGAGGTTGGCCTGGCTGAGGTCGGCGCCGGTTAAATCGGCGCCGCGCAGATCGGCTCCGGCCAGGGTGGCCCGCACCAAGCGGGCACCCGCCAGCACCACCCCCTCCCCCCGCACCCGGTGCAGATCGGCCTCGCTGAGGTCGGCCCCACTGAGCAGCGCGGCTCGCAGCAGAGCGCTCCGCAGCGAGCCACCCCGGAAGCTCGCCCCCTCGGCGCGGGCGTCGGAGAGGTCGGCTAGGTGCAAGCTGGCCCCGGCCAGGACGGCGTGGGTGAGCGTGGCCCCGCTCAGGTCGGCCCGGGTCAGGTTGGCGCCAGAGAGGTCGGCGCGGGTAAGGTCGGCGCCCGCCAGCTTCACGGGCAGGCGGGCGTCTCGGAGCACGGCCCCGCTCAGGTCGGCGTCGGCCAGCTTGAGCGCCGAAAGGTCTGCTCCCGTTAAGTCGGCCTGGGCGAAGGAGAGCTCTCCGGCAGCGAGCCGTCGTTCCACTTCGGCGCGGCCCAGTGGAGGGACCGGGGGCGCAGAAGACCCCCCGCGGAGGCGGGAGAGAAAGCCGACGGTAGCGTCGATGATGCGCATACGCTCCTCCGTGCCGGTGGCTCTATTGCAACCCTACTCCAGCTCCGCCTCCAGAGTGATCTCGACCCCTTCCTTGAGGGCCAGCGACACCGGACACGTCTCCTTGGTCTGGGAGGCGATCCTTTGCAGCTCGCCGTCGTCGACCCCCTCGGCCGAGACTCGGGTGTGGAGCGCCAGGGTGGTGATCTTGAAGCCGTCGCCCTGCTTCTCCACGGTGCAACCAGCTTCGGTGCGCACCCGTTGAGGCCGGGCCCCCTCGCGCTCTAGATTTCCGGCCAGAGCCATGCTGAAGCACGCCGCCTCCGCGGCCGCCAGTAGCTCTTCCGGGTTGGTCCCGCCCGCATCGCCGAAGCGGGAACCGAAGTTGTAGGGCGCCCGGACCGCCCCGCTCTCGCCCTCGAAGTTGCCCTCTCCCTCTTTGAGGGTGCCGTTCCAGGTAGCCGTCGCCCGTCGTGTGGGCATCTCTCCTCCTCGGTGTAAAGTAGCTTCGCCCTTACCGCCGTGCACGGGGCGTGCCGCAAAGGGCGGGGCCCCGGGCGGCGGCCCGATTCGTGCTGCTAAGTGGGCGTAAGCCAACACATAAGGTAGGGGGTGTAATGCGAAGCAGATGGACCGTCCTGGTCGTGGACAGCGACGAGGAGCGGCGCGTCGACACCGCCGAGGCGCTATTGGCCAAGCGCTTCCGGGCGCTCGAGGCCGATACGGTCATGGAGGCGGCCGAGCTGGTTAGGAGCGAGCTCCCGGACCTGGTGCTGGTGCGTGGAAACCCCGGCCCGGTGCAGGTGCTCGCCCGAGTGGTGGACCCGGAGAAAACTCTGCTGCTAGTCCCCGAGGCCGAAGGGGTGACGCCGTTCGAGCGGGCCACCCCTTCTCTCAGCGGCTCTCCTCTTCTGGCTCCCCGTCCAGCACCCGCAGTAGTTCGTCCAGCACCTCCCAGAGCACGGGCCACTCCAGCCGGTGCTTCTCCATCACGGCGCGGTGGTAGCCGGGGAGCAGCCCCTCGTTCCTGATCGCCTCCCGCACCCTCTCCGCCACCTCCCGTACCCGGTCATCCTTCATTGGCTCGCCCCCTCTCCCCCCCACCCGGTTCAACCTTTGCCAGCCGTCAGGAAGGAACCTCGCTCAGGTGCTTCACGATAGAGCCAACCAAGCCGTACTCCTTGGCCTCGCGCGCACCCAGCCAGAAGTTCCGGCGGGTATCTTCCTGAATCTTTTCCAGCGGCTGGCCCGTGCCCTCGGCGAAGATCTGGTTTAGCCGTTCGCGCATGCGCAGCATCTCGTTGGCCTCGATCTCTATGTCGCTGGCGCTGCCGCCCACCCCGCCCCACGGCTGGTGCAGCAAGAAACGGGTGTTGGGCAGGCAGTAGCGGTCCTCGCGCGGCACCGACACGTAGATCAGCGCCCCCGCGCTGGCCACCCAACCGGTGCCAATGATTTTCACCTTCGGCTCGATGAAGCGGATCACGTCGTGCAGGGTGTCGCCCGACTCCACGTGGCCCCCCTGCGAGTTGATGAAGAGGGTGACCGGGTCGTTCGATTCGGCGCTCATGGCGACCAGTTGGGCGATTACGCTCGAGACCAGCTTTTGGCTGATCTCGCCGCTGATGATGATGGTGCGGGCGTCGTACAGCCGGTCGCGCACCCGATCGGTGATGGCGGTGGGAGACCTTTCCAGCTCGTTCTCGCTCAAGGATCTCGGTTTCAAAGCGTGCGTGTGTGTGGAGAAGTATGGGGCGGGGGGGAAAAAGACACAAGCCGCGCGCCGGGCCGCCTCTCTCAGCGGGTGGTCGCCTTGCCGGTGGGCGCCAGTATCTCGCCCGTGTAGTAGCGGGCGCCCGGCGAGGCGAAGAATACGTAAGAGGGGGCGATCTCGGCCGGCTGGGCGGGGCGGCCCCAAGCGGTGTCGCGGCCGAAGCGGGCCACGTGCTCGGGGCTCAAGGTCGAAGGTATGAGCGGCGTCCAGACAGGTCCGGGGGCCACGCAGTTGACCCGTATCCCCCGCTCGGCCACGCTCATGGCCAGAGACTTGGTAAAGGTGTGGATAGCGCCCTTGGTGGCCGAGTAGTCGATCAGCCCGGCGTTACCCTCGAGCGCCGTGACCGAGCCGGTGTTCAAGATGACCCCGCCGGGGCCGAGGTAAGGCAGCGCGGCCCGAGCCGTGTAGATGTAGCCGAGGATATTGGTGCGGAAGGTCTTCTCGATCTGCTCGACCGGGGTGTCGCCGAGGGAGTCCCGCTCGCACTGGTAGGCGGCGTTGTTGACCAGTACGTCGAGCCGCCCGAACTCTCCCACGGCCCGCTCTACCAAGCGCTCCGCCTGGGCCGGGTCGCCCACGTCGCAGCGCTCGACCAAGCAGCGCCGCCCCGCCTCCTCGACCCACCCCCGCACCCATTCGGCGTCGTCCCTTTCTTCCCCGGCCAGGTAACAGATGGTCACGTCGGCCCCCTCGCGGGCGAAGGCGATAGCCACCGCGGCGCCGATGCCGCTGTCGCCGCCGGTGATTATGGTGGCCAGCCCCTGCAACTGGCCCGAGCCGCGGTAGCTCTCCTCGCCGTGGTCGGCGCGCGGGCGTAACTCCTCTTCCCGGCCGGGCGGCTCCTGGGGTTGCACCCGCCTTGCCGGGGTGGCGCCGGGACGGGGGTCCCGGCCTACTCCTTGACTTTGCTCTTGCACTTTGGCGCGGCGCATTTATATTGAAGTCGATATATTGAAGCCGAGCTGGTCTACCAGCCACCTAATAGCCCACCCACCGAACCCCGCGACTTCCATGCCCGAGCCCGTCTACCTTGGCCCCGCACCGAACCAGCGCACCTGGCGAGCCCCCCTCCCCATCCTGGAACGGGGCGGCGAGATCGAAGGCACCGATATCTTGCGCGAGCACGCCGGCGACCACGGCATGGTCTTGTGGAAGGTGTACCGCCTCCTCTCCAACTGGGCCCACTGCTCGCCCGCGGAGCGGTTCAACCTCTTTTCCCCCGGCATGGAAGAGGAGCGGCTCGCCGACATCCTCGTGCTGGACTTGCCCAGCGAGATGATCGACCCCCTGCTCGGCATCGTGCCGATCGTGGCCTCGGACCGGCGCGAGGTGTCGTGGCACGAGATCGGGGCTTCGTGCGTCAAGGTAGGCGAAGCGGCCGAACGGGAAGACGCCAAAGCGACCGGCATGCTCTTTCGCCAGATGGCCGCTCTGGTCTGCCCGGGCGACCCGCTGCTGGCCCTGGAGGCGGGCAAGGCGGCGCGCGAGCTGGCTCGCTACACCGTGGCCGAGAGTTGGCTCAAGCGGGCGGCGGCGCTGGCCCGCCAGCAGAAGGAGTGGAAGAGCTACGCCCTGGCCCACATCGCCCTGGGCAAGCAGCATATCCGTCGGGGTGCCCTGCCCGAGGCGCGAATTTCCCTGGAGCGGGCGGCCAGGCAGTCGCGCCGGCACTCCCTAGCCGAGACCGGGGCGATGGCCTGGCACGACCTCTTCACGCTCGAGATCGAGTGCGGCGACCGGTCGGCGGCCACCAGCGCGGCGGCGGCGGCGTTCGAGCTCTATGAAGCCGGCGACCCCTCGCTGCCGAGCCTGGCCCACGACGTGGGCGTCTTCTGGATGGAGGGGGGTCACTTCGCCCCCGCCCTCTCCGTCTTCGAGGCCACGGCTGAGCAGGTGGGGCGGGGCGGCGACGTGTGGTTGGCCTGCCAGGCGGACATCGCGCGGGCGGCGGGGGCGCTGGGCCGGGAGGATGAGTTCGAGCGTGCGGCCGCCGCCGTCACCGCCGCCCCCCGCGACGCCCACGTCCGGATGGCGATATACCTCTTGCAAGTGGTAAAGGGGGCGGCCAGCTTGGGGCGCTACCGAGAGGCCGAACGGGTGGCTCTGAGGGCGGTGGCGATCGCCAAGAGGCGGGGCGAAAACAAGACCCGTATCGAGGCCGAAGAGCTGCTGGGCATGGCCCGCCAGAAAGCGGCGTTGGAGGGGCGCCGGCGGGTAGCGGCCAAGGAACGCCGCGCCGCCGACCAACTGGCCCACGGCTTGGTGGCGAAGCTGGCCTCACCTTTTGCTACTTGACGCCGGGTACTTGATTAATGCAGCTTACTCATAAAGCGGTGAACAGCCCTCAGCCATTCGAACCAATCGTGTTCGGTGGTACTTCGTCGTACCCGGGGCTCTCTGGCGTCACGCCGGTGGGAGAGTCGGCGGCGCAGGCAGCGACGGCGGTCACGAAGAGGAGCAGAAAAAGGGCGCGCAGGGTTTTCATGGCACTTTCAGCTTTGTGGGTAAAGTGGGGGCAAGGAGCCCGGCGTTGGTGAACTTCGCAAAGGTAAACCGCGCCCGCCCTTTAGGGAAACGCTGACCCGCGACGAAAAAGCACACATTCGGACAAACCATGCGAACAGAGCGGCACATCTTTCTCTTGCACGGAGACCGGCAGCTGCGAGAGCGCTTCGCGAGACTCCTGGGCCGGGCGGGCCGGCTAGAGGTGGTGGAGAGCTGGGAAGAGCTGCGCGCCCGCATCCCCCAGGCCCCCCCCACCGCCGTGGCGCTGGTAGACCCCGCCCACGGCGACGGGCGGGGCGGCCACCCCTCGCCGGAGCTGCACCAGCTGCTGGGCGACTTTCCCGCCTTGGGGGTCATCGCCGCGGTGGAGCTGGGCAACGACTCCCGTTCGGCCGAGCTCCTGCTCACGCTAGGCCGCTACGGCGTCGCCGAGGTGGTCGAGGTGCACTCCGAGACCTCGCTGCCGGTGCTCCGCCACAAGCTAGACCGGGTGCGCGGCCGGGTAGTCTACAACCTGCTCGAGGCCAAACTGCACTTCACGCTCGCGGCCAAGGCGTTCAAGATCTTGGCGCTGGCGGTGGACGTTGCCGAGGCGCGGGGCGGCTACCCCAAAGACCTGTCGCGGCGTTTTGAAGTGTCGCCGCGAACCCTCAACCGGATGTGCAAGGAGGCGGGGCTGCCCAGCCCGCGCGACCTGATGATGTGGATACGCACACTCTTCGCCTCGCGCATGCTCGACTCCTCGAGCCACGACCTGGTCACCGTGGCGCGCGCCAGCGGCTACTCCAGCGCCTGGGCGCTCAGGCGCGCGCTCATCCAGACGGTGGGTCTGGTGCCCAAGCGGTTGCGCATGGCGGGGGCTTACCAGACCGCGGCCGGCGAGTTCGTGAGGGTGCTGGCCGCCGAGCGCGAGCGGGCCAGAAAAGAGTTGCAGGGCAAGCGGGCGAGGTGGAACAGGAGGAGCGCCGGCACAAGTAGCGGCGGCGGCAGAAAGGTCAGCAGGGCGGCGTAATGGTGATCAGGTTTCTCAAACGGCTAGGGGAGGAGATCATGGCGAACAAAAAACAAAGCGGCGAGCCGGAGCGCGACGCAAATCTGCTCGTGGAGGAGGCCCTCCACGACGTGGCCGCCCTGGTCGAGCGGCTCCAGGAACACGCCTTGGAGATGCACGCGGAGGCGCGACGGGGAGTCCCCATAATGCCCGTAAAAACCGAGCGGATGCTCGCCATGAGCCGGCAGCTCCGGGAGATATCTCACGACACCCACGAGGTTCTGGCTGGCCGCGAGATGCCCGTCGACACCACCTTCGACGCCTCCCTAGCCGTCGAGGAGGTAATGGACCACTGGCCCCGGGGAAACTTGTCCGGAGTCCTGACCCAGGTGGGGGCACTGCCCCCCGGCAGCTTGGTATGGGGCCGGCCCTCGTTCTTGCGCCGCGCCTTGGAAAACGTACTCACCAACGGCTCGCGGCACGGCCGCGGCAAGCTAGAACTCCGGCTCCATAAGGGTAACGACTCGGTCGAGATCGAGGTCGAGGACAACGGCGACGGGCTCACCCCTAGCGAGGTCACGAAGTTTTTCCAGCCGCGCGCCAAGGGCGAGCGCGGGGGCAGGGGGTTGGGGCTCAGCTCGGCCGCTTTCTGCTTAGAGCGCCTGGGCGGAAGCATCGAGTACCGGGATGCAGAGCGGCTGGGAGGGGCGTGCTTCCGGATAACCCTGCCGCTGGCCAGCTCGGGCGACCGGCCCGAACGGGCCGGCTCCGTCGAGCAAGCACCCCTCCACCAGGCGAGGGTGGTGGTGATCGACGACGACCCCATAGTCTCCAAAGTGCTGCGCAGGATTTTGCAGCGCTTGGGCGCCGAGGCCACCGTGTTAGCGCCCGACAAAGCCCTGGAAGAGTTGGTGGCCGAGCTCGAGGAGCACGACCCCGACGCCATGCTGATCGACTGGCAGTTGGGGCGCTACAGCGGGGGCGAGCTATACCGGCGGCTGCAGGAACGCGCTCCCGGCTTGCTGGAACGGGTACTCTTCATGAGCGGCACCATCTACCTGGAAGAGGACATCGACCGCCCCATTATCCTCAAACCGTTCGAGATTTCGGCGCTGGCCCAGGCGGTCGGCGATCTGCTCGTGCGGCGAGAGGGAGAAGAGGCGGCGCCTTGACTCAGCCGCACTCGCTAAAGCCGCACACGTGGCACTTCATGCACCCCTCGGCCATCTCCAACTGGGCCTGGCACTCCGGGCAAACGCCGATAAAAGTCTCGCCCTGGTCGTAGCCGCCGAAGGGGGCGTCGAGGACGGGGTCGGCCAACTCTCTTTCCGGGGCCAGGCCGGCGTCCGGGATGAGCTCCTGCTGAACGCCCCGGCGCTCGTGTTCGCGTAGTTCGATCGCCTGGGCGATGGCGTCGGGTACCGAGAGTACCTTGCTGGGGCCAAAGCCGATGGCCCTGTCTGACGAGATGCCGCGCAGTTGGGCGTGGACCTCCGAGATGGGGATACCCGAGCGGAGGGCGAGCGAGATGAGCCGGCCCATCGCCTCGGTGTCGGCCACGGCGACGCTGCCGGCCTTGCCCAGAGTGGCGAACACCTCGAAGGGGCGGCCCGCCCCGTCTTCGTTGATGGTCACGAACACGTCTCCGAGCGGAGAGGTCATCTTGCGGGTACTGCCCCGGAGCACCTCGGGCCGCTGGCGCTTCTGGCGCCCCGGCTGTGCCGTCTTTCCTTGCCTCAGCTCCAGCAGTTCGGCCTCGAGTAGCTCGAGGCGGGCCTGGGCTTTCTGGAGGGCGCACTCGGTCTCTCTGGCCGCCGCGCTCTTCTGGGTCTTGCCGGTGGTCAGCGGAGCGGCGTCGCGGGAGCCATCCCGGTACACCGTGACCCCCTTGCAACCCAGCCGGTACGCCAGCTCGTAGATCTCCCGCACCTGCTCCGGAGTGGCTTCGTGCGGAAAGTTAGTGGTCTTGGAGATGGCGCTGTCGGTAAACTCCTGGAAACCGGCCTGCATCTTGACGTGCCACTCGGGGGTGATGTCGTGGGCGGTCACGAAGGCGCGCTGCACCTCCCCGGGCACCTGGTCAAAGTGGATGTGTCCCTCCTTCGCGATCGATGTCATCAGCTCCTCGGAGTGCCACCCTTGCTCTTGGGCCAGCTTCACGAAGTCTTCGTTCACCTCGGGCATCAGCACCCCCGCCTGGTTGCGCATGAAAGCCACCGCGAAAAGCGGCTCGATGCCCGACGAGCACCCCGCGATGATCGAGATGGTGCCGGTGGGCGCCACGGTGGTCGCGTTGCAGTTGCGTAGCCGCCTCTCGGGCCGGATGCGCTCTCCGTTGGGAGCCCGGGCGCAGCTCTCGTCGGGCCCCCAGATAGAGCTTTCCCACTCGGGAAAGCAGCCGCGCTCCCCGGCCAGCCGCTCCGACTCTACTTTGGACTCCTCGTCCATGAACTCCATCACCCGCCGGCCCACCTCGACTCCCTCTGCGGAGTTGTAAGGCACGCCGATACGCACCAGCAGGTCGGCGAAACCCATGATACCCAACCCGATACGGCGGATACGCATGGCCAGATCCTGGATCTCGGCCAGGGGGTACCGGTTGGCGTCGATGACGTTGTCCAGAAAGTGGGTCGAGAGCCGGACCACGCGCCGGTACTCCTCCCAGTCGATCTTTTCGTACCACTCGGCGTCTTCGGGTGCGCCGTCCTTCACAAAGGGGCCGACGTTCACCGAGCCGAGGTTGCAGACGTCGTACGGGAGCAGGGGTTGCTCGCCGCACGGGTTGGTGGCCTCGTAATCACCCAAGTGGGGAACCGGGTTGTAGTGGTTCGCCTGGTCGATAAAGAAAACGCCGGGTTCGCCCGTCTTCCAGGCGTTCTGCACCACCTTGCCGAACACCTCGCGGGCGTCTAGACGCCCCTCCACCGCACCGCTGCGGGGGTTGACCAGGTCGTACTCCGCCCCCTTGCCGACCGCGTTCATGAAGCCGTCGGTGAGGGCCACGGAGATGTTGAAGTTGGTGATCCTGGTGATGTCCTGCTTACAGTCTATGAACTCCAGGATGTCGGGGTGATCGACCCGCAAAATACCCATGTTAGCGCCCCGCCGGGTGCCCCCCTGCTTGACCACCTCGGTGGAAGCGTCGTACAACGACATGAACGAGACCGGGCCCGAGGCGACCCCGGTGGTCGACTTGACGATGTCTCCGTTGGGGCGCAGCCGGGAAAAGCTGAAACCGGTGCCTCCTCCGCTCTGGTGCACCAGCGCCATCGACCGCAGGGTGTCGTAGATGCCGGAGTAGCCGTTGGAAAGATCGTCCTCGACCGGGAGCACGAAGCAGGCGGAGAGCTGCCCCAACGGCCGGCCCGCGTTCATCAGCGTGGGCGAGTTGGGCTCGAAGAGGCGCCGGGTCATGAGTAGGTAGAACTCCCTCGCCAACTCCCGCACCCCCTGTTCGGAAGCGCCGTACTTCTTGTCCTCGACCGCTAGTGTGCTCGCCACCCGCCAGAACATCTCCTCCGGCTCCTCGACCGGCTCGCCCCGGGCGTCCTTCTTGAGGTAGCGCCGCGCCAGCACCGTGCGTGCGTTGGAAGACAGCTCGGCCGGCGGTAGATCCTCTCCGGGGGTCGAAGCCGAGGGACGACGTTCGGTCGCGGAGGCGGGAGGGTTCATGGTCTGATTCGGGTGCTCGCTGGTTGGTATTCTTGAGCGCGGGGCACTACATCTTGTGGTAAGATCATTATAGTAGCCCCACATGTTGCGGTCAAGGGCTGGGGACGAAAACCCCCCTACGGGGCTGACTCAGTGGGAGCGGTACTCTTTATCCTCCTCCTTCCTGCGGTCGTAGGAACTCTCCCGGTCGATCGGCTCCTTCTGCTCCTCGGTGGAGGGGTTATCCTCACCGTGGGCGGTGGCGGGCTGCCCGGAGACCCCGCCATCCGCGGCCCGGTCGCGGCGGGGCGGGTGCTTGCGAGACCCCTTACGGGTACCCTTCTCCTGCCGCTCTTTTCCGCTCACTGGTCAACCCCAGCGCTGGCGCGCAAGAAACTCTCGATCCCGCGCAGGTGGGCGCGAGCCAGCCGCTCCTGCACGCCGGGGTCCCTGAGCGCGGCCTCCTGCTCAGGAATCATCATGAAGAAGCTCTCGGTGATGACCGACGGCATCCACGAGGTTCGCGGCAGGGCGTAGTCGCCCCGGAAGACCCCCAAGTTTCGGAGCCCGAACCCGGCCACGATCTCGCGCTGTAGGTGGCGGGCCAGCCCCAGGGAGTAGGGCCGGTTGTAGAGCACGCTGGTGCCGTTTTCCCGCCACGGGTTGACGCCGTCGGGGAAGGCGTTGTTGTGAACCGACACGAAGAGGTGGGCGCCGGACTCGGTGGCCTTGAGGGGCCTCTCGATCAACGGCACGGTCTCGTCCCCCGGCCGTATCTCCACCACCCGGGCGCCGGCTTGTTCGAGCATGGGGATGAGCCGGTCGGCGATCCACCGGTTGGCGTCCTTTTCCAGCAACCCAGTGGGCCCAGCGGCGCCGGTCTCCTCGCCGCCGTGACCCGCGTCGACGGCCACGGTGAGCCCTCTGAGCGGGGCTCCCGGGTCTATCCCGGGGGGGCGCCTGAGCCGCACCCTCAGGTAGCCGTTCTGGTCGAAGAAGGCGGTGTGCCCCCAGAGGGGGCGGTCTAGCTCGAGGATCACCCGGAAGAGGTCATCGCCCACCTGGTCCCAGGTGACCCGTTCGATAAAGCCGTCGTCCGGGCCGTAGCGGGTCAGGTTGGCGCGGCCCACCGTGTTGTACAGATCGACGCGCACCCCGTCGGGAGTCAACTCGACCCGGAAGGGGGCCCGTTCGGTGGTGGTGAGCCGGAGCTCGGTGTACTCCGGTTCGGCCTCGAGAACAATGGAGCGGACGTCGATACGACCGGCCGGGGTCCCGGCCGGGAGTAGCTCTACCTCGTGCTTGAGGACCCAGGCGGAGAGATCGTCGCTGAGACGCACCCGGTAGAACCAGTCGGTCTCGCCGCTGACCTCGAAGCGGGTGCCGTTGGGGAAGAACCACTGGTACGGGTTGCCGGCGCTGGGAAGCTTGCGGCCGATCACTGTGTCGTCGACGCGCTCGCTGGCCGCGACCCCGATCCTCGGCTGGCCCGGTTCCAAAACGAAGAGCGAGAGGGGGAGCGGGGCCCTCGCCGTGTCGGCCCCCACCACCAACTCTACCCGCGCCCCCGAGACGGTATCTCGCGCGCCGGTCTGGTGCAGGGTGCCAGGGCGCAGCGTGGGCGCGGCCACGGCGGTGTCGGGAGAGGTAAAACCCTCCTCCAGCCGGAGCGAACCAGCGTACTCCGAGAGGGAGGCCCGCCGCTCGGTCCGGTCGACCATGAAGCCGCTGGTCACGTCTACCGCGGCCTGCTCGGCCAGTGAAACGCGCCCTCCGTCCGGAAGCACCAGGAAGCCGCGCCCGCCGGGAGTGCCCCGGAACGAGATCTCGACCACCTCGCCCGCCACGCCGGTGTAGCTACCCGTGGGCGAGGCGCTCCCCTGGGCGATGTGGGCTCCGGCGGGGAGCGCCGGGCCCGCGCCGGCCGGGACCTCGACCGTACGCGTCGTGCGCACGGTCTGGCCTTCGCGAACCGCCACCAGCCGGTACACGCCGTCGGCGGGTACCGGCAAAAAGGCGAGCCAGCCGCCGTTGGGAGCGACCTCCACCCCGGCTCCGTTGATGGTGAGTGACGCCCGGCCCGTGCCCACGCTCCCGAAGATAAAGTTGCTGTCGCTGGCCGTGACTCCAGCTCCCTCGGGGGGGTACACCACTTCTAGGGCGAGCTCGCCGTCGCGCGCGGGTATGGGCGGTAGCCGGGGGTCGGGCTCTGCGTCTTGCCACGGCGCGGGCGCGGGCGCGGGAGTAGGCGCCATCGGGGCGCAAGCCCCCAGCAGGGCCGCACCCAGGGCGGCCGCAGAGGCCCCGACGATGCGGGGCGCCTCTGAGAAGCTCGAGCGATATCTGTACACGGCGGTTCTCCGGTTGAGGGGCATCAGGCCCTGGTCCATCCCACGGTGGTGTCTGCCAGGCGTTCGGAGGGGATGCGGCGGCCGAAGAGCGAAATCAGGTACCCGACCACCAGGGTGACCACGAGCCCGACGGCGGTTGACCAGATGAACGGGATCGGCCCGAACCCGAACCAGTCGTAGAGCCGCGGCAGTGGGAAGTCGTTCTCCGTCACCATCAGGACCACGAGCGTGCCTACAATGGCGCCCGTGAAGACACCGTGGCCGTTGGCCCGCTTGGTCAGCATACCGAGCAGGAACAGCCCCAGGAGTCCGCCCGCGAAGTACCCCATGAAGGTCAAGATCAGATCGATTAGCGGCGCCTCGGTACGCGCCGAGTAGATGCCGATCCCGATCCCGAGGACGCCCGCAACTACTACCACGAACTTGGCGAAAGCCAACTGCTGCCGGTCCCGGGTCTCCGGTTTGAAGCGCTTGAGGAAGTCGGTGGTGAGCGCGGCCGCCAGCGAGTTGAGCGCCGAGTCTAAGCTCGACATGGCGGCCGCGAAGACGGCCGCGACCAGCGCACCGGTGAGCACGGGGGGCACCTCCGTGCTCACGAAGTGGGGCATGATCTGGTCGGAGGTGAGGCCGTCGGGGAGGAGACCAGGGTGATGCTGATAGAAGATGTAGAGGAAGACGCCCAGGAGCAGCGAGAGGAGGACGCCGATCGCCCCGGCACCCACGCCGAGGAGGAGCGCGCCCTGCGCCTCCCGGGGGTTCTTGACAGTCATGTACCGCTGCACGGGTTGCTGATTGGTCCCGAAGAGCGAGAGCGCGAGCAGTCCGTAACCGAAGATGGCCGTCAGCAGCCCGGTCCCGGCCACCGGCTCCCCGGTATGGATGACGTCGAGCTTCCCGAACTGGCCCGCCTCCGCGAACGCGGTCCCCCACCCTCCCGGAGTACCGAGCACCACCACCGCCATAGACGCGACGATGCCGAAGCTCATGATCGCGAACTGGACGACGTCGGTCCAGATCACCGCGGAGATTCCGCCCATCACGGTATAGATGATGGTGATCAGCCCGAAGATCACCACCGCCTCCTCTATCCGGTCGAGCCCCGGGATGAGGTTCGTCGGGGCCACTGCAGAGAAGAGCAGCGCCGCCCCGAAGAGTAGGGTGCCCGCGCGCAGGAGCACGGTCAAACTGAAGAGGGTGGAGCCGAGGAGCCGCGTTTTGAGGTCGAAGCGGGCCTCGAGGTACTCGTAGGCGGTCGTGAGGCCGCGGACCTTGTGAAAGAAGGGGATGAAGAGAACGATGACGATGGCGGCCCCGAAGATGTCGCCGAGCTGGTACTGCAGGTACCACATGTCGTCAGCGTAAGCGTAACCCGGGATGCCGAGGATCGACGCAGCCGAAAATGACGTCGCGATGATCGAGAGCCCGGCGGCCCACCACCGCATGTTCCGGTTCCCGAGGAAGTACGCCTCGGTACCGGTCTGCAGACGGTTGGCCCAGCCGCCGATCGCCACGATGACGACCACGTAGAGTGCGAGGACGATCCAATCGGCGTAGTGCATGGTGTTTCCCCGGTCTCGGGTGCGGTCTCCAACGACCCGCTCGGATTTCTCCGGCGTGAAGCAAGTTGCGAACCATGCCACCCCGCCGGGCGGCAAAAAGGAGGGCCGCCGGCTTCGCCGGCGGCCCTCACCTACCGCCACCCGAGCTGACGATGGTTACAAGCTCAAGCGGAGCCCCAGGTCGGCGACGATATACGTCACGTCCACACCTTCCTCACCGTCGAAATCGGGCGTATAGCTGTGGAACCAGACACCTGGGGTGAGCTGGATCGAGGGCGCCAGGTCGAAGCTCAACCCTCCGCCCACCTCGATGCCGACAGCCCGGTCGGAGGTGAGCGACGCTGAAACGCCACCCGTGGATGATTCCGCCTCGAGCTCGTGGAAGGTGATACCGGCCTTTACCCACGGCTGGAGAGGAACCATGCGGGATAAGCGGACCACGCCGCCGACGTCGAAACCGGAGCTAACGTAGTCGCAGTCGTCCCCGCAGCCGAAAGCGTCGCGACTAAAGCCGCCGTAGACTCCGAAGGTGGGGATGATGCTGTACTCCACCGTACCGCCAAGGGCGAAGCCGGTCTCGGCGTCGCCGTCGTCGGCGAAATCTCCGGTGGGGATAGCCGCCCCCGCGCGCACCTCGAAAGAGAGCGGGATCACGCCTTGTGCCCCCGCCTCGCCCGCCGCGAACAACACGGTAAGGGCGGCCAGTGTTCCGGTCAGTGCCTTTCTCATGGTCATTCTCGTTTCTGCTGGTTTCTCGGACGGGGCGGCTCTCGCCTCCGTCCACCAGCCGCCGCTCTCCCCGTCGAGCAGGGTGGCGGCGGCTGGTGGGCGGGTTGTACAGCGAAGCCGGGGGGATGTTTCACCGGTCCAGACCGCCGGAGGCGTCTGCCAGGCCGCCCCGCTCGCCGGTCAGCCACGCGGCGGCGGCCTCCTGCATCAGCCCCTCTCCGCCCCACGCCGCCAGCAGGTGGCGGGCGTCCGCCAGTTCGGAAGCGAGCCGGGGGTGGGCGAAGAGGATCACCGGCGCGCCGGGAGTTCGGGCCAACTCGGACTCGACGCGCTGGCGCGCCTCCGGACTTAGCCCCGGCCTACCCTTCCACGCCCGGATGTCGCAGTAGACCGCGAGCAGGGGAGCGCCACCCCCGGACAGCTCGACGCCCGATCTTTTCAGGGCGGCCGCAAAGGCGTCTCGCGGGTACGGGGGATAAGGCCCGCCCAAGTCGTCGTCGATCTCGATGAGCTTCACCGGCCCGTTAGGCAGGCGCGGCTCGCCGCGCGACGCCCGCAGCGTGCGCACGGCGGTGTGCAGGGCCCAGCGCCGGTCGTCTTCTCTCCCCCACCCCCCACCGGGCCCGCCGCTCACCCGTCGGGCCGCGGCCGAGACGCGCCCCAGGGCGTCCCGGAGGCGCTCCGGGGAGAGCTCCCCCGACCGGACGGCTCCCTCGATGGCGGCGACCACGCCGGGGATGTCCTCGGGGTAGAGGAGCACGTCGCAACCCGCCGCCAGCGCGCGCACCGCCGCCGCCGGCTCTTCCAACCCCCCGGCGAACCCCTCCATGATGAGGGCGTCGGTGACCACCATCCCCCCGAAGCCCATCTCCCCCCGCAGCAGTTGGTGGAGGATGGGCCGTGAAAGAGTAGCCGGTTCGCGGCTGGCGTCGAGGGCCGGATACGCCACGTGGGCGCTCATGAAGGAGTCGGCCCCCGCCTCGATAGCCGCCCGGAAGGGGGTGAGGTCGGCCTCCAAGGAAGCCCGGTCGGTCTCGACCACCGGTCTTTCGATGTGAGAGTCGCCCACGGTGCGGCCGTGCCCGGGGAAGTGCTTGCCGCACGAGAGGGCGCCTCCCTGGGCGCAGCCTTCCACCCACGCCGCCACCATGCGCGCGACCTCTTCGGGGTTGGTTCCGAAGGCGCGGGTGCCGATGATGGGGTTTCCCGGCTCCAGGTCCACGTCGGCGACGGGCGCGAACAGCCAGTTGACACCCAGGGCGCGCGCCTCACGGGCGCTGAGCTCGCCGGCGCGGCGGACAGTGCCGAGGTCGCCTAGGGAGCCCAGGGCGGCGAGGGGCGGCAGGGGGGTGGCGCCCCTGAACTGCTGCCCCGCGCCCCGCTCCAGGTCGCTCCCGACCAGCAAGGGGTGCGGCGCCCGCTCGTGCAGCTGGGAGGTGAGCTCCCGCACCTCCAACGCCGCCCCTCCAAAGAGGATGAAGCCGCCCACCCCCCGGGCCAGCTCCTGCTCGATGGTACCAGCCAGGTGGCCGAAGCCGCCCTCCCGTCCCGCGCGCAGAACCGGAATGAGGAGGCGGGCGGCGTTCATCTGGTCTCAGCCGCCAAAGTGGCGGCGCCGCGCTTCTCTCGTTTCATCTTCACGCTCGGTCACGAGTCCGAGAGCCCCCCAACCGCCCCCCGCGCTCCTGCAGTAGCTCGCGGGCCTCCTCCACGCCGGCGCCGGTACGGTGCATGGCGATAGCCGTTTTTACGCTACCGTCGGCCGCGGCCAGCAGGGTGCGTGCCGCTGCCCGCTCCAACCCCAGTGTTTCCATCAGGATACGCTCGCCCCGGTCCTGCAACTTACGGCAGGTGACCTGGAGATCCACCATCAGGTTGCCGTACACTTTGCCCAACCGGATCATCGCCCCGGTGGTGATGGTGTTGAGCACCAACTTGGTGGCAGTGCCCGCCTTCATGCGGGTGGAACCGGTCACCACCTCCGGCCCCACCAGGGGGGCTATCACCACCTGGTGCCGCTCCAGCAGCTCCCGGGACGGAGGCGTGCAGAGCAGAAAGCCGGTTTTGGCGCCCAGATCGCGGGCCCGGTCCAGGGCGCCGTGAACGAACGGAGTACTCCCCGAGGTGGCGATACCGAAGACGAAGTCTTTTGGGCCCACCGCCTTTTCGTCCACGGCCGCCGCGCCGTCTTCGGGCCGGTCCTCGGCGCCTTCGCGGGCCCGTACCAGGGCGTCGTAGCCACCGGCGATGACCCCTTGCACCAACTCAGGATCGGTACCGTAGGTGGGGGGCATCTCGGCCGCGTCCAACACCCCCAGCCGACCCGAGGTGCCCGCGCCGACGTAGATCAGCCGGCCGCCGCTCCGGAAAGTCTCCTCGGCGAGCTTTACCGCCCTCGCTATACTCCGCCGCTCGGCGTGGACCGCCTTAGCCACCTTGCGGTCTTCCTGGTTGATGACGTCGACGATCTGCAAGGGGAGGAGCCGGTCGATATCCGCGGAGGCGGGGTTCTTCTGCTCGGTGAGCCGCGGGTCGGATGGGGGGTCGGGGTTCATTGGCGGCGGGCGGGTAGAGCGGGTAGATTCTCTGCTGGTAAGGTAACACCGTGACGTGCCGCCGCAACGAATGACTCCACGACTGCTAGCTCCACTCGCCGTCGCCGCCGTGCTAGCGGCGTGCGCCCCCGGCCCAGACGAAGCCGCCTCCGGCTGGACACTCCCCGCAGGTGCCGCCCCCGCCCGCTCCAACGGTGGGATGGTGGCCACCACCGACCGGGTGGCCAGCGAGATCGGCGCCGAAATCCTGCGCCGGGGAGGCAACGCCGTGGACGCGGCGGTGGCTATACACTTTGCCCTGGCCGTGATCAACCCCGAGGCCGGCAACCTGGGCGGGGGCGGCTTTCTGGTGATCCACACCGCGGACGGGGTCTCGGCCGCCCTCGACTTCCGCGAGACCGCGCCCGCCCGGGCGAGCCGGGACATGTACCTGGACTCTCTTGGCGAGGTCACCGAGAACTCGGTCGCCGGCCACCTCGCCTCGGGGGTTCCCGGGTCGGTGGCGGGGATGTATGAAGCTCACCGGCGCTTTGGCTCCCTGCCCTGGCCAGAGCTGGTGCAGCCCGCCATCCACCTGGCGGAGGGGGTGGTGGTCCACGAGCGGCTCGCCTCTTCCCTCGGCCGGTACGCCGACCGGCTACGCGAATACGCCGCCACCGAGGCCGCCTTCCTGCCCGGTGGCGAGCCGCCCCGGGTGGGCGACCGCTTTTCTCAGCCCGACCTGGCCGCTACCCTCGGCCGCGTCGCGGCCGAGGGTAGCGACGGCTTTTACCGCGGCCGCACCGCCGAGCTGATCGTGGCCGAGATGGAGCAGGGCGGAGGGCTCATCACCCAGCAAGACCTGGCGGCGTACCGAGCCGTATGGCGCACCCCGGTCAGCTTCACCTACCGCGGGCACCGGGTCATCTCCATGCCGCCACCCTCCTCCGGCGGAGCCACCTTGGGCGAGATACTCAAGATCCTGGAGGGTTACGAGCTGGCAGAGAGCGGCCACCACTCGCCCAGACACATCCACCTATTCAGCGAAGCGGCCAAGCGTGGCTTCGCCGACCGCAACGCCTACCTGGCCGACCCGGACTTTGTCGCCCAACCCGTGGCGCGCATGGTGTCGGAGGGGTACGCGGACCGGCGGCGCGCCCGCATTCAAGCCGGCCGCGCCACTCCCTCGGAGGAGGTGAGTCCAGGGCTGGGACCGGCGCCGGGGGCCGGCGGGGCGTCTGAGAGCGAGCACACCACCCACTACTCGGTCTTGGACGCGGCGGGCAACGCGGTGGCGGTTACCACCACCATCAACTCTTTATACGGCAGCCGGGTGACGGTGGCGGGGGCGGGTTTCCTGCTCAACAACGAGATGGACGACTTCACCTCCAAGCCGGGTGTGCCCAACCAGTTCGGGCTGGTGCAGGGAGCAGCCAACGAGATCGAGCCGGGCAAGCGCATGCTCTCGGCCATGACACCCACCATCGTGCTGGGGCCCGACGGGGGCGTGCGACTGATAACCGGTTCTCCCGGCGGCCCCACCATCATCACCACGGTGGCACAGCTAATCTCGAACCTGGTGGACTTCGGCATGACGCTGGAGGAGGCCACCCGCGCCCCCCGGCTGCACCACCAACACCTCCCGGATGTGCTGCGCTACGAGGTGAACGGAGTGGCCCCCGCCGTGGTCGCCGAGCTGGAGCGGATGGGGCACCGAGTCGAGGAGCGCGGTGGCTATCAGGGAGACGCCCAGTCCATCGGTATCTTGCCCGACGGCGTCCGTTTGGGCGTGGCCGACCCCAGGCGCGGAGGAGCCGCTGTAGGGGTGAGAGTAGCCAGGGAGGTGGTGCAGTGAGAGAGCTCCGCACCCTACTCCCCTACCTGCGCCGTTACCGGGCGGGAGTGGCGGCCGGGCTGGTGCTGGTGCTGCTCGCCAACACCTTGTCGCTGGCGGTCCCCTATGTGCTAAAGTTAGGGGTCGACTTTCTAGAGCGGCCCGACGCCACCCGTGCCGGCGTGCTCGGCTACGCGGCCGTCGTCGTGTTCCTGGCCGTGCTCGGCGGGGCGGCACGCTACGGTCAAAGGGAGTTCCTCAACGGCATCAGCCGGCGGGTGGAGTACGATCTGCGCAACGACTTCTTTCGCCACCTCCTGCGGCTGGATGGGGCCTTTTACGGCCGCACCCGCACCGGCGACATCATGAGCCGGGCCACCAATGACATCCAGGCGGTGCGCATGGTCGCCGGTCCCGCTTACATGT
Organism: Longimicrobiaceae bacterium; assembly: GCA_050732775.1. Classification (GTDB taxonomy): domain Bacteria; phylum Gemmatimonadota; class Gemmatimonadetes; order Longimicrobiales; family Longimicrobiaceae; genus JBOHRN01. Next base: position 80,776 of record JBOHRN010000037.1, on the reverse strand, counting down.
ACCTGGTCAACACCGTGGTGATGACCGGTTTCGCCTTGGCGCTGATGGTCTACATCTCGCCCCGCCTCACCCTCCTCGCCCTCACCCCCCTGCTGTTGCTGCCGCCGGTCACGCTCTGGTACGGCAAAATCATCCACGACCGCTTCGAGCGCATCCAAAGCCACTTTTCCGACCTCTCCACCGCGGTCCAGGAAAACCTTTCGGGCGCCCGCATCGTCAAGGCGTACAACCAAGAGGAGCCCCAGACCAGGCGCTTCGACCACCTCTGCCGGGAGTACCTGGAGCGGAACATGGACTTGGTGCGCTCGTCCGGGCCGTTCCGGCCGCTACTGACCCTATTGGGGGGGATGGGGATGGCGATCGTGCTGTGGGCGGGGGGCCGGGGGATCGTGCGAGGCGAGATCACCGTGGGCGACTTTATCGCTTTCTCGCTCTACCTGGGGATGCTCGCCTGGCCGATGATCTCGCTCGGCTGGGTGGTAAATCTATTCCAGCGCGGGGCGGCGTCGATGGGCCGCATCAATAGCGTCTTGCGCACCGCCTCGTTGGTGCAAGACCCCGAGCTTCCCACCCAGCTCCCCGAAGTACGCGGCGAGCTCGAGTTCCAAGCTGTCTCCTTCCGCTACCCCGGCACCCAACGGCTGGTGCTCGATTCGGTCTCCTTTCGAGTTCCGGCCGGCTCTACCCTCGCCGTGGTGGGCCCCACCGGCTCCGGCAAATCTACCTTGGTGGCTCTCTTGGCCCGGCTGTACGACCCCAGCGGGGGGAAGATCCTGCTAGACGGCGTGCCCCTCACCGAACTCCCGCTCGAAGGGCTGCGGGCCGCCATCGGGGTGGTTCCGCAAGACACCTTTCTCTTCTCCGATACCATCCGCAACAACCTCACCCTAGGGTTCGACCAGGACGACGAAGAGCTGGTCGAGTCTCGCATGAGGGACGCCGCCCGCGTCGCCCGCCTGGACGACACCGTGGAGCGGTTCCCGTCCGGCTACGACACCCTGCTGGGCGAGCGCGGGATCAACCTCTCGGGCGGGCAGAGGCAGCGGGCTACCCTGGCGCGCGCCATCGGCCGCGACCCGCGGGTACTGATCCTGGACGACGCCCTCTCGGCGGTCGACACCCATACCGAGACGGAGATCTTGGCCGGGCTCAGGGGAGTGCTCGCCGGCAGGACCAGCGTGGTGGTGAGTCACCGGGTCTCGGCGGTAATGAACGCCGACCACATCATCGTGCTCGACGACGGCCGCTTGGTGGAGCAGGGTAGCCACGCCGTGCTGCTGCGGCTGGGCGGATTGTACGCTACGCTGCAGCGCCGCCAGCTACTGGAGGAAGACCTGCAGGCAGCGGTTGCCGGAGAGTGAACCGGTCCATATGTTTCTTCTCCTGCCATGACCGGAACTCAGCCACCCCCCGACCGGGACGACCGGGTAGAGCTCGCAAGCCGGATCGGCGAGCTCGAGCGCGAGGTCTTGGAGCTGCGCAACCTGGACGCCGCCAAGTCTCACTTCTTGGCCAACGTCTCTCACGAGCTGCGGACCCCGCTCACCGCCGTGGTCACCTACGGCGAGGTGCTCCGCGACGAGCTCCTGGGCGAGCTCACCCCCAAGCAGAAGGAGGCGGTCGGGGCCATCATCTCCTCCACCCGCCAGCTCCTCTCCATGATCGAGGAGGTGCTCACCTACGCCCGCGCCAACACCCGCGCGGCCGAGCTGGAGCTGGTGGAGTTCGCGGTGGAAGAGGTGATCGCGGACGCGCACGCAATGAACGCCTCTCTGCTGGGGCGCAAGCGGCTCGGTTACTCCGCCACCGGCTGCAACGGCCTGCCCGCGGTGCGGGCCGACCGCGACAAGGTCTTGCACGTGCTCGGCAACCTGCTCGGCAACGCCATCGAATTCACGCTCGAGGGCGGACACATCGAGGTCCGGGCCGCACGGCACGCCCCCAAACCGGGGTGGCTCGAGGTGGCGGTCGAGGACAGCGGCATCGGCATCGACCCCACCCACCACGCCATGATCTTCGAAGAGTTTGCCCAGGTCGATAGTTCGCGCGCCCGCGTACATCACGGCACCGGGCTGGGGCTCTCCATAGCCCGTAACTTTGTCCGGCTCCACGGAGGCGAGATCTGGGTGGAGAGCAGCTTGGGCGAGGGGAGCCGCTTCTACTTCACCCTTCCCTCCGTCGAGGCGGCGGCGGGCGGTAGAGTGGCGTGAGCGGTGGCACGGACGGCAGGCCGCTGATCCTGCTGGTGGAGGACAACCAGACCATCCGCCAGGCCTTCACCGTGCTCCTGGAAGACAGCGGGTACCGCGTATTGGCAGCGGGGTCGGGAAAGAAGGCGCTGGCTCTCTCGCGGAACGCAAGCCCGGACCTGATCTTGATGGACCTGGGGCTCCCCGACGCGCGGGGGCTGGACCTGGTCCGGTCTCTCAAGCAGAAGGAGTCCACGGTCGGCATCCCGGTGGTGGCGATCACCGGCCGCGCCCTGGAGACCGACGAAGAGGCGTGCCTGGAGGCCGGGTGCGCCGGTTACCTCACCAAACCGGTCAACACCCGCCAGCTATTAGCGCTGATCCCCACCTACCTGGAGGGGTGAGCGTCTCTCGCCCTTCAAGGTCCGAGCATCTTTCTCGCCTCCCGGACCCACTCCTCGGCGTCGGCAAGGTGGTACCAGACGGCCCGCCCGGCCTTGCCGCGCGGCCGTACCACCAGCCACCCCTGCTCGGCCGCAACCATCCCGGGGCGCGCGCCGCCGCCCTTGACCAGGACAAAACGGGCCCGGCCCGCGAAGCCGGCCAGCCGGACCCTAGTTAGCACCAACGTGCCCCTCCGGCTCCACGGAGGGGGGCTCTCGCCGGCCGGAGGGGGCGTAAATCTGACCGGGGCCTCTACGGCCGAGCGCAGCACGCCCTCTTTCTCCTCGAGGACCCTCGCCAGCCGCGCCCCCCTCCTGCGCATCGACCCGCGCCAGAAGGAGAAGAGGAGAAAAATCAGCCCCGCCAGGGTGAGCGCCCAAAAGAGTTGGTTCACTGCGCGGGAGTTACCCTGGCCTCATAACCGGGACAGTAACTCTCGGTTGGATCCGGTATCGGCGAGCTGTTTGAGGAGTAGCTGGATGGCGTCGAGGTTGGAGAGCGGGTGGAGGGCGCGCCGAATCTGTTGCACTTTGGGGAGGTCTTTTTCCGCAAAGAGGAGCTCCTCGCGGCGGGTGGCCGATAGCGGGACGTCCACGGCCGGAAAGATACGCCGGTCGGCGAGTTCGCGGTCGAGCACGACCTCCGAGTTTCCGGTCCCCTTGAACTCCTCGAAAATCACCTCGTCCATGCGGCTTCCAGTGTCGATCAGGGCGGTGGCTATGATGGTCAAGCTTCCGCCTCCCGCCTTGTCGGCAACTTTACGGGCCGATCCGAAGAACCGCTTCGGCTTCTCCAGGGCCCCGCTGTCGATGCCGCCCGAAAGAGTACGGCCGGTACTCCTCTCGGTGGTGTTATAGGCGCGCGCCAGGCGGGTCAGCGAATCGAGCACCAAGACCGCGTCCCGGCCGCTCTCAACCTGACGGCGGGTCATCTCGAGCGTCATCTCGGCCACCGCCACGTGCCGCTCGGCCGGGCAATCGAACGAAGAGGCAACCACCTCACCCAGGCCCAACATCTCCATCTCGGTGACCTCCTCGGGGCGTTCGTCCACCAGCAAGATGAAAAGCGTGGCGGCCGGGTGGTTGGTAGCGATCCCCTTGATGATCGCCTGCAGCAGCATGGTCTTGCCCGCCCGGGACGGGGCCACGATGAGGGTGCGTTGGCCTTTGCCGAGAGGGGCCACCAGGTCGATTACCCGGGTGGTGAAGTCACCCTTGCGGCCCTCTCCGAGGTCGCACTCGAGCACCAGTTGCTCGTCCGGGTAGACCGCTGGTAGCGAAGCGAAGACCGGCCGTCCGCGAGCCGTCTCGGGGGGCGCTCCGTTGACGGATTCGATCTCCTGGAGGGGCGGGCCCTTGCCCCGCCCGGGGGGAGACCCGGCCACCCCCGAGAGGCGGTCTCCGGTGCGCAGTTCGTAGCGCCTGATCAAGGACTGGGGAACGAAGACGTCTTGCGAAGACGCCAGGTAGCCGTGGGCGGGGGCGCGCAGAAAGCCGCTTCCGTTCCCCAGCACTTCGAGGACACCTTCGACCCCGGCCGGGGTCGCGCGGGGAGTGGCAGACGCGGCTGGTTGGCCGGTAGCGCTCATGCTGGAATCTGATTGGGATACACTTGCCGGGACGGCGTTGGCTGTGAAAAAGATAACCCCCCGGGCGGGGAATGCAAGTATCAATCCCGCGGCAGCCGTCTGCCGGGGGGAACCCACCAGGTGTGGACGTCCTCCCACCACTCTACCCCCCACAAGCCGGCATCGCGGAAACGGCGGTGCACCCCGATTAGCTCTGGGTCCAGATAAATGGGGGCGTACGCCGCGTCGTCAATCACCCGCTGCTCGATCATCCGCCACAGCTCCCGCGAGCGGGCCGGGTCAAATTCGACCAGCACCGAATCGATCCAGCCGTCCAGCCGGTCGTCGCTGTAGCCGATAAAGTTGGGGCCGTCCGGGGGGATGGAGCGAGAGTGGAGGATCATCTCCGCGTTGATTCCCACCACCCCCGGCCCCCAACCCCAGCCCCAGAACGAGCCCACGAAGTCGCGGGCGTAGAGCCGGTCCACCCAGGCGGTGCTCTCGTAGGGGCGGGGCACCAGCTCCACGCCGACGCGGCGTAGCATGGCCTGCATCCCCACCAGTACGTCGCGCCGGACGGCGTCCGAGGAGAGGTAATCCACCTCTAGTCGGAGCGGCCGGCCGGCCCGCTCGCGCACGCCGTCGCCGTCCCGGTCTCGCCAACCGGCCTGGTCCAGGAGCTCGCGGGCCCGCTCCGGGTCGAAGCGGACCGGTTCCACCGAGCCGGAGTGCTCCGCCAGACCCGGCGGGATCGGAGACCACGCCACCCGGCCCTCCTCGCCGAAAAGGCCCCCCACCAGCGCCTCCCGGTCGATCCCCATGAGCAGGGCGCGGCGCACCCGCCGGTCGTCCACCGGCTCCCGGTCCAGGTTCCAGGCGATCCAGGCGGGCCGGACCCGCGCGGTGTGGGCGAGCCGCACCCGCTCCGACCGCTCTACCCGTTCGCGGAAGTCGGGGGGCAGCTTCATCATCAGGTCGGCCTGGCCCGAGAGGAGTTCGGTGAGGGCGGCGCTCGGCTCGGGCACGAAGCGCAGCACGATCCGGTCCAGGGGAGGACGCCCCTCGGGGGCCTCCGTATTGGCGGCGAGGGTGATCGACTGGCCCGCCCGCCACTCCACGAAACGGAAGAGCCCGTTGCCCACCGGCCGGCGCGCCAGCCGCGAGAACTTGAGCCGCTCGGGAGGCACCCCCTGCAACAGGTGTCTGGGCACGGGCATGACGTGCAGCAGGGCGTTGACCGTGTACGGCCCAGCCTCTTCCAGCTCGACCCGCACGGTAAAGGAGTCCACCGCCTGCGCTCCGGTCACGGCGCCCACGTCGGCCTGCCGGGGCGAGGCCACCCGCTCGTCCCGCTGGCTCTCGATGGTAAAGGCCACGTCGCCGGCGGTGACCGGCCGGCCGTCGTGCCAGAAGACGTCGTCGCGCAACCGCACGATCACCGCCGAGGAGTCGGGGGTGAGTTCCCACCAGAGGGCAAGGTCGGGCCGGTAGTTGGACAGGGTGCTGTCGCGCCGGGCCAGGGTGCGGTAGATGAGGTGGGTGACCTGGGAGGCGGGGTGGCTGGCGTAGGTGAGCGGGTTCAGCTCGTCGGGCTCCCGGTCGGCTAGGACCACCAGGGTGCCCCCCGCGGGGCGTCCGTTGAGGGTAGAGAGGTCTCGCTGCGCTCCCCCCTCCCTAGCCGCGCGCTCACCGCACCCCGCGAGAGTAAAAAGCGCCCAGGGCAAGATCCACCGGGCCCTGCGGTTTGCGAATAGCATGTTCAAACGCTCTCAAAGGTCCAAAACGACGGCGACCTGGCGAGTGCCCGGGCGATCTGGTCCAGCGGCGTGCTCTTCCCTACCGTCGCGCGGTATAGCTATAATCGTTCGTCACCATGTCTCAATATACCTCTTCATGAGCTTCCGCCAACCGTTCATCATCAGCGCGCTCCTGGCCGGGTGCGCCACCGCGCCCGTACCCGCGCCCGTACCGCCCGTCGCCACCCCCCCACCCGAAGCCGGGGAGCCAGAGCGAGCAACGGGGGTCGTGCTCCCCGGCTTGGAGGTCTTGCTGCGAGACTCTCTCCATCTGGTGCGCGGCGAGCGGGCCGGCCTGCTGACCAACCAGTCGGCGGTGACCTCGGCCGGCGAGAGCGGCATCGACCTGCTGCACCGGCACCCCGGGGTGGAGCTGGTAGCCCTCTACGGCCCCGAGCACGGCTTGCGGGGCGGCATCGAGGGGGGCGAGAAGATCGAAGGCGGCGTAGACGAAGCCACCGGCCTACCGGTCCACTCCCTGTACGGGGAGACGCGGCGCCCCACCCCCGAGATGCTGGCGGGGATCGACGTCCTCCTCTTCGACATGCAGGACGTGGGCGCGAGGCCGTACACCTTCATCTGGACCATGGCGATGGCGATGGAGGCGGCCGCCGGGGCCGGTATCCCCTTCGTCGTGCTCGACCGCCCCAACCCGATCACCGCGCGCGTGGAGGGCCCGCTGATGGAGATGGAGATGCGCCACGTGTGGCAACCGATCACCGGCTACTACCCGGTTCCCCTGCGGCACGGCATGACGGTGGGCGAGATCGCCCTGTACGTAAACGGTGAGTTCGGCGTGGGCGCCGACTTGCACGTGGTACCGGCGGCGGGGTGGCGCGGCTCCACCTGGTTCGACCAGACCGGCCTGCCGTGGATCGACCCCTCCCCCAATATCCGCTCCCTAGAGGCGGCCCTCACCTACGCTGGGCTGGTTTTGCTAGAAGGCACCAACCTGAGCGTGGGGCGCGGCACCGAGGCGCCGTTCTCTTATGTGGGGGCGCCGTGGGTGGATGAAGCGCGGCTGGCTCGCCGGCTGGCGGCTCGCCGCTTGCCCGGCGTCAGCTTCGAGCCAGTCACCTTTACGCCCGCGGGCGCGGGGTGGGTGCCGTACCGGGACGAGACCGTACACGGCGTGAAGATCGGTGTCACCGACCGGAACCGTTACCAGAGCGTGCGCACGGCGCTGGTGCTCATGCACGAGATCCGTGCTCTACACCCCGGCGACTTCGAAGTCACCAACGACGGCTTTACCCAGATGATCGGCTCCCGCTGGGCACGCGAGGCGTTCGACCGGGGAGTGGAGCCGGATGAGCTACTGCGCCGCTGGCGGGCCGAGCTCGAGGCGTGGCTGCCGGTCCGCGAGCGCTACCGGCTTTACCCGCGCTGAACTCCCCCCACCCCCGCGGCGGGCGCGGGCGCGTCTCGCGACGCCTGGTCAATGGTTCGGCGCCCGCTGATCTTCTCCTCGAGTGAGAAGCGCCCCGCCCCCAACAGCGCCAGCGCGGCAAAGCCCGCTAGATAGAGGAGGTTGACCTCGTAGCCAGGCATGCCGAACTCCGGTCCCTCCGGACCCATGCCGGTGATGTTCATGAAGTTGAAGCCGTGTGGCAGGTGCACGGTAAACATAGCCACGAGCATTTCGATTATCCCCAGCACCGCCACGATCGTTACTCCGATTCCGAGGATCAAGGCCAAGCCTCCGAAGAACTCCACCGCGCCCACCAGCCAGCTGGTCAGTCCGGGGGCCGGGACGCCGATCTGCTGGAGCATGCCCACGAACATCTGCTGGCCCTCCGCGGTGAACAGCTTGGGGTAGCCGTGGTAGATGAACCCGAAACCGAGGACCAGCCGCAGCGGAAGGGGCGCCCAATCGGCCGTTGCTTTGAACATGCTTGCGTCTCCTGGTAGAAGGGGATGATGGTCCGGCGGACCGGAAGCTACGAGTAAGGTATCAATTCGCGGGAGGCAGCGGAAGTTCCCGTCGCCCTTCACCGGTGCCCGCCGTGATCCCCCCTGGCCCGTACCGCGGTCCAGAGATTGCCCACCAGGGGAGAACCAAACCCCGGAGAGTATGACCGCCATCGAACTGGCCTCGGTCTACGACGTCCTCACCGCCCCGCTGGAGAGACGGGCGTTCGCCGCTTGGCGCCGACAGGCGTGGGATTTACTTCCAGCCGCCGGGCTGGGGTTGGAGATCGGCGTGGGCACCGGCGCCAACTTCCCTTACCACCCCGCGGGCGCGACGGTGGTGGCGGTGGATGTCTCGCAGCGTATGCTCTCGCGGGCACGGCGAAAAACCGAAGCCGGCGGCCCCCTGCTAGCGGCGGCCGACGCGGAGTGGCTCCCCTTCCGGGACCGCAGCTTCGGCTTTGCCGCGGCCACCCTGGTCTTTTGTGAAGTCTCGGACCCGGTACGCGGATTGGCCGAGGTGCGCCGGGTGCTCCGTCCGGGAGCCCCCCTGGTCCTGCTCGAGCACGTGCGCCCCTCCGGAGCTCTGGGTCGGCTCGCCGGCCTGGCCACCCGCGTATCCGCGCCGCTCTGGGGCGAGCACTTCGACCGCGACACGGCCGTGCTAGCGGCGGAGGCGGGCTTCGAAGTAGAGGAAGCCCGCCCCCTTTGGAAAGACACAGTGATACTGATCCGGGCGCGCCGCTAGGGTGCTACCCGTGCGACGGCCCACCCCTGGCGCGCTGGTTGCAGGGCTGGTGCCTAGCGCGCGACATCCGTTACAACCATAGGGAGGATACCGTGAGAGTACGCGAAGTGATGACCGAGACACCGGCCACCTGCACCCCCGACGACACGGTGCAACACGCCGCCGACCTGATGAAGGAGCATAACTGCGGGGCGATCCCCGTGGCAGAGGGAGACCGCCCGGTGGGGGTGATCACCGACCGAGACATCGCCGTCCGCGCGGTGGCGCAGGGGAAGGGGCCCGGAACCTCGGTGCGCGAGGCGATGACCTCGCACGTGGTGACCTGTTCCCCCGACGACGACGTCTCGGTAGCGGAACGGCTGATGGCCGAGAAGAAGCTCCGCCGCCTGGTGGTAGACGAGAACGGCCGCTGCGTCGGCGTAGTGGCCCAGGCCGACCTGGCCCGCCGCGGCGAAGACGAGCGGGTCGGAGAGATGGTCGAGAAGATTTCGCAGCCGTAACCGTCCCACCTACCGGAAGCGTCCCGGGGATCGCAGGTGGCGGAGCCCTCCGTCCCGGCAATTTACGAGTGCCACGCCCGCCCGCCCGGGTCTGGTTGTTGCTGGCCCTCTCTCCGGCTACCTTGACCGAGTTTCCTTGGAAGGCGGTTGAGAAGTGCCTGCCGCCAAGCTGTTTTTTCAACCGGCTGCTAACCAAAGTCACATGAGCAACCGCCATCCCACGGAGCGAGAGTCGCGCCAGATCGCCGAGGCCGCTCGCGAGACTGAGTGGGAGAAGCCGAGCTTCGTGCGAGACCTCTTTCTGGGTCGCTTCCAGCTCGACCTCATCCACCCCTACCCCGAGCAGAGCCCCGCAGAGCGGGAAAAGTCAGAGCGGTTCCGGCAAAGGCTCGAGGACTTCTTGCGCGCAGAGGTAGACGCCGACGAGATCGACAGAACCGGTGAACTCCCCGAAGAGGTAATCCGGGGGCTGCGCGAACTGGGCGCCTTCGGCATCAAGATTCCGGAGGAGTACGGCGGGGTCGGGCTTTCCCAGGTGGGCTACGGCCGCGCCATCCAGACCGTTACCAGCGTTGACGGCTCGCTCACCGCCCTGCTCTCGGCCCACCAGTCCATCGGCGTGCCCCAGCCGGTCAAGCTCTTCGGAACCGAGGAGCAGAAGAAACGCTGGCTCCCCCGGCTGGCCAAGGGAGCGGTGTCGGCGTTCGCCCTCACCGAGCCGGCCGTCGGTTCGGACCCGGCGGCGATGACCACCACCGCCATCCCCAGCGAAGACGGGGAGACGTTCATCCTCAACGGCGAGAAGCTCTGGTGCACCAACGGGACCATCGCCGAACTAGTAGTGGTGATGGCGCGCACCCCTGCCAAGATGGAGAACGGCAAGGAAGTACCACAGGTGACCGCTTTCGTGGTCGAGGCCGGCTGGCCCGGGGTGGAGGTGGTGCACCGCTGTCACTTCATGGGGCTCAAGGCCATCCAGAACGCCGTCATGCGCTTCACCGACGTGCGTGTCCCGCGCGAAAATGTCCTCTGGGGCGAGGGCCAGGGGCTCAAGCTAGCCCTCATTACCCTCAACACCGGCCGGCTCACCCTGCCCATGAGCGCGGCCGGGGTGGCCAAGGTGTGCCTGGAGATCTGCCGCAAGTGGGCGTCGGAGCGGGTGCAGTGGGGGGCGCCGATCGGTAAGCACGACGCCATCGCCCAGAAGATCGGGGAGATGGCGGCCACCGGCTTCGCCATCGAGTCGGTGGCCGAGCTGTCGTCCGCGCTGGCCGACCGCGGCGACGTAGACATCCGCTTGGAGGCGGCGATAGCCAAGCTGTGGACCACCGAGATGGGGTGGAAGATAGTCGACGACACCTTCCAGATCCGGGGCGGGCGGGGGTACGAGACCGCGGCGTCGCTGGAGGCACGGGGCGAGGCGGGGGTGCCGGTGGAACGGATGCTCAGGGACTTTCGCATCAACCGCATCTTCGAGGGCACCAGCGAGATCATGCGGCTGTTCATCGCCCGCGAGGCGCTGGACACTCACCTGCAGGTGGCGGGCGACCTCCTCAAAGCCGACCTGTCGACCGCCGAAAAGGTCAAGGCGTACGCCGAGGTGGGGGCCCACTACGCGGTCTGGCTACCCAAGCGCTTCCTGGGCTGGGGCCGGTGGCCGGAGCACAACGACTTCGGGAAGCTGGCCGGACACGTCCGCTACCTCGACCGGGCCAGCCGTAAATTGGCCCGTTCGCTCTTCTACGCCATGGCCAAGAATGGGCCCAAGCTGGAGCGCCGCCAGGCCCTCTTGGGGAGGTTCGTAGACATCGGCGCCGAACTGTACGCCATGAGCGCCAGCTCGGTGCGCGCCCGCTCCCTGCGAGACGAGCCGCACGGCCAGGACGCCCTGCGGCTGGCAGACCTCTTCTGCCGCCAGTCACGGCTGCGCGTCGAACAGCTCTTCACGGCGGTGGACGACAACGCCGACGTGCGCACCTACAAGCTGGCCCAGAAGGTATTGGCGGGCGACTACGGTTGGCTGGAGCGGGGCACGGTCTCCATGGTGGGAGGCTCGGAAGAGCTGGCCGTGGGGCCGGGCGAAGAGGAGAAGGAAGAGCTCGAGGAAGCCCTCTCGCCGGCACCCGCGAGCAGCGGGGCGGGGGCGGGTGCCCGCAAGGCGTCTAACTACCGGCCCTAGAGATCGAGGGGCGCCCGCGGTCCTTGCCCTAGCGCGCGCGCTAGGGCAGTATGGGAGGCATGTCCTTCGTACACCTTCACACCCACTCCGAGTACTCCCTTCTCGACGGCGCCAACCGGGTGGCAGACCTGATCGCCCGCGCCAAGGAGTTCGAGCAGCCCGCCCTCGCCGTCACCGACCACGGCTGCATGTTCGGTTGCTGGACCTTCCAGGAACAGGCGAAAAAGACCGGCCTCAAGCCGATAATCGGCATGGAGGCGTACGTGGCCCCGGGCAGCCGCTTCGAGCGGGAGAAGGTCAAGGGAGAGAAGGGTTACTACCACCTGGTCTTGTTGGCGCGAGACCGGGAGGGGTACCGGAACCTATGCAAGCTCTCCTCCATCGGCTACACCGAGGGCTTTTACTTCAAGCCGCGCCTCGACCGCGAAGTCTTGGCCCGCCACGCGGGCGGGCTCATCGTGACCAGCGCGTGCATGTCCGGCGAGGTGGCCCGTCACCTCTTGGCGGATAGCTGGGAGCAGGCGCGCGAGGCGGCGGCGTGGTACGCGGGGACCTTTGACGACCGCTACTATCTGGAGGTGCAGGCCCACCATACGCCCGGACAGGGCGAGCTGAACGAGCGGGTGTTCAAGCTGGCCGGAGAGCTGGGGCTACCGGTGGTGGCCACCAACGACGCCCACTTTCTGCGCGCCGACGACCACCAGGCCCACGACGTTCTTCTCTGCATCGGCTTGGGCAAGGACCTCTCCGACCAGAACCGGATGCGCTACGACGGCGGGCTCTACTTCAAGCACCACCAAGAGATCGCCGGGCTCTTCCCAGACCGGCCCGAGGTGCTGGAGAACACCCTCAAGATCGCCGACCAGGTCGATGTATCCTTCGACAAGACTTACCACGTCCCCGCCTTCCCCCTGCCCGGCGGTGTCAAGAGCGAGGACGAGATGCTGGCCGGGCTGGTCTGGCAAGGCGCGTGGCGGCGTTACGGAGAAGCGGCCAGTGACCCGCAACCGGCGGCCGGCGGCCGCGACCTGGAAGAGCTACGGACGGCGCTCGCCGGGTCGCACCCCCAAGTAGTCGAGCGCGCCGGGTACGAACTGGGGGTCATCCGCGAACTCGGCTACGCCGGCTACTTTCTCATCACCGCTGACTTTATCAACTGGGCGCGAACCCAAGGGATTCCGGTGGGGCCGGGGCGGGGTTCGGCCGCCGGGTCCATAGTGGCCTACTGCACCGGTATCACCGACCTCTGCCCGCTCGAGTTCGACCTCCTCTTCGAGCGCTTCTTGAACCCCGGGCGGGTGTCCATGCCGGATATCGACGTGGACTTCTGCTACGAGCGCCGGGGCGAGGTGATCGACTACGTGCGGCAAAAGTACGGGCAGGGGGCCGTGGCCCAGATAGTCACCTTCGGGACCATGAAGTCTCGCGCCGTGGTGCGTGACGTAGGCCGAACCCTGGGCTTCTTGCCCGCCGAGACCGATAAGTTGGCCAAACTCATCCCCGGTGGCCCCGCGCACGCCCTGACCGTGGCCGAAGCGAAGAGCAAGATCCCCGAGATCCGCGAGCTGTACCAGGGCGACGACCGTTACCGACGGCTGCTCGACTATTCGGAGGTGCTGGAGGGGCTCTCGCGCCACGCCAGCGTCCACGCCGCCGGGGTGGTCATCGCCCCCGGCCCCGTGGACGACTACGTACCGGTCTGTACCCAGAGCGCCAAGGGGGGAGGTAACGGCGACGGCGAGAGCGTGATCGTGACCCAGTACGACATGAACTGCCTGGAGCAGGCGGGCATGTTGAAGATGGACTTCCTAGGGCTCAAGACGCTCACGGTGATCCACGACGCGGTGGAGACGATCCGTGCCCGGCACGGGGCGCTGCGGCACCCGGAAAGTGGCCGGGAGCACGAACGGATCGAAGACATCCCCCTCGACGACCCCGCCGTCTACGACCTGCTCACCCGGGGCGCCAGCGGCGGGGTGTTCCAGTTCGAGTCCGCCTTGGCGACGGACAAGCTGCGGGCCATGAGAGCCGACCGCTTCGACGACCTCATCGCTACCAACGCCTTGATCCGCCCCGGCCCCCTGGACATGGGCATGGATCAGGTGTACATCCGCCGCAAACTGGGACAGGAGGAGGTCAGCTACCCCCACCCCGAGTTGGAAGAGGTACTAGAGCCAACCTACGGGGTGATCGTCTATCAGGAGCAGGTGATGCGGGTGGCCCAACTGCTGGCCGGCTACTCCCTGGCCGAAGCCGACGTGCTCCGCAAGGCGGTGGGAAAGAAGGACGCCGCCCTCATCGCCAGGGAGCTCGACAGCTTCGTGAAGCGGGCTCTGGGACGGGGCCACGACCGGCGCCAGGTGGAGGAGATCTCCCGCCAGATCGAGACCTTCGGCCGTTACGGTTTCAACAAGTCGCACTCGGCCGCCTACGCCCTGCTCTCGTACCAGACCGCGTGGCTCAAGTGTCACTATCCGGCCGAGTTCATGGCGGCCCTCATGTCGGCGGTGGTGGGCAGCACCGACAGTGTGGTGGCGTACATCGCCGACTGTCGCGAGCTGGGCCGCCACCTGGACAAGGTGGGTCCGGGGGGGATCGAGGTGCTCCCCCCCGACGTGAACGAATCTCTCTGGAAGTTCACCGTGGTGGGCGACGGGGTGGGGCGCGTACGCTTCGGGCTGGGGGCCATTCGGGGGGTGGGCGGGGGCGCGGTCAACTCTATCCTGGCCGCCCGCCGGGAGGGCGGTGCCTTCCGGTCGCTCTACGACTTTCTCTCCCGCGTCGACCTAAGGCTGTGCAACAAGCGGGTGGCCGAGGCGTTGATCGGGGCGGGCGCCCTGGACGGGGTGGACGCGGGCGGCGACCGGGCCCGGCTGGTGGCCGGACTGGACGGCTCTTTCGCCGCGGCCCAGCAAGCCGCCAAGGATAGAGAGAGTTACCAGCAGAGTCTCTTCGGCTCCCTGGTGGACGGGGAAGATGCGGATGGCGCTCTGGTGCCCGACCCCGGCCTTCCGGAGGTCGAGCCGTGGTCCGAGGGTGAACGGCTGGCCAAAGAGAAGGAGGCCCTGGGCTTCTTCATTTCTGGCCACCCGCTCGACAACTTCCGGGAATTGGTTCGGCTCTACGACTCGGTGAACAGCTCCAACCTGGGGGAGTACAGGGACCAGAGAGTGGCCCTGGCGTGCGTGGTAACCGGGGCCTCCCGGCAGCTCTCCAGGCGGGATGGCTCCGAGTGGGGGCGCGTCACCATCGAGGACTACCACGGCACCGCCCGGGTGCTCGCCTTCGGGGAGAGTTGGCGGAAGAGCAAAGAGCTCCTCCAGCAAGACGCCCCCGTGCTGATCCGGGGCACGGTGTCCAACCGAGAGCGGGACGAGGACGACCCCCCTATCTTCCTCGACCAGGCAGTGCCCCTCTCGGCCCTGCCGGAGAGCGGGGAGATCGGCTTACGGCTGGAGCTTGGCTCGAGCGGCGTGGACGCCGAGGCGCTAAGGCAAGCCAAAGGGCTGCTGGGAGAGTATCCCGGACCGGCCCCGGTCACCGTGGTGTGGAAAAACGGCGGCGGCAACGGGGCGGCGCCGCGCCTGCGCTCCCGCTCCCTGAGGGTGAGGCCGGAAGAAACCTTGGTGCGCGGGCTCCGCGAAGTTCTGGGAGACGATCGGGTGGGGCTGGAGAGAGTTTAGCGACCGTAGCGAGGCACTGTGGCTCATCTCGACTTCGAAAAAGCAATCGCCGGCGTGGAGGAGCGCATCGCCGAACTCCATAAGCTCGCCCGGGAAGGAGAGCTGGACGTTACGGCCGAGACGGCTTCCCTGCAGCAGAAGCTCGAGCAACTGCGCCGGGACA
This sequence comes from Longimicrobiaceae bacterium, assembly GCA_050732775.1. Taxonomy (GTDB): domain Bacteria; phylum Gemmatimonadota; class Gemmatimonadetes; order Longimicrobiales; family Longimicrobiaceae; genus JBOHRN01. The sequence continues at coordinate 65,599 of JBOHRN010000037.1, read as the reverse complement.
CTTACCGGAACCTATCTCCTATTGAACGGGTGCAGGTAGCCCGGCACCCCGGACGCCCCTATACGCTCGACTACCTGGAGCGGGTTTTTACCGGCTTCGCCGAACTACACGGCGACCGGCTATACCGCGACGACGAGTCACTCCTCGGTGGGTGGGCCCGGCTCGATGGCGAGACGGTGATGGTGGTCGGGCACCAGAAGGGCCGCGACATGAAGGAGAATTTGCGCCGGAACTTCGGCATGCCTCACCCCGAGGGTTACCGCAAGGCGCTGCGGCTGATGAAGCTGGCCGAGAAGTTCGGTCGGCCGGTGGTAACCCTCATCGACACCCCCGGCGCCCACCCCGGGCTGGGAGCCGAAGAGCGCGGCCAGGCCGAAGCCATAGCCAGGAATCTTCGGGAGATGGCCGCCCTGCGAGTACCCACCGTGGGGGTGGTAATCGGGGAGGGGGGATCGGGTGGCGCCCTGGCCATCGGGGTGGTGGACCGCATGCTCATGCTCGAGAACGCCATCTATTCGGTGATCTCGCCCGAGGGGTGCGCGGCCATACTTTGGAAGTCGGGCGACGAAAAGGAGAAGGCCGCTGCCGCGCTCAAGCTCACCGCCGTGGACCTCGGCGCCTTGGGCGTGATCGACGAGGTGATACCCGAACCGGCGGGCGGCGCTCACTCGGACTGGGACACCACCGCCGCCCGTCTCAAGGAAGCCCTTGTGCGCCACCTCTCGGAGCTCCGTGGCACCAGCCCGGGCGAGCTCCGCCGCCGCCGCCGCGAAAAGTACCTGGAAATGGGCGAGTGGAGTGAGGAAGCGGCTGCCAGCGCGTAACCGACCCGCCCATGCAACAAGCCCTGCCCGTACTCCAACCCCTCGCCGGGGCCAAGGAGCCCCGCGTGGTCGAGGTCTCCTTCAAGGGGACGCGGCGCGATTACTATAACTGCGAGGGAGAGTTGCCAGCCCCCGGCGAGTACGTGATGGTGGAGGTCGAGCGGGGGCTCGACATCGGCCGGGTCTTCAGCGTGGGTGGGGTGGCCAAGAAGAAGTGCGCGGGCTGCCAGCCGGACGCGAACGGAGACGGTGTTCCCGCCCGTCGGGTCCTGCGCACGGCCAGCGAAGAAGAGGTCCGCACTCTCCACGCCCTGCGCGCCGACGAGGAGCGCATCCGCCGTAACAGCCGCGAGCTGGTAGAGCGGCACGGGCTCAAGATGAAGGTGAGCGAGGCGGAGTGGCAGTGGGACCGGAACAAGCTCACTATCTACTTTACCGCCGACCAGCGGGTGGATTTCCGCGCCCTGGTGCGAGACCTGGCCCGAAATTTCCGCACCCGCATCGAGCTACGCCAGATCGGCGTACGGGACGAGGCCGGGATGCTCGGGGGCCTCGGAAAGTGCGGCCGGGAGCTGTGCTGCTCCACCTGGCTACGCGACATCCGCCCCATTTCGCTCCGGCTCGCCAAAGACCAGAACCTCTCCCTGAACCCTAGCCAGCTATCTGGGGTGTGCGGCCGTCTCCTCTGTTGTCTCACCTACGAGCACGACTCCTACCTGCGGGCCAAGCGGCGCTTTCCGCGGGAGGGTAGGACCCTGGCCACCGCCCGGGGGCGCGAAAAGGTGGTGGGGATCGACATCTGGCGCGACCTGGTCACCCTCTTGGACGGGGAGGGCGAACGGCGCACCGTGGGGTTGAACGAGCTGAAACGGGAGACCGCGGCCGCGAGATGAGCCGGTCCGGCTACTACATCACCACGGCGATAGACTACGCCAACGGGGCGCCGCACCTCGGCCACGCCTTCGAGAAGATCGGCGCCGACGCCATCGCCCGCTACCGACGGCTCCGGGGCGAGCGGGTCCGGTTCGTGATCGGCATGGACGAACACGGCCAGAAAGTGGCCCAGAGCGCAGCCGACGCCGGACTTTCGCCGCAAGCGTGGACCGACCGGGTAGCCGCCGAGTTCCAGCGGGCGTGGAAGTCCCTAGCTATCTCACACGACGACTTCATCCGCACCACCGAGCCCCGCCACCGCCTCGCCGTGGAAGAGGTGATCCGCCGCATGGCAGCCAAGGAAGACCTGTACCGGGGGAGCTACGCGGGCTACTACTGCGTAGGTTGCGAGGCGTACAAGAGCGAGGACGAGTTGCTGGAGGGGCGCTGCCCCGTTCACCCGGACCGGGAGGTAGAGTGGATGGAGGAGGAGGACTGGTTCTTCCGGCTCTCGGCGTACCGGCAGCCGCTCCTCGAGCTCATCGAGCGGCGGCCCGGCTTCGTGGAACCGGAGCCGCGGCGAAACGAAGTCCGCAAGATACTAGCAGAGCTCAAGGACGTCTCGGTATCCCGCTCTCTCCTTTCCTGGGGTATCCCCTGGCCGGGCGACCCGGACCAAACCGTGTACGTGTGGATCGACGCCCTCACCAACTACCTCTCCGCCATCGGTTTTCCGGAAGACGGGTACCGTGAGTGGTGGCCCGCCGACTTGCACGTGATCGGCAAAGACATCGTCCGCTTTCACTGCGTCTACTGGCCCGCCATGCTCTTGTCGGCCGGCGTGGAGCCCCCCCAGCAAGTCTGGGCCCACGGCTTTATGACCATGGGTGGGGGGAAGCTCTCCAAATCGGCGGGGGTCACCGTTACACTCCCCGAGGCGGTAAGCCGTTACGGACCTGACGCGCTGCGCTACTTTCTCTTGCGCGAGATCCCCTGGGACGGGGACGGCAACTTCTCCTGGCGGCGCTTTGACGAACGCTACACCTCGGAGCTGGCCAACGACCTCGGCAACCTAGCCAGCCGTACCGTCTCGATGATTATCCGCTACCGGGAAGCCAAGGTGCCCGCGGGCCAAGCGACTGACCTCGACCTGAAGAGTAGCGAGGCGGTGGACGAGTACACCGCGAAGATGGACGCCCACCTCCTGCACGAGGCGGCGGCCAGCGTACTCGGGCTGGTGGCGGAGGCCAACGGCTTCGTGGAACGCCGAGCCCCGTGGGCCGTGGCTAAAGACCCGTCGCGCCGGGCGGAGCTCGACGCCACCCTCCGCTCCCTGGCGCGTGCGCTCGCGGTCTCGGCGGTGCTCCTCTCCCCCTTTATGCCGGGGAAGGCGCTGGAGCTGTGGAGCCGGCTCGCGGGCGGGCGCGAGGCCCCGGGGCTAGACGGGCTCGCCGGGCTAGACCCGGCCGGATGGCGGGTCGAAAAGGGTGAGGTGCTCTTCCCGCGGCCGGACCTGGCCCCTCTTTAGCAGGCCGGGCAAAATGCCAGCCGTCGTGCGAAATGCACTGTTAAAGCTGGTCTACGGGGCGGCTCTACTTATCTATAACCCCCTGTGCTCTCTCCGTTTAGCGTCACTTACGGTAAGCGGGAACCCGGTTTGCGGGTAGAGCTTCCGGCAGAGAGATTATGGCGTGTCAGCGAAGACTTCGGACGCCCGTCGCCATCCTCGGTTGACAGAGTCGTCCCGGGTCTTTATCCTACCCGCGCTTCGCACCGGTCATAACTCGATTTCGAGAACGCCTCTCCCGAGGGAGGGGCGGCCCGGTTTATCTCTGACACGGCTGCGACTGTCATGACAAGATACAGATGGACCCTCATGCTGGTCCCGCACGGCAACCAGCGGGTCCGCTCGGTTGAGGTATCGGAGCGCTCGGCCCGCGTAGCGGGCGCGGCGGGTGCGCTGTTCATGGTGCTCTTCGTGGGTTTCGCGATCGGCTTCTTCATCAAGCAGGGCCAGCACCTGCGCACGGAGGGGTTGGGGCGAGAAAACGCCATCCTCGCCTCGGAGCTGGAAGAGATGCGCGCCCGGGTGGCAACACTCTCGGGAGGCATGGAGCTCCTCGCCACCAAGAACGAGGAGTACCGGGTGATGGCCGGACTACCGGCCATCGAGCGAGACGTCCAGCGGGTGGGGATCGGAGGGCCGGGCACCCGCACGCTGGAGGCGTCCGAGCTATTCGCCCTGAACGAGGACGCTGGCGAGCGGCTTTTCACCACTTCTTACGACCTCTCCACCCTGGTGCGCAGGGCGGGCCTCCTCAACTCCAGCATGGACGAGGCGCTCGAGACCTTGCGGCGTAACGCCCAACGGCTCGCCGCCACCCCCTCCATCGTGCCTGCCACCGGCTACCTGTCCAGCTTGTTCAGCAAACGCCGGCGCCACCCCGTCCTCAAGATCATCCGCCCCCACGAGGGGATCGACATCTCCGCCCCGGTGGGCGAGCCGATCCTGGCTCCGGCCGCCGGCCGGATACTGTTCGCGGGCAGGCGGGGGGGCGGTTACGGCAACACGGTGGAGATCGACCACGGCTACGGCATCCGCACCCTCTTCGCCCACGCCTCGCGCGTTCTGGTCCGCCGCGGAGAGCGGGTGGAGCGCGGTGAGGTGATCGCCGAGGTGGGCGCCACCGGGCTAGTGAGCGGCCCTCACCTTCATTACGAGGTCGAGGTCGGAGGCAAGCCAGTGGATCCGCTCAACTTCATCATCTGGGACGCGGTTCCAGAGTAACCATCCACCCTATCCTACCCGGAGGGGGCGCGTGATCCGTACGCGCCCCCTTTGTTTGTTTAGTCGAAGCGGACTTCGGGGGGCTCCCGCACCCCCGGCGGCGGCTCGAACGGCTCCTTGCGGCCGGCCCCTATGACCTTGGCGGTGATGAGCTGCGGAAACTGGCGCACGTAGGTGTTGTACCCGCGCACCGCGGCGTTGTAGTCACGCCGCGCGACGCTGATGCGGTTCTCGCTTTCGGCCAGCTGGTCCTGGAGGGCGCGGAAGTTTTCGGTTGCCCGGAGTTGGGGATACGCCTCCACCGCGACGTTTAAAAAGGTTCCGATCTGGCGCGTGAGAGCGGCGTCGGCCGAGGACATTTGCCCCACGTCGGCCCCCCGCACCGCCTCTTCCACGTCTTGCTGGGCGGCTTGCAGTCCAGAACGGGCGCGCGCCACCTCGGTGAAAGTCTCGCTCTCGAAGTCGGCCGCGCCTTGCACCGTGGCCACCATATTGGGGATCAGTTGGTTCCGGTTGGTAAGCTCGACCCCAACGTTGGAGCGTAGTTCCTCCACCTCTTCGTCCAGGGCCTGGATGCGGTTGTAGCCGCAGCCGGGGAGCCCAGCGGCAAAAAGGGCCGGAAGCAGAAGTAAGCGGTGGATTTTCATTAGCTATCTTCCCGGGTTGAGGTTGGTGGCAGCCGGTCCACGAAGTGAACCGTCTCGGCGACCGCGCTCAGATACCCCTCCAGAAGCGGGCCGTCGGCCGTCAATCTGGGACGCCCGGCCTCTGCGCGCAGACGCAGCAGCTCCAGGATGGGGCCCGCATCGAAGCCGACCACCCCGGCGGTACGCTCTACCACCGCGGCGGAATCGGGAGGTACGGCGGTGCCCAAGAGCCGGAGCACGGTGCGGAATAGGACCAGGAAGGTGCTCACCGAACGGAGCGCCGTCTGCGCGAGCCGTTTGGGATCGCGGGCGTGCAGCAGATACTGCTCCCTGAGCTGGATGAAACGGGAGCGCAGCTCGTACTCGCACTGGGCGCGCAGCTGCTCACGGGGCACCGAGAGGCCCTCGAACGGATCACTCCCCAGGAGTACCCGGCGGGCGTCGGCGATCTCGGCGAACTCGATAGGAAAGACGTCTCTCGAGCGGTCCCAATCGTCGGCCGCCAGGATCAACGGCGGAGGATTTCCGCGCCGCGCCCAACGCCCAGCCACGGCCGACGCCTTTCTGAGCGCGGCGGGGTCCGCGCGCTCCAATAGAACCAGGACGTTCAAGTCAGAGAGACGGTCCCGGTGCTCCTCGCGCGCCCCCGAGCCGTACAGGATAACCGAGATCAACTGGTCGCCGTAAACCGTCGCCAGCTCCCGGGCCAACCCACGGGCCCCCTTTACTTTACTCCCCATTCCGCTCCGCTGAGGTTGCATGACTTTACCAGCTACCACCGGCGCCACCACCACCAAACCCCCCGCCCCCCCCGAAACCGCCGAACCCACCTGCGCCGAAAGAGCCGCCTCCCCCGAACCCCCCACCCCTCCACCCCCCGCCTCCGACCCAGACCGGTAACACGCTAGCGCCCGAGCGGCGCCTGCGGAACCCCCCTCCCCGCCACGCCCCCCCGAAGAGTAGCATGGCCGCGGCTCCCGCCAACAGCAGCGTCCAGAGGGGAGATGGCTCCGGTCGGTCTCGCCGCTGGCCGGGGGGCGGGGCGGGGAGGCCGGTGAGCTCAAAGCCGAAGCGCTCGGCAAACTCTCCCGCCAGAGCCACGACGGCCAGCAAGATACCGTCTCCGTAGCGCTCTTCCCTAAAGGCAGGAACCATAAAGCGGTCGCGGATGCGCCCGGCCTCGGCCGCGGTGATAAAGGTGTTGGCGCCGTACCCCAGTTCGATCTTGAGCTGGCGCTCGGGCGGAACCACCAAGAGGACCACCCCGGTATTGCGAGCCGGGTCTCCGGGCTCGCCCGCCTTGCCCACACCCCACTCCCGGCCGATCTGGAGCGCCACCTGATCCCGGCTGCGGCCTGCGAGCGAGGGTAGCGTGACCACCACGATTTCACCCCCCGACTTGAGGCGCACCTCGTCTATGACGCGGCCGATACGGGCTTCCTCGTCCGGAGAAAGGACCCCCGCGAAGTCGTTCAGGTAACCGGCCGGCGCCGGTAGCTCGAGCTGTGCCGCAACTTCCGCGGGTAGACCGGCTAGCAGCGCCAGCGCCGCCGGGAGCGACCGGCTGAGCCCTTGAAAAACGCCTCGGGGCGGTATACTTTGGCTGCCAGGCCTTTGGCTGCCAGGCATGGACAATTCAGAGAATCGGAGCCCTAGCATGAAGCGTTTCCTTTTGCCATCCGTCACGCTGTTCTTGGCCGGACTCGCCGGCTGCGGAAGCCCCGAAGTGGTCGTCGAGGCCGCCCTCGAAAGTCCTGATGGCGATCGGTCGCCGCTAGCGGAACTACCCATCTACCTCCTCCCGTACGACCGGGACGCCATCTTTGATTCGCTCGCCGCCGACGCCGACGATCCGGAGCCCGAGATACCGGCGGAGATCGCCGCCCAGCAGGCGGAAATCCAGGAAGCCGAGGCCGCGTGGCGAGCAGCCGAGGGCGAGTGGGGCCAGGTCCGTGAGCGCATGCGTGCCCTCTCCGCCCAGTTACGGGAGATGCAGGGGCGCGGGCTCCGGGGCACGCCCCAGTACCGGCGCCGCTTTCAGGAGTTCCGCCAGCTAGAGGGCCGCGAACAGGCGGCGGAGCAAGAGAGCCGGCAAGCGTTTCAGGACTTTGACCAGCTCCAGCAGGGGGTCTTCGCCCAAGCAGACTCGATCAGGGTCGCCCGGGTGGCGTGGGCCGATCGGGCTTTCGCTGACTACGGCGAGGTCGTGGAGGCCAAGCTCGCTCTCAGCGGCGAAGAGGAGATCGCCGACACCACCGACGCCTCGGGGGTGGTGAGCATCGCGGCCCCTGAGGGGCGCTGGTGGGTCCACGCCCGCTACGAACTTCCTTACCAGGAGCTATACTGGAACCTCCCGGTGGAGGTCACCGGAGACAGCGTCCACGTTCGGCTGTCAGACCAGAACGCGCAGGAGCGCCCGACGCTCTGAGCGGCGTCACGCCACGAACGACTACCGGGTACTCCCACGCTCTTCTTCCTGTTCCAACCGGGCGCGGGGCTCTTCTTCCTCCGGGTGGCCGAACTCCCAGCGGCGTCGTAGGTCCACGGAGAACTGGTAGTCGAGGTCGAAGTCCTGCACCCGGGCCAGGAAGGTGGTCCGGATCGGCTCGTAGGCGAAGCGGACGCTCCACTCCCGGTCGATCTGCCACTCCACCGCGGTGCCCAGGGTGGGCCGGCCGGTGCCCCCGCCGAAAAGCGTGGCGATGCCCGCTTCCACCGTCCAGAACACGTTCCCGAACTGTTTGCCGACTTCGACCACGGTCTCGCCGAAGACTTCTCCGAAGGCAAACTCGGACGGCCGGGAGCGTACCCGCACGTAGTCAATGGCAAGCCCCAGATCCTGGATTAGGAACTGTTCCAGCCGGGTTGCCACCAACCCCCCCACGGTCTCTTGCAGGAGTATCTGCTGCGCCAGGGCGCCGGTGGCGTCGCCGATCTGGAAGCTAGGGCGCCCGAAGATCAGGTAGGAGATGATCTCTGACTCGGGCAGCGGGGGGCGGGTGTCCGAAGTGAGCGTGACCTCCGGCGATTGCAAAGAGCCGGTCACCCGGGCCAGGATGGTCAGGATCGATCCCGCGTCGGGTCCCGCCACGCTCCGTATCTCATTGGCCGCGGTGACGTCGAGGGCGGGGTTGAGGTCGGGAGTGCCAAAGAACTGCACGCTCCCGCTCACGATCTCGAACTCCCTCACGATGGGCCCCACGGTTAAGTTATAAGTGCCCCGCTCGGCTACCAGCTCCCCCGACACGCGGGTCTCGCCCCCGGCCTGCCGGAATACTGTAACGCCCCCGCCCATCTGCGCCCGCACGTCGTCGGAGACCAGCCAGACCTGGTCGCCCACGCTGATCTCCAAGCCGTCGACGCGGAGCCCGGCCAGCCAGGGCACGCCGGGGTCGGCCACCTGGGAGGGTATACTGTCGGCGCCGATCTCGCCCACCTCCAACTCGGCGAGTTCCACGGCGTCGTCGGAGCCGAGATCGGGGATCGCCACAGTGCCGTCGTCCAATGTGAGCCGGCCAGTGAGGAGCGGGGAGGGAGCCCGCCCCGAGAGGGCCAGGTCGCCCGTGAGCTCGAAAGAGGCCGCCCCTTCACGGTCAACCGCCCAGAAATCTTGCAGGGAGGCCGTCACCGAGAAAAGCGGACGGCCCGGTTGGTCGAAGCGGACCGACCCGGCCAGCCGCCCGCTTCCCTTGCCCGCCCTGACCAGTAGGGCGTCGCTCTGGACCTCCTGTCCGGCAAAGTCGACCCGTCCATCGATCTCCCGGTACGGAACCCCCAGCGTCTCGACCGTAAAACCCGCTCCCTGCAGGGCCAGGTATCCGTCGAAGCTGGGAGAGTCCAGGGTGCCTGCCATTGCCACCTCGGCCCGGGCCAGCCCCTCGCCGTCCCTGAGCCCCGGCAGGGAGGCAGCCAGGAGCGAGACCGGCAGAGAGTCGGCCACTAACCGGGCCCGGACCGGGCCCTCTTCCAGGAAACGGAAACTGGGAGCAATTCCGCTCAGCGAGAAGTCAGCCGGCAAACCAGCCTCCAGGAAAGCCGCCTCCATCCCCCCCATCCACACCGTGACCTCGCCCTCGAAACGGCGGTCAGCGTAAGAGGCGGTCAGGGCTACCCGCTCGACCGAGGCGCCTTCATACTCCAACTCATCCACCGAGCCGGAGAGCTCGAAGCGGGGGTCGTCGGCCGGGCCGTCGATGGCGGCGACCAGATTTACCACGCCGCCAAAGTCGGGAAAGCCGGGGATGAGCTCGCCGAGCTGCTCTGCGTCGAGCTGCTCGACGCGGACCCGGAAGTCGGCTAAGCCGCGGCTGGGCAGAACGCCGTCTACCTCAACCCGTCCAGTGCCGTCTTGGACGCGCTCGATACGCAGGCGGCGCACCACCAGGTCTCCCCCCGTCAAGCTCACCGACCCCTCACCCGACAACCGCCAACGGGCCTCCCCCAGGGTAAGGTCCAGGGACTCGATCTCGGCCTGGCTGGGAAAGCCGTCGCTGAGGTCAAAAGAGGCGGCCAGCGCGACGCGGTCGCCGTCCGGGCGCGCGGCGGCGAGATCTACCCACAACTCCCCCGGTTCGGCTACCGCCTCGAGTTGGGCGGTCCGGAAGGTCTGGCCGCCAGGGAGGTCCACCCGCTCGGCTTGCAGGTCGGCCTGGCCGCTCCAGCCGCCCGCTAGCCTCCGGGCCAGGACGCTGCCGGAGAGCGCCCCCGCCCGAAAGTCCCGGAAGCGGAGGTTACGGCCGGTGACCCCGGCGTGCAGGAGCGGCCGTCGCAAAGTGCCGGCGAGCCACCCCTGGAGCTGGAGGGAGCCGGAGAGTTGGAGTAGCTCGGCGTCCTCGACCGGCAGCAGCGGAGCGAGAGTGGCGATCTGGTTAGAGGAGAAGTCGATCCGGATCGGCTCCGGGGACGGGCGGGTGAGCCCCAAGCCACCGGAAGCGGAGAGAACCGAGCCGCGGTACTCGAGTTGGAGGGTGTCAATTTGTAAAGCTCCCTCGCGGGTAGCCAACTCCACCATACCTACCTCCAGTTCGTACCCGGCGATGGTGGTGTTACGGGTGTTGAGCCGGAGCTCGCCGTCGAACGTCTCCGGGCTGTCGCCCCGGCCGCGCACGGCGAGGGTACCGTTAAACTCGCTGTCGGGGAGCCGCAAGCGGCCGGGGAGCCGGGAGAGGTCGAGCCCTACCACCTGGCCGCTAGCCGCGTATTCGGGTCGCCGGCCCGGACGGAAAAAGCCAGCCAGGTCGAGCACGCTGCGGCCGCCGCGCAAATCGGTGTCAAAGGTGTAAGCAGCGCCCCCACCCCCTTCCACCAGGAACGGCCCGGTGAGGGGGTCGGGGAAGAGGCCGGGACGGCCGATGGCGGTGCCTAGCCGAAAGCGATCCAGGGAGCCCTCCACTGCCAACCGGGGCGGCGACCCAGCGACGGCCGCGAAGCTCCCCTCCAGGGCGAAAGTCCCCCCACCCTGAAGCAAGTCCACCTCGAATCCGAAACGCTTGGTGGTACCTTGGGCGGCAAAGCTTCCGGAGACGGGCTCTGCCGGCAGGTCGGGGCGCAACAGCCGGGAGGCCCGGAACGCCTCCAGGGTTCCGGCGAGGTCGAAGCTGGCGGGATCAGCGAACTCCACACCCCCCCGTAACGCCAGCGCGCCCACCTCGCCCGAGAGGTCGGACTCGAAGGCGAGCCGGTCCGCGTTTCCGCTCACTTCTACCGGCCCCACCAGGGTGGAGACCCGGAAGGGGAGCACCGGAAAGAGTTCGGTGAGAGTAGCGAGCGCCAGGGGCTCGGCCCGGGCCCGTAACCGGTAGTCCGGCTCGGCCCCCAGGGCGAGCCGGCCAGCCAGGTCTACCAGCCGGGTAGCCGCCGCGCTACCCACCGTGTAACTCACTTCGCCCCCGCTCAGCCGGAGACGGCCGGTGGGACCGTCCAGCAAGACGCCGCCCCGGAGCTCCCCGCGCAGCAGCTCTTCCCGCCCCGGCGCCAGGGGACGGAGGTGGGCCAGGTAAAAGGGGTCGAAGCCCACCCGCAGCTCCTCCAGAACCAGGGGCTGGTCTCCGGAACCGAAGCCGAGGGCACCGTTGGCAGTCAGCCGCGACGGCTCCCCTTCTTCTCCCTCGGGAGTTACCTCGGCCACCAGATCTACCCTGAGCGGCCCTTCCCTTAGCTCGGGGCTGCTCACCGTGCCCCGAACCGTTCCCTGGTACGGCAGCTCGTCGAGTCCCAACAGTGCGAGCAGGGAGAGGTCCAGGGGGGCCAGGTCGAGTCGGGTATCCAGGAAGAGCGGGGGACGGCCCCCTCCCGCCACCACCGCGAACCTACCCGTCACCCGCGAACCCGGCGCGGCGATCACCACCTCGCGCGCGTCCACCCGCACGCGGCCGTCCGCTAGCGTGCGGAGTGCCAGTGACAAGTCGGCTCTACCCTCCGGGGGTAGATCGGGAATGAAGATGGCCAGGTCTCGGAAGTCGAGCGGGGAGGCGATCAGGTCGGCGTCCAGGCGCGGACCGGGCCCGGCCAAGCGGACCACCCCGCTGCCAGAGACGAAGGAGTGCGCGGTGCGGAGCTCGTCGAGGTCAAAGCGGACCCCCCCCTCTCCCCTTCCCCCCACCTCTCCCCGTAAGGTGAGCGAACCCAGAGCCGGCTCGGTGACCGAGGTCACGAGAGAGGTGACCCGCGCCGACCACTCTCCGGCTCCCCCGAAGCGGACGGTGGAAAGACGCGCGTCCAGGCGCTGGAAGCGGCGCAGCGGGAGGGGTCCGTCCAGCGCCAGCACCCCCCGCCCGCCGGTGACCCGCACGCCGCGCAGAAGGAACGCGCGGCCCTCCCCGGACGCCCCTTCCCTTCTCCCCGGGGAGGCGAAGGCGGCGGCCAGATTCACCCTGCCACCGACCCCCTTTTCGAGCCGCAGGAAGGGGTCGCGGAGCTCCACGCCAGTCAGTTCGACGGGGCCGCCACCGGTTAGGGAAGCGGGGTCGAAAGCGAAGGAGGCCCGGGGAGCGGCGGCGAAGCGCTCACCGGAAGCGTCCCGGAGCGAGATTCCGGCCAGCTCGAAGTGGACCGGGGCCCCGATGCGCACCGGTACCGGGTGCCACGCCTCCGAGGGGAGTCCGAGATCGTCGGCCCGGGTATCCCGGAGCTGGAGCGCTGGCGCCGTGGTCATGAAGGTCCAGAGCCCCAGGCTGATGCCCACTGCGCCCAACAGAAAGCCGCCCAGGAAGGGCTGTACGCGGCGCGAGCGGTAGAGGGGCGACATTAGAACGGCTGGCCCACCGCGAAGTGAAACTGGAGCCGGTCCCAGAAACCGCGCTCGTCCGGGGGTTGGAAATCCGGGTCTACCAGCACCAACTCCTTGGTCGACTCGTCGGCCAGGTAGAGCGGACCGCGAGTACGGCCGTAGCCGTTATAGCCGACGTCCAGGCGGATGGGCCCGATGGGAGTGGTGAAGCGGAATCCGGCCCCCGGAGTGACGACGATGGGCCGGTCTCCCTCCCCCGGCGCGTCGCTCCTCGCCCACACCTGCCCCGCGTCCACGAAGACGGCGGTGCGCAAAATGCTACCCAGCACGGGCGACGGCATGCGTAGCTCGATGGAGCCCAGCACGGTGCGGGTTCCCCCCACCGCCGAGCCCTCGATGTTAAGGGTGGCGGGGTTGACCACCACCACACCGGTGGTGTCGGCCTCGGGCAAGAAGTCTACCCGCGCCACGTACGCCCGCGGACCAAGGGCGTTGCGCTCGAAGCCGCGCACCGAGTTGGGCCCCCCCGCGTAAAAGCGGCGCTCGGGGGGGATGTATCTCTCCCCGTCGGCCACCGCCCCGTCGAGAAAGGTGCCGGCGCGGAGAAAGCCGGCCAGTACCCACCCCTCGCGCACCTCCCGGTAGGCGGCCCCCTCGCCCACCATCCGAAGGTACTGATCGTCGGATCCGAAGACCGGCGAAGCCCAGTCGCTGCTGGCGGCGAGCAGATTGCCCGCGCGCGCGAAGGCGTCGCCCCGAGTCCGGTTGCGGGTGGCCGAGACGGTCAGGGAGTTGGACCAGCGGTGCCTCTCCAGCGGCTCTCTGGCCTCGGGCGTACACACCTCGAAGCCGAGGCAAAAGATGATAGGATCGGCCGAGGTCTGGCCGTTCTCTAGCGAGAGGGCGGCGGCCAGCACCGTGTTGAGCCCAAGGTTTCGGGTCAAGGCCGCCTGGCCCCCTAGCGATTCCCGCTGGAAGAGTTGGATCTCCGAGAGGCGCTCGGCGTGGAGCCGGAGCGACCCGCGGATACCGGTCGCCAGCAGCCGGGGCTGCTGGAAATCGACCGCCAGCCGGTAGTTGAGCTCCTCGCTGAAGCGGTCTTCGGCGAGGGCGGGACAGAGACTGTTCTCGAGCCCCAGGTCGAGCGGAGACCCCACGCCGATCTTGGAGAAGCGGCCCGATACTTCGAGCCGCCGGGACCCGCCCATGAAGTTGAGGTCAGTCCAACTCGCTCCGGTCCGCAGGCAGTCTATGGTCCCGTAGCCGACGAACGAATCCACGGCGAAGCGGGGCCTCTCAACCACCCGCACCAGCACCGTGGCCCGTGCGCGGTCGGCGCTCCGTTGCAGCGTGTCGGGCGCGATCTCTACCGAGGAGAAGCCCACGAAGCCGAGCTGGTACAAGTTCCGCTGGCTCTCGTTCAGCTCGCTGGTGCGGAGCACGTCGCCCTCGTCGAAGGTAATCTGGCGGCGCACCGTCTCTTCTCCCAACCGCTCCGCGCCCAGCACCACGATGGTGTCTACCCGCACCAGCGGCCCGGGCACGGCTACGTAGCGGGCCTGGGAGATGTCGGCGATGGTGTCGATGGAGTAGTTGCGCAGCACCTCCCCGTAGGCGTACCCCTCGCGCAGCAGAGCCGCCCGGATGGTGTCGGCCGAGTCCAGGAAGTCGGCCCGCCCGAACGGCTCCCCCGCTCGGAGCGGGATGCGCCTCTTCAATTCGTCGGGGGTGACGATGCCCTCGGTGCCGTCGATGGCCAGCTCGGTCACGTATACCAAGTCGCCCGGCCTGACCAGAAAGCGGACCTCCACACTGCCGTCGTCGAGCGGGTCCACGGCGGGAGTTACGCGGGTGCCGTAGTAGCCCTGGTCCCGGTAGTAGAGCTGGAGCCGCGCCACGTCGCGGGACAGTTCATCGAGATCAAGCCGGTACTCGTCCAAGCCGATTTTGGTACCGGGCACGCACACGGGGATAAAGAGGATGCGGCAGCGCGTAGGACGGGTAACGATGGCGTCCTGGAGAGAGTCGGCCGGAAGCTCGAGCTCTCCCGAAAACTCAACCGACGAGACCGGCCGGCCCTCATAGCGCGAGAGTTCGGGCAGGGGCCCGCCTCCGCCGCCGCCAAGCAGGGCGCAACCCGAGCCAAGCCAGGCCGCCAGCGCCAGAGCCGCGCCGAAGCAGTGTCCCGGACGCGGAAACGAGTTCGGTTTCAAAGTTTCGAAGGTGTGATTCTCGCGAGCGGAGAAAGAATCGTACCGCGATCCGAGGCCTTTACAACATCTGTTTAACCGCCGTGCTCCAGCCCAAGTACCCGCGAACCGTACTCCGGGGTCCGGTGGCGAAGAAATGGGGATTTGGTTAGAATGGTTAGCTGCTGCGGGTGATCCCAGCTACGGCGCGGTGCGCTTGAAACACAACTTCTTTTAATGGCAGAGCTGAAAGAGTTCCACGGCCCCAACGCCGGGTACGTGCTCGAACAGTACGAACGCTTCCGGCAGAACCCCGGCTCGCTGGACAGCGACTGGCGTGCTTTCTTCGAGGAGTTTTCCCCGGCTCTTTCCACACCGCCGGCCGCCGGGGGCGCGGAAGACCTCTCCCCCCTGCTCGCCGTCCGCGGGCTGGCCGACGCCATCCGTGCCCGCGGCCATACCGCGGCTTGGCTCGACCCCCTGGCTAAGGAGGCCCCGGTGGGCGATCCGGCCCTCGGTACCGAAGCCTACGGGCTCTCGGACGGGGTCTTGGAACAGCTGCCGGCCAGTTCAGTGGGCGGGCCCGCGGCCAAGGGTGCCGGCTCGGCCGCCGGGGCGGTGACCCGGCTGCGCGAGAGGTACGCCGGTACCACCGGGTACGAGTTCGACCACCTAAACGACGCCGGGGAGCGGGCGTGGCTCCGCCAGGCCGTGGAGACGGGGCGGTTCCAGCTCCGGCTGGAAGGCGACGGAGCCCGCCGGTTGCTGGCCCGGCTCTCCGAGGTAGAGGGGCTGGAGAGGTACCTGCACCGTAGTTTCCCGGGTCAGAAGCGATTTTCCATCGAGGGCACCGACGTGCTCGTCCCGCTGCTGGACGAGGTCATCGGGCAAGCCGCTGCCGACGGTGTCTCCCGCGCCGTGATGGGCATGGCCCACCGGGGGCGGCTCAACGTACTCGCCCAGCTCTTGGGCAAGCCGTACGAGGAGCTTCTGGCCGGCTTCCTGGACGAGCGCCCCGAAAGCCCCGAAGAGATCAGCGGCGACGTCAAATACCACCTGGGGTGGGAGGGCGCCCGCCCGGGCCCCGACGGCCGCGAGGTGCAGCTGTGCATGGCTCCCAACCCCAGTCACCTGGAGGTGGTTAACCCGGTGGTCACCGGCATGGCGCGCGCCGCCCAGGACGACACCGGCTCGTCCGGACCCCCCGAGCTGCACCCCGAAAGGGCTCTTTCTATCTTGATTCACGGCGACGCCGCGTTCCCGGCCCAGGGCGTGGTAACCGAGGGGCTCAACCTGTCCCGGCTCTCCGGCTACACCGTGGGCGGCACCATTCACGTCATCGCCAACAACCAGATCGGCTTTACCACCGACCCGGCCGAGGGGCGCTCGACCCACTACGCCAGCGACCCGGCCAAGGGGTTCGAGGTCCCCGTGGTGCACGTCAACGCCGACGACCCCGAGGCGTGTCTCTCGGTCGCCCGCCTGGCCGCGGCGTACCGGGCCCGCTTTCGGAAGGACTTCATGATCGACCTGGTGGGCTACCGCCGCTGGGGTCACAACGAGGGGGACGAGCCCGCTTTCACCCAACCGGAGATGTACGAGGCCATCGGCGACCACCCTACGGTGCGGGCCAAGTGGGCCGAAGAGTGCGTCGAGCGGGGGGTCTTGAGCCGGGAGGAAGCCGACGCCCTCAGCGAAGAGGTGGCGGAGCGGCTGTCGGAGGCACGCGCGGCGGTGGAGGACGGGAGCGCCGACCTGGTGGCCCCCGAGATCTCCCCCAACGGCC
The DNA here is from genome assembly GCA_050732775.1 of Longimicrobiaceae bacterium. Lineage (GTDB taxonomy): Bacteria > Gemmatimonadota > Gemmatimonadetes > Longimicrobiales > Longimicrobiaceae > JBOHRN01. Next base: position 49,264 of record JBOHRN010000037.1, on the reverse strand, counting down.
GTCCCGGTGAGCCCCAGGGTGAAGACACGGGGGTCGGCGCGGCTAGCTTGCGGGGGTTGGGCGAGGCCCTGCTCCGACTACCCGGCGGTTTCACGCCCAATCAGCGGCTCGCCAAGCTGCTGGAGCGCCGTCGCGACGCCCTGGGAGGGGAAGGGCAGATCGACTGGGGACACGCCGAGGCCCTGGCCTTCGCCTCGCTCCTGGCCGAGGGAGTGCCCATCCGGCTCACCGGCCAGGATACCGAGCGCGGCACCTTTAGCCATCGCCACTCCGTGCTCCACGACGCCGAGACAGGTGAGCAGTTCGTTCCCCTACACCACCTCCCGCAGGCCCGGGCTTCGTGCGAACTCCTGAACTCGCCCCTCTCCGAAGCAGCCGCGGTGGGCTTCGAGTACGGCTACAGCGTGTGGGATCCCGACGTGCTGGTCTTGTGGGAAGCCCAGTTCGGGGACTTCGTGAACAGCGCCCAGGTGGCCGTCGACCAGTTCCTCTCGGCAGGCCGCGCCAAGTGGGGACAAAGCTCCGGACTGGTCCTGCTACTTCCGCACGGCTACGAGGGGCAGGGGCCCGAGCACTCCAGCGCCCGCCTGGAGAGGTTCCTGCAACTCGCGGCCGAGGATAACTTGCGCGTCGCCAACTGCACCACCGCGGCCCAGTACTTCCACCTGCTGCGCCGGCAGGCGCGGCTGCTCCACTCCGACCCCAGGCCGCTAATCGTGATGTCGCCGAAGAGTTTGCTGCGTCACCCCGCGGCCATGGCCACGCTGGCCGAGCTGTCCGGCGGCCGCTTCCGTCCCCTGATTCCCGACCCCGAAGCCGCGGAGCGCGCCGCCGGCGTGACCCGCCTCCTGCTGTGCAGTGGCAAGGTGTACGTAGACCTAACCGCCGATGACCCCCCGAAGGAGGCCGAACGGGTCGCTCTGGTCCGCATCGAGGAGCTGTACCCCTTGCCGGAGGACGACCTGGAGAAAACGGTAAACGGATTTCCTAACTTGGGGGAGATCGTCTGGGTGCAGGAAGAGCCAGCCAACATGGGCGCCTGGCGCTACTTGGAGCCCCGGCTCAGGGAGTTAGCCGGAGACCTTCGGGTCCGCTACCTGGGCCGCCCCCAACGGGCCAGTCCCGCCGAGGGAGATCATAAGCGGCACCAGAAAGAGCAGCGACGCCTGGTGGCTGAGGCGTGGAGCAACCCCCCGGCGGGGCGGGGCAAACGCTCCCGCGCCCCAGCCGCCAGAGCGAAGACGGGCGCTAGCGGCCGCGATTGACCAGTAGCTTCAACCTGCTGATTCATGTCTATCGAAATCAAAGTGCCCCCCCTGGGGGAGTCCGTGGTCGAGGCCACCGTGGGTCGCTGGACCAAAGAGGAGGGGGACGCGGTCGAGAGGGATGAGGTGCTAGTCGAGTTAGAGACCGACAAGATCACCGTGGAAGTTGCCGCCCGGCGGAGCGGAGTACTCGAGTCTATCGCCAAGGGAGAGGGTGACACGGTAGCTGTCGACGACGTCCTCGGCACTCTCTCCGAAGACGGCGCCGAACCCAAAGAGAAGAAAGAAAAAGAAGCCAAGCAAGATGATCCCGCCTCCGCGGAGGCCGGCGCACGCAAGGACGAGAAGTCCGGGCGGGAGCCCGCCCGTGCGCCGGCCAAGCCCGAGGAACCGGCCCCCACCTCGCCCGCGGCGCGCAAGCTCGCGGCCGAGCACCAGATCGACCTCTCGCAGATAAAAGGGACTGGGCCAAAGGGACGTATCACCAAGGATGACGTCCGCGGGGCTCTCGAGAGAGCCGCGGAGAAGCCCGAGCCGGAGCCGGAGAGAGAGAGCCCCCGGGTAGAGGGGCGGGCGGAGCACAGAGCGCCCGAAGGCGAAGTCCGCGCCGACCAGGAGCTGGTCCGCGTGTCGCGCCGCCGCCAGACCATCGCCCGCCGGTTGGTCGAGTCTCAACAGGGTACCGCCTCGCTCACCACCTTCAACGAGGTGGATCTCTCCCGTCTGATCGGGCTGCGGGAGCGGCGCAAAGAGGAGTTCCGGGAAAGGCACGGCGTCAAACTCGGTTTCATGTCCTTCTTCGTGAAGGCCTCCATCGGCGCCCTCAAACAGTTCCCCCGGGTCAACTCCGAACTACGCGGAGAGGACCTGCTCCTAAAGAAGCACTACGATATCGGCATCGCCGTGGGCTCCGAAGAGGGGTTGGTGGTACCGGTGGTGCGCGGGGCCGACCGGCTCACCTTCGCCGAAATCGAACGAACCATCGGTGATCTGGCCGCCAAAGTCCGCGACCAGAAGCTGGCCCTGGAAGACCTTCAGGGTGGCACCTTCACGGTTACCAACGGAGGGGTCTATGGCTCCATGCTCTCTACCCCGATCCTCAACCCGCCCCAGGTGGGCATCCTGGGTATGCACAACGTAGTGGAGCGGCCGGTGGTGGTGGACGGCCGGGTAGTGGCGCGCCCGGTCATGTACCTGGCTCTCACTTACGACCACCGCGTGGTGGACGGAAGTGAGGCGGTCCGCTTCCTGGTAGCCGTCAAGACCATGTTGGAAGACCCCGAAACGCTCCTGCTGGAAGGGTGAGCGTGGCGGGTAAACCAGACACCTTCGACCTGATCGTCCTGGGGGGCGGCCCGGGCGGGTACGTGGCGGCCATCCGCGCCGCCCAGCTCGGGATGAAGGTCTCGTGCGTCGAAAAGGAGCCGGCCCTGGGCGGGACCTGTCTGCGGGTAGGGTGCATCCCCTCCAAGGCACTCCTCGACTCCACCGAGCTGTACCACCAGCTGCGCGAGAAGGCGGCGGTTCACGGCATCTCGAGCGGCGACATCTCCATCGACGTGGCCGCGATGATGGAGCGGAAGGACGGCGTCGTCGACCAGCTCACCAGGGGCGTGGCCGGGCTCTTTAAGAAGAACAAGATCGAGTGGGTGAAGGGCTTCGGCCAACTGAACTCGGCCGACACCGTTGAGGTCGAGAGCGGGGAAAGCGGGCGGACGTTGAAGGGTAAGAACGTCCTCCTCGCCACCGGCTCGGTGCCGGTGGAGCTCCCCTTCCTGAAGTTCGACGGAAAGAAGGTTGTTGACTCGACCGGTGCTCTCTCGCTCGAGCGGGTGCCAGAGCAGTTGGTGGTGATCGGCGGCGGCTACATCGGGCTCGAGCTGGGTTCTGTGTGGCTGCGGCTCGGATCACGGGTGACCGTCCTGGAAATGCTCGACACCATTATGCCCGGCATGGACGCCGAGGTGGTAAAGGAGACCGCCAAGGTCCTGAAGAAGCAGGGCTTCGAGATCCGCACCGGCACCAAGGTCACCGGCGCCGACAGCAAAGGAAAACGGGTGAAGGTAGAGGTTGAGGGGGGCGACCCGATCTCGGCCGACGTCGTGCTGGTGGCGGTCGGGCGCCGCGCCTATACCGAGGGGATGGGTTTCGAAGAGGCCGGCATCCGGCTCGAGCACGGCTTCATCCAGGTTGACGACCGGTACCGGACCGGCGTGGCCAACGTCTACGCCATCGGCGACGCCATCGGCGGCAAGATGCTCGCCCACAAAGCCGAGGAGGAGGGCGTCGCCGCGGTCGAGAACATGGCTGGCGGGCGCGGCCGCGTGAACTACGACGCCATCCCCGGGGTGGTCTACACCTGGCCCGAAGCCGCCTCGGTGGGGCTCACCGAGGAAGAGGCCAGGGAGCGGGGCAGGGTCAAGGTCGGGCGGTTCCCCTTCGCGGCCAACGGCCGGGCCAAGGCGATGGGAGAGGCAGACGGCTTCGTCAAAGTGATCGCCGACGCGGAGAGCGACCGGCTGCTAGGGCTCCACATCCTGGGCCCGCGCGCCTCGGACCTGATCGCCGAGGCGGCGTTGGCGGTCGAGTTCGAAGCGTCGGCCGAAGATATCGCCCTCTCGGTGCACGCCCACCCCACCCTGCCCGAGGCGGTCAAGGAAGCGGCGTTGGCCGCTCACGGCCGAGTGATCCACCTCTAGAGCCAGGAATACCCGGCTCGGTCATCTCTCTCACGTCGAGTACCCGGTCGAGCTCCTCGTCGCTGAGGAGCCCCTTCTCCTTTACCACCTCCCGCACCGAGCGGCCGCTCGCCGCCGCCTCCTTGGCCACCTTCGACGCTTCGTCGTAGCCGATATGGGCGTTGAGCGCGGTGGCGATGGAGGAGTTCCTCTCCAGCAGTTCGCGGCACCTCTCCCGGTTCGCCTCGATTCCCAGCACGCACTTTTCCCGGAAGGCGTCGCAGCCGTTTGCCAGTATCTCCACCGACTCGAGCAGGGCGTACGCCATCACCGGCATCATCACGTTCAGCTCGAAGTTGCCGTGCTGGCCGCCCACGGTTACGGCGAGGTGGTTACCCATTACCCGCGCGCACACCATCATGAGCGCCTCGGCCAGCACCGGGTTCACCTTTCCCGGCATGATCGAAGAGCCGGGCTGCACCGCCGGCAGCCTGATCTCGGCCAGCCCCGAGGTGGGGCCGCTCCCCATCCAGCGGATGTCGTTGGCGATTTTCATCAGCGAGACGGCCAACGTGTTCAGCGCTCCAGAGGCGAAGACGTAGGCGTCCTTAGAACCCTGCGCTTCGAAGTGATTCCCGGCCTCGCGGAAATCCAACCCGGTCAACTCACTGATGCGGGCGACCGCCTCCCGCGGAAAATCAGCTAGCCGGTTGGTGCCCGTGCCCACCGCCGTTCCCCCCAGCGCCAGCGCGGCTATCTCCTCGGAGGCGTGGCGGAGGCGCCGGACCCCATTCTCCACCTGGGCGGCGTAACCGCCGAACTCCTGCCCCAGGCGCACTGGAGTGGCGTCCATGAGGTGGGTGCGGCCGCTCTTGAGCACCGCGTCAAACTCCTCCGCCTTCATTTCCAGCGCCTCCCGCAGCCGCCCCAACGCCGGTATCAGCTCCTCTTCGACGGCGGTGCGCGCGGCCACGTGCATGGCGGTGGGGATCACGTCGTTGGAGCTCTGCCCCAGGTTGACGTGGTCGTTGGGGTGAATACGGGTGCCCTTGCCCCGTTCCAGGAGCTGCTGGGCCCGGGTGGCGATCACCTCGTTGGCGTTCATGTTGGTGGAGGTGCCGCTCCCGGTCTGAAAAACGTCTACCACGAAGTGGTCGTCCCAGCGGCCGTCGGCGACCTCCCCTGCTGCCTCGGCCACGGCCCGGGCGACCTCTGCCGGCAGCTGGCCCAGCTCGGCGTTGGTCTCGGCCGCCGCCTGCTTGATAACCCCCAGCGCGGCTATAAAGCGGCGGGAAAAGCGCAGCCCGCTGATAGGAAAGTTTTCCACCGCCCGTTGGGTCTGGGCGCCGTATAAGGCGCTGGCGGGTACTTTTACCTCACCCATGGAGTCTCGTTCGACGCGGTGACGCTGGTCAGACATGGCTAGCAGCGTGCGGGGAAAGCTTGGCGAGCGGCCGCTCGAATGTACCGCCCCTCCCCTCGCCCGGCCACTCCCTACCTTGGCGGGGGGCGGCTGGGCCTCACCTCGATCCTCGAGGGCAGGGTGCGCCCCGGGTACGCCAGCAGATCGACCACCATCTTTCCGATATCCTGCGGCTGAATCATCCAGTCGTTCTCCTCCCCGGGCGGTTTGTCCCCGAAGTAGCTGTTCACGCTCCCCGGCATGATGTAGTTGACCCGGATACCGAGCTGACGCACGTCCATCATCAGCGCCTCGGAGAAGCCCGTCAAGCCAAACTTGGAGGCGTTGTAAGCGGTACCGCCGGCGAACGGGTTCTTACCGGCCAAGGAGCCGATGTTGATGATCCAGGCGTCTCTGCTCTTGCTTAGGTATGGTAGCGCCTCGTGGCAGGCGTAAAAGAGGGAGTTGAGGTTGGTCTCGATGGTCTCTTCCCACTGCTCCACGCTCAACTCCCCGATGGAGCCGAAGTGGCCCAGCCCGGCGTTGTTGACCAGAACGTCCAGTCCGCCGAACTCCTCCACCGCGAAACCGATCAGTGCGCGTACCTCGTGGTGCCGGCGCACGTCGCACGGGTAGGGAGCCGCTTTTCCGCCTCCTAGCTGGTTGAGCCGGTCGGCGGCGGCGCGCACCTCCGCTTCGGTCCGGGCCGAGACCACCAGGTTGGAGCCGTGCTCCACCAACGCTTGGGCAATCCCGTAACCGATCCCCTTGCTGCTGCCGGTGACAACGGCCGTGCTGCCGGTCAGAAAGTCGTTTGCGTGTGTTGTCATGACGAGTGTAAAGTGATGAAGTGGCGGCCGTGGACTTGCACGGCGCTCGGCCGGGTGGCTACTATGGGCGCCGGCCGCAAGCAAAGCTGATGCAACCTTCATTCTACCGGGGTACGGGTAATGCGTGAGATGGCGATCGCGGGCTTCCTGCTTACCTTTCCCGCCCTGGTGGTGATGGTACTCTTCTTCAACCGCATCGAACTGGTGCTCGCCGCCCTGGCGAGCGTACTATTCGCCGCGCTCCCCTTCCTGGTCGCGGCCGTGCTCATCCGCGCCCGGCGGAAAAAGGGCAGGGAGCGGACGGGTTGACCCTAGACGCGGGTGCCGCCGGAGTAGTGGAGCGGCAGCTCGCGGAATCGGCCCGGGTCATGCGGGAGCTGCGCGGGCAGGCCCCGGTTATCCTCGCCGCCGCCGCCAGCGTCTCGGACTCCTTCCGGGCGGGCGGGCGGCTTTACGCCTGCGGCAACGGCGGCTCGGCGTGCGACGCCGTACACCTGGCCGAGGAGTTGGTGGCCCGCTACCAACGAGAGCGCCCCGGCCTTCCTGCCCACCACCTGATCGACGGCCCCACGCTCACCTGCTGGAGTAACGACTACGACTTCGCAGGGGTGTTCGAGCGCCAAGTCCGGGCCATGGTCCGGAGCGGCGACGTGCTGGTGGCGATCAGCACCAGCGGTAACTCCCCCAACGTGTTGCGCGCGGCCGGGGCGGCCCGGGAGCTAGGCGCGAAAGTGGTGGGTCTCAGCGGCCGGAGCGGCGGCGAACTGGCCGCGCTCTGCCACCACTGCGTGCGCGTCCCCTCCGGCGACACCGCGCGGGTTCAGGAAGGCCATGCCGCCGTTATTCACCTGCTGTGCGAACTGATCGAGGGAGAGTACTTCTCGCCGGCCCCGTAACCGCCGTTGGCTCCCATCTTGCTTCGCTGACGGAGATGGCGACGCTTCACCTGCTGGGCACGGGCGCGGCCCTCTCCGACGGCTCTCGCACCACCACCATGCTGGCGGCCGAGGCGGCCAGCTCGGTGGTGGTAATCGACTGCGGAGGCGACGTATTCCAGCGGCTGCTGGCGTCCGGGGTCGACCCGGACCGGATCGACGCCCTCATCCTGACCCACGAGCACGCCGACCACGTGAGCGGCTTTCCCCTGTTCATGGAGCGTATCTGGCTGTCCGGCCGGGAGCGCCCCATGCGGGTATGCGGGCCCGAACCCGCCCTGTCGCAGGCCCGTCGCTGCTTCGGCACTTTTGACACCGGCGCCTGGGACGGACTACCCGAAATCGAGTGGTGCGTGGTCCCGCTGGAAGAGGGGGCGGGCGTGCTATCCGATCAAGAATGGCGCATCACCAGCGCCCCCGGCATCCACAGCGTGCCGGTGGTGGGGCTGCGGCTCGAGAGCCGGGCGTCGGACGGGGTGGTGGCCTACTCTTCCGACACCGAACGCTGCGACGCCATAGCCCGGCTAGCCCAGGGCGCCGACATCCTGTTTCACGAAGCCATGCTTAGGGAGTTTTCCGGCCACACCACGGTGCACGACGCCGCCCACGTGGCCCGGCAAGCGGGGGCGGGGCGGCTGGTGTTGGTCCACCTGCCGCCTGGTGTCCAAGACGCCGACCTGAAAGAGGCCCGGCGCTCCTTCGAACCGATCGAGCTGGGAGAGGACGGTGCGCGCTACGACTTCTGAGGCAAGTGGAATCCCGCTCAACTGCTTCTGAAAGGCGTCGTGAAACGCCGCCTCGGTTTTGCCCTCGCCGCCACTTCTCTCTTTAGCTGCCCTTCTCCCGCTCTCCCCCAGCCCGCAGACGCCGACTCGGTCTCGCTACACCGCCACGCCCGCTCTGAACAGAGCCGCTTCGAGTGGCTGCGCGGGCGCCACCTGCCCTGGACGTGGAACCGGGGTGGCGGCCGGTGCGACGAGCGCATCGGCCGTTTTTGCCTCTGGCACGATAGCGGCGCAGAGGCGTGGCAGCCGCCCCCCGAGCCGGAACCGGTCGGCGAGGGGCGCGAGCGGCTGATCGCCGTGCTGGACTCCGTCTCAGCGCGCCTCCCCGGCGATCACTGGGTGATGGGCCAGCTAGTCTGGTACCTGCTCGAGGCGGGCCGACCCGAAGACGCGCGCGCGGCCACCGACCACTGCCGGGCGGCGAGGGCGTGGTGGTGTACCGCCCTGCTGGGGCTGGCCCGGCACGCCGCCGGAGACTTCGCGGCCGCCGAACGGGCTTTCGAGGCCGCCCTGCCCGTGCTTTCCGCCTCGCAGCGCGAGAGGTGGACCGACGTTACCCCCCTCCTGGACCGCGAACTTCACTCCGAGTACCACCGCTCGCGGGGGGTGGCGCGCGCCCGCTTCGAACGCCGCTTCTGGTGGTTGGCCGATCCCCTTTATCTGATCCCGGGCAACGAGCGGAGGAGCGAGCACTTCTCTCGCTGGGTCATCAACGGCATCCAGCAACGCGCCCGCACCCCCGAGCCCGTGTCCTGGGGAGACGACCTGCGCGAGCTCCTGATCCGTTACGGCTGGCCGGTGGGGTGGGAGCGGGTACGCGAGAGTGGCCCTTCCCTGTCGACGGGAAGGCCCGGAGTCGTCTCCCACTACGCCGACGGAGGGCGCACCTTCGCGCCTCCCGCGGCGGTCTTCCGAGAGCCTTTTGCTACCGGCCCGGCGGAGTGGCAGCTAGACCCCGATGAAGCCCGCTCGGCGTACGCCCCCGTGTACACCGACTCGGTGCTACCGCTCGAACACCAGTTGGCCCGCTTTCGGCGCGGAGACTCCCTGCTGGTGGTGGCCGCCTACCGGCTGGAGGGAGAGGTGAGCGCCGAGGCGGAACTCGGGCTCTTCCTCTTTCCCGCCGGAGACCGGTCTCCGGTGGTGGCGCGGGCGCGGAGTAGCGCCCCCAAGGGCGCGTTGACGGCCCGCGTCCCCCTCGGCCCTACCCTCCTGAGCCTGGAGGCCCTGGACGCGCCACGCCGCTACGCGGCCCGTGTCCGCCACGGCCTCGCGCCGGGGGCGGAAGGTATCTCCGACCTTCTCGTCCTCGGCACTGGGGCCACCCTTCCCGGCGACCTGACCGCAGCGGTCCAAAGCGTGCGCGCTCCTGCGAGCGTCCCCGCCGGAGACCCGATCCGGCTTTACTGGGAGGTTTACGGCGGCTCGGGGGATACCGCCTCGGTGCTCGTGTCGGTGCATCGAACCGACCCGCCCGGCCTGGCGCGGCGGGTGGGCGAGTGGCTGGGGATTGTTTCTCCGGCCGTGCCGGACCGGCTTCGCTGGAGGGAGGTGATAGACGGAGAGATAGCTCCCCGCTCCCTCTCTATCGACTTTCCCGACGCCAAACCGGGGCGCTACCGGGTGCGCGTGGAGGTTCACCTCCCCGGCCGGGAACCCGTGAGCGCGGCGCGGGAGGTCACCATCGCCCCCGCCGGCGGCGGTTGACGGTCTGTTTGCCCCTCGCCACATTCCCGCCCCCGTGTCTGAGCCCATCCCGGTAGTCCTGTTCGCGGACTTCGTCTGCCCGTTCTCGTATGTAACCGAGCAGGCGCTCCGGAAGCTGGCCGGAGAGGGAGTAGTTAGGATAGACCGGCGTGCGTTCGAACTCTTTCCCGAACCCGTGCCCCTCCCCGCCGAGCCGGGCCCCGAGGGTTGGCGGGCCGCCGTCCTGCCGCTGGCCGGGGAGTTGGGGCTGGAGATGGGAGACCCGCCCCGCCCTCCCCGTACCCGCAAGGCCCACGAGCTGGCCCGCTGGGTCGAGACGGGCGGGGGGGGATGGGAGGTGCGGGCCGCGATCTACCACGCCCACTTCGCCCGGGGTAAAGACATCGGGCGCATCGATACCCTCCTGGAGCTGGCCGGGGATTACGGGTTAGACCAGACCGAGGCAAAAGTTATCCTCGACCTCGATCGCTACGCCGCCTCGGTTGAGCAAGACCGGGAAGAGGCGGGCCGCATCGGTGTTCGCACCACGCCCGCCCTGATAGCCGGGCACGGCGCTAACGCGCGCCTCCTCACCGGGGCCAGGTCGTACCGGGAGCTGAGCCAGGCCCTGTTGGAAACCGCCGAGAAAGAACCCGAGAGCTGATATGGCCAACTACGAACGGAGCACCGTATTTACAGCCCGCGAGGTCTTCGAGTGCGCCGACCGGATCCTGGCCGAGCGGGCCGGAGTCGCCCGCCTCAAGGAGACCCGCCACCAAGTCACCTACCGGGGCGATGAAGGCACCGTCACGGTGAGATGCCACCGGCACGGCCCCTCCAACACGGTCACCGCGGTCACCGACCGGCTGCGCACGTCCAAACTCGACAACGCCGTCCGCCACCTGATGAACCGGCTCCCGTATCAGCCGGGAGACTTAGCAGGGGGAAGAAAACCGGACCCGCCGCCGTTATCGCGAACAGAGCCCGGCGGCGCGCCCTAGTAGCAGCGCGCGCTCGCGTTCGTTTCGTGTGAGCGACGCCGCGCGTTCGAACTCGGCACGGGCCTCGTCCCTGCGGCCGAGCTTGGCGAGCAGGTCGCCGCGCACGCTCGGCAAGAGGTGGTAGCTCTGGAGCGACGGCACCGCGGTCAGCGCATCCACGAGCTCGAGGCCCGCCGCCGGACCGAACGCCATCGCGACCGCGACCGCGCGGTTCAGCTCCACCACCGGGGAGGGCGCGAGCTGGGCGAGCGCGTCGTAGAGCGCCGCGATGCGCGCCCAGTCTGTCTCCTCGGGGGTTCGCGCTCGCGCGTGGCGGGCGGCGATCGCGGCCTGCAGCGCATACGGCCCTAGCGCGCCGCCGAGCGCCTCGACCCGCCCGAGCGCCGCGAGACCCCGACCAATAAGCAGCTGGTCCCAGCGCGCGCGGTCCTGATCGAGGAGCAGAACGGGCTCTCCCGACGGACCGACCCGCGCGCGCAGGCGCGACGCCTGGATCTCCATCAGCGCGACCAGGCCGTGAACCTCCGATTCGGTCGGCGCGAGCCCGGCCAGGATGCGGCCGAGGCGCATCGCATCCTCGCAGAGCGCCGGCCGCACCCAGTCCTCCCCGGCGGTCGCCGTATAGCCCTCGTTGAAGATCAGGTAGACCACCTCGAGCACCGACGACAGCCGGGCGGCGAGCTCGTCCCCGCGGGGGACCTCGAAGGGGACGCCCGCCTCGGCCAGGGTCCGCTTGGCCCGGACGATCCGCTGGGCGAGGGTCGCCTGCGGGACGAGAAAGGCACGCGCGATCTCCGCGGTAGTCAGACCTCCGAGCAGGCGGAGGGTGAGCGCGACGCGCGCCTCGGTCGCGAGCACCGGATGGCAGCAGATGAACAAGAGGCGCAGGAGGTCATCACCAACGGGATCGTCGAGCGCGGCGTCGAGATCCGGCACGGCCATCTCCTGCCGGGCCTCGAGCTCGTGGCCGAGCGTCTCGTGTTTGCGCTCGAGCATCTTGTTTCGCCGGAAGTGATCGATCGCCCGGCGCTTCGCGGCGGCCATCAGCCAGGCGCCGGGGTTGTCCGGGACGCCCGCCTCCGGCCACCGCTCGAGCGCGGCTACGAGCGCGTCCTGCGCCAAGTCCTCGGCGAGACCGACATCGCCCACCATCCGCGTGAGGCGGGCGATGATCTTGGCCGACTCGATCCTCCATACCGCGTCGATCGCGCGGTGGATATCGGAAGCCATAAAGCTACTGACTCAGCCGAGGCGGCCAGGGATCACCCGGAACGTAAGAAGATCTCTATTCCTTGACTTCCCACGCGGGATTCCAAGCGATTTCCCACAGGTGACCGTCCAAATCCTGGAAGTGCCCGGAGTACCCACCCCAGAAACGGTCGTGCGGAGGGTCTGTGACACGGGCTCCCGCTCTCTCCGCCTGCTGGATGATCGCGTCGACCTCCCGCTTGGATTCTACGTTGTGGCCGATAGAGAACTCCTCTGGACTCGATTGGCCCACCGAGACGTTTGCTTCCTTGGCCAACGAAGTCCTGGGATACAGCGCCAGTATCAGATGGTCGTTCATGGGGAAGAAAACGACGGCGCCGTCCTCGAACTCCGTGCCGATGATCCCTTCAGTCGGCAAACCCATGCCGTCCCGGTAGAAGGCTAGAGATTTCTCCAAATCGCTGACGCCGATTGTAATGACCTTGATCCGTGGCTTCATGGTATCCTATTGTGCATCGAGAAAGGAAGCGTGGCCGCGGTTACGGATCGCAGAAACGCAGGTCCCACTCGCGCAGCACCGGCCCCAAGGCATTGAGCGCCTGGACCGTTACCCGCCGGCGATCGCGCCGATCACGTAGAAGACCTCGGCCCCTGTTGCCACCGCGTCGGGGAGCGGAGTGTCCGGCTGGTCGTGCGACAGGTCATGGCCGCATGCGAAGAACCGGATGTAGGCCCGCCGCTCGCCCGTTGCGTGATCGCGGATCGTGCCTCGCAGCATCGGGTAACTGCGCTCGAGGACGTCGAGCACTCTGTTGACCGTGGTCGGGGGGTCGATCTCGACCGCTAGTTCGTCCTCGACCTGCGCCAGCGTCCGCAGATGAACCGGCAGCGTGATCTTGACCGTCGTCATGGAAGTGTCTGTACCTCCACCGACAGCACGGGCGGCAGGTGCTCGGCGATCGGCTGCCACGTGTCGCCGGCGTCCGGAGACGCGTAGACCTGCCCGCCCGTGGTGCCGAAGTAGACGCCGCACGAGTCGAGCGAGTCCACGGACATGGCGTCCCGCAAGATGTTCACGTAACAGTCGAGCTGCGGAAGGCCTTTGGTGAGGGCTTTCCACTGGTTGCCGCCCGTGCGGCTGCGGTAGACGCGCAGCTTGCCCTCCGGCGGGTAGTGCTCCGAGTCGCTGAGAATCGGCACGACGTAGATCGTCTCGGGCTCGTGCGCGTGAACGGTGATGGGGAAGCCGAAGTCGGAGGGCAGGTTGCCGCTCACCTCCCTCCACATCTCGCCGGCGTCGTCGGTGCGCATCACGTCCCAATGCTTCTGCATGAAGACGGTGTCGGGACGCGACGGGTGCATTGCCAGGTTGTGGACGCAGTGGCCGATCTCGGCTTCGGGTTGGGGTAGGAAGTTCGAGCTCAACCCGCGTGTCGCAACCTGCCACGACTCGCCGCCGTCATCGGTGCGGAACGCTCCGGCCGCTGAGATGGCGACGTACATGCGTTGCGGATTGGCGGGGTCGATGAGGATGGTGTGCAGACACATGCCGCCTGCCCCCGGCATCCAGTCGTTTCCCCTCGAGTTCGTCCGTAGTGTAGGGAGCTCGGTCCAGGTATGGCCGCCGTCGCCCGAGCGGAAGAGCGCGGCATCCTCGACCCCCGCGAAAACCGTGTCCGGGTCGCCGGGCGACGGCTCGAAGTGCCAGACGCGCTTGAATTCCCACGGGTGTGGTGTGCCGTCGTACCATTGGTGCGTACCGGGGACGCCCTCGTACGGAAATTCGTTGCCGACGGGCTGCCACGATTCCCCGCCGTCGTCCGACCGCTGCACCACCTGGCCGTGCCAGTCCGTCCACTGCGAGGCGTACAGCCGATCAGGGTCTGCAGGAGACCCCTTGACGTGCATGATCTCCCACCCGCCGAAGTGCGGGCCATCGACCTTCCAGTCGCGCCGCGCACCGTCGGACGTGATGACGAACGCGCCCTTGCGCGTCCCGACCAGCACCCGGACCTTCGCCATATGCACCTCCTCAGGTCCGCAATGGGGAACATGACCGCAGCCCTCTTCCCGGACTGGCCGCCCAACCTAGCGATTCTCCGAAGCCGGGGTCAAGACTCTAGCGGATGATGACGATCCTTGCGCAGCGGCCAGTCGCCGCCTATCATGACCCCAAAAAGACCGAACAAACGCCGAATATACAGGTAGTTCGGAGTGACTCTCACCATTCGCTAGGAGAATCTGTCATGCCTGCTCAGCCCGCGCTGCCACTCTCGTGATCACGCCAGAAGCGCTGTTGGACCACTGGCAGGGCCATCGGCGGCTCCGCCCAGAGACGTGCGCTTCTCCTATTACGCCCCCGCTGGTTAGTCAGTCGCCCACACGCTCCGCCTACGGCTGCCGCAGGAAATCGAAGTGGCTCAGTGTGCTGTCGGCGAGCTCGCGCATGACCTCGTCGTCATCCGGCATCAGGTGGTCGTGCGGAAGCCAGATGTGACGCACAGGCTCGTTGGCCGCCTCGCGCAGAAGCTCGGCTGAGCGGCGCGGGACCAGCTCGTCGTAGATTCCGTTGATCAGGAGGAGCGGCACCGGAGCGATGTCGCCTACGTGCCGTCCCGGATCGAGTCCGCGCAGGTACCAGGCGGCGAGCTGAGCCACGACGGCGCGAAGCGATTCGTTTCGAATCGGCAGGTTGGTCCGGAAGAGAAGCGCCAGATCCGCGCCTCCGTGGTGCAGAGCGACGCCACGGAAGACGCGATCTTTCGCAGCCGCTGCGGCGAACGGGACCCCGAAGCTGACACCGACCAGCGCGACGCGCGTGGAGTCCACCTCCGGTAGCGCCGTCAGAAAATCGGCCGCTCCCATCAGGATGCCGGGCATCCGATAGGCCGAACGACGGATGGACGGCAGCCGCCGGAGCAGTCGCCAGGGGCTCAGTTCTTCCGGAATCGCCTCAGGGTACTCGACCGCCAGTACTACGCTCTCGAGCGGTCCCGGAATCACCTCGGCCGCGCGGCGCCCGGTTTCCCGGCCGGCCACCAGTACGATGGCCGGCAGCTTATCGCCCTCGGAAATCACGGCGGGCCGGCGTAGATACGCGGACACCGAATCGCCTTCCGGCTGAACGAACGTCAGACCGTAGATCACCTCATGCGAATCGCCGCCGACCACCTCGCGCTGCTCGAGCTCTAGCGGCATCCGCTCGATCGTCAGCGACGCGCAGGCGACGGCCGAGCTCGCCAGTAGAACGAGAACGAGCAGCGAACGCCCTCTCGCCCTGGCCGGCTGTCGCGTTCGCGCCACGATTATTGGTTTTCGCCCATCCGAGCGCGCTGGCGCTCCTCCTGCTCGCGGAGCTCGGGCGTGAATTCGTCGCCGAAGTCGTCCGCCTCGAACACCTGCCGGATCTCGAGCTCCGTGCCACCGTCGAACGGTGCGCGCTTGAGCCACTCGACCGCCTCGTCCATCGACCGCACCTGCCATAGCCAGAACCCGGCGATCAACTCCTTCGCCTCCGTGAACGGCCCGTCGATCACAGTGCGCTCCTCACCCGAAAACCGTACCCGCTTGCCCTTCGAGCTCGGGTGGAGCCCCTCGCCGGCGAGCATCACGCCGGCCTTCACCAGCTCCTCGTTGTAGCTCCCCATCTCGGTGAGCACCTTTTCGCTCGGCAGGACGCCGGCTTCCGAATCTTCGCTGGCCTTGACGATCACCATGACGCGCATTGTCGTGTCTCCTTCTGGTTTGAGGTTACGAGCCGGGACCTCCGGTCGATCTCGACCGGGTGTGAAGCCTGGCTCTACTGATACGTCGAACGAGGGGCCGCGAAATCGACAGGTTGATCAAACGGGGTAATGTCTTGACGAGCGTCTCGCAGGCGCGCCCTCTAGGAAGGCGACTCCGGCACCGGAAGCGGGTGCTCCCGCAGCGCTCGCGCCACGGCAACCAGATTGGCGGCGGCGGTCCGGCCGGTACGCTGTGACCATTCGTGCTTGTAATCCGTTTCGGTGTAAGACTCGCCGGGTCCGGGCCCCTTGTTCCAGTAGGTCCACGCCTGCCCCGGTACGGTGTAGCCGATGTCGATCAGCGCGCCCGCCATTTCAGTAATCACGTGATGCGCGCCGTCCTCATTGCCGGTCACCACGAAGCCGGCCACCCGGCCGAACGCGACCGGCCGCCCCTGGTCGTCGGTCTCCGAGATCATGGCGTCCATCCGCTCCAGCACCCGCTTTGCGATGCTGGACGGCTGTCCCAGCCAGGTGGGGCTCGCCAGCACCAGGATCTCGGAGGCCAGAAGCTTGTCCCGGATCCCCGACCACTCGTCCCCCTCACCTTCGTCGCTGGAGACGCCCGGCCGGACCTCGTGGTCCACCACGCGGATCAGCTCGCACTCGATGTTGTGGTTTTGCAGCGCGGACAGGACCACGCGGGCGAGCGCCTCGGTATTGGATTTTTCGGGAGATGATTTTAGCGTACAGTTCAGAACGGTGGCTCGAAGCGGCATCAGCGGTTTCTCCCAGGTCGGTGGGTCGGTAGATCATAGTGAAGTTGCCGCGGCTCCAGCTCGCAAGGAAAATGCCCCGGGGTCTCTCACCTGGTTCGCGATTCACTCCGGCCGGATGTACCCGGAGCGTTCCAGGTGATACACGTAACAGTCGTCTTCACCAAAGCGGCGGCGTTCTACGAACTGAAACCCCAGCCGCTCGTAAAAGCGATGCGCGCGGACGTTACTGGCGAGCGGATCGATGATGACCGCTGATATCCGCGGATTCGCGAAACAGCGCGCCAGGGCCAGGTGCATCATCTCCGCCCCGTAGCCCTTCCCGAGATCGGCTTCCTCGCCGATCCAGATGTCGATGGCGCGGAGGTTGGGCGGGACATCGCCCCAGTAGTGGCTGTCTTCCAGCGCCGGGTCTATGATCTGGACAAAGCCGGCCGGCCGACCATCGACCTCCGCGATCAGTTGCTCCCGCCAATCGGGAGACCGCCCGAGCTCCACCTCCCACCCCCAATCATCGTTCGGGTCCGAGGCGATGACGTGCGGTTGCTCGTCCCAGTGCCGCAGCAGTTGCAGATCGTCAGGGGTGGCGTCGCGTAGCTTTATCACATTTCCTCCGCTCTCATTTCCATCTGATACGAAGTCAGCCGCCTGATCTTCGCATCCCGGAGTTAGATCGCCCGAACGGGTCCTCGTCGGCGGTGGGCCCGTACACCGGCGGCACCGGTACGTCGAGCAGCCGGAGGTACACGGTGAGTTGTCCTCGGTGGTGATAGATCTGGTTCAGCATGATCGTCCGCACCATCGCGACCCGCGGCATCGCGAGAACCGTATCCGCGCCGCGCGTCATCGTCCACTCGGCCGTCAGGCCCTCGTCTCCCCACTCGGTGAGCTTCGCCGTGGCGACGGCCAAGCCCTCGTCGAGCGCCGAGAGGATCTCGTCGACAGACGTCGCTTCGGGCAGGGCGACGGTCGGGACCTCGGCGGTCAGCTCGCTGAGCAGCTCGACGATCCCCCTCGGTAGTCCGGCGATGTGCAGGGAAAGCTGCCCCAGCGACATGGATTTCGGGTGCGGCGCCCACGAGAGCTTTTCCTCGGGCACCCGCTCGAGCACGCGGCGCGTGGTTGCGGCCTCCTGCGTCAGCTCCGCGATCAGGGAATCGGCCAACGTCATGGTAGCTCGTTTGTTCTCCATTTCGCCTGCTCCTCGGCCAGCAGTTGCTTGCGGGCCGTACGCCATTCGTCTCGCGATACGACTTGCGGAAGGTTTCCTTTGGTGCTTGCCATAGCTATTCCTTTTTACCTTCTCTTAGGTCGATACCGCAGCAACACCATGCCCGCGTCGTACGTTTTCGCTTCAAGAAGCTCCATGCCGACCGGGGCGATGCCGTCGGCGAAAATCCGCTTGCCCTCTCCCAGAACGACCGGGCAGACCCGCAGTTGGTATTCATCGATCAGCGCTTCCTTCATCAACGACCTGGCGAGCGTCAAACTGCCCCATACGACGATGTCTTTGCCCTGCTGCTGTTTGAGTTGAGCAAGTTTTTCAGCCGGGTTGCTGGTTATCTCCGCTCCTTCCCACTTGCCCCAGGACGCACTCTCGAGGGTAGTCGAGACAACAATTTTGGACAGAGAGTTCAGCTTCTCAGCAAACACTCCCTCGTCCGTCGCTTCAGGCCAATAGGCGACAAACAACTCATAGGTATTCGCACCCAGCATCATCGTGTCGACTGTGTCCAGAAACCGCTCGGCATCTGCCTGGAAGCTCGTGTCGTTCCTGGCCGCATAATCCTGAATAAAATCCATTTCGCTGTTCGGATCGGCGGCATAGCCGTCAATGGTCACGAAATCTTGTAGGATTTTCGAGTGTCGACCTCAAGCCCGCGTCGTGGTCTTCCTGTCGTACGCCTTCCGGTACATTCTCGCAGGTGATGGTGATTTCGGTGCCTCCCGCAACAACGGCCAGGCTCCATGTCATGGTCATCGCGCCAGCAAAAGCAGGATCATCGGACTCGCATGCGACCCGTTGTACGATCCGCTCGTTCGGGACCAACTCCAAGAATTGGCCCTGGACGACATCAGCGTTCTCCGAGGTCTTGCCGGCGGTTGAATATTCCGGTGCGTCGTATGTGAGAGTGATTCGATACGTCCCACCTTCTCGCGCGTCGAACACGTTAACCTGTCCTGTCATGCCCTCCGGCGGTAGCCACGAAACCAGAGCCTCCGGATCCACAAACGCCCGATAGATGGTTTGCGGCGATGCCGCGATCACCCGCGAAGCGGAATCGGTTCTCCTCCGGCCGAGCTCATCCTTCATGATGCAATCCTTTTCTCGTTGTGCTGTCAGGATCCCTTGCTTCCCGTGTGGTTCAGCATCCACGACACGCCGAATGGTCTGCATGACCCTCGTCCCCTTCCGCGTGGACGTCGGGCTCCGGCGGCGTCCATCACCCCTGCTCGCACAACTCTTTCAGCTTCTTCAGCGCCTTCGGCCATGATTCTTCGAACATGGCCCGATACTCCTCGCTGGTGTCCGTGTCCACCTCCACCGTGGTGACTCCGTCCGATTCGCTGAAAGTGTAGTTTTCGTGCGCTCCCGCCATCGCTCTCGCGCCTTCGCTCGCCGTGTCTTCAGCGCCGTTTTGCACGAAGCCGACGACCTCGATGGAAATGAATTCGTACGGCCTGTTCTCGGCGATTCTCGCCGACATTCCGTTGCCGCCGGGAGACAGAAACAGTATCTTACTCCCCTCCTTCCAGCCCCCTTCGTAGTACGAGCCGTCGCTGAAGGCGCTCGTCCACTCGCGGTAGGTCTTGTCATCGAGCATGGCGCTCCAGACTCTTTCCTTGGGAGCGTTGATGGTCGTGGTAAAGCGTAGTGTGTTCATTGGTCTCGGAGGTTTGTCGTTGTCACGTTTGGGAGACTCATCCGCGAAGTCGTTATGCTTGGTTTCCCGAGTAGTTCACCATCCACTGGACACCGAACTTGTCGCCGTACATGCCGAACTTCTCCGCCCATTCGGTCTTCTGGAGGGGCATCTCGATCTGACCACCGGGCGAGAGGGCGTTGAACAGCCGCTCGGCTTCCTCCGCGCTCTCGGTTTCGAGGTTGATGTAGCTGTTGTTCCCCACCTTGTGGGAGTGCTTCATGGATTGCAGGACATCCGACCCCATGAGGAGGGTGTCCTCTTTCAGCGGCAGCGCGATGTGCGCGACTTTGTTTCGGTCCTCCTCGGGCACATCCATTGGGTTGTTGCCGAAGTCTCTGAAGCGTATCACAGCGAGGAACTCTCCGCCGAATACGGACTTGTAGAAGTTGAACGCTTCCTCGGCATTGCCGTCGAAGTTGAGGTAAGGGTTGACTGCTTTCATGGTTCTTTTCTCCTCTGGTTTGGGTTATTCGGGGATTTGCTGTACGGGCTGGTTCTTCGCGGCGGCGGAAGCGGCCGCGTCGAAACACTCCCGCAGGTCGGCCGCGGCCTCGGCTCCCAGCGTGGCGACCACCCGCTCGTGCGCCTGCGTCCAGAGTGGGAGCGCATCCTCGAGCTTACGCTCTCCCTCGGGTGTAAGAAATACTCGCCGCACGCGCCGGTCCGCCGGCGAGCGCTCGATCCGCAACAACCCCGCCCGTTCGAGGGGGCGCAGGTTGCGTGAAAGCGTGGTGCCATCCACCGCGAGAACCTCGCTCAACCGGTTCATCATACCGCCGCGTTTGCCGCTCATCGCGATGGCCGTTAGCAGCGTGAGTTGGGTGGCATGGATCCCCAGCGGCCGCAATGCCTCGTCATACATCCGCGTGAGTGCGCGGGACACGCGCCGCGCGCGAAAGCAGAGGCAATCGGCAGCTATTACTCGAGCGGCGCCCCGGTATTCAGGCATGCTATATGTATATGCATATGTTTTACTCTGCGCAAGAGGGGTCTCTTCGCGCTGGCCGACTCCGGCCGGTATGGTTGCCGCTTCCGTAGCGCGGCGGCGAGTGATGACCGGGCACTATGCTTGCCGTGCAACGGCGGGATCGATCGGGTGCTCGTCCCGAGCAATGGACCGTGGCTGCGACCGCCGGCCCCTGAAGCAAGGCGCGTTGGACTGATGGGGACCTCTGCGCAAGCCGTACAGACGATGACAAAGCTAGCAGACCAGTGGCCGAGCCTGCCGTTCGACGCGTGGGAGAACAGCTATGCCACGCTCCATCGGTGGACTCAGATCGTTGGGAAGATCCGTCTGGTGCAGATGCCGTGGATCAATCATTCCTGGCACGTCCCGCTTTACGTGACGGTGTCGGGGCTTACGACATCGCCCATCCCTCACGGTGGCCGGACTTTCGAGATCGCCTTCGACTTCCTCGAGCACCGACTTCTGATCCGAACGAGCGACGGCGACGAGGAGGTACTACCGCTCCGCCGACAATCGGTGGCGGGTTTCTACGCCGAACTGCTCGGCAAGCTGGCCGAAATGGAAATCGGCGTCGCCATCCATGGTAGCCCTAACGAGCTCGAAGACGCCACGCCCTTCGCGGACGATCAGTCGCACAACTCCTATGATCCGGCGTATGCCGCACGGTTCTGGCGCGTGCTGATACAGGCGGACCGGGTTTTCCAGGAGTTCCGCGCGCGATTCATCGGCAAGTCCAGCCCCGTCCACTTCTTCTGGGGAAGCTTCGATCTCGCCGTAACTCGCTTCTCGGGCAGGACTGCTCCCCCGCACCCCGGCGGGATCCCGAATCTACCCGATTGGGTGGTCCGGGAAGCATACTCGCACGAAGTGAGTAGCTGCGGGTTCTGGCCGGGCGGGGGGCCGCATCCGTTCCCGCTCTTCTACAGCTATGCTTACCCTGAACCGGAGGGATTCGCGTCAGCGTCAATAGAATCTCAGGGTGCCTTCTACAGCGACGACCTTCGTGAATGGGTGCTTCCGTACGACCTGGTGCGGACCGCGGCGTCACCAGCTAACACTCTCCTCCGTTTCTTGGAAAACAGCTATGCGGCAGCGGCCGATTTGGGTCATTGGGATCGCTCGATGCTGGAGCGTTCGGAGGATCCACGGACAGCTTTCTAACCGGGCGGCAGATGTATTCACCTCGCTGCCGTCATGAGCGACGGTGATCCTCAACGCGACGCGGCCCCGGCCGGACGCAGCGGTCCAGCGCTCCACACCGCACTCGCAGGTGACGATCACGACATGGCGGACGCACCCCATCTGGTAGCGCTGGCGACGACACTCGCCGCCGAAGCTGAGCAGTCATTCGGACATCTGTCCGTGCGGCAGCTCAACTCGAAACCTCACCCGGAACAGTGGAGCGTCGGGCAATGTTTGCACCATCTGGTCACCTCGAATAGCACGTACTTCCCCATCTTTGAGAAAATCATCGCGGGGGAGAAAGGGGCCACGTTGTGGGAGCGGAGGGGCGATCCTCCCGCCCCGCTATGACCATCGCCACCACCCAACGCCGCACCGGGCCCCTTGCCGCTACGCTCGAGCACCAGCACGCGCGTGCCGGTCGGTGACCGGGCGGCCGCTGGATCTGGAGCGCGCAGAAGCGGTCGAGACAGCCTCCGGGCACGACTACGACGCCGCGACACGGCGCTGGACGCTGATCGCGATGGTGCTCGCCTCGAGCGTGGTGTTCCTGGACGGCAGCATCGTACAGGTCGCGCTCCCAGCGATCGACCGCGGGCTGTCCGCCGGCCTGTCCGGGCTGCAATGGGTGGTCAACGGCAATCTGCTCATGGTATCCTCGCTGTTGATCGTGGGCGGCTTTCTCGGAGACCGCTACGGCCGCCGGCGTACCATGACGGCCGGCCTGCTGGCGTTCGGGATCGCCTCGGTAGCGAGCGGGCTCGCGCAGAACCTGCCCTGGCTGATCGGCGCCCGCATGGCGCAGGGCGCGGCTGGTGCGCTGCTGGTCCCCGCCGCGCTGGCGGTGGTGGCGGAAGTATTTCCCGAAGGCGAGGAGCGGGGTCAGGCGATCGGTACCTGGGCGGCGTGGGCGGGTGCGGTCGGCGTAATCGGGCCGCTCGCGGGTGGGGTACTGGTGGACCAGCTGTCGTGGCGCGGCGTGTTCTTTCTCAATCTGCCGCTGGTACTGCTGGCGGTGTGGCTGCTGCGCCGCCGGGTGCCGGAAACGCGGGATCCGGACACGGGGGAACGGCTCGACTGGCCGGGCGCCGCGCTCGCTCTGGCGGGGTTGGGCGGGGTGGCGTTCGGGCTGATCCAGGGGCCGGTCGTGGGGTGGGGCGCACCCGAGATTCTCGCTGCCCTGGTGGCCGGCGTCGCCGCCTTGCTCGGCTTCGTCGCTTGGCAGACGCGCGCGCCGCATCCGCTCCTGCCGCTCGGGCTGTTCCGCTCGCGCAACTTCAGCGGCGCGAATCTGACCACCCTGGCACTCTACTTCGCCATCGGCGGCTCGCTCTTTCTCTTGATGATCTATCTGCAGAACATCTCGGGCTACCCGGCTCTCGGCGCCGGGCTGGTGGTACTCCCCGTGCCGGGCGTGATGTTGCTGCTCTCGGGTCGGTTCGGGAAGTGGGCCGGGCAGGTGGGTGCGCGTTGGTTCATGACCGCGGGGCCGTTGATCGCCGCCGCCGGACTATGGTTGCTATCCCGCATAACGCCGCAGGTTTCCGTCTGGCACCTGCTTGGAGCCACCACGGTGCTGTCACTGGGGCTGGCCGTCGCGGTGGCACCTCTCACCACCACGGTGATGAGCTCGGTGGCCACGGAGAACCTCGCGCGCGCCTCGGCGGTCAACAATACGGCTTCGCGGCTGGCGCAGCTGCTCGCGGTAACGGTGGTGGGCGCGGTGGTGGCGGGGGTCTTTACCTCCCGCCTGGCCGAGCGTACCTCGGACCTCGCGCTCTCGCCGCCCGCCGAGGCACAGTTGGCCCGCCTCGCGGCCGACCCTACGGGTCGCGGTCTTCGGAGTGAGGAGCTACCGGCTGAGGTGAGGCGCGCGGTGGCGCGTACCTATACCGAAGCGTTCAGCGCCGCCATGTTGCTGGCGGCGGCGATGGCCGCGCTGGGCGGAGTGGTCGCCGCGGCCACCATTCGGGACGAGAAAGTACGGAAAGTAGCGCTACCGGAGCACCGGCCGTCGCCCTCCGAGCACTGGCCCTGCCTCGCCCACGCACAGCGCGGGGCCTGAGCTGACGGTTTGCCGCCGGCCCTAGGCGCCCTTGGACCAACCCCCGCCGTTAGCCGGATCCCTGGCCCGTAGCCAGCTTATCTTCTTCTCTGCGCCTCGCGAAGTACTCCCGCGTCTCCCGCGCCACCACCCCCGAGAGGAGTAGCACGCCCACCAGGTTGGGGAAGGCCATGGCTCCATTCATGACGTCGGCGAAGCCCCACACCAGGTCGAAGCCGCCGGTGGCGTCGAGCGTGAGCACCCACGACCCCACGAAGATGGCGGCGATGAACACCAGCCGGTACGGTAAGATGGCCCGCGTGCCGGCCAGATATTCGATATTGCGCTCGCCGTAATATGCCCAGCCCAGCAGGGTGGAGTAGGCAAAGAGAACCAGCCCGATGGAGACTATATAGCCGCCCCAGTCCCCCGGCAGTCCGGTGCTGAACGCCTCCACGGTGAGCGGCGCGCCGGTGAGCCCCTCGCCCGTGCTCGCATCTACCCGCGTCCAGGCACCCGTGGCGATAATAGCGAAGCCGGTGATGCTACACACCACGATGGTGTCGATGAAGGTCTGGGTCATGGAAACCAGGGCCTGGCTGACCGGCTCGTGGGTTTGGGCAGCCGCGGCCGCGATACCGCCCGTGCCCAAGCCGGATTCGTTGGAGAAGACCCCGCGCGCGACGCCCATCTGGATGGCCGTCATCAGGGTGGCGCCGGTAAAGCCGCCCACCGCGGCCGAGGGGCTAAAGGCGTCACGGATCACGAACACGAAAATGTCGGGGAGGCCCCGCCAGTTGATAGCCAGCACCACCAGCCCGCCGAGGATGTAGAAGAGCACCATGATCGGTACCAGCACGCTGGTGAAGCGGCCGATCGACTTGATCCCCCCTAAAATTACCAGGGCCGAGAAAACCGCGAGCAGCAGCCCGGTGACGATCGGGCTCACCCCAAATGAGCTCTGCAGGGCGTCGGCCACCGAGTTTGACTGCACCATGTTGCCGATCCCGAAAGCCGCCACCGCGGCGAAGACAGCGAAAATCACCCCCAACCCCTTCCCCAACGGCCCGCCCAGACCGCGCGACAGGTAGTACATGGGCCCGCCGCTCTGCTCACCGCGGGCGTCGGTCTGCCGGTAGCGCACGCCGAGGACCGCCTCGGAGTACTTGGTGGCCATGCCGAACAGTCCAGTCATCCACATCCAGAAGAGGGCGCCCGGCCCGCCGATAGCTATAGCCGCGGCCACCCCGGCGATATTGCCGGTCCCCACGGTGGCCGCCAGCGCCGTCATCAGCGCCTGGAAGTGGGAGATGTCGCCTTTGGCCCCCTCCTCCTTGCGCACGATGAGGGCCAGGTGGAGCGCCCGCCACAGCTCCCGGAACTGGAGGCCGCGCAGCATGACAGTGAGGTAGACACCGGTGCCAACCAGCAGAATCAGGAGGGGCCACCCCCACACCCACCCGCTCAGCTCTCCGGTCAAGGAAACAGCAGCGTCGAGCCAGCCCCCCGGTTCTTCGTTCATGGCGGTTTCCGTGGTAACAGTGGCGCGAAAGGGAGGTTATATAGCAAACTGCCGGCGCCGGCGTCAACCGCTGGCACGGAACGCCGGATGGAGTATATTCCTTCTGCGCGCGGCGCTTCTGCTTTCCTTTGCTCACAACAGATGAAATCCTTCGCCGACCTCGACCTTCGCCCCGAGCTGCTCCGGCTCCTGGAGGAGGACGACTTTTCAGGCCCCAGCGAGCTCCAGGAGGGGGTGATCCCGGTGATCCGCCGGGGGGGGAACGTGGTAGCGCGGGCGGGCTCCGGCGCCGGCGTCACGCTTTCTATCTCCCTCGGCTTCCTGGATCGCCTGGCGGGGGAAGAACGGGCTGAAGACCTCGGCGGACCGCGGGCGCTGATCCTCGCCCCCACGCCCGACTCGGTGGACCGAACCGCTGGCACGGTGGCTCGCTACGCCGAGCCGTTGGAGCTCTCCGTGGCCGCGGCCCGTCCCGGCTGGCCCACCCCGGCTGGCGAGGTGGATGCCTTTATCGCCACCCCGGGGGAGCTGCTGGCGCGGGTGCAAACTTCCCGAGTCAAATTGGACGGAGTGCTGGCAGCGGCGGTTCACGGCGCCTCCGCGATGCACGCCCTGGGTGAATTTGAAGAGCTCGAGACACTCCTCGATCAGCTCCCCAAGGAGTCGCAGCGGGTGCTCTTTTCCGACGCTCTGACCAAAGAAGTCGAAGAGCTGGCTGAGCGGCGAGTCAAACGGGCCCTCCGTTGGCCGCCCGAGCCCGCCCGGGTAGCGCCCGCCCAGGGGGGACGCGAACCCCTCCGCTACGAGCTGGTGCTGGCCGCAGAGAAGACCGCCGCGCTGGCCCGCCTCTTGGACTCACGCCCCGGCTCCGTGGCAGTCTTTACGCGCACTCACGAAGGGGCCGCCGTCTTGGCCGAGCTCCTGGCACAGCGGGGCTTCGCCGTGGGAGAGGCGCCCGGGGAGGGGGTCCAGGTGGTGGTCCTGGCGGCTAGCGCCGGTGAAGGTGAAAAGCCGGATAACGCCTTCTCGGGCCGCATCAGCGCAGACGTGCCGACGGACGTGCGCACCCTTCTCGGCAGTCACCCCCACGGCGGCGACAACCTGGTCCTGGTCGAGCCGCACCGGCTCGACCACCTGCGCGAGATCGCGCGCCGGGCCGGCTTTGAGCCAGTCTCTGTGCCTACTCCCCGGGAGAAGCGCAAAGATGACCTCGACAGCTTCCGGAGCGAGCTCTCCCGCGCCCTGCAGGAGGAGGACCTGGCCGCCCAGCTGCTGGTGCTGGAACCGCTCCTACGAGAGCACGCCGCCGCCGAGGTGGCGGCGGCGGCGGCGGCCCTCCTGCGCCGCCGCCCAGCGCCCGCCGTCACGGAGCAAGCGCCACCGTCGGCCCCCCCCGCACCCGAGCGCTGGACGCGCCTCTTTGTGAGCGTGGGCGACCGGGACAGCTTACGCCCCGGCGACGTGGTCGGCGCCATAGCAGGCGAGGCCAACTTGCCCGGAAGCCACGTTGGCAAGGTGGAAATCCGCGACACCTTTACCCTGGTGGAAGTCCACGCCGACGACGCCGAAAAGGTTATCCAGGCCCTCAACGGAACCACGCTCAGGGGGCGGAGCGTGCGCGCCGACTACCACCGCCAACAGCGCCCGCCCGGAAGACGGCCCACGACCCGGGGCCGGGGGAGATGAAGCACGGCTGGTTTGCGGGGTTGGCCGCGCCGCCGTACACTCCGGCGTGTTACCCGCTCCGGAGCCGGCGCATTTCGGCCAGGACCAGCTCCGGGGTGGGGTCGATACCCAGCTCCCGGAGAGACTCCTCGGCCCGGCGCCGCAGCCGGGGGTCGCCCCGCGGCGGGGCTGGCCGCCGGGGGCGGGGGGCGGCAAGAGGAAGGAGCTCCACTTGGAAGGCACCGCCGCCGGGCTCGGCCCAGTACCGGAGCACCGTACGGTCCAGGAGGGAGTGCAGCAGGTCTTCGATCTCGCCGGGCAGCACAGGCGCGCCCGCCGAGTGGAGACCACGGCCGGTGACCACCCGGACCAAGCGGGAGCTTTCCTCGCGCCGGGATTCTAGCCAGCTCGCCGCGAGCCGTCGGGCCGCGGCGGCGGTCTCGCCGTGAAGGTCCAGCGTGGGCGGGCCCTCTTCCCGGCCGGGCAAAGGGGCCCTCTGCCTCGGGCGGCGGCGGCGGACCACGGCTGCGCAAGAAGGAGCCACGGCGCGAGGACCGCGGCTCCCGAAAGTCAAGCCCGCACGGCTACTTTAGGATATAGCGTCTTTGAGTCCCTTGCCCGCGCGGAAGGCGCAGCTAGTGGACGGTCCGATGCGAATCGCCTGGCCGGTGCGCGGATTGCGGCCCTGGCGGGCTCCGCGCTTGCGGGTTTCGAAGCTGCCGAAACCGGTAACCTGGACTTTATCACCCTTCTTCAGCGCCCGGGCGATAACGCCGCCTTTGGGAGAGAAGAGGGCGTCCACCGCCTTCGCCGCGTCCGACTTGGAGAGTTTACTCTTGTCGGCCACGTTTTGAATCAGTTCTGTCTTGTTCACCGAGTGGCTCCTGTTTGGAAGGATGAGAAGTGTGAACGGATTCCGCGGCTTTGCCGCGCCATCATACAGTAGGCGATCCTTGCCGCCACGTCAAGGGCGAGAGCGTTGATACGTCCTGCCTCTTCTCCGCCTCCCGGCTCGGGCCCCCCCCTCCAGGAGCTCCGCGCGGTGCGCGAAATCGCCCGCGCCTTTCTGACCTCGAACCGCCCCGAAGAGGTTTATCGCGTTGCCCTAAAAAGAGTTGCGCCCATGCTCGGGGCCTCCTTCGGGTGCATCTTCCTGACCGACCCGGAAGACGAGCGGCTCCTCAAGGTGGCCGCGGCGTGCAACTGGCCCCAGCGCTACGCGTCTTACCTGGGCAAGGTGCGCGTCCGCGCCGGCAAGGGCCCCACCGGGAGCGCCGTGGCCGGAAACCGGGTGGTCGAGGTGTTCGACGTGTTCTCGGACCCGGAGTTGGAGGAGTGGTGGGAGCCGGCCCGCGAGCTGGGCTTCTCCTCCTCCATTTCTCTCCCCCTGGCTTTCCGGGGCAAACCGGCCGGGGCGCTGACCCTATACTTCGACGGACCGGGCTCGCTGGCCGAGACCGACCGCAGCTTGCTCCGCATAGTGGCCGACCAGTTAGCAGCGGCCGCTGAGAAGGCCCACCTGATCGAGGATCTGGGGCGGGCCAACGAACGACTCCGCGACCAGAACCGGGAGCTGGAGCTACGGGTGCGCGAGGCGAGGGAAGCGCGCCGTCTCAAGGACGAAATTTTGAGCAACGTCTCCCACGAGCTACGTACCCCCCTCACCGCGGTGCTCGGCTACGCCCAACTCCTGCGAGAGGGGATCCCCGACAAGCTGAAGGGGGAGCAGGCCGCCGCCGTGGAGCGGATCGAGCTCGCCGCCTCGGCCCTGCTCGGACTCATTGACGACCTGTTAGACCTGACCCGCCTCAAGCTCGGCAAACTGACGGTGGAACCACGCCTGGCCGACGCGGTGGAGGTGGCCCGCGAAGCGGCCGAGTCTCTCCCCCCTCCCGCGGGGATCACCTTGCGGAGCGAGCTACCGGATAAGCCCGTCCCTATCCGCGCCGATCTCGTCCTGGTGAGGCGCCTGCTCCACAACCTCCTCTCCAACGCCTTCAAATTTGCCCCCGGGGGCACCGTGACCTTGCGGGTTAGCGGCCCCTCGGAAAAGGACCGGACGGCGCGCTGGGAGGTAGAGGACGACGGCATCGGGGTGTCTCCCGAGCACCAGCAGGCGATCTTTGACGAGTTCCGGCAGGTGGACGGCTCCCCCACCCGCAAGTTCGGCGGCGTGGGCTTGGGGCTGGCGCTCTCGCGGGCCATCTCCAAGACCCTGGGGGGAGAGCTCACGGTCCGCTCAGAAGAGGGCAAGGGGGCCGTGTTCACCTTCTCGCTTCCGGCCGCGGAGGCGCAGTGAGCACGGAAGGCGCGAGCGGCTTCGGAAGCTTCTTTTTGCCGGGACCCACCGAAGTCCACCCCGAGGTGATGGCCGCCCTCCAGCTACCCATGACCGGCCACCGAGACCCGGCGTTGGAGCGGGTGATAGCCGAGATCGACCCCCGGCTGCGCTCCCTGTTCCGGACCGAACGGCCCGTGTACGTGCTCACCGGCTCGGGCACGGCGGCGATGGAGATGGGGGTCAGGGGCGGCGTCCTGCACCGGGCCCTCTGTCTAGTGAACGGCGCCTTCAGCGACCGTTTCCGCAAGATCGTGGAGCTCTCGGGCAAGGAGGCCGGCGTGTACGAAGTGCCGTGGGGCCAAGCCCACGACCCCGCCGAGGTGGAGCGGCGGCTGGCCAGCGGAGAGTACGACGCCGTGACCGTGGCCCACTCCGAGACCTCCACCGGGGTTTTGAACCCGGTGGCCGGTATTGCGGCGGCTTGCCGCCGCGCCGCTGAGGCAAGCGGACGCGAGATCCTGACTCTGGTAGACGGGGTGAGCAGCGTGGGGGGCGCCCCCGTCGAGTTCGACGAGTGGGGGCTCGACTTTCTCCTCACCGGCTCCCAGAAGGCGCTCGCCCTGCCACCCGGGCTCGCTTTCTGCGCGGCGTCGAAACGGCTCCTGGAACGCGCCCGCTCGCTGCCCAGCCGGGGGCTGTACCTGGACCTCCTGCGCTACCATCACGAGTGGACAGATCATCAGACACCGTTTACCCCGGCGGTCTCGCTTATTTTCGCCCTGGCCGCCCAGCTCCGCCGGATGGAGAAAGAGGGGATCGAAGAGCGCTGGAGCCGCCACGCGAGCATGGCCTCGGCGTGCCACCGCTGGGTACTCGAGAAGCGGGCCCGCTTCGGCCTGGAGACGCTGGCCCCGGACGGTTTCCGCTCTCCCACCGTGACCGCCATCCAGCTCCCCGGTCGGCTCCGGCCCGCCTCCGGGCTGTTACGCGGGCTCGAGGAGCGCGGCTTCTCCGTGGGCGCGGGATACGGCCAGCTAGGCGACCAGACGGTGCGGGTGGGTCACATGGGCGACCACACCGTACAGGGGGTCGAGCGGCTGCTCACTGTAATGGAAGAGGTTCTGGCCGTTGCCTGACCCGCGCTTCCGGGTGTTGGTCACCGATTCGGTAGACTCCGAGGGGGTGGCCCTGCTGCGAGAGTGCCCCGAGATCGAGGTGGTGGAACGCCCCACCATGACCCCGGATGTACTCGAGGGCGAGATCGGCGGATACGACGCCCTGGTGGGCCGCAGCGCCACCAAGGTACCGGCTGGTCTGCTGGAGAGAGCAGGCCGACTACGGGTGATCGGGAGGGCGGGCGTGGGAATCGACAACATCGACCTGGAGCGGGCCACCCAGCTCGGGGTGGCGGTCATCAACGCGCCGGGCGGCAACGTGGTGTCCGTGGCCGAGCTCTTCTTCGGCGTGCTCATCTCCCTGGCGCGCCGCATCCACGCCGCGGCCGTCTCCATGTCGGAAGGCCGGTGGGAGCGCGCCCAGCTGGGGGGGATCGAACTGCACGGGCGCCGGCTGGCGGTGATAGGGGTGGGACGGATCGGGAGCGAGGTCGCGCGCCGGGCCCGGAGCTTCGGTATGGAGGTAAGCGGCTACGATCCGTACGTCACCGGCGAACGGTTCGCGGAGCTGGGCGTCGAACGGGCCGAAGGGCTGGAAGAAGCCCTCTCCCGCGCCGACGTACTCACCCTGCACACCCCGCTCAGCGGAGAGACACGGGGGATGATCGACGCCGCCGCCCTCTCCCGGCTCCCGCCCGGCTCTTTGGTCCTCAACTTGGCCCGCGGCGGTATCGTGGACGAAGACGCCCTCGCCGACGCCTTGCGCGCGGGCCGGATAGCCGGGGCTGCGCTCGACGTGTTCGCGGTTGAGCCACTGCCGGCTGGCCACCCCCTGCGGTCGGCTCCCAACCTCCTCCTAACTCCCCACCTCGGGGCCTCCACGGCCGAGGCCCAGAAGAGCGTGGCCGTGGAGGCGTGCACGGCCGTGAGGAACGCCCTCCTGACCGGCGACCTCAGCGCCGCCCTCAACGCCGTGGGCATGGGTACAGGCGACCTGCGGCCCCTCATGGAACTATCCGACCGGCTGGGACGGCTGGGACGCGCGCTCCTTCCCGGCGGGCTCGGCCAGGTGGAGCTCCGCTACGCCGGCCCGCGCGAGGACGCGCCCCGCCCCCTGCTCTTCGCCGCCCTCCAAGGGGTGCTCCGAAACGTAGTGGACCAGCGCGGCATCAACCTGGTCAACGCCCTCCACGTGGCCGAAGAACGGGGGATAGAGACCGCCTGGACCCGGGTGGCACCACACGGAGACGGCTCGGTTCCAACCGTGGAGCTCCGGCTCAAGAGCGGCGAGCGAAGCTTGTGGGTGGCCGGCGCCGTGCTGGCCGGGTCCCACCTCCGCGTCACCCGAATCAACGATTTTCACGTTGACGTGGCCCCCAAGGGGACCCTTCTCATCCTGCGCAACCGGGACGTTCCTGGCGTAATCGGCCGGGTGGGCACGCTACTGGGAGACGAAGGGGTCAACATCGCCGAATACCACCAGGCCCGTCTCCAGGCCGGCGGCGAGGCGTTAGCCGCCATCTCCATCGACGGCCGTTTGGGCACCGGCCAGCTAGAACGGCTCTGCCAACTGGACGAAGTCCTGGAAGTGCGGCAGGTAATGATGCATTGAACTGGTCCGCTCTTTGCGCTGCCGGCTTTTGAAAACCGCGAAAAGCGAGGAGCGGATGGGTTTTGGGCGCTGGCTCAAACGACAGCTCGCGGGGCCCGACTCGGGAGACGACGTGCCTCCGGGCAGCTCTCTCATGGACGCCGTCCTGGGCCGGGACGAGGAGCGGGTACGCTCCCTGGGCGAGTACAACGCCGACAGCTACCCCGGCGACTTGGCCGAGCTGCTGCGCCGCCGCCAGCAGGTGACCGAGGCCGTCCTCTCCATCGACATCACCGACGCCGGGGAGCGGCGGCAAGCGATCCCCCGTTTGCGCGAATTGCTGCGCACTTACCCCCACCCCCTGGTCTACGAGATGCTACTGCACGCTTACGTAGACAGCGACCGCTACGAAGAGGCCAAGGGGCTGGCCTTCGCCGCCCGCGCCCGCCGCGAAGAGTGCGCCCGCTCCGAACACCCCGAGATCCGCGCCGAGACCGAGCACCTGCGCGAATGGACCAGCGATGAGGTGGAGCGTCTTAGGGAGGAGCGGGAGGGGAAGACCAAGAGGGGGTAGGCGGCCGCGGGCGGCGAAGGTAGGCGGAGGCGGAGGGACTCGAACCCCCAAGGGCTATTAACCCGGCTGATTTCGAATCAGCTGCCTTACCAGTTAGACTACGCCTCCAATCGGGACGGGCGGATTTGAACCGCCGACCTCTCGGACCCGAACCGAGCGCTCTACCGGGCTGAGCCACGTCCCGCTTTGATCAAATCTCCAGCGGACGGGGTGGGATTCGAACCCACGAGGGTATTTAGCCCCACACGATTTCCAATCGTGCTCCTTAAGCCGCTCGGACACCCGTCCTGTCTTTGAACTTTCCCGCTATTACGGAGAGGGCGGGATTCGAACCCGCGTGGGGCTTTTGGCCCCGACGGTTTAGCAAACCGTTGCCTTTAACCTCTCGGCCACCTCTCCAAGAACCTCACCCCCCGGTCAGCGTCAGCCGACGGGGGGCGCCCCGAGTTGCCCCTCCTGGGATCGAACCAGGACTCTCCTGATCCAGAATCAGGCGTGTTGCCAATTACACCAAGGGGCACTGATACCCGTTCCCCGTTGCGGGGTCTATTACTCCACGGGCGGGGAGATGCCGTACAAGCGGGAGACGGGACTTGAACCCGCGACCCTCAGCTTGGGAAGCTGATGCTCTACCAACTGAGCTACTCCCGCGGAGCCACCGGTCGGATTTGAACCGACGACCGCTCGATTACGAATCGAGTGCTCTACCCCTGAGCTACGGTGGCACCTGCGCATCTCACTGTCAACTTGCGAGCCAGCCGCGCCGGGGGCGCTTGGTGGAGCCGAGGGGAATCGAACCCCTGACCTCTGCAGTGCGATTGCAGCGCTCTCCCGACTGAGCTACGGCCCCCGAGTGGGCGGTACAAGACTCGAACTTGTGACCTCTACGATGTCAACGTAGCGCTCTAACCAACTGAGCTAACCGCCCGACTGACCACCCGAGTGGTGGGGGTAGGATTCGAACCTACGTAGGCATAAGCCGGCAGATTTACAGTCTGCTCCAGTTGGCCGCTTTGGTACCCCACCGTCCGCCCGGTCAAATGGAGCCGAGGGGAATCGAACCCCTGACCTCTTGAATGCCATTCAAGCGCTCTCCCGACTGAGCTACGGCCCCCCAAACCAGCGACTAGCGACCCTGCACGGGGCTGACGGGACTTGAACCCGCGACCTCCGGAGTGACAGTCCGGCACTCTAACCAAACTGAGCTACAGCCCCCTTGGAACACCAGCTAGCGCGAGAGCGGGCAACCGGACTCGAACCGGCGACCTCAACCTTGGCAAGGTTGCGCTCTACCAACTGAGCTATGCCCGCACATGCCCCCACGGGGAATCGAACCCCGATCTCCACCTTGAAAGAGTGGCGTCCTAACCGTTAGACGATGGGGACTTGCCCGCCCGCCGCCGGCTCCGTCACGCCGTCGCGGGAACGCCGCTCACAGGCCCGGCAGGACTCGAACCTGCAACCGCCGGTTTTGGAGACCGGTGCTCTACCAAATTGAGCTACGGACCTATACTCTCCAGTGGCCAGGGACGGAATCGAACCGCCGACACCACGATTTTCAGTCGTGTGCTCTACCAACTGAGCTACCTGGCCGGCTCGGCTGGCCGCTAAAAAAAACCGCCCGGCTGCGGCGGCTCGTCCGGCACGAATAGCGGGGGCGGGATTCGAACCCGCGACCTTCGGGTTATGAGCCCGACGAGCTACCTGGCTGCTCCACCCCGCGTCAGAACAATCAGTATACTGAAAAATCCGGGTCGCGTCAACCCCGGAAAGCGCCGCCAGCCGGGGCGCGAAGCTCGGGCAAGGCGAGTTCGATACGGGCGCGGCGCGGCTCCAGCCAAGGAGGCAGAATCAGCCGCTCTCCCAGCTCTTCCGGCTCTTCGTCCACGGTGAAACCGGGGCCGTCCGTGGCCAGTTCGAAGAGGGCACCCCCTGGCTCGGTGAAGTACACCGAGCGGAACCAGAAGCGGTCGATGAGCGGAGTGGGGCGGCGACCATGCTCCGCGACCCGTTCCCGCAGAGCCATCTCGGCCGCCAGGTCGGCAACCCGCCAGGCCACGTGGTGGATACTACCCACTCCCCACGCACCCCGGCGCTCGCCTGGGAGCTCTTTGAGGTCGAGCGCGCGGCCCGAGCCACCGCCCGCCACCTGGTACCGGCGCCAGCCGTCCTCGACGCCGGCCTGCTCGAAACCCATCGCTTCGGTCAGGAAGGCAGCCGTAGGCCCCAGTTCGCGCTCGCACAGGCGAACGGCGTGCAGACCCCGGATCTGCTCGCTTTCCGGGACCGAGCTCTGGGGCCACGGGGTAAACTCGCGTTCGCCGAGGAGTTCGGCCAGGGATAGCCGGAGGCCGTGCGGATCTCGTAAGGGGAGCACCCGTTCGCCAAAGCGCTCCTCCACCGCGCCGGCCTCCACGCCGCGACGCTCGAGCCGCTCTTGCCACCCCTCCAGAGTTCCAGCCGGTACGGCGAGTTGGACCTCCTGGGCGAGGCCGATGCCGCTCTGCCCCGGCCCCATCTTCGGCCAGGGGAAAAAAGTCAGGTCGGTGCCGGGGCGGCCCTCTCCATCCGCGTAGAAGAGGTGATAACTGTCGGGAACGTCCTGGTTCACCGTCCGCTTGACCAGGCGCATCCCCAACACACCGGCGTAGAAGTCGAGGTTCTCCTGCGCCTCACCCGCGATGCAGGTAACGTGGTGGAGGCCACCGATACTAGCCATCCCCCTAGACTACCAGGTTGACCAGTCGGCCGGGCACGAACACTACCTTGCGGACCTCCCTCCCGTCGATGAACCTGAGCACATTCTGGTCGCGCAGGGCGGCTTCGCGGGCCGCTTCCTCGCCGGTTTCCCTGGGCAGGGAGAGGCGCGCCCGCACTTTGCCGTTGACCTGCACCACGAATTCGACCTCACGGGCGGCCGCCTTCCCCGGGTCGAACCCCGGCCATCCGGCCCGGTCGAAGAGCGACGGCTCCCCCCCCAGACGGCTCCACAACTCTTCGGCCAGGTGGGGGGCAAAAGGGGCTATCATGGGGACCAGCGCTTCCACCTCTCCCCGGCGCGGGGTACGACCGGCGGTGCGTACTTCGTTCAGGTACTCCATCAACGCCGCGATGGCGGTGTGGTAAGAAAGCGACTCCAGGTCGCCGGTTACTTTGCGCACGGTGGCGTGGAGTTTTTGCTCGATCTCCCCCTCGGCGTCGCCCGGCCCGGCCGCCAGCACGGTATCCCACAGCCGGGCCAGGAAGCCGTGCGGCCCGCTGATGCCGGCGTCGCGGAAGTCGCCGCCCTCCTGGTACGGCCCCATGAACATGAGGTAGGTGCGGAAAGTATCGGCCCCCCACTCCTCGATATACTCGTCGGGAACTACCACGTTGCCCCGCGACTTGGACATCTTGGCTCCGTCTTTGACGATCAGCCCGTGTGCCCGGAAGCGGGTAAACGGCTCCTCGAAGCCGAGGTGGCCTAGATCCTTCAGAGCCATGGTGATGAAGCGGGCGTAGAGAAGGTGCAGGACGGCGTGCTCGTTGCCTCCGATGTATGAATCGACGGGCAGCCACTTCCGGGTCAGCTCCGGCTCGAAAGCCGCGCCGCCACTGTTCGCGCTCGGGTAGCGCAGAAAGTACCACGCCGAGTCCAGGAAGGTGTCGGAGACGTCGGTCTCGCGGCGGGCTTCTCCGCCGCAGCGGGGGCACGCCGTCCGGTACCACGACTCCACGCGGGCCAGGGGGGATACCCCGGAGGCGTCGGGGCGAAAGTCATCGACCCGGGGCAGGATCACGGGCAGCTCTTGCTCGGGTACCGGCACGGTACCGCAGCCGTCGCAGTAGACCACGGGGATGGGCGGTCCCCAGTACCGCTGCCGGGAGATGCACCAGTCGTGGAGACGGTAGTTGACCCTGGGCTCCGCCTTGCCCCGGGAGGCCAACCACTCCACGATCCGCCGCGACCCCTCCACCGTACCCATCCCCGAGAAGCGGCCCGAGGCGACCAGGACCTCGTCGTCGCTGTGGGCCACGAACGCCCCCTCCGGACCGGCGCCGCTGGCTTCCTCCCCCTCCTCTTGCCGCGGGGCGACGACGCGCCGGACGAGGAGGTCGTGCCGGCGGGCGAACTCGAAGTCTCGTTCGTCGTGCGCGGGGACCGCCATGATCGCGCCGGTGCCGTACTCCATCAGTACGTAGTCGGCCACCCAGACCGGGATCTCCTCGCCGGTAGCCGGGTTCACGGCCCGGGCGCCGGTGTCGGCGCCGGTCTTTACCTTGTCGCTCTTCTGCCGGTTGACCAGGTCGGTGGCCCGCGCCCGCTCCCGGTACGCCTCCACCCCGGCGCTCCGCTCCGGGGTGGTTATCCGCTCCACCAGCGGGTGTTCGGGGGCCAGCACCATGTAGGTAGCCCCGAAGACAGTGTCGGGCCGGGTGGTGTAGACCTCGAGCTCCTCGTCCGTCCCAGCCACGGCAAAGCGGAGTTGAGCCCCTTCGCTCCTCCCGATCCAGTTTTCCTGCGCCTTCCTGGTGCTCTCCGACCAGTCGATCCTCTTCAGATTCTCGAGCAGCCGCCCGGCGTACTCGGTGATGCGGAAGAACCACTGCGACAAGGTGCGTATCTCCACCGGGGTGCCGCACCGCTCGCACTCCCCCGCCACCACCTGCTCGTTGGCCAGCACCGTTTTGCACGAGGGGCACCAGTTTACCGGCGCCTCTTTCTTTACCGCCAGCCCGGCCCGGTAAAGCTGCAAGAAAAGCCACTGCGTCCAGCGGTAGTACCCGGGTGAGGTCGTGTCGACGGTGTGACTCCAGTCGAGCATGAGCCCCACGCGCTTTAGCTGTCCGGTGAAGCGCTCGATATTGCGGGGGATGAGCTCCGTCGGGTGCGCACCCACCTGGAGGGCGTGGTTTTCCGAGTGGATGCCGAAGGCGTCGAAGCCGATGGGCTCGAACACGTCGTTGCCCCGCAGCCGCTGGAAACGGCCGTACACGTCGGCGCCGACGAAGGCGTAAACGTTACCCACGTGCAACCCTTCGGCCGAAGGGTAGGGAAACATCATCAGGTTGTAGAACGGCTTCGCCGCCCGGCACAGCTGATCATCGCTCCATGAGTTGGTGCCCTCGCGCCGCCACCGCTCTCGCCAGGCGCGCTCGATCTTCGCGGGGTCGTAAGGTTCGGTCTGCCCGTTCATGGAGTCGGTTAGTTGCAACTTTATCGCCGGGGGGATGAGAACCGGCGGCTGAGCTCCTCCACCCCCAGCCAAGGATCGTCGGTGCTTTCGGCCGCTGCGATGATCGCCGCTACGATCTCGGGCAGCCGTTTTCCTCGCGCCCGCATAGCCCGGTAGATCTCCTCGAAGAGGTCGAGCCGGTCGTAATACAGCCGCCGCGAGATCAAGGTGGCGTTGTTGAGCGGCGTGTGCTCGAAGCCGGCGAAGGTAGCCGCCTCCAAAGCCGGCCGGAGCTCTTCCCGGAAGCGCGAGCGCGCCTCTACGAAGATCACTTCCCGGCGGCGGAGGGTCTCCCGCTTTGAAAGCTCGTCCCGGCCGTAGAGCCGCTCCAGGTCGCTTATCAACTCGTCTAAGAAGTTCCCGAAGCGGAGGTCGTCCCGCCAGAGAGAGCTGGCGGTGCGGCACCCAGCGCTCTCTTCGCCTTCGCGCCCGCAAAAGAAGGCGATGCTGCCGCGCGCCCCCACGAAGGTGGCCAAACTCTCGTTGAAGGCGGCCTGGTCCGGTAGGTAGACGGTGTTGTGGAGGAGCTCGTGGATAACCGTGCCCACCAGAGACACCCGGTGGTAACGGAGCAGTGAAGAGTAGAGCGGGTCGGCGAACCACCCCAGGGTGCTGAACGCGGCGGTGGGGCGCAAGTAGGTGTCGTAACCCCGCCGCTCCAGCGCCCGGAGCTCGCGCCGCGCGCTCTCTTGGTCGAAGAAGCCCTTGTACGGTATGGAGCCGACCAGGGGGAACCACCAGCTGTGCGCCCGGAACTCGTCCTTGCGGGCGGCCGAGAGAACCAGTGCGAGAGTATCCGACTCGAGCCGCGCGAAGGTGGTGTAGCTGTCTCCAGCGTCGAGGTTGAGGTAGCGGGCCGCGAAGTCACGGGCGTCGAGCACCAGCCGGAGTTTGTCGCGGGTCTCTTCCGGAGTAGAGGGGCGGCGGATGAGGTCGGAGATGGGCTCGCGGCTGTTCAGTATCTTGGCCTGTTCGATACCGGCCCGCAGCAGGTAGGGTATGGAACAGCCCGAGCAGCCGGCCACTAGAGCAAGGGCCAGAACGAGGGTAGAGCGGACCACGGGGCACGGAGTTGGAGAAGGTGTCTTTTCCGGGCTTACACCGGACCTGCTACCCGGGTGCCTCACCCTGCAACCGGGCACGCCGCCTGCCCGTTACCGAGTTGACCAGCCAGAACTCTTCGGCGCGGCGGAGGTCTTCCGGGATGAGTACCCGCTCGCGCACCTCTCCGCGCGCCAGCAGTTCGGCCCGCATGACCCCGGGCAGGAGCCCGCACGAGAGCGGCGGGGTGAGGCACTCACCGTCTATCCGCAGTACCAAGTTGGCGGTGGTCGACTCGGTGAGCTGGCCCCTGTCGTTGACCAGGATCACCTCGTCGGCGCCGGGGTGGCGGGCGGCGCGGGACTCGTAAGGCGAGCGGTAAGTGGTCTTGTGGTACAAAAGCGGCCCCTCCTCCACCGGCTGGTCGCAGATAGTCACCCGTAACGGCTCTCTACTTTCAGCCAGCGGGAGAGTCCTTGCCCGGAAGCGCCCGCTCCGGTCCAGCGTGAGCCGAACCTTCAGCGGCTCCCGCTTATCCGCGCACGCCCCCTCCAGGGCTCGCAACGCGCGGTCACGATCAAAGGGGAAGCAGAAGCGCTCTGCCGACCAAGCCATCCGCCGCAGGTGCCGGGCGAGCAGGTAAAAACCATCTTCTGGCTCCCAGAGGAGGGTCTCCAGGAGCTCAAAATCCGCGCCGGGCACGCGCGTGAAGGCCGCTTTTTGCAGGCACTCTTGGTACTCGGCGACGGGGTCGGATTCGTGCACGATCCCGCTCCCCACCCCCATCTGCGCCGTGCCCGGCGAGCGCTCTACCAGCAGCGTGCGGATGGCCACGTTGAACACCGCCTCGCCGCCAGAGACGAACCCGACGGCGCCGGTGTACACGCCGCGCGGAGTGTCTTCCAACTCCCGGATGATCTCGACCGTGCGCACCTTGGGGGCGCCGGTCACCGAGCCACACGGAAAGAGGGCGGCGAAGACGTCACGGAGCCGGGTGCCGGGGCGGGTGCGAGCCTCGACCGTCGAAGTCATCTGATAGACGGTGGGGTAACTCTCAACCTCGTACAGCCGGGGCACCCGCACACTGCCGGGCACCGCTAGACGGCCCGCGTCGTTGCGCAGCATGTCCACGATCATGAGGTTTTCAGCCCTCTCTTTGGGAGTACCGGCAAGGTCGGCGGCGAGCAGCTGGTCCTCCTCGCGCCAGCGCCCGCGGGGGCGGGTTCCCTTCATCGGCTTGAGCTTCAAGTCACGGCCCCGCAGGTGGAAAAAAAGCTCGGGCGAGAGCGAGACCACCGCCACCTCGCCGAAATCCAGCAACGCCGCGTAGCCCGCCCGCTGGGCGCGCGCGAGATCGGCGTACAGAGCCGCCGGATCGCCGCTGAACCCGGCGTGCAGGGGAAAGGTAAGGTTGACCTGGTAGCTGTCACCCGCGGCGATCAGGTCGCGGATACGCTCGACCCGCTCGCGGTACGCCTCCTTGCCCAGGGTGGCGCGCCACTCCCCCAATTCGTAACCTCCGCCAGGGGTTGGCGGGCCGGTCTCTAGCCGTTCCCGAAAGGCCCCAAACCAGCAAAGAGGCAAGCGGGCGTCGGGATCATGCACGCGAAAGGCCCGTTCGAAAGCGGTGGCGGCCTCGTAGGTTACGAAGCCGGCCGCGTGCAGGCCGTCCGCGGCGGCCGCCTCCACTCTGTCGAGGACCGCCGGAACCTCTTCCGGGCGGCGCGCGGCAAACTCCTCTTTCAGCCCCGCGAGCTGGAAGGAGCGCCCACCCGCGCTGTCGAAGCGAAGGGCTGCGACTGTCATTCCCGCCGCAGCCGCTTCTCCAACTCGTCCAAGAACCGGCGGTGCTCCTCGATGGCTTCCTGGGCGGTGGTGACCTTCAGCCGAGCCACCAGGGCGTGCCGGTCGCGGTCCGCGGCGCGGTAGCGGCGGGTCATCTCATCCACCTCGGAACGGACACGATCGCGCTCGCTTTCGGCCTCCGAGAGCGCGCCTTGCAGCCGGAAGAGCGCGGCGGCGTGGCGGGCCGCGAACTCAGCGGCGACCCGCGCCGTCTCGCCGTCGCCGATGCGCTCGGCCTGTCCCCGGCGGCGCTGGCAGTCGGCGAGAGCCGTCTGTTCGCGACCGAGCCCAGCGCCGAGCTCGGAGATGCGCGCCTCGAGCTGCTTGAGTGTGGTGCGGGCGTCGACCACCTCCCGCCGCATGGCCGTGAGCAGATCGGCCACCTGGTCGGCGGGCTCGCGGCGGCGGAGTTCGGCCAGAAAGGCGTCGCGGGTGTCCACGAGTACCCGGCGGATGCGCTCGAGCACGCCTACTGCCTGGCTTCCAGGAACCTCATCAGGGCCGCTTCTTCCGCATAGTAGGCAGTGGGCGCCTCCGCCTCGAGCGGGCGCGGCTCCTTGCGCATCACCGCTGCGATGGTCTCTCCTTTCAGGTAGCCGGCAATAACGTCCGGGTGGATGTAAGCACTGCGGCATACGGCGGGGGTATTTCCCAACTCGGACGCCACCAGCTTGCACGCCAGGACCACGTTTTTATCGGCCTCGTGCGCCGACCGGGCCGGGCCGAGGTCGGCCAGGATAGTGGCGGCCCGCACCGTGCCCCCCCAGGTGCGCAGGTCCTTGGCGGTGAAGTCGCCTCCTAGTACCTGGCGCAGGTAGTCATTCACCTCGCGCGAGGTGACGTCGCGCACCTTCCCCTCCCCGTCCCGGTAGCGGAAGAGCCGGCGGCCGGGCAGCTTCATGATCTCTTCCAATATCTTCACCAGGGGTGTGTCGGCCACCACCTTGCGCTGCTCCACCGAGCCTTTGCCCCGGTAGCGGAAAATCAGATCGTGACCGCGCACCTCCAAGTGCGACTTGCGCAGCGTGGCGAGGCCGAAAGTCTCGTTGGCGAGCGCGTACCGCTCGCTCCCCACCCTGAAGTAACCTCGACTCAGCAAGCGGGCCAGAGTGGCCAGGACCCGTTCCCGCGTCACCCCTTTTCTCCGCAGGTGCTCGTTGGTGAGCGCTCTCATGCGTGGCAGGGCGCGCGCGAGTGTCAGGAGCCGGGCGTACTTTTTCCGCTCCCGGCCGGCTACGTAGTCAGAGTGGTAGATGTACTGCTTCCGGCCAGCCGCGTCGTAACCCGTGGCCTGCACTTTGTCCGAGCCGCGGGGAGAGATCTCCACGCCGGTCCAAGCCGGCGGTATGGCGAGTGCCTCGACGCGCGCCAGCCCAGCCCGGCTCGAGAGCGGGGCCCCCTTCACCGTCAAGTACCGGAACCCCTTGTCCGGGCTCCCCACCCTCTTCCACACCCCCACACTCACGGGGCCGTTACCGAGTCGAGTACGCCTTTGGCCACCGCCGCCTCCATGGGAGTGGGGAGCCGGAAGTACGGCTCTCCGATGGCGGCGGCGAGGGTGCGGGCCCGCTCGGAGAGTCGCTGGTAGCTCTCCCGGGAGAGCCGGCTCGCCTCCAGCGTGCGCTCCCACTCTCCGGCCACGCCGTTCCGTTCTCCTACCAGGGAGTTGTAAGAAGCGAGATCGGAGCGGTAAGCGCGGTGTAGCCGGGCGGGCAGCCGGTCCGCGCGCACGAAGCGCTCATAGGCGCGCACGCTCCGGCGCCTCTGGGCGAGCCCGTGGTCCAAGGAGTCGATCACCAGCCGCAAGCTGTCGAGCCGTAGCATAGTGCGCACCACCTCGGCCCCGGCCTGGACCCCGGCGTCGCGGACGCCGGCCAACTCCTGCCGCTCTGCCGCGTGCGCGTACCAGCGGACCAGATGGATACCGAGCTGGACGGCAGCCACCAGGGCGAGGATGACGAGAAGCCCGGCGACTCGCTGGCCGAAGGTGAGCTGTGGCATGCCGCTCCGATTTTGACTATATTTAGATACTGCCTCGAACTCCGGCTGGCAACCGGGCGGAAAGGCGGTCTTCCTCCCGACGGCACGCAACGTGCAAGCTATATGCGGGCGGAACATACAGTTAGGTGAGGCGTATTAAGTCGGTTCAACCTCGCGTCTTGAAAAACCGGAGGCGACGATGACCG
Source organism: Longimicrobiaceae bacterium (assembly GCA_050732775.1). Lineage (GTDB taxonomy): Bacteria > Gemmatimonadota > Gemmatimonadetes > Longimicrobiales > Longimicrobiaceae > JBOHRN01. The sequence continues at coordinate 6,816 of JBOHRN010000037.1, read as the reverse complement.
AGCAAAAACGAAGACACGCCGCCACTCAGTGGAACCGGGAATCAGCCCCCCGCGAGCAGCACAGGCGGCGCCAACACGACGCGCGCGGCGAGAGTTCTCGCGGCGGGTTGCCGGGGTTCGCAGAGCTGCGCGGCCACCCGGTGCGAGCCGGGTTGGTGGGGTTGGCGATCGTGGGCGCGGCCGCCCCCATCGCGTGGGACAGTATACAGGAGGTCCGCTCCGGAGACCCGTTCGGCCGGACCAACCCGGCGTACGAACGTCACGGAATCATCCCCTCCCTCGGCATCGACGAGCAGTCGGTCTCAGCTAGTTGGCGCCAGGGGGTACGCGACGCCAAGATCCGGGAGAGCGTGAAATTTTTCCAGGAGTACGACCTCACCGCCCGGCTCGCCGCCCGTATTTACGACTCGGCGATCCAGGCCGAGATCGACCCCGACATGGCGTTCGGGTTGGTGCGCGCCGAAAGCTCTTTCCGAAACAGCGCCACCAGCTACGTGGGGGCGGTAGGCCTCACCCAACTCATGCCCGCCACCGCCCGCTGGATGGAGCCGGGGGTGAGTACCTCCGAACTCCGCAACCCCGAGGTCAACCTGGAGGTAGGCTTCCGCTACCTGCGCTACCTGTTGGATAAGTACGACCAGAACGAACGGCTCGCTCTACTGGCGTACAACCGGGGACCGGGCACCGTGGACCGGCTCCTGGGCCGGGGAGCGAACCCAGATAACGGGTACGTGGAGAGGGTTCTCTACGGGCGCTAAAAGGCCGCGTTTCGTCGATCTTGGCACCCTCGGCCCTCACGCGGGCTTGGTGGCGAGGAGCGAGACGCTCTTGACTCCATACTGACGGCTGGCGCCCCGGGCAGATTTGGACAGGAACCCGTAGCGCGGATTCTCCTTCACCGAATCCACCCGCAGCCCGGCAGCTTCGATCGCATCCCGATACCGATTCTGCTGTGCGGCCCCTCCGATGCACGCCGCCCAGAGCGTGGCGTCGCAGGTGACGCTCGCGGGCAACTCCTCCTCGGTGACGATATCCGCGATCGCCATGCGTCCATCCGGACGGAGTACCCGGTTGATCTCCTCGAAGACCCGGGGTTTGTCCGGGCAGAGGTTGATCACGCCGTTCGAGATCACCACGTCGACGCTGGCATCGTCGACCGGCAGCTCCTCGATCAACCCGGTGCGGTACGAGATGTTGCGGAAACCGGCCTGGTCTCGCAGCAGGGCGGCCTTGTCGAGCTGGGCGTCGGTCATGTCGATGCCGATGACGCTGCCCGCCGATCCGACCCTCAGGGCGGCGACGAAGGTGTCCATCCCCGAGCCACTCCCCAGGTCCAGCACGGTCTCGCCCTCGCTCAGATCCGCCAGATCGAAGTAGTAACCCACGCCGGCGAACGACTCGACGGATTCCGGGGGGATGCGGTCGAGGTCCTCGGCCCGGTAGCCGAGCCGCTCGGCCAGGGCGCGGCCCATCTCGAAGTGGAACTCGCCGGCCGGCTCGCGCGCGACTTTCCGGTACATATCGGTCACCCTGCCGCGCAGATCGTCCACGTCCACGGTGGATAGTGTTGTCGCCATGATCAATTCCCCTCTTGACTCGTGTTAAGGTCAGGGCCGGGAGCCCGAGCCCGCGGCGAGATGCCTGCCCGGCGCCGGGCTCCACGGCAGCGGATCGTCAGGCCTCGAGCGAGACCGAGACCGGAACGGGGTTCCGGATCAGGTCCATCACCGGCGAGGTCCGCTGGACGTAGCTGCACAGCTCCTCGACCTTCTCCCGCGGCGCGTCGGTCTTGGCCCGGTAGCGGACCCGGATCCCTTCGTAGCCGGGGCGGACCTCGTCCGAGAGCCCGAGGAAGCCGTGGAGGTCGAGGTCGCCCTCGAGGTCGAAGTCCAGCGATTCGACCTCGATCCCCTGGGCGGCCGCGTTGTAGACGAAGCCGACGGCCAGGCAGGAGGCCAGCGCGTGCAGCACGGTCTCCACCGCGTTGGGCGCATGGTTGCCCCCGAGCAGGACGGGGGGCTCGTCGCCTTCGATCACGAACGGCTTGGTGCGGGAGCTGTCCTCCTCCCCCGCCCCGTGGAAATCCTGGATCGTGGTGCGCACGTGCCCACCGTCCACCCACTCCGTTTTCGCGCGGAACTGGAAGCGGGCGAGATCCGGAGTCTCCTTGATCGCGTCGATCGTGCCGACCAGCTGGTCGACGTCGACGCCGTTCCTCGCGTTGCTCTGTAGCGTGCTCATGATGCTCCTCCTTTGGGTTTGCGGCCCCAGCGATTCGGGGCCTTGTTATCTTCAGGACGAGCCGGCCACCTCTACCGATCCCGACGCGAGAGGGCACAAAAAGTTCCCGGGGAGCGGATCCGCTCCCCGGGAACGCCGGAATCACATGCAGGGTCGTTTACTTCGTAAGGTGAATACTGTGTTACTTGCCGGCGGGCGGCTTGACGGCTCGCATCACCAGCGAGTGGGCGTTGAACGAAGCGGCGATGCTGCGCGTCTCGGGGCTTGAGCTCGCCGAGAAGTAGTCGAGATGGCCAAGCACCTCGACCTCCGCGAACCCCGCGGCGCGGAAGAGCTCGAGGTATTCGTCCTTCGTCGTCGCGCCGACCACGCACTCGGCCCAGAGCTCCGGGTTCGAGCGGCAGGCGTCGGAGATCGGCTTGCCCGTGACGATGTCGGCGATCTGGACGCGCCCGCCGGGCCGGAGCACGCGCAGGATCTCCGCGAGCGCGGCGGGCTTGTCGGGGACCAGGTTGATCACGCCATTGCTCGTCACGACGTCGACGGACGAGGCGGGAAGCGGGATCTCCTCGGCGTTCCCCTGCAGCCACTCGACCGTCGTGGCACCCGCCAGCGCCGCGTTGCGTTCGAGCTTGTCGAGCATCGCCGGGGTCATATCCAGCCCGATCACGCGACCGCGCGGCCCCGCGAGATGGCTGGCGATCAGTGCATCGGTGCCGGAGCCCGAGCCGATGTCCAGTACCGTATCACTGGGCTCGATCGCGTCCGCGGCGAACGGATATCCGACTCCCGCGAACGACTCGACCGCAGCCGCGGGGATCGCGTCGAGCTGCTCGGTCGGGTAGCCGACGAACTCGCAGGCCGCACGGCCGGTGGGGAAATGAAAGCCGCGAGCCGGGTGAGAGGCGACCTCCGTGTACATCGCCTGCACGGCGGCGAAGATGACGTCGCGTTGATTGGAGAGGATCGCGACCATGTTTCTATCTCCTTTCGTTGCTGAGGTTGCGGCTGCCCGCTGCTCCGCACGGCGGCTCCGCGGCGACGTTCACTCAAGGCAGTCGAACCGGCTGATGAGCGATCCGATCCGGCTTTCGAACGCCGGCTCGACCGGCGCCGATCCGAGTTCGGCGAGGTGCTCCTTGAGATGCTGTTCGAACTCCGCGCGCGAGAAGCAACTCCGGCAGCGCTCGAGGTGGGCTTCCACGTCGCGGCGCCGAGCGCCCTCGAGCTCGCCGTCCAGATAGGCGAATAGCGAGCGAAGCGCCTCTTGGCAGTCGATGTTGGTGGTCGTGCTCATCGCGTCTTTCAATCCCCCGGAAAATGGGTTAGTGAACCAGACCCGCGTCCTTCGCGTGCTCCCAGAGCGCCTCCTGCAACAGACCGCGACCGCGGGCGAGCCGGGAGCGAACCGTGCCGATCGGGATCTCCAGCGTCTCGGCGATCTCCTGATACGAACAGCCCTGCAGGTCGGCCAGAACGACCACCAGGCGAAAGGCCTCGGGAAGGCCGTCGACCGCCTTCTCGAGGTCCTCGCGCAGCAGCCGGTTCAGGAACTGCTGCTCCGGATTTCCCCACCAGAGTAGGAACGGCTGGTGCAAACGCTCGAAGAGCGAAAAGCCTTCACCCTGCTCGCCGTCCTCCTCCACATACGGCTCGGCGACCGGCAGCGCCGCACGGGCGCGGTGCTCGCTGATGAAGGTATTGGTCAGGATCCGGAAGATCCAACCGCGGAAGCGCGCCCGGTCGTTCAGCGATGCCAGGTTGCACAGCGCCTTGGTGACGGCCTCGGAAACGAGGTCCTCGGCATCTGCCGGGTCCCGCGCGAGGCGCAGCGCCGTTCCATAGAGATCGGGCAGCGCGTAGCGGACCTCGCGCTCGAACCAGTTCCGGTCCTCCGCGGTGAGGGCCATGCTCGCGCTCAGCGTCGGTTGCACCGGTTCCAGCGTTGTATGTTGGCGGCCCTCTAATCCTCGCGCCCGTTCCTCGGATCGTCCTCCGGGTTCACGTAGTTGATCGACCACGGTCCGATGTTATTGAGCTGGATCACGGTCTCGCCGCGGGCGATCGCGAAGTGCGGCGTGTTCGGCGCGAGGGCCGCGTACGTTCCGGCGGGGAGATCGATTGCCTCGGAGACATCGAACTCCTCGCCCATTCCGACCGCAAAGGTGCCGGAGATCACCGTCACCCGCTCATCGACCGGGTGGACGTGCGGAGGAATCCGGTACCCGTCCGGCATCCAAAGGCGCATGGTGAAGGGGCCCTCCTCGGCGGGGTCCCCTTCCAGCACCGCGAACTCCGCACCGGGCGGGAGCGAGGGCGGCCCCTGCGCCCATTCGATTCCGTCCGGCAAGGCAACGATCGCGTGCGCTTCGCCTTGCTGTTCCTGTGCAGAAACACAGCCGGCGCTGAACAAAAGCGTGAGTGTGAGTGCCATCAGTCGAATCTTCACCTCGTCCTCCTTGGCATGGGTTTAAAGTGGTTCGAACGCGAGCCGGCCGTCCCGCTACGGAGAGTGACGCAGGAGGGCAAGAAAAGTTCCCGGCGGCGAGATATAAGAGCAACACGGTTGGGGTTCCTCCCCAAAATCAAAAACCTCCCTCCGGGCGGTCCCGGGGGAGGAGTCATCAGCGGCACACTCGGCGATGAAGAAGCAGCAGACGGCCGTGTGGATGCGTCGCTCGAGCGGCGCCGCGCGGAAGTAGTGGAGTATGCCGACCGGAAGAGAAATGTATGCGCGTGGCGAGAAGGAGCGGGCGCGTCATCGAGGCTTGCTCACGCGCCGCCCCCGTCCGGTGTCTCGTAGCGGGGGCAGACGTACACGCCCCGCGCAACGTCGGTCAGGATCTCATCCCCGAGGGCGAGGAGTTGCCCCACCTTCTCAACGGCCAGTCGATAATACACAAACCGCCCGCGTTGCTCTCGTTCCACCAGGCCGCAGTCCAGCAGACAGGCCAGGTGGTTGGAGGTGTTCGGCTGGTTCAGTCCGGTTATTTCCACAATTTCGGACACGCTGCGCGCCCCATCCCGTAGCGCCTCCACGATGGAGAGCCGCGACGGATCGGCGAAGCCCCGGAACAGCTTGGCCTTGAGCGCGAGCGACTGGGCGTGAGTCGAAACAAGCATGTGGATTGCGATCGACCTTTACACATCAGCATTGGTTGATAGATTATCTATCAGCCAATGCTAATATGATATCAACGGGGCGTGGCTTCCGCAAGGGTACAAGGATTCACAACACCCCGGATCGGAGTCGGATTCGATGAAGACAAAGCTCAGCGGATCGCGCGCAGTGCCGGAGTCAGGCGCAACCACGACAGCGAGCAACGGCACGACCGCCACCGCCACCTCCTGCACCCTAACCGTGAGGGGGATGGACTGCAGCAGCTGTGCGGAGAGCGTGGACAAGGCGCTCCGCTCCCTGGAGGGCGTGCAGGACATTGGTGTAGATGTGGTCGGGGGCACGGTCACCGTGGCCTACGCCGAGGGAACGCTCACGCGCGGGGATGTTGCTGGAGCGATCCGCCGCGTTGGCTACCGGGTGAAGGACGATGCGCCGATCCGGAGGGAAGAGAGCTGGTGGGAGCGCAGGGGCCGGCTCTCTCTCGCAGTCCTCTCCGGGGTGCTGTGGCTGGGATCTCTGGCGGTGGAGCCCCTGGTCGGCGTGGAGTGGCCGGCGGCCGCACTCGCGCTCGGCGCCGTCGTGGCCGGCGGGTGGTACGTCATTCCGCGGGGAATCCGCGCGGCGCGGAACCGAGCGCTGGACATGAACTTCCTCATGTCCGTGGCCGCCGCGGGCGCGCTCGGGATCGGTGCGTACGAAGAGGCCGGCTCGGTCATGTTTCTCTTCGCCGTGGCCCAACTCCTGGAAAGCTACTCCATGGATCGGGCCCGCAACGCGATCAAGGGTCTGATGGACCTTTCCCCGGCGGAGGCGACCGTCCTGCGGCACGGAGAAGAGATCCGCATTCCCGCGGACGGCGTGGAAGTGGGAGAGGCGGTGGTGGTCCGTCCCGGAGAAAAGATCCCGGTCGACGGCGAGATCCTCAGCGGGCATTCCGGTGTGAACCAGGCCCCGATCACCGGCGAATCCATTCCCGTCGACAAGGAACCCGGCGCGGATGTTTTTGCCGGAACCCTGAACGGGGAGGGCGTGTTGGAGGTACGCTCCACCAAGCCGGCGTCCGACACGACCCTCGCGCGCATCATCCACTCGGTGGAAGAGGCACAGGCCAGCCGCGCGCCGAGTCAGAGCTTCGTGGACCGCTTCGCTAGGATCTACACGCCCGCGGTGGTCGCCGCGGCCGTCTTCCTCGCCGTGGTGCCCCCGCTGGCCGGGTTCGGGGGCTGGGGCACGTGGCTCTACCGCGCGCTGGTGCTCCTGGTGGTGGCCTGCCCCTGCGCGCTCGTGATCTCGACCCCCGTCACCATCGTCTCCGCGCTGGCCGGCGCGGCCCGCCGCGGCATCCTCATCAAGGGTGGTCTGCACCTAGAGAACGCGGGGCGCGTGCGCGTGATCGCATTCGACAAGACAGGAACGCTGACCGAGGGCCAGCCCGCCGTGGTGGAGGTCATGGC
>JBOHRN010000036.1:0-1850 GCA_050732775.1 Longimicrobiaceae bacterium | reverse complement strand
GCGCCAAGTGTGGCTGTGGTGGGTACGTCAGGAAATGAAGTATCCGGTGCGCCGACTGCGCTCGCGGCTTCATCCGGTGATGTGGCTCAAGCCCACCTATGGGATGGTTCTGCGCACGCTGCACAACCCCATCTACACGGGCGCCTATGTGTTCGGCAGGAGCAAGACGGTACGCCGCCTCGATGGCGAAGGCGTACAGCGCGTGCGCCAGCAGCAGATCAAGCCCGAGGCGTGGCGGGTGGTGCTTCGCGATCATCATGCCGCGTACATCTCGTTCGAGCGCTACCTGGCGAATCAGGCGCGTATGGAGGGCAACACGGCGCTGGGCCAGGAGGCGGGCGCCGAGCGCCAAGGGCCGGCCCGCGAGGGCGCGGCGCTGTTGCAGGGCCTGGTGCTGTGTGGCCACTGCGGGCGGCGCATGAGCCTGAGCTACGGTGGGCATCGTCGCGGCAGGGTGTACCAGTATCGCTGCTCGCGTGCGCGCCTGCAGTATGGCGGTGCGGAGTGCCAGGTCATCGGGGGCAAGCGCGTCGATCAGGCGGTGGTGGGGGTGTTTCTGGAAGCGATCTCCCCGTGCGCAGCCGATGCGGCGCGGCTGGCCAACGAGGAGGCACGCCGAGAGAGCGAGGCGTTACGCGTCTACTGGGCGCACCAGATTGAGAAGGCACGCTACGAGGCGCAGCGTGCGGAGCGTCACTACCTGGCGGTGGAGCCGGAGAATCGGGTGGTGGCACGGGAGCTCGAGCGCCGCTGGGAGCAGGCGCTCCAGGAGCTCGAGCGGGCACAGCGTCAAGGCGAGCAGGCCGGCAACTCGCCGGAGTTGCTCAGTATCGAGGAGCTCGAGAAGGTGCACCTGCTGGGCGTCGAGCTGCGTGAGGTGTGGGAGGCGGAGACGACCGACAATCGCGATCGCAAGCGACTGTTGCGATGCCTCATCGAGGAGGTTCAGCTGCGCACCGACGAGCAACACTACGCGGTGCGCATCGTGTGGAAGGGTGGAGCCACGACAGAACGTGAGGTGGTACGCGGCCCGGCAGGCTGGGCGCGCCGTACGCCAGAGGATACGGTGGAGCTCGTGCGCACCCTCGCCGAGCAGTTCGATGACGCGCAGATTGCACGCATCCTCAACAAGCAAGGCCGACGCTCCGGTCGCGGCATCCCGTTCACCAGCGCGGCGGTGACCTCGCTGCGCGGCAAGAACCGGATCCCGAAGTGCGCCAAGCAGATGGTGACCGATCCGCGGCAGGGTCCATTCAACGCCGAGGAGGCCGCCCGCGAGCTCGCGGTGACGATGAGCACGGTGCACCGCTGGCTGCGCGACGGGGTCTTAGCCGGCGAGCAGTTGACCGCCGGTGCGCCCTGGCGGATCGTGCTCACCGAGGACGTGCGCGCGCGTCTCAGCGGCGGCGAAGCCCCCGCCGGGTGGGTGGGGTTGACGGAGGCGGCGCGACGCCTCGGCGTGTCGAAGTCCCAGGTTGCCTACTGGGTCAAATCGGGCAAGCTCCCCGCCATGCGGGTCACGGTAGGCAAGCGTCGGTGTTGGAGAATTGACGTAGAATCAGCCACTTACGGCAAGCAGGATCGCCTGTTTGACCCAATGTACAACGCCCATTGCGAGGAGTCGTAGTATGAACGCATCTACGGCTTCGCCCGCGTGGTCTGCAACGACTGCCGGGCCGAGCTCCTCGTCGCCTTCTCCTGCCAGCGCCGCGGGTTGTGTCCCTCGTGCGCCGCCAAGCGAGGGGCGATGTTCGGCGCCCTGCTCGCCGACGAAGTGCTCGAAGACGTCGGGCACGCACTCTGGACGTTCACGATCCCGCGGATGCTGCGCCCGTATTTCCTCCACCACC
>JBOHRN010000035.1:0-45801 GCA_050732775.1 Longimicrobiaceae bacterium | reverse complement strand
TCGCCATGAACTCCGGTCGCTAGTTTGGCTCCGGCCGAACCTTCGTTCGGCGTTGAAAGGTTAAAAAGCGATATCCAGGTATGATAACCAAAAAGTTCAAAATACACAAGCCGTTCCGCTACACTGCCCCGGACAACTCGACCGCCACTACTGAAGATACCCCCGGCTCCTCCATGGTCACGCCGTAAATCCAATCGGCTGCCTCCATGGTGCGCGGGTTGTGGGTGATCACGATGAACTGGGTCTCCCGCTTGAACTCCTCTAGCAGCCGGATGAAGCGCCCCACGTTGGCCTCGTCCAGGGGCGCGTCGACTTCGTCGAGCACGCAGAAAGGGGAGGGCTTGGCCAGGTAGAGGGCAAAAAGGAGTGCCAGCGCGGTGAGTGCCCGCTCCCCACCCGAGAGTTGGGCGAGTTGCTGGGTTTTCTTGCCCCGGGGCGAAGCGTGGACGTGGACCGGGGATTCGAGCGGATCGCCGGAGTCTGCTAGCCAGAGGTCGCACTCCCCACCCGGAAAGAGAGAGTCGAAGGTGCGGTGAAAGTTTTCCCTCACCGAGGCGAACGTCTGCTCGAAGAGCTCCCGGGCGGTCCGGTTTATCTCCCGCACGGCGGTGGTCAGGTGGTCCCTCGCCTGCTCGAGGTCCCGGCGCTGCTCCGTCAAGAAGTCCAGCCGCCGGCTCTCCTCCTCATGCTCTTCCACCGCCAGCATGTTAATGGGGCCGAGCGCGCCGATCTTGCGGTCCAGCCCGGCTGCCTCTTCGCGCCACTCCTCTACCCCGCCCTCACCCGCCGGAACGGCCTCGGCCACTAACTGCTCCCAAGGCCGCCCCCACTCCACCTCCACCCGCTCGCGCACCCGCTCGAGGCGGGACGCGTGCTCGGCCCTCTCCAGTTCGATCAGGTGCCGCTGCTCGGCCCGCTCGGACTCGCTCCGGCGGGCGGCACGGGCTTCGTGTTCGAGTCGCGCGGTCTCTTGCTCGACTTCGGCCAGGCGGGAGTCCAGCTCAGCGACGGCGGTGGTTTCGCGGTCGCGCTGCTCGAACAAGCGCTCCATCTCGTCGCCCGAACTACTTTCGCCCTCGGCCAGCTGCTCGAGCAAGGCGCCCAGTCCGTGCTCCTCCTCTGCTGCTTTCGCCAGCTCTTCCCGGAGCCGGTCTGCCTCCCGCCCGGCGGCCTCGAGGCGCCGCTCGAGCTCGCCCGAGCCGGCCTCGCTGCGGACCAGCTCCAGCTGCAATCCGGACTCCTCTTCGCGCGCCTCTTCCCACGCGCGCTCTCGCTCCGCCAGGGAAGCCCGGGCAGCCTCCCCTTTGGCGTCGAGGGCCTCACTTTCGGAGCTCAGCCGCTCCAGAGCCGCGTTGAGCTCGACACTGCGGGCTTCGGCCTCTCGCGCGGCGGCGCGCAGCTGCTCGGCCCGTGCGGCCAGGTCGGCCAGATCTTGTTGGGAGCGCGAGCGGGCGTGCTCTTGCTCAGCGCACGCGGAGGCGACCCGGCGCAACTCCTCGGCAACGTCCTGGCGCCCGCGCCCGGCCTGGTCCAGGCGCGCCTCGGCGGCGGCTAGGGCCTCCGCCTGTCGCTCGCGCCGGGCCGAGAGCCGGGCCTGCTCGCGCCCGGCCTGGTCTACTTGGCCCCGAACTTTGGCCAGACGGTCCCGGCGTGCCAGAAGACCCTCTCCGCTACCCGGCCGGCTCAGCCGGATCGCTCCCAGCGGGGTCACCACTTCTCCTCCCTCCCCCACCCGGCCCAGCCCGGCCGAGTGGCCGTCTAAGGGGTCTCCGGCGGCGGAGAGGTCGGTTTCGCCGACCAGCCGGCTGACCCAGGCACCCCCCTCTCCCGAGCCGGACGCCGTGGGGCCACCCCCGTCCCGGGGCAGGCCGGGGGCGTCGAGGGGGAGCAGGGTGAGTATACCCTCACCGGAGTACTCCTCGCGGAACCAACGGCGGATGGCGCGGGCCGTCTCCAGGTCGCGCACCACCACCGCTTGCAGGTACGGGCCCAGGTACCTTTCCATTCTCGCGGCTTGTTCGCTCCCGGGTTCGGGAATGAAGTCGGCCAGGGGGGCTAGCGCGCCCGGAAAGCGCTTCCGCCCAGCCAACAACTCGCTCACGGCCGGGGAAAACCCTTCGTAGCTCCGCTCCTGCAACTCCAGCGCGGACGCCTGCGAGGAGAGCCGGGAGAGGAGGTCTTCGGCCGCGCGTAGCTCTTCGCGCGCCCCGGCCTCCCCGGCGCGCGCGGCGTCCAGCTCCTCCCGGGCTTCTGCGAGGGCGGCGTCGGCGGCTTCCATTTGCACCTGCGCCTGTTCGCGCTCCCCAGCCAAGAGTTGGCTTTGCTCGTCCCAGCTAGATAACTCGGCCCGGAGCCGGTCTTGCGCGGCTTTTTGCCCGGTCAGCCGCTCGCGGACGTCTTCCCGCCGCGCCCCGGCGGCACTCTGCTCGGCCGCGGCGCGGGCGTACTCTTGCGTGACCTCCCGCTGGCGGGCCTCCAGCCCGGCAAGGCGGGCGCGCTCCTTTTCCAACTCTTCCCGCGACTTGTCGTTCTGGGCCCGCCGGAGCTTCAGCAGACGGCTGGCCTCGGCTAGCGCGAGCCCGGCCAGCTCGCCCTCTCCGGCGAGCCGCTCCGAGTCCGCCTCGGCAGCCGAAAGTCCGCGGGCCAGCGCCTCCTTCTCTCCGGCCAGGCGCCGCAGCCGCTCCCGGGCGTGGCTGCCCCGTTCCCCGGCCAGGAGCCGCTCCCGCTCCCGGTGCTCGATCTGTTCGCGCACCCGCTCCAGTCGCTTGGCCGCTGCTACCCGCTCGTGGCCGAGCTTGACCTGCCCGGATCGGTGCTCCTCCAGCACCGTTTCGGCGGTGCTGGCACTGGCACGGGCGTGCTCCGCCTCGATCCGCAGGGCTTCTAGTCGCTCGCTAACACCAGCCACTAGCTCTTCCAAGCGCTCGCTCTCGGCCCTGAGCACAGCTACCTCCAAGGATAGCTTGCGCCGCCGGTAATCCGCGTGGCGCTGGGCCTTGCCCCGTTGCCGGGCCAGGGAGCGTACCTTGGAGTCCACCTCGGAAATCAGGTCGCGCAAGCGCCCCAGGTCCGACTCGGCCCCCTCCAGCCGCAGGAGCGCGCTGCGGCGGCGGTCCTTGTACTTGCCGATGCCCGCCGCCTCTTCCAATAGTCCGCGCCGTTCTTCCGCCCGGTCGCTGAGGATGTCCTCGACCATCCCCACCTCGATCACCGAGTAGGCGTTGGCGCCCAAGCCGGTGTCGCGCAAAAGATCGAGGACGTCGCGCAGCCGGCACGGCGTCCGGTTGAGGGAGTAATCGCTACCGCCCTCGCGGAAAACCTTGCGGGCCACCTCGATTTCGCTCTGGGGAATGGGGACGGCGCCGTCTTCGTTCGAAAAGAGGAGGGTCACCTCGGCCAGCTGAAGGGGGCGGCGGCGGACGGTTCCCTGAAAGATGACCTCGTCCATACGCGAGCTGCGCAGGGCGCTGGCCCGCTGCTCTCCGAGCACCCAGCGGATGGCGTCGGCGATGTTAGACTTGCCACAACCGTTCGACCCCACGATGGCGGTGAGCCCCTCGCGGAAGTCAAAGCCGGTGCGGTCGGGAAACGATTTGAAGCCGTGGAGCTGAAGCGACCTTAACTTCATCCGTCGCGCTGGCGGGGCGACCGCCGCCGGACCAGCGGGGGGTCGAGGCCGGCTTCCTCGAGCAGGCGCCGCATGCCCTCGGCCGTACTTTCATCGGCGTACGCCCCGCCGTACAGGTGCCAGCCGGAGCTCCCCCCGGAGTACGGAACCTCTACCGCGTAGCTGGGGACGTCACGCTCGAGCAGGAAACGGGCGTGCTCGAACGCCTCTTCCCGGGAAGGGAACACTCCCAGGTCAAAGCCGAGGGGCGCGGCGCGGACCAGGGGAGGATCGAACTCCGCCGCCACCAGTCGCTCCAGGAGCTCCTCCGCCTCGACCGTATCCGCAACCAAACCGGTGAGCAGCTTGTGGTACAGAACTCCGTCCACGATCTCGGGAGAAACGTAGAAGATTGCGTTATCGAGCCGTTCGTCCGCCCCGGCGGCAGCCTCCAACGCGCCCTCGAGGGTGCTGTAGCTGGCGAGCTGCACCGCGTAGGAGGCGGGCGCTCCCACCGGCTCGCCCCTCGCCGCCTGGGCGGCTGGCGGGAGGGAACGGTTCTCCTCGTCCGGGGCGTCGCTGGCCACCCCGAGCCACTGCGGGTTACGCTCCCACGCCAGGAAGGCGGCCGCGGCCAGGAGCGCGAGCACCAGCAGTATCCACAGAGCCGGGGAGACTCTCTTCTTACCCTGCTTTCGCCGGCGCCGGGCCGAGACCTGCGTGGGCACCGGCTCCCCTGGTAATTCGGCCTTTTGAACCGGAGTCTCGGCAGGCGCGGGAGCGGCGACCCCTTTCCCGAGTGGCGGTGCCGCGTCCGGGGCGTCGGGCGGCGGCCCAGGGGGAACCAGCACCGCCCGTACCGGGAGCCTGGCTGGGGCCGAATCTCCGTCTCCCAGCACGATGGTGGCCGACGCCCAGCGCGAGAGAGAGGCCAGGTCGGCCGAGCCGGGCGCGAAGACTAGCAGCACGGCATTGGCGTCTTGGAATCCCGCGGTGAGCTTTTCCCAGCGGGGGTGGCGGTGGATGGACGCAGGGTCGGAGGTGTAGGTCCCGCTGGAGATCAGAAAAAATCCGCCCTCCCTCACCGGCCGGGCGCTTCTCGCCAGGGACGCGCCGTACAAGAAGATGTCGGTCACTCCCTCCAGGTTCTCTTCCCCGGCCCGTTGGTGAAGGATCGGCTCCTCCAGTTGGAGGTCGGCGAGCACCACCCTGCGACCCGCCGAAGCCCACTCCGAGGCGATCCTGATGGCCGTGTCGGCCGCCCATTCGGGCCGCTCCGAGGCGTCGATCAGAAGGACGGGGAGAGCGCGCTCGGGAGAGGGGTCGTGCAACTCCGGGGGCAGGGGGTCCGCCTCCGGGTCGAAGGAGACGGCCGTGGGAGGAGAGGCGGCGGATTCGGTATCGGTCATGGAGGTGGTCCTTCGTCAAGAACGAACGGGAAAGGTAATTCCTTTCACCGCTCTCGGGCAAGCGTAGATCAGCCGTCCGAGGCGGGGGAGTTTCCCGCCAGGCGGTGTAGCGGAGCGTCGCCCCACAGAGTTTCGAGCTGGTAAAACTCCCGCGTGGCGGGGTGAAAGACGTGGACCACCAGGTCGAAGAAGTCGATCAGCACCCAGCGTCCCCCCCCGAGCCCCTCTACTCCGGCGGGCTGGGCGCCCACCCGCTTCATCCCCTCTACCAGATGCTCGGAAATAGCGGTTACGTGAACGTCGGAGCGCCCGCTAGCCACTAGAAAGAAGTCCGCGGCCGTGGAGATCCCGCGCAGGTCGAGGAGAGATACGTCCGCCGCCTTGCGCTCCGCCAGCAGGGAGGCGGCGCGCGACACCTCCACGGGGAGCTCCAGGTCCGGAAAGGGGGCCTCCGGAGCCGTCACCCCCGTCCGCGACTCAGGTCTACTCTGCCTCCTTCACCACCCACACCTTGATCTCCGGCCGCACCTCGGGGTGCAGGTGGAGCTTCACCGTGTAGACGCCCAGCTGTTTGATCGGCTCGGGCAGATCCACGGCGCGCCGCTCCAACGACACACCCTCGCGCTCCAAACCGTCCACGATGTCCTGGTTGGTGATCGAGCCGAACAGCTTACCCTCCTCACCGGCGCGCGCCTGAAAAGTGAGCGACATCCCTTCCAGCCGCACCGCCTCCTCGCGCGCCAACTCCAGATTATCGGCCGCTTCTCGCTCGAGCCGCTCGCGCTCGCGCTCCAAGCGCCTGAGGTTGGCGTCGCTGGCCTCATACGCCAGCCCGTGGGGAAGCAGGTAGTTACGCGCGTAACCCGGCTTGACCGACACCACCTCGCCCACGCCGCCCAGGTTGTCGAGCGGCTGGCGGAGAATCACTTTGGTCGTCGCCACCCTACGCCTCCGAGCTCGCCATGTACGGCACCAGCGCCAGGTAGCGCGCCCGCTTCAACGAAGTGCCGATCTGGCGCTGGTGGCGGGCGCACGCCCCGGTGATGCGCCGGGGCAAGATCTTGCCCCTGTCGGTCAGGAAACGAGACATGAACTGTTCGTTCTTGTAGTCCACGGTGCGGATGTTCAACTCGCACACCGGGCACTTCTTACCTCGTCTGGCCATCTTACTCCTCCTCCTCGTCTTTGTCTCCGTCCTGGTCGTCGTCGTCGGACACCTCGGGAAGTACCGGCGTGGTGGGTAGATCGCCTTCGTTGACCACCACCAGGAAGCGCAGGAGCGACTCCTCCAGCTTGAGAACCCGCTCTAAATCAGTGAGCTTATCAGGCGGGGCCGTGAAGTGGGCCACGGTGTAGTAGCCGCTTTCGTTACCCCGGATCGGGTAGGCCAGGGCGCGCTTACCCCAGTGGTCCACGGCGGTAACCTCGCCCCCGCCGCCGTCGGCCACCAAAGCGTGAAAACGCTCCAACCGCTGGTTGACGCCGTCCTCGTCTAGCGAGGGGTCAAAGATGTAGACTACTTCGTACTCTCTCACGCTTTTCCTTCCTCTGGTCTGTAGGCCCCGCCCGGGGGCGGAGCAGGAAGCCGCGGCTGGTCATCCGCGAAACAGCCAAGTAGTATAACGTAAAAGCTGGTTCATGGCAAGCCGGGACGGACGTATTCGCTCTGGACCGGGTTGCAAACAAGCACCATAACGGTGCAAACCGCTGACAAAACCCAGCGACCAAGATCACCCTCGCTCCCTCAGACGTTGAAACGGAAGAGCAGGATGTCGCCGTCCCGCACCTGATACTCCTTGCCCTCCGAACGCAAGGCGCCCTGTTCGCGCGCGGCCTTCGGGGAGCCGAGCCGCTCGAAGTCGTTCCAACCCACCGTCTCGGCCCGGATAAAGCCGTGCTCGAAGTCGGAGTGGATCACGCCGGCCGCTTGTGGCGCGGTGGCGCCCTCCGGTACCGTCCACGCCCGCACCTCCTTTTCGCCCGCGGTAAAAAAGGTGCGCAGACCGAGCAACCGGTACCCCGCTCGGATCAGCCGGTGCAACCCAGGCTCCTCCAGCCCGAGCGCGGCGAGGTACTCGGACCTCTCGTGGTCTGGGAGTTCGGCCAGCTCGGCCTCAAGCCCGCTCGAGACCGGGACGATCTCAGCCGGTTCTCCATCCTTGGCCACGGCCGCTCGGAGCGCGCGGACGTGCTCGTTATCGCCCCCGGGCAGGTCAGCCTCGCCGACGTTGGCCAGGTAGAGGACCGGCTTGTCGGTGAGCAAGTTGTAGCCACGTTTTAAACGGCGCTCGCTCCCCGACGGCTTCACTCCGCGCGCGGACCGCCCTTGCTCCAAACTCTGGCGCAAGCGCTCCAAGAGCAACTGCTCGGCTGCGGCCTCCTGGTCGCCACTCTTGACTTTCTTGGCCACCCGCTCCAGCCGCCGCTCCACCACAGCCAGATCGGAGAGAACCAGTTCGAGCGTTACCACCTCGCGGTCGCGCACCACGTCTAGCGACCCCATTACATGTACTACGTTGGCGTCGTCGAAGCAGCGTAGCACATGGACCACGGCGTCGGTCTCGCGGATGTTGGCCAGGAACTGGTTGCCCAGCCCCTCTCCCCGGGAAGCGCCCTCGACCAGGCCGGCGATGTCTACGAACTGGACCGCGGCGGGAACCACTTTGCGCGGCTTCACGGCCGCGGCCAGCTGCCGGAGCCGCGGGTCCGGCACCTCGACCATCCCGACGTTCGGATCCACGGTACAGAAGGGGTAATTCTCGGCCGCCGCCCCGGCCGCAGTGAGGGCGTTGAAGAGGGTCGATTTGCCGACGTTAGGGAGTCCGACTATGCCGAGCTTCAACACACGGGTAGGACCAGCGCCTGGCGCGCCACCTCCAGCACCGTCTCCACCACTTCGGGAGCTCCCTGGTCGAGGCCGTGAACTTGCACGAACCACGGCGCCAGCACCAGCGACACCACGCTCATCAGCTTGATGAGGATGTTCATGGAGGGACCCGAAGTGTCCTTGAACGGGTCTCCCACCGTGTCACCGACCACGGCCGCCTTGTGCGGCTCGGACCCCTTGCCCCCGTGGGCGCCCGCCTCGATGTGCTTCTTGGCGTTGTCCCACGCCCCGCCCGCGTTGGCCATGAACAGGGCCAGCAGCACGCCGGTGACGGTCGCGCCCGCCAACATCCCCCCGAGCGCCGCTACGCCCAGGAAGTACCCCATCAGCACCGGCGCCGCCACGGCGATGGAGCCGGGGAGGATCATTTCCCTGAGCGCGGCGCGGGTAGAGATGTCTACGCAGCGGGCCGAATCGGGTTTGGCGGTACCTTCCATCAGCCCCGGGATATCCCGGAACTGGCGCCGCACCTCTTCGACCATGCCTTGGGCGGCGCGGCCCACCGCGGTCATGGTGAGGGCGCCGATATAGAACGGCAAGGTGCCGCCGACCAGGAGTCCGATCACCACCAGCGGATCCACCAGGTTGATACCGGTCTGATAGAGCCCTACCGCCGAGGCGTAGGCCGAGAAGAGGGCGAGCGCCGTGAGCGCCGCCGAGCCGATGGCGAACCCCTTGCCGATGGCCGCGGTAGTGTTGCCGATGGCGTCGAGCCCGTCCGTGATCCGCCGAGTATCTGGCCCGAGCCCGCTCATCTCCGAGATGCCGCCCGCGTTGTCGGCGATGGGGCCGTAAGCGTCGACCGACATGGTCACGCCCACCGTGGCCAGCATTCCCACCGCCGAGATGCCCACGCCGTAGAGCCCCGAAGCCAGGTAAGAAACTCCGATGGCGATGGCGATGAGCAGCAGGGGGATGGCGGTCGAAGCCATGCCCACGGCCAGCCCCGAAATGATGTTGGTAGCCGAGCCGGTCAAAGAGGCGTCCGCGATCACCCGGACCGGTTTGCCCGCGGTGTAGTACTCGGTGGCCAGCCCGATAAAGATACCCACCAGGGAGCCCGCCAGGAGAGCCCAGAAGGGGCCGTTAGGGCCGTAACTGAGCCCGGTGACCGGATCCGAGATGCTCAGGTCCAGGGCCGAGACCACGAACCAGGTAGCCAGCAGGAAGAGCCCGGCCGCGATGAAGGTTACGTTGCGCAGGGCGGCCGCGGGGTCGGACCGCTCCATCAACCGCATCAGAAAGATGGCTACGATGGAGGCCACGAGCCCCACCCCCACGGTGAGTAGCGGCAGCACCACCGCCTCCAGCCGGTTGGCCTCGAACAGGGTGCTGGTGGCGCCGATGGCGACGGTCGCCACCACCGAACCGACGTACGACTCGAAGATGTCGGCTCCCATACCCGCGGTGTCGCCCACGTTGTCGCCCACGTTGTCGGCGATGGTGGCCGGGTTGCGTGGGTCGTCCTCGGGGATACCCGCCTCCACCTTGCCCACCAGGTCGGCGCCCACGTCCGCCGCCTTGGTATAGATGCCCCCGCCCACGCGGGCGAAGAGCGCGATAGACGACGCCCCCATGGCGAAACCGGAGACAACCCCCGCGAAGCCGGCCAGGCCCGACGGACTGGTGTTGCCGGGAAGGTGGACGCTGAGCAGGTAGACCACCCCGAGCCCCACCAGCCCGAGAGAAGCCACCGCTAGGCCCATCACCGCCCCGCCGTTGAAGGCCGTCCGCAACGCGGGCCCCTGCCCCAAGGTGCGCGCCGCCTCCGAGGTGCGGACGTTCGCCTTGGTGGCCGCCTTCATGCCGATAAACCCGGCGCTCATGGAGCAGAGTGCCCCGAACAGGAAAGCGAGCGCGGTCCACTCCCCTATGGCCAGCCACAGGAGCATGCCCACCACCGCCATGAATAGCGCCAGCACGCTGTACTCGCGGCGCAGGAACGCCATGGCGCCCGTGTGTATCTGCTCGGCCAGGTCGCGCATGACCTCATTCCCCGCCGGTTGCTTCTTGAGCCCTAGATAAATGGCTAGGGCCACTAGCAGTCCCAGCGCGCCGAGTGGAGCAGACAGCCAAGTTATCTCAGTCACGAAAAAACCCTCTAAGTTGGGGGGTGATGGGAGCGGCCGCCCCATTGGTGGTCCACTCTTACGTCTGTCACGCGTTGCACTCGTTCATCGCCGCCTCGATTCCTTTCGTGGCCCACACCTCCACGCAGGAGACCAGGTCTGGAAAGCGACCCACGATCGCCTTTTTTTCCTCGTCCGTTGGCGGCGCCAAGACCCAGTCGGGCAGGTAGACCCCGGGCGGAGCAACGCCCACGCCGAGGCGCAGACGGGCGTACTCCCGCTGGCCGACCGCCCACTCCACCGAGCGCAGACCGTTGTGGCCACCCGGCCCGCCCCGGCGCCTGAAGCGGGCCTTGCCCGGCGGCAGAGCCACGTCGTCGACCACCACCAGCAGGTATCCGGCGGGGTCGAAACCGAGTAGGCGGAGGTGCTTGAGCGCGATCCCGCTCCGGTTCATGTAAGTGCGCGGCTTCATCAGCCGGACTTCGGCCCCGCCCACCGTCCCCTCGGCGACGTCGTTTGCCCCCACCTGCTCGAAGCGTGGGTACCCCCACGC
Organism: Longimicrobiaceae bacterium; assembly: GCA_050732775.1. GTDB lineage: Bacteria > Gemmatimonadota > Gemmatimonadetes > Longimicrobiales > Longimicrobiaceae > JBOHRN01. The sequence goes on along the minus strand of JBOHRN010000035.1, from coordinate 35,273 downwards.
TTCCCGCAGGTGGTCGAGAAACCACTGCCCCGCGTTGTGCCGGGTATCTTCGTAGCGTATGCCGGGGTTTCCCAGTCCGACCACGAGCTTGAAGCTGGGCGTCAACAACTGGGCTACTCCTCTTCGGGCTCGCTCTCCGTTTCGGCTGCTCCGGCTTCTTCTTCCTCGGCTCCCACCAGCTCCGGCTCGGCGGCCTCTGCGGGCTCCTCGACCTCTACCACCGTGGGCGGTACCACCGAACAGATGGTGAGCTCTCCGTCGGTGAGTATCTTGACGCCTGGTAGGTCGAGGTCGCGTACGTGGATAGAGTCGCCGATGGCCAGCTGGTCAGCGTTCACCTCCACGTGTTCCGGGATGTCCTTGGGCAGGCACTCGACTTCGATCTCGTGCCGGACGTGCTGGAGTACACCGCCCTCCTCGCGCACCCCCACCGGGTTGCCGGTCACCCGCACGGCCACTTCGAGGTGGATCTTCTCGTCGGCGTGAATCTGATAGAGGTCCACGTGCAGGATCACCGGCCGGACCGGGTCCCACTGCACCTCCCGGATCAGGGCCGGGGTCTTCTTGCGGCCCACCTGTATGTCGATCAGAGCGCTTTCGCCTCCCAACGAGGCGAGCAGCCGCTCGAACTCGTGAGCGTCCAGCGAGAGGGCGCGGGTCTCGTCTCCGTGCCCGTAAATAACCGCCGGGATACGCCCTCCGGCGCGCATCCTACGGGCCTCTCCCTTGCCGCGCTCCTGCCGCAGTTCCGCCTTTAGCGTCGTAGCCATGAAGTTATCGGTGGTGGTGATTTTGGTGCGCCCAGCTCGTCAATCAAAAAGCGAGCTGACCGACTCGTTGGAGTGGGTATACGAGATGGCGCGGGCGATCAGGTCGGCCACCGAGAGAACCGTGAGCCGGTCGAACCGCTTCTCTGCCGGAATGGGCACCGTGTTGGTGACCACCACCTCGGTAACCGGCGAGGTGGTGAGCCGCTCCACCGCGGGCCCGGAGAAGAGGGCGTGGGTGGCGCAGCAGTACACCTTTCTGGCCCCTCTCTCCTTGAGGGCCGCAATCGCTTCGGACACGGTACCCGCGGTGTCTATCATGTCATCGGCGATCAGGCAGTCCTTGCCCTCCACCTCTCCCACCACGCTGAGCACCTCGGAGACGTTGGGGTTGGGGCGTCTCTTGTCGATGATACCGATGGTCCCGCCTAGCCGCTTGGCGAAGCCGCGGGCCATCTTGGCTCCGCCCACGTCGGGGGCCACCACCACCGGGTTTTGGAGTTTTTTTTCCCGGAAGTACCGGGTCAGCACAGGGGCGGCGTAGAGGTGGTCAACCGGCACGTCAAAAAAGCCCTGCAGCTGGTGTTGGTGGAAGTCAACCCCCAACACCCGGTCCGCGCCCGCGCTGATAATCATGTTGGCCAGGAGCTTGGCTCCGATCGCCACCCGCGGCTGGTCCTTCCGGTCCTGCCGGGCGTAGCCGTAGTAAGGCAACACTGTCGTTACCCGCGCCGCTGAAGCCCGCTTGGCCGCGTCTATCAGGAGGAGGAGCTCCATGATGGTGTCCGCGGGTGCGCAGGTTGGCTGTACCACGAAGACGTCCCGGCCGCGCACGTTCTCGTTTATACGGACAAAGATCTCCCCGTCCGCGAAGCGGCGGATGGTAACGTCCCCCAACTCGACGCCGATGGTCTCCGCGATCTCCCCGGCCAACGGGCGGTTCGCGGTGCCGGAGAGCAGCATCAGCGACCCGCGGGCAAAGGGGTCGGACATGAAAGTTAGGCTTGGGGCTCGGGCTCGATAACAGCCGCGGAAGCTATCCGCCCCTGCCGGTCTCGTCAACCCGGTAGGGGCCGCAGCATTCCCCCCCCACGATTCGAACGTGGATTTCCGGATCCAAAGTCCGGCGTGTTGCCCTTACACTAGGGGGGATGAGGCCCGCTGGAAGAGGGTCAAAGTTACCCGCAAGACGGGGTTCCGTCAATCCGTGGCGCGGAAAAGTTCGCCAAGGTCTCCGCTTTCCATACCCGTAACGGCTCGCCGCGCGCGAAACTCCCGGCGGCAGCGTCGCGCCGCTGGCGGCTCTCGAAAACGCCGAAACACGCCGACCCGCTGCCCGCGAGCCGGGCGATGCCGGCCCCGGCTTCCCGCAGTCGCCGGAGTACCTCACCGATCTCGGGAAACTCTTCCGCCGCCACCGGCTCGAAGTCGTTCTCCGACAAGCTGCTTACCCCCTCCCAGCTGCCGAGCGCCCGCGCGGGGATAATACCGGCCGAAGGGACGGGGTCGCCCGCCCTGCTAGCGGCCAAACGGGTGTAGGCGCGGGCCGTAGAGATAGTCGCCTCTGGTTTGACCACCAGCACGGGCCTGGGGGGGAGGGGGGGAAGGGGGAGCAGCCGGTCTCCCCGCCCCCACCCCAGCGCCAACGGCGACCCGCAAAGAAAGAAGGGCACGTCGCTCCCCAGCGCCCCGCCCACGCGGGCGAGCGACTCCGGGGCTAGCGGCCAACCCTCCAGTTCATTCAGCCCCCGCAGCACGGCCGCCGCGTTGGAACTCCCCCCGCCCAAGCCGGCCGACGCGGGCACACGCTTAGCTAGCCGGACTCCCACGCTGGGTTCGCGCCCCACCTTCCGGTAAAACGCCCGCGCCGCGAGAACCGCCAGGTTCTTCCCGGCAGGGCCCGTGTCCTCGCCCTCTACCTTTAACGCCACGCCGGCCGCCCCACGACGGATCTCGACCTCGTCAGCGAGAGACAAGGCGCAAAACACGCTCTCCAGAAAGTGGAAGCCGTCGTCGTTCCGGGCCAGCACTTTGAGCCGGAGGTTGACCTTGGCCGGAGCCGCGACCAGCACCCGCTCAGCCACGACTCTCTCCCGCTCCGAGCTCCCGCCACCCCAGTCCGGTTCGACCCAGGTAGTAGAGCCCGATCAGGGTGACCGGCACGAATCCGCCCAGGTGAAACCCCACCGCGAACGAGACCGCCTTCTCCCCGGGCACGCCGTAGAGCTCGAGACCTACCCGCGCGGCCGCTTCGAAGGGCCCAAAGAAACCCGGGGACGAGGGGATGGAGACAGCCAAACTGACCAGCGACTGGAGGAAGACGGCGCCCGTATAGCCCACCTCGATACCGAAGGCCCGGAAGGCGGCCAGGTAGGAGAGGGCCAGGAACGCCCACTGGAAGAGCGCCCACAGCAACGAAAGCGCGAACAGCCGGGGATCTCGCAGCACCGAGAGCCCTTCTACGAACGCCAGCGCGAAGCCGCTCACAGCAGCGCGCGCCTTCTCGGGGAGCATCCGGCGGAACACCCCCCCCGCCAAGCGTAACAGGGCTTGGGGCCTGAGTGCCACGAGCACGAAGCCGAGCAGGAGCGCGGCCGAGAGGGATAGAACCAAGAGGCCGCCCAGCCACGGATGCACCCCGGCCATGCGCGACGCCGGGAAAGCGGGAGCGGCCATTACGGCGAACAGAAAGCAGGCCAAGACCAGCCCGTCCAGAAGACGCTCCACGGCCAGCGAGGCGAGAGCCCCGGCGGTGCTGGCGCAGGAAAGGCGGGCCAGGGAGTGGGCCCGGACCAGTTCACCGACGCGGGCGGGCAGCAGGTTGTTGGCGGCGAAGCCCAGCGTGGTGGCCGCGAAGCGTGGCCGGAAGGGGACGTCCGGGGCGAAGGGAAGGAGGAGCACCCGCCAGCGGGCGGCGCGGACCGCGAACCCGGCGGTGGCGAGAGTCACCGCGAGCAAGAAGAGCCCCGGCCGCACTCCCCTCAGCTCGCGGGCGACGGCCGTGAGAGAGACGTCCCGCAACACCCACCAGAGGAGCAAGACGCTGGCCGCGACGCCGAACAGCGCCTTGGCGCGGGCCGTCATTCTTAAGGGCGGCGTTCCAGCCCGAGCTCGATCAGGTCGAACACTTCCTCTACCCGGGCACGGAGCCCGTCGCTCCCGGCCATTTCCTCGACCTCGGCGCGCAGCGCCAGGGCGCTGCGCAGAGCCGGTTCGCCGCGGAGGAGGAGCTCCTCGACCGGGACCGGCTCTGCTGGCTCGCGGGCCGTATCCGTCTCGGCGGGCACCGCGCCCGGGAGGGAGTCGCCGAGTGAGCCGAGTACCGAGAGCACCCCTTCCCGCCCGGATACGCTCTGCAGCCGAACCAGAGCGTCCTGGGCGGCGCGGGTTAACCCGGAGAAGCCGTAAGTGGCGGCCAGATCGCGAACCGCCTCCAGCTGGGAGGTGGCTGCCGCCACCGGATCACCACCGGGACCCGACCCCAACACCTCTCCCGTGGCCCGATCCAGAAAACCGGTGGCCTCGATGCGCACGAAGTCCTCTACTTTTTCGTCCGCGGGGAGGGGAGCGAGGGAGGAAGAGACCAGGTGTGGCTCTTCGTCTTCCGAAAAAAGCTCGGTCACGGGGACGGCTCCCGCCTCCCCGGCCCCGGCCGAGAAGCGCCCGCGCAGCTCCCGGAAGTGGCGCATCTCCGGGGTATCGTCCACGATGTCATCCTCGGACTCGAGCCGCCGCCGGGCAGCGTCTAACGCCGAGCGCACCGCGCGCAGCAGCTCGACCCCGCCCGGCCGCGGCTCCCCGGCGATCACCCCCTCCGCGACCTCCTCGAGGGCGGTGAACAGCTCCAACACCGGCGCCAGCAACCCCTTGTGGACCACGCCCTGGAGGGGGCGCAGCCGGCGCAGCGCTGCCTCCAGCGGCTCGGTGCGGCGTAGCGAGCGTTCCAACTCTGGGATGGCGCGGTCTAGAGCCGCCACCACCCCGGCGATCTCGGCCCGCAAAAAGGACTGGAGCTCTTCGCCCCCCGGCGGCGGGGTTGGGGGGGGCAGCCGCACTCCCACCCCCTGCCAACGGCCGCGCGCGGCTCGAAGCGCGTCACTCTCTTCCCGGCCCGAGACCAAGGCCCGCAGGTCGGCCCCGGTCTGGCGGAAGCGCTCCCTGACCTCCTCGGACCACTCGAGCTGGTTGGCGGCCAGGGCACGGGCCGCGTCTTCGAGCAGCCCCGCCACTTCGGCCGCGGGTTTCGCCCCCGCTACGCGCGCGCTACCGCGCACCGCGCGCACGCTCCGGCCCAGCCGGGCCGGATCGGGCGACTCCTCCCCAAGAAGCCGGTCGAGAGCGTCGAGGTACTCGCCGGCCTCGCGCTGGAAGTACTCCTGGAAGGTTGCGGGTATAGGCATGGTGTCAGTACGGCGTTGAGGAACGGTTTCGGGCTCCCGAAATCACCTCTTTCATCTCTCTAACCGCCCGCTCCATCCCCACCAAGACGGCGCGGCTCACGATGGAGTGGCCGATGTTCAGCTCCTCGACTTCACCCAGCGCGGCCACCGGGGCGGCGTTCTCGTAGGTGAGCCCGTGCCCGGCGTGGACCGCCAGCCCCAGAGAGCGACCCAGGGCCGCGGCCCGCCCTAGCCGCGCCACCTGCTCGTGGCGGCGAGAGCGCGGGGCGTTGGCGTACTCGCCGGTGTGCAGTTCAACGGCTTCGGCGCCGAGGGCGGCGGCGCGTCGGAGCTGCTCCGGCTCCGGGTCCAGGAAGAGCGAAACTCGCACACCGGCGCCGGAAAGGCGCCGCACCGCCCCTGCCACGGTGTCCGCGGACTTCTCCAGGTCGAGACCGCCCTCGGTGGTCACCTCTTCCCTCCGCTCCGGCACCAGGGTGGCCTGCAGGGGCCGCCACTCCACGGCCAGCTCCACCACTTCGGAGACGGCTGCCAACTCCAGGTTGACCCCCGTGCGCACGGTCTCGAGCAGGAGCCGCACGTCCCGGTCCTGGATGTGGCGGCGGTCTTCGCGCAAGTGGACGGTTACCCCGTCGGCGCCGCCCAACTCTGCCAGCACCGCGGCCCGCACCGGGTCGGGCTCGTCGGTCGCGCGCGCCTGCCGCACCGTGGCTAGGTGGTCGATGTTGACGTAGAGTCTCACCCCTTCTCCAGCAATTCCCGTATCTCCTCCCGCCTGGCGGGGTCAACACCGCGGCTCCCGGCCACTTCCAGCGCAAAGAGCCCGAGCAGGCAATATACCTCCCGCTCCGGCCCGGACAACCGGGAGAGGTGGAGTCGCACCGTGCCAGCGTCGCCCCGCGCGATAGGACCGGTCAGAGCCGCCCCGGCTCCACGTTCGCCGGCCTGGCGTACTGCGCCCGCGGCGAGCGCCGCCATGCCCCGGCGAGCGGCTTCTCCCCCCACCCCGGCCTGGGCCAGCAGCCGCTCGCACAGTTGGAGGAGCACCACCGTGTAGTTGGCCGCGAACACCGCGGCCGCGTGGTAAAGAGGCCGGGAGTGAGCGGTGATCTCGACCCGCCTCCCCCCCGCCGCCGCCACCACCGCGTCGGCCAAGCGCAGCGCCTCTCCCCGGGCCTCCACGCCGAAGGTGGCGCCCAAGAGCGGCTCGTCTCCGGAGTCCAGCCGCGGCACCGAAGCGAGGGGGTGGATGCCGCCGGTCCAACACCCACGCCTTGCCAAAGGGGCGAGGGCGTCCACGGGCACGGCACCGCTCAGGTGGAGGACCGCTGTCCCGGCCGGCAGCGGGGTCCGGGCCAACTCTTGCGCCACGGCGGCGATAGCGGCGTCGGGAACGGCCAGAATGAGGGCGTCGGGAGGATGGCCGGTAAACCCTAGACCGGAGCGGTACGCCACGGCTGGAGCGTCTCCACCAAACAGGGGGTGGTCAGGTGGTTTCTCCCGGCGGCTCGACACTGTGATCTGGGCCGTGCCCGCGCGGTGGAGAAGGGTAGCCAGGGCGAGCCCCATGCGACCCGCTCCCACGATCCACACCTGCCCCCAAGCCGGCACCTTCAGGCGGCCTCGGTCACGCGCAGCCCCGCGCGCCTGCGCAGGCGCCCCAGCGCCGGCTCGGGTAGGCGCATCCGGAGCCGGATCTCGTCGCCCTCCTCCTCCCTGCCGACCACCTCGCCCAGCCGGTAAAGCTCGGCCAGAGCCGCGCCGTCGGTGGCCGGCAGGGTGACGTCTACCTCCCCGTGCCGCTCGAGCACCCGCTCGAGCAGGAACCGGCGCAGCGGCTCCAGAGCCCCCGCTTCGACCGTCGAGACGAAGAGAGCCGGGAGGTCGGCGGCCACTTCCAGCCGTCTCGCCAGGTCGCCCTCTTCCTGGTGGGTGAGCCGGTCTACCTTGTTACACACCAGCGCCGTGGCGACTCCGTCCAGTCCCAGCCCCGCGATGGCTTCATCTACCACCCGTGCGCGCTCCTCCCAGCCGGGGTGTGAAACGTCGAGCACGTGCAGGATGAGGTCGGCCCCGGCCACTTCGGCCAGGGTACCCCGGAAAGAGGCGACCAGGTGGTGGGGGAGTTTGCGGATGAAGCCGACCGTGTCCGTGACTAGGGCGTGGTGGCCGCCGTCCAGTTCGACGGTGCGGGTGGCGGCGTCCAAGGTGGCAAAAAGCCGGTCCTCGACGAACAGATCCGACCCCGAGAGGGCGCGCAGGATGGATGACTTGCCCGCGTTGGTGTACCCAACCAGAGTTGCCCGGAACTCCCCGGAGCGGCCCTTGCGGCGGGTCTCCCTCCCCCGCTCCACCCGCTCCAGTTCCCGCTTGAGCCGCGCAATTTTCCGGTTGATGATACGGCGGTCGGTCTCGAGCTGGGTCTCACCCGGCCCGCGCATGCCGATCCCCCCGCGCACCCTCGAAAGGTGCACCCACATGCGCGTGAGCCGGGGTAGCAGGTACTGGAGCTGGGCCAGCTCCACCTGCATGCGGGCCTCGGCCGTGCGGGCGCGGCTGGCGAAGATGTCGAGGATCAGCTCGGCCCGGTCCACCACCCGGGTGCCGGTGAAGTCTTCCAGATTCTTGCCCTGGGCGGGGGAGAGCTCCTCGTCGAAAACGATCAGAGTACCCCCGCTGGCATGGATTTGCCGGCGGAGGGCGTCGACCTTGCCCGCTCCCAGGTAGAAGCGCGGGTGGGGGGCGTCGAGCCGCTGGATAACGGTGCCCGCGATGTCGGCGCCCGCGGTGTGGGCGAGCCGGGCCAACTCGTCCAGGTGCTCGCCGGCTTGCTCGCGGGTCACGCCACGGGTCGGGGCGCCTACCAGAACGGCTTGTTCGCGTGGCTCTGCCAGCTCGATCATGCGCGAAATCACGACGCTTTGGTACCCTCCCCCGGTTGCCGCCGTTCCGGCGCCCGTGCCGCCATCCGCGCGCCGATTTCACGCTCCAAGCCGCGCTCCGTGGGGCGGTAAAAGTTTACCCCCGCGAGTTCTTCGGGAAGACACTCCATCTCTACCCAGCCCCCTTCGAACTGGTGGGCGTACTTGTACCCCTGGCCGTATCCCCACTCCTTCATTAGCGGGGTGGGGGCGTTCCTGAGGTGCAGGGGGACGGGAGTGTCAGGATACTCGTCCGCGGCTTGCGCGGCCGCCCCGAGCGCCTGGTAAGCCCGGTTCGACTTCTCGGCCTGGGCTACGTAGACGACGGCGTTGGCCAGGGGCAGGAAGCCTTCGGGGGGGCCCAGCCGCTCGAACGCCTGCGTCGCCTGCACCGCCACCACCCCGGCCTGCGGGTCGGCTAGCCCCACGTCTTCGTACGCCGCCGCGACCAGCCGCCGGAACAGCACCAGGGGGTCTTCCCCACCTCGGATCATGCGCATGGCGTAGTACAAGGCCGCGTCTGGATCGCTGGCCCGAAGAGACTTGTGAAAAGCCGAAAGGAGCTCGTATCCCAGGGTGGTATCGTAGCGGGGGATCCGCTTCTGTAGAGCTTCGCGGGCCAACCCTTCGGTGATGCGGGCTCCTTCGCCGGCCAGCCGGGCCGCGGCCTCGAGCCCGGACAGAGCCCGGCGGGCGTCTCCGCCCGAGCCGTTGATGAGGAGCGCGCGAGCGTCCTGGTCGAGCACCAGGGCCATCTTCCCCAACCCACGCGGCTCGTCCCGCAGTGAGCGGTCTACCAGCGTGCCCACCTCGCAGGGCGAGAGCGGGTTGAGAACCATTACCTGCGCCCGCGACAGCAGGGCCGGGATCACCTCGAAGCCGGGGTGCTCGGTGGTGGCGCCGATAAGCGTGACCAGGCCCGACTCTACCACCGGCAGCAAGAAGTCCTGCTGGCCCTTATGGAGCCGGTGAATCTCGTCCACGAAGAGAACCGTGCGCTTGCCCGCGGAACGGAGCCGTTCGGCCTGGCCGGTTACTTCGCGCAGTCGGGGTACGCCCTCACTCACCGCGCTGAACTGCACGAAACGGGCGCCCACCTCTCTGGCCAAAAGACGGGCCAAGGTGGTCTTGCCGCTTCCGGGCGGACCGTGCAGAACCACGCTGGGCAGGTGGCCGGAAGCCAGCAGCTTGCGCAGCAACCCCTCGGGGCCAAGCAGGTGCTCCTGGCCCACCACCTCGCCGAGCGTATGGGGGCGCATGCGCTCGGCGAGCGGAGCCGCCGGGTCGGACGGGGGAAGAGCTTGCTCCGCTTGGCCCGCGCCGGTGAGGTCGTCGCCGAAGAGGGAGGGAGCGTCGCTCACCCCTGCTCCAGGACCACGAACGCGGCCGCGCTCTCGCGGGTGTGGGTGAGCGATAGGTGGGAGTGGGTCACCCCCTTCTCCCGCGCGAGCAGTCCGGCCCGGCCGGAGAGCCGGATAACGGGCGCTCCGGACGCCAGGTTTATCACCTCCACTTGGTTCCAATCTCCCCCGCGCCCCCAGCCAGTCCCGAGCGCCTTGAAGAACGCCTCTTTGGCCGCGAAGCGCGCCGCGTACGATTCGGCCGGACGGGCCGCTCGCTCGCATCGCTCCCGTTCGGCCGGGGTGAAGAGCCGGGCAAGAGAACTCTCTTGACGGCGCGCCAGCAGCCGCTCCATTCTCCCCACCGGCACCAGGTCCGCGCCCACGCCCATGATCATGGTAGCCATCCGTGCTCTTGCTCGACGCAAGATACCCCGCTTGCCCGGTTACCTCAAGAAGTGTGACAGTTAAGGCACGCTCCTGGCGTGAAGAGTACTTCGGGATCCACTGAAAGGAGGCGGAGTGGCGAGACGAAGGAGCCGGGAGAAGTGGATGATCGCGGCTGCCATGGCGGGCGGCATCTTGGCGGGCGTGGTGATCGGGGTTGTCCTGGTGCAACTCCTCATCACCCGCTGACCAGCCCCCAGGCAACGTACGATCGGTTAGCGGGTAAGAAGATTCGAGAGCTATAACCAACCTTTACGCCACCTTTGAATGCGCGGCATCACCCGCCTGGTAGCCACCGGCCTGCTCCTGGCGGGAAGCGCGCTCGCCGCCTCCCCCACTCCCCCCGACGCCGCGGTGGCCCGGCTCCAGGCCGACTTGCGCCAGATCATCGCCCGCACCGGCTGGTCGTCGGCCGGCTGGGGTGTAATGGCCGTCTCCCTGGAGCGCGGCGACACCCTCTTCTCGCTCAACCCGGACAGCCGTTTGGCTCCGGCCTCGACCCTCAAGCTCTACACTACCGCTGCGGCCCTCTACTACCTGGGGCCAGACTTCCGCTACTCCACCTACCTGCTGACCACCGGCCCGGTACGTGACGGAGTGCTCCACGGCGACCTGATCCTCTACGGCACGGGCGACCCGGGCGTCTCCGACCGTTCCATCGGAGACGCGGGTTCCGCGGTCGAGGAGTTGGCCGACTCGCTGGTCGCCCTGGGAGTGCGCCAGGTGCGCGGCGACTTGGTGGGCGACGACAGTTACTTCACCGGCCAGCACCTCGGTACCGGTTGGAACGCCGACGACCTCCTCTCCTGGTTCGCCGCCCCGAGCGGCGCGCTCTCGCACGACGAAAACATGGTGAGCGTCCGGGTAGAGCCGGGACCTGGCCCGGGGGCTCCCGCCGATATCACCACCGATCCGGACACCCGCGGGCTGCGCCTGCTGAACCGGGTGGCCACCGTGGGGAGCGGCCGCTCGCTGATCCGCTTCGAGAAGACCCCCGAGGGGCTCCTGGTGCACGGGCAGATCGCGCGCGGTCACCCCGGCGTGGCGCGCACCGTGGCGGTGGGAGATCCCGCCAACTACACCGTGGCCGCCTTCGCCGCCGCCCTGGCCGAGCGGGGGGTCTCCGTGCTCGGCGGACTCGGCACGGTATCCGACCCGGGCGAGTCCCGGGTGAGCTTCGCAACCGGAGGAGCCGGTGCGTACACGCCGCCGCGGGTATTGGCCGTCCACCTTTCCCCCCCGCTCGCCGAGATCGTCCGGGTCACCAACCACTGGAGCCACAACCAGTTCGCCGAGTCGCTGCTCAAGACGGTGGGCCGGGTGGGGTTGGGGGAGGGCAGCTTTCGCGGCGGAGCCCGGGCCGTCAGCTACTTTCTGGAGTGCGAGGCGGGGGTCGATTCGTCGTGGCTACGGCTGCTCGACGGCTCCGGCCTCTCCCGGCTCGACCAGGTAACCCCCAGGAGCACCATCCACCTGCTCGGCTACATGGCCGGAGACCCGAACTGGGAGGCGTTCCGGGAGTCTTTGCCCCTGGCCGCCCGCTCGCCGCGTCTGCGCAGGATGGGGGGGACGGCGGCGGCCGGCAACCTACGGGCCAAGACCGGTACCATCCACGAGGTGTCGGGGCTGGCCGGGTACGTGAGAGCGGCGGGCGGGGAGACGATTTCCTTCGTGATCCTCTCCAACGACGTGCCCTCGACCTGGCGGGCCAAGCGGGTAGAAGACGCCATCGGCGCCCGCCTGGCCGAGTTTACCCGCCCGCCTCCTTCCGAGCCCGAACCGGCGCCGGAGCGCGAAGACGCGCCCGAAGAGCCGGCGGAGCCACCCGTGCCCGAAGAGCTACCCGGCGCCCGCACCCACGTGGTTGGCCCGGGAGACACCTTCGAGGGTATCGCCCGCCGCTACGGAGTCACCGTGGCAGAGATCGAGCGAGCCAATCCGGGCGTCGATCCGCGCCGTATCCAGATCGGCCAGGAGGTAGCGGTTCCGGGCGCCCGTCCGGCCCCGCCGTCAGCGGACCAAGCGCGCCCCGCCGACCCGGACGGCGAACCACGCTTCCACACCGTCCGCTCCGGAGATACCCTGGACGGCATCGCGCGCCGCTACGGTGTCACCGTGCGGCAACTTCGTGACGCCAACCCCGGTGTCGACCCGGCGCGGTTGCAGATCGGGCAAGAGGTTAGGGTGCCGTGAGAGCTGTAAACCAGGTCACCGAAATTCTTCGGCAGCTTTAACCCCGAGTTCTTGCGCCGCCTCAATCTCCTCCCGCTGAAAATCTTTGACCTCAACCGGGCCGGATCGAGCGCACTCACCTCCAACAAGCACCTGCGCGACCGGCCGGGGATACACCACACTGGTCGAGCTTTCACTACCCCGCCACCCGTCTTGCGCACACGAAGATGCGCGCCAGCTCCCGCTCGAAGTCCAGATCTCCGGCCAGATCGTTGCGGCGCACACCGCCGTTGCCCAGCGATGAGTGGATCACGTGGGAGCCCCCCTCGGAGATGGTGACGTGGGTAATGACCAGGTCCGGTTCCTCGGCGAAGAAGAGTAGGTCCCCGGGCTGCAGCGCCGAGAACCCTGGTCCGGGGTCGACCGGCTCTCCGCACTCGACCTGCTGGTCCGAGTCGCGGGGTAGCTCCACCCCGTGGAGCCGGAAGAGGGCCTGTACCAGCCCCGAACAGTCCACCCCGGCGGGGGTCACTCCCCCCCACAAATACGGGGCGCCCAACCACCAAGCCGCACTCGCGGCCACGGCCCCGCCCCGCGCCGGGTAGAGCGCAGCCCGCTCCCTCGCCGGTATGAGCACGCCCTCGGCCCTCACTTCACGCCCGTCCGGGAGCAGGACGGCGCCACCCTGCCCCTTTCGTACCAGCGCCCCCCAGGGAAGAAAGCCGGCCGGTTCCTCTCCCTTCCCACTCATCCCGGCCCCCAGGGAGATGAGCAATTCGGAGTGGCCGTCACCTCCACCTCCGTCACCGGTGCCGGTGGTAGCGGGGAGTTTTAGGTAGCCGCGGTGGATCCAGCCGGGGTAGCCGTCCTGGCTCCGGCACTGGTACCAGCGCTGGTAGCGCCTCAACAGCCGCACCCGGTTCCCCATGACCACCTGTGACACCTGGGGTTCGCACACCTCCGGGAAGAGGAGCATGGGCGCCACCGTCGCGCTCACCACCGCGTGTTCCCGTCCGGACAAGCGGGCGTCGGGCAGCAGAACGGTCTCGTTGCGGACCGGGACAGCGAGCCCCAGGCCCGCCACGCCCCGCTCCAGCGCCCCTAGCGCGACGCGATCGGAGACGCCGCCGAAGATTCGCAACGCCCCCTGCTCCGGAACCACGCCCACGTCAAACACCGACAGCCGGGGGTCGGGCGCGAAGCGCTCGCGCAACCTCTCCACCAACGCCTCCACGCGCTTGGTCGGACCATTACTAACCACCGGAACGTGGCTGTTCGTCCCTTCCCTCACCGCGATCCCGGGCTCGACGGGAGCGGTTTGAAGCGGCAGATTGATCCGTTCATGGTATCACCTGGACCGGCCTGGGTGGACGGATGGCTCAAGGCGGTTCAATTGTACACAATTTTCCCCGGTTTGTGAAGATCACCGCGCTACGCCGCCCTTCACCCCGTTCCAGCCGAATCGAGCTCCACCTGAACGGCGAGCCCCGCGCCCTGCTGCCCGCGGCCGTGGTGGCCGAAGCCGGCCTGCGTATGGGGGACCATCTCGACGAAGAGCGGCTCGGGGAGCTGGAGCGGGAAGCAGAGCGGTGGCGGGCGCGCGAAGCCGCCCTTCGGCTGCTGGCGCACCGCGCCAGGAGCCGCGCCGGGCTGGCCCGGCGGCTACGGGAAAAGGGCTTCGGCGGCGAAGCTAGCGAGTGGGCGCTGGAGCGGCTGGAGTCGGCGGGGCTCCTCGACGACCGCGCCTTTGCCGAGGCCCTGGTGCGGGACCGACTCCGCTTCCGGCCCAGCGGCCGGCGCAGGCTCAAGGACGAGTTGCGGGCCGAGGGGGTAGACCGAGAGGTGGCCGACGGGGTGGTGGACGAGGTCTTTTCCCGAGAAGAAGGCGTGCAGCTCGAGCTATGCCGGCGGGCAGCCACCAAGTGGCGCCAGCGCGGGGGCGAGGATCCGCTCCGTGCCCGCCGACGGCTTTACGGTTACCTGGCCCGGCGCGGCTTTGATCCCGAGGCGATCCGCGCTGTTTGTGACGAGCGTTTGGGCGAGCCGGAGTAAGCTTACCCCCGCTTTCGCCCCTCCTTGCGAAAGGCGGTTGCCAGCAGGAAGAGAAATCCCCCCCACACCACTCCGGCGATGACGATGAAAGTGACCCACCCGGACGTCTCCATGTCAAACCTCCTCTGTCGTTAAAGGAACCTAGGCTCACGCCACGATACCCCGCGCTCCATGAGCCGGCCGGTCGGCGGCGCTTTCACTGAGCCGGCCGGTCGGCGGCGCTTTCACTGAGCCGCCCGCGCACCTCCCACAGCTCCGGAAAGAACTTCTTGTCCACCGTCTTCCATAGGTAGCCCGCGCCCTCGCTCCCCCCGGTACCGGGCACCGGGCCGATTACCCGCTCGACCATCTTGACGTGCCGCAGTCGCCAGAGCGAGAACAGTTCGTCGAAGTCTACCAGACCTTCCGCCAGAAGGAAAAGGTCGTGGTGTTGGTCTTGCTCCCGGTAAAGGCGCACCAGCTCCGCGAGCCGTAGCTCGCCGGCCGCTCGCTCCCCTGGCTTTGTCTGGGCCGCGCCCTCCGGCAAGTCGAAGCCGCGCCGGCGCAGCAGAGCGTAGAACCCCGCGCCCAAGCTGGGCGCCGCCAGCCGCTCCGAGAGCCGTGCGTATTCGGTAGACCCGGCGCGAAAGCTGTCCAGATAGCTGGCATCCCTCAGACCGGCGAGGAACTCGATTTCCCGGAACTGGGCCGACTGAAAACCGCTGGCCGGGCGCAGGTGATCCCGAAAGGCGAGAAAGTCGACCGGCGTCATCGTCTCCAAGACGTCGATCTGCTGGATCAGCACGCGCTCGATCTCGACCGAGCGCCGCAGCAGCTGGTGAGCGCCCAGCACGTCGTCCCGCCCGAGGCGAGCCACCACCTCGTCCAACTCGTGCAAGATCTGCTTGAACCAGAGCTCGTAAGTCTGGTGGATAATGATGAAGAGGGTCTCATCGTGCCGCGGCGGGTCCGAACGCAGCTCCTGCAGGGCGACGAGCTCGGGGACCTTTAGGTAGCCGCCGTAATTCAGCTTCTCCGCCCGCTTTTCCGCTAGCCCGAAGCGTACTGCCTGTGGCTTCTTGGACATAACGCCGCGCTAGGCGGTACCGGCCAGCCCCAGCTCGCCGGCCACCCCGCGCATGGCGCCGATTACGAACTCCACGTGGTCGCCTAGCTCAACACCGAGAAGCTCAGCTCCCAACTGGAGCTCCTCCCGGTCTACGCCCGCCGCAAACTGCTTATCCTTGTACTTTTTGAGAACAGACTTCGCCTTCAGGTCGCGCACCGATTTGGAGGGCCGGACTAGGGCGGTGGCGGTAATCAGCCCAGTGATCTCGTCGCAGGCGTACAACGTGCGGTCCAGGAGGGTAGCGGGCCTGACCCCCGTGCGCTGCGGGTTGTGGGCCAGGATGGCGGTGACCAGCTGCTCGGGGTAGCCGCGGTCGCGCAGAACCCCGGCGCCTGGAACCGGGTGATCGTCCGGGTGCCGTTCGTAGTCAAAGTCGTGCAGCAGGCCGGTGATCCCGAAAAGCTCCCGGTCTTCCCCGAAGTCGCGGGCGTAGCCGCGCATGGCCGCTTCGACCGCGTACATGTGGCGGCGGAGAGATTTGCTCTGCACGTATTCGTGCATCAGCGCTAGGGCGTCGCTGCGAGTTGGCGAGTCGGTCATGGCGAGCTGGGTTCGGCTCAGAAGTCGGCGCTCCCCGGAGTGCGGGGAAACGGGATCACGTCACGGATGTTGGCCATACCGGTGGCGTACTGGATGGTCCGCTCCAACCCCAGCCCGAAGCCGGCGTGGGGCACGGTGCCGTAACGGCGAAGATCGCGGTACCATCCGTAGGAGCCGGTGTCCAAACCGGACTCCCTGATCCTCCCATCCAGTACCTCTAACCGTTCCTCGCGCTGGGAACCACCGATGATTTCGCCGATTCCGGGTGCCAGCACGTCCATCGCCGCCACGGTGCGGCCGTCGTCGTTGAGCCGCATGTAAAACGCCTTGATCTCCTTCGGGTAGTTCAGCACTATTACCGGCCCGCCGACCAACTCCTCGGTCAGGTACCGTTCGTGTTCGGTCTGGAGGTCCATCCCCCACGCTACGGGAAAGTCGAACCTCTTGCCGGAGTTCTCCAGCGCCCGCACGGCGTCACCGTACTCCATGCGCTCGAAGCTGGCGTCTGCCAACCGCTCCAGCCGCGCTACCACGCCCCTGAGTATACGCTCGTCGAAGAAGGCCATATCGTCCGGGCACCCGTCGAGCAGGGCGCGGAAGATGGATTTGAGAAACGTCTCTGCAAGGTCGGCGTTGTCGTGCAGGCCGGCGAAGGCGATCTCGGGCTCGACCATCCAGAACTCGGACAGGTGGCGCGAGGTGTTCGAGTTCTCGGCCCGGAAGGTGGGTCCGAAGGTGTACACCCGGGAGAGTGCCAGGCAGTACGCCTCCAGGTTGAGCTGGCCGGAGACGGTGAGTCCGGCTGGCCGGCCGAAGAAGTCTTGGGAGAAATCCACCGCTCCCGACCGGTCGCACGGAAGGTTGGCCAGGTCGAGGGTCGAGACCCTGAACATCTCCCCGGCACCCTCGGCGTCGCTACTGGTGATGATGGGGGTGTGGATCCAGTAGAACCCCCGCTGGTGGAAGAAGCGGTGGATAGCTCGCGAGAGAGAGTGGCGCACCCTGGCGATCGCGCCGAAGGTGTTGGTACGCGGGCGGAGGTGGGCCACTTCGCGCAGATACTCGAAGGAGTGCCGCTTGGGCTGGATCGGGTACGTCTCCGGGTTGTCCACCAACCCTACGACCTCGAGCCGACGGGCGCGCATCTCGACCGGCTGCCCCTTGCCGGGCGATTCCACCAACTCGCCGGTGGCGATCACCGAACATCCGGAGGTGAGCCGCTGGACCTCGCTCTGGTAGTTGGGGAGGTCCCGGCTAGCAACCACCTGGACGGGGTCGAAGCACGACCCGTCGTGCAAGTGGATGAATGATAGTCCGGCCTTGGAGTCGCGGCGGGTGCGCACCCAACCCCGAACAGTGACCTCGGAGCCGGGCTGGTGACGACCCGCGAGTACGTCGGCGACGCGGACCACGGGGGCGACGGTGGCGGCGGCGGTCTCGGTGGCGGTCACCTCAGGCGGCGAGGTTCTGGCGTCCGGTTGGGCACAGCTCGAGTAGTACGCACTGGCCGCAGCGGGGCTTGCGGCCGATGCACACCGCCCGGCCGTGGTCGATCATGCGATGCGTAAAGGAGACCCGTTCATCCTCCGGCACCAGCGGCAAGAGGTCATTTTCTACCTTGTCAGGGTCGCTGTTGCGGGTGAAAGCGAGCCGGTTGGTGATGCGCTTGACGTGCGTGTCGACGACCACCCCGTCGGCTACGCCGAACGCCGTTCCCAGCACCACGTTGGCGGTCTTGCGGCCCACGCCGGGAAGCGCGGTGAGCTGCTCCACGCTAGCGGGAACCCGGCCGCCATGCTCCTTCTCCAAGGCCCGGCCAACGCCGATCAATGATCTGGCTTTACCCCGGTAAAAATTTACCGACCGGAGCTGCTCTTCCATCTCCGCTTGGGTGGCAGCGGCGTAATCCGATGGCTCCTGGTAACGGCGAAAGAGCTCGGGAGTGACTTTGTTGACCAAGGCGTCGGTGCACTGGGCCGAGAGGATGGTGGCCACCAGCAGCTGGAGCGGCGAGCGGTGGTCGAGCGAGCAGCGGCTGTCGGGGTACTCCCCTTTGAGCCGCGCGATCACCTCTTCCATGCGCTTTTTCTTCTTTGCTTTGGACTCTTTGGCCATGACTCCCCCAGCGAAGGTCCGCTCCCCAGCAGAGCTTGCCGCAACCCCTGCCACGCGCTAAGCTCGCGCCGGAGCACCAGGACCAGCTCGCCGCCTTGTTCCTCCACCCCCTCCACCACCAGATAGTGGACGTCTTCGAGAGGGTCGGGCCAAGGCACCGCGACCTCCCTTCCCCGCCACCGTAAGGTGAGCGGCTCCTGGCCGGGCGGCTCGTGTCGCCGGTGTGCCCGCTCCAGGAACACGTCGTCTCCCACCCGGTACACGCCCTCGGCCAACGGTTCGCCCCGCAGGTAAAAGCCAGGGTCGAACCCTTCTCCGGCCCGGCGGGCAAAGTTCTGGTCGTTGACGTAGTCCTCGACCTCCAGACCGTCCTCCCGGGCCAGCCACTCCAGATGGTGGCGGATCTCGTGGGTGACGGTCTGCCAGATCTCTTCCTCCCAATCGAACGCCCCGGGTCCGGCCGCGACCCGCTCGAACGAGCCGTGGTAGAGGAGCACCAGGGAGCGGGTGGTTTGCGGCCCCCCGAAGTCGGAAGGGTACGCCTCGCTACGGCACTCCCCCAGCGTCCAAACGTCCGGGAGGGTGGGGTGTGGTTGCGCTTTGGCCACCACCGAGAGTCCGTCCACCCCCTCCCGGTACTCGTGGGGTATGCGTTCGAACACGGCCCGAGCCCGCCGCTCGAATTCGCCGAAGTCCATACCCACAACCTATACGGGAAGAGCCGAAAGCGCACGCGGGTGGCGCCTCCACCAGCCCGGCTTGCTCGTGATCGCGGCAAAAAGAATCTCTTACCGCTCCGGCAAGACCGCGCGGGTCACCCACAGCCCCGAGTTGAAGTCGGACACGAACATCAACCCCTGGAACAGCTGCGGTCCCCAGGCAAAGGGGGCGTCGTCCATGAAAGCGTCCTCGTCGCTGGTGGCGAGCACCGCCAGTTCGCGGCCCTGGGCGCGCAGGTCGCCTTGCAACTCGCCCGACACGTCCACGACTCGGAGCCCGGCGTTGTAGTAAGCGGTGTAGAGCAAGTCGTCCTCCGCCCACAAGTTGTGAACCCCCGCGCCCGGCACCTCGTACCACGCCACCTCGATGGGGCTCTCGGGGTCGGAGACGTCGATCACGTGTACGTAACCGCCGGGTACCACTTTGGCCAGCGGATCCCATTCGGCGGGAAAGATCTCGTCGCCCACGAAGACGTACTTCCTGCCCGCCTGGTTGGTATAGGGGAAGGCCACGTGGGTATTGCCGTAACTCTGTCCTTGCCATTGGGTTTGGTAGCTGTACTGGCTGACCAGCTGAGGCTCGGTGGGGGCACCTCCCGCGAGGCCATCGCCCACGTCCAGGATGACGAGTCCGTCGTCCCAGTAGGAAAGGTAGGCGAAGCCGTCTTCCACCCACACGTCATGCAGATACTTGCCATCCCGGACGGGAAGCCCCCACCGCCCCACCTCCTCCGGGTTCTCGGGGTCGGAGATGTCGATGATGTGCACATCCGCGGTTCCGTTGTGGACCGCGTACACCAGCTCTCCCTCGATGAAGGTGTTGTGGACCCCGCCCGTCAGCGTCTCGAAGTAGTTGGAGGCGATCTCGGGGTGGGCCGGATCGGAGAGGTCGAGCACCACCAGCCCGTTGCGGCGGCTCGACGCTCCCTCGCGGGTAATCACCGCCACGGTGCCCGCGGCGTTGACCTTGACGTCATTGACCCGGCGCGCGTCGACCATGACCGAGTCGGTGAGTACCGGGTCGGACGGGTCGGTTACGTCCCAGGCGTACATGCGGTCGCCGAAGCACCCCGGGCAAGCCCCCCAGGTCCCCGTATAGGCGTAGTCGCGGCCGTCCACTCCGGTAAACACCCATAAGTCCGAGGTGTGGGTGTCGGTCACCGGGCCGCGGCCCACCACCTCGAAGCGGCCCGGCAGCTGGTAGCCGAAAAGCTGGCCGGAGGGGGGCGCCGTGCCCGGGGCGCAGCCGGCGAGAAGGGCGGTTGAGGCGAGGAGGAGCGGGCGCCGAAGCAAGTTTATCATGGCTCTCGAGTCAAGGCGTCGGGGGACGCGGAGGGCACGGCACTGACGCTGCCCTGGGCGATCCACCGGTTGAAGATTAGGAATAGGGCCAGCACTATACCCCACTGGAGCAGCAGCGTGCCGACCCCGAACACTCCCCAGAACGGCTCTCCCCAAACTTGCCAGAACCACCACGCCACCAGCACGGCGGCCTGCACCACCACCAGCCGGATCACCCACTCCCACCACAGTCCGACGCGGACATCGGCGTCCGACGAGTTGATCAGCGTGGTGCGGAAGCGGCGTACACCGTACTTGAGCACCGCCAGGGCGAAGAAGAGCCCGGACACCATCAGGGCCACCCCCCAGACGAAGTCTTGGTTCAGGAAGATCTGTTCGCTCAGAGCGGAGGGGGCGCCGAGCAGAAATCCGAAGCCGCCCACCAGCGCCAAGGCCCGGCCGCGCGCCACGCCCCGGTCTTGCAACACCCGCACGGCGAGCTCGACCATGGAGATGAGCGAGGTCCAGGCGGCAAAGAAGAGGGCGAGAAAAAAGAGGACCATGAAGAACCGCCCGGCTGGCATCTGGGCGAAGAGTTGCGGCACCCAGATAAAGGTGAGCCCGGTGTTGCCCGCGCCCACGATCTCGTCGGCCGCGTTCGGCATGATGGAGAAAACCGTGCACAGTACCATGATGCCCGCCAGCAGCGACATCGAGTTGTTACCGAAGCCGAGCAGGAAGGAGTTCAAAGCCGTGTCCTCGTGCCGCCGCAAATAGATGGCGTAAGTCACGATGAGTCCCCAACCGGCGCCGGTATCCCAGGCGTTCTGGGTCAGCGCCTCTAGCCAGATGCGGTAGTCGGCCAGCTCACTCCAGTCCGGGGTAAAGAGGAAGGCCAGGCCGCGCTCGGCGCCCGGCAGAGTAACGGCGCGGATAGCCAGGATGATGACCAGCGCGAAAAGGGATGGGATGAGGATACTGGCTGCCCTCTCGATCCCCTTTACCCCGCGCGCCACCACCAGCACCGCTAGCCCCACGGCGGTGGCCTGCGCGAGCAGAACCCACGGTGTGTCTACGAAGCCCTCCCAGTACTCGCCCGGCTCGCCGCCGGGCAGGGCACCGGTGATACCGCCCCAGAGGAAACCGAGAGTCCAGCCGGTGACCACTGCGTAGTAAAACATGATCGCGGCGGCGGTAAAAGCGATCCAAGCCCCCATCCAGGCGAACTTTTCGCCCACCATCTTCGAGAACGCCCCCACCGGCCCGAGCCGGGCCTGCTTGCCCATGGCGAACTCGACCAGGATGAGTGGCACCGACCAGAGCAGCAGGAAAACCACCCACGCAACCAGGAAGGAGCCCCCACCGTTGGTGGCGGCCACCCGGGGAAAACGCCAGATATTGCCCGTACCCACCGCCATCCCGAGCATGGCCGCCATCATTACCCAGCGGGACGAGAAGGTGGCGACGGACACCGAGCTTGCGGCCATTGGGTTGCGGGTTACGGTTACTGGTGGACTCTAGCACGGATGTACTCCATGACCTTATTCTCGGCCACGCGCACCTGTTGCATGGTGTCACGGTCGCGTACGGTCACGGTGCCGTCCTCCGCCGTCTGTCCGTCGACGGTGACGCCAAACGGCGTGCCAGCCTCGTCTTGGCGGCGGTAGCGACGGCCGATGGCCCCCGCTTCGTCGTAGAAACTCTGGATACCGTGCCCGCGCAGCTCCCGGTGAATCGCCCGGGCCCTTTCGGGCATGCCATCCTTCTTGACCAGCGGGAAGACGCCGGTCTTGAGGGGCGCGAGCGACGGCTTGACTTTGAGGAGTACCCGGCTCTCTCCCTCGACTTCTTCTTCGGCGTAAGCTCCGGCCAGCACCGCCAGGGCAAGCCGGTCGGCCCCGGCCGAGGTCTCGATAATGTAGGGCAAGTAACGGCTGCCGCCCGCCGGATCGATGTACTCGAGCCGCTTGCCCGAGTACTCCTGGTGGCGGGATAGGTCGTAGTCGGTGCGGTTGTGGATACCCTCCACCTCTCCCCAGCCGTCCCCGCCGATGGTGCCCCCGAAGTGGAACTCGATGTCGCAGCCGCGTTTGGCGTAGTGGGCGAGTTTGTCCGCGGAGTGCTCGTGCAGCCGCAGCCGTTCCGGGGCCAGACCCAGAGCGCTGCTCATCCAGGCGAGCCGCGCCTCCTTCCACTGCTCGAACCACTCCTCGTCAGTGCCCGGTTCCACGAAAAACTGCATCTCCATCTGCTCGAACTCGCGGGTCCGGAAGGTGAAGTTGCCGGGGGTAATTTCGTTGCGGAACGCTTTACCGGTCTGGGCTATGCCGAAGGGGATCTTTTGCCGGGACGAGGTCTGGACGTTGAGAAAGTTTACGTAGATGCCCTGGGCAGTCTCGGGCCGCAGGTAGACCGCACTCGACTCCGACGCCACCGGCCCCATGAAGGTCTTGAACATGAGGTTGAACTGCCGCGGCTCGGTCCACTCCCCGCCGCGACCGCACGCCGGGCACCGGATCTGCGCCGCGTCCTGCTGGCCCATCTGCTCGCGGAGCTCATCTTCCCTGAAACGGCGGTGGCAGTTGCGGCACTCCACCAGCGGGTCGCTGAACTCCTCCACGTGGCCCGACGCCTCCCACACCCGCGGGTGCATGAGGATGGCGGCGTCGAGCCCCTCGATGTCGTCGCGCTCGTCCACCATCGCCCGCCACCAAAGCTCCTTGAGGTTCCGCTTCAGCTCCACGCCGAGGGGTCCGTAGTCCCACACCGAACCGGTGCCGCCGTAGATTTCGGACGATTGGAACACGTAGCCGCGCCGTTTGGCGAGCGACACCAGCTTGTCCATCAGGTCGCCGGCCACCTCAGACAACCACCGACTCCGGCCGCTCGGCATGGCGGTACTCCACCCGGTAACCCATCGCCCTGGGTATCTTCAAGAGCCGCGCCAGGTCCAAATCGATGGTGGCACCCGCCTTCTGGGTAACTTCGTCTTCGAGGGGCAGGTCGAAGTCGTCGGCCCCGTAATCCAGGGCCCGGAAGGCGTCCTGGTTGAGGGTGAGTACCGAGGTGCGGATGTGCTTCACGTTGTCGAGGAAGATCCTGGAGAGGGCGAGGTGGCGCCAATACTCCCGGGGTGAGATCTCCCGTCCCCCGAACGAAGTACCGTAAGGTTTGTAAGTCCAACAGAGGAAGGAGAAGAGCCCGCCGGTCTGGTCTTGGAAAAGGCGCGTCCGCTCCAGATGCTCCAGGCGCTCGTCGATGGTTTCGTCGAAGCCGATTACCATGGTGGCGGTGGTCTTGAGCCCCGCCTCCACGATGGCCCGCTGGGCCTCCAGGTACTCGGCCACCGTATACTTGAACTTGGCGTGGCGGGCGCGGAAGTCCTCGCTGAGGATCTCGGAACCCCCGCCCGTGATCCAATACACGCCGGCGTCCAGCAACCGGCGTGCGGTCTCGGCGTGGGAGAGCCCCGCCCGGTCGGCCAGGTAGACGAACTCGGCCACCGTGAGCGCGTAAAACTCTACCCGCGCGCCGTAGCGCTCGCGTACCGCCCGGAAGAGGTCGCAGTAGTAGTCGAGCGAAAGGTAGGGGTTGAAGCCGCCGTTGAAGGCGACCAGATCGCCACCCAGCTCCAACAGTTCGTCGATCTTGGCAAATACTTCGGCGCGCGGGAGCACGTAGCCGCCCTCCCGCCCCGGCAGCACGTAGAAGGCGCAGTAGTCGCACTGGGCCACGCACACGTTGGTATAGTTGATGATGCGCATGACCAGATAGGTGGCGCGGTCGGGCTGGTGGAAGCGGGCCCTTACCTGGTGGGCCAGGTACTGGAGCTCCTCGTCAGAGCCGCCTTCCCAGAGCGCGCGGGCGTCGTCAGCCGAAAGGCGCTCGCCACCCTCCACCGTGCGGGCTATCTCCCGCAGGGTACGGGGGCGGGGCAAGGGAGGTGTTCTCTTCTGAATCATGCTAGCGATGAAATCACCCAGTAAAGGTACGAGCGGTCCCGGCGCGCGGTGTCCTTGAGTTTCGCCCCCGCGGCCGCGAATGGCAACCCCGCGGTTTTCCTCGACAAGGACGGCACGCTGGTGGAGAACGTGCCGTACAACGTGGATCCCGGCCAGATGCGCTTAACGCCGGGCGCCGGGGAGGGGCTGGCCGCGCTGCACCGGGCCGGGTACCGGTTGATCGTAATCTCCAACCAGTCCGGCGTGGCCCGCGGCTACTTTCCGGAAGAGGCCCTGGAGGGGGTCGCGGAGCGGCTCGGCGAACTGTTCGCGGAGACCGGCGTGCCGCTGGCCGGTTTTCACTACTGTCCGCACCACCCCGGCGGGTCCGTGGCCCGCTACGCCGTCAGTTGCGACTGCCGCAAACCAGCGCCGGGGCTAATCCTGGCGGCGGCCTCGGAACACAATGTCGATGCGGGCAAGTCCTGGTTCGTGGGAGACCTATTGGACGACGTCGAAGCGGGCCGCCGCGCCGGTTGCCGCACCGTCCTGATCGACAACGGCCACGAGACCGAGTGGCAGCGCTCTCCGGCGCGGGAGCCGCACCACGTGGCAGCCGATCTGGCCGGGGCCGCCCGCTTCATCACCTCGCCCCAAAGCGGGGAGCCGGCGTAAACGCGCGGGGTGAAAGGTGAAGTGGAGCCGGCCGGGATCGAACCGGCGACCTCCTGCTTGCAAAGCAGGCGCTCTCCCGATTGAGCTACGGCCCCCCGGAGAGTAGTAAAGTAATCACCCGGCAACTCTTCCGTCAACGCCGCGAACTTGCCCGGCGGCGCGGGGTTTGCCATCTTTCAGAGTATGATTCGTTCCCTTCTCTCCCGCGAGGTTGAGACCCTCCCCCCCGAGGTGCGACTCCAGGGCCGGGTCCTCTTCCTGGTAGACGACGCCGAGCTCATCCGGCGCCAGCTCGACGGCGAGGAGTTGGAGTTCACCACCGAGGTAAAGGAAAAGCTCCGCGACCAGATCTCTACCGACGAGATCACCCCCGCCTACATCTGCTACTACTTCGACGAGACCCTGGGCGAGTTCCCTTACCTGGGGCTGCGTGCCGGCGATGACTTTCCCGTCAAACAAGGCTCGGTCAGGAAGGGCGGTTTCGTTTGCTCGGTGGCGGGCAAGCGGCGCGGCAAGGGGTCGTCGCGGGAGCAGAGCCCGTACGCCGAGATGATGGCGGGTGTCCGGCTGGTGATCGCCGAGAATATTGAGCGCATCTACCGGGAAAACTGCCAAAATCTGGGGATTCTCACCTCCACCAACTTCGGGCTGATCGACCGGGTTCGCCGGGGCGAGCCCATCACCCTGACCGAATTCACCGGGGACACGGACGAGATTACCCGGGGGATCATCGAGCACGGAGGACTGTTCAACTTCAACCTGGCCCGCCTGCAAGGAAAGGTGACCGTGCCGCCGATCTCGGCGGGGCGGGGCGGGGCGGCCGGTGAGAGTGAGCTGGACCAGGAGGACGTGCGCCACCTGCGCGGCAGCGGCGATGGCGGCCTGCCCGCGAACGACGCCGCCCCGGACGGAACCGCCAGCGAGATAGCCGCCACCACCTCTTCCAACCTGGGCACCGTTTCATTCGGAAGTGGCAACGGAGAGGATGGGCGCAGCGCCGGCCCCATGACCATCGCCGAGAAGATTTTCGCGCGCCGCTGGGTGAGGGATCTGTCCCGGGAAGAGGTCGGCGTCGCCGCCGTCCACGCCGGTGACGCCGGCTTCGTGCAGACCGATATCCGCTTCTCGCACGAGTACGTGACCCCCATGGCCGCGATCTTCTTCGAGCGGCTGGTCGGCGAGGACGAGCGGGTGCTGGAGCCCGAGTCCATCCTCTTCTTCCGCGACCACCTCACCTTCCTCAAAGACGCCATGCCCCCCGACCGGGTCCAACTCGGGCTCCTCGACGTGGCTGGCCAACTCGAGGTAAAGCAGCGCGAGTTCGCCCGCAAACAGGGCATCCGGCTATACGGCGAGCTCGGCCACGGCAGACACGGCTCCGAGGCCATCTGCCACTCCAAGATCCTGGAGAGCTACGCACTACCCGGCCAGGTAATCATCGGCTCGGATTCACACACCCCGCACGCGGGGGCGGTCGGGTGTGTGGCCTTCGGGGTGGGCACCACCGCCATCTTCAACTCGTGGATCACCAAGGACGTGCGGGTTACCGTGCCCCGCTCGTTCCGGGTGATACTCTCGGGCGAAAAGCCGGCAAACGTGACCGCCAAGGACTACATGCTGGAGATCCTGCGCCACCCGTACATCCGCGACGGCCACGCCATCGGCCAGATCATCGAGTACACGGGACCGTCGGTCGAGGCCCTCTCGGTGGACGAGCGCGCCACCATGACCAACATGGCGGCCGAGGTGGGGGCTTTCACCGGCATCGTGGCCCCGGACGCGCGCACCGTTGAGTACCTGGTGGAGCAGCGGGGGATGCAGCGTACCCAAGCCGAGGAACTCATCGAGGGGCTCCACTCCGACCGAGGAGCCGGCTACGCCAAGACCATCGAGATCGAGGTCTCTGCCATCCGGCCCATGATAGCCCTCCCAGGCGACCCCGGAAACGGTGTGTACATTGATGAACTGGACCGGGAGGTCTTGATCGACATCGCCTACGCCGGCAGCTGCACCGCGGGCAAGAAGGAGGACATGGACATGTACGCAGCGGTCTTCCGCCAGGCCGCCCAAGAGGGCAGGCGCGTAGCTGAACGGGTACAGTTGTACATCCAGTGCGGCTCCCAGGAAGTGTACCAGTACTGCCGTGAGCGTGGTTACGAAAGGATTTTCGAGCGGGTGGGCGCCACCTTCATTGAACCGTCGTGCGGAGCGTGCATCAACGCCGGACCGGGGGTGTCGCGCAAGCCGAGCGACGTTTCCATCTCTTCCCAAAACCGCAACTTCCCCGGTCGCTCGGGACCGGGCCAACTCTACCTCGGCTCGCCGTACACCGTGGCCGCTTCCGCGCTGGCCGGAAAGATCGTGGCGTGGGAAGCGGAGGAGGAGCTGGCGGCGGTATGACGGTTGATATGGGTGGCACATGCAAATAGGTTATGCACATGCCCAAGATGCTT
The DNA here is from genome assembly GCA_050732775.1 of Longimicrobiaceae bacterium. GTDB lineage: Bacteria > Gemmatimonadota > Gemmatimonadetes > Longimicrobiales > Longimicrobiaceae > JBOHRN01. Next base: position 8,342 of record JBOHRN010000035.1, on the reverse strand, counting down.
CAAATTCGTAACGTTCCCGACACCCTGCACAGAACCATCAAGGCACGCGCGGCTAGGGCGGGCATGTCGCTATCTGACTACCTCTTGGCCGAGATCGGCCGGGCAGTGGAACGCCCCACCATGGATGAAATGCGAGCATGACTAGCGGCAAGAAAGCCGGTAAAGTTTACCAAATCAGTAGCAAGTGTGGTTCGGGAAGAGCGCCAGCGGAGTTGATAGTTCTAGTTCTTCTCCGATTTCCGTGCAGTAGCGGCTGTTTGAGAAGCTGAGTTGGCGTTGGCGGGGAGGTGGACACCGCCTCCTCCAAGTGGTATGGAAGGGAAGCGCAAACAACCCATTCCAAGCCACAAGGAGGAGATGAATGTCCACTCTCAGTATAGCGCCCTACCTGCCCTTCGGTCGAGTGCGCGTGGTGGTGCAGCAGCTGACTGATGGGATCACGTCCGTGGTGCTGAGCGTCGTTCCGGATCGTCGCATCAATTATTTGGTTGGGGATCTAGCGGCGGCTGAAACATACCGTATCTCGGCTGATTTGTTTGCTCCTTCCTGCCAGGCCGGCCGTCGCTCAATTTTGGGGCGGATCCGCCCCAAAACGGGGAGCCCTTGCACAATAGTTGTGCAGAAGCCGTTTCCTCATGACTCGACGTTGCGGTGACGACGTCCCGCGGATCCCCATCCAAAATACCGACGGGATTCCGAAGTTTTCTCGCTTGATCGATTAGCTCGATCCGCGTCATCAGGCCAATTCGACGCCCGCTCTCCGGGTTGAGTTTTGCCGAATTTTGTGACCGTGAGGCCCGTGTTCCAGAACATGGGCCCTTATTTTTCGCAACTCGATCGGGGTGAAGTCCTAGATTCCCTGCAGCGACCGCAGGTGCGGGGCGGGGGCGAACCCTATACGCGCCGAGCTTGCGGCTGAACGCCGCAGCCGGCGCTCACAACCTGAACCTAAGATCGCATGACCACGTCCTGCCCGTGTCTCGTTTACAGGAGCCAAGGGACTTGACATTCGATCGGGCACTCCGTATGTTGTTATCATGTTTGCTTTTACCTTATACTCAACCTCGGAGAACCCGATGAAGCGATTACTTACCCTCGTGGCCGGCGTGCTCGTCACAGCGGCCTGTCAGGACCAGCCCGACCCTGTGGCCCCCATGGAATCTCCGGAGCTTGGCCCCAGCCTCTCCGTAGTCGTGGATCCAGCGCTCACCGATGCGGTAGCGGGCGCGACCGAGGGCGATCTCCTAGAGGTGATCGTCAACTTCGACGAGACTCTGACGACGAGTTCGACCATCGCTAATACGCTCCAGGATGTGGGCGCGGGCGTCGTCACTTTCGAGCACCTCTCTATGGTGGCCGCGCTCACCACGCCGAGTCAGATCGCCACCATCCAGACCCTAACGGGCGTGCAGTCCATCTATCTGAACAGCCAGTTGGACTACCTGCTGGCGGAGAGCATCGAGACCATCCGGGCGGACGAGGTGTGGGCGGCCGGCTACACCGGTAAGGACGTGGGGATCGCGATCCTGGACAGCGGGATCGACGGGCTCTACCACCCCGACTTGAAGTACCCCGAGAAGACCGTGCAAAACGTGAAGTACGTGGGCGACAGCCGGGACCTCTACAGCTTCGGCGACGACACTCCCGAGCCGGGCTTTTCGCTCTACGTCGAGAATGTGGCCAATAGCGAGACCTCGATCGGCCACGGTACTCACGTCGCGGGGATCGCCGCAGGGACGGGCGAGGCTTCCAGCGCCGGGATCTACACCGGTGTGGCGCCGGACGCGGGCCTGATCGGGATCGGCGCGGGTGATGTACTCTTCATCTTCTGGGCGCTCGCGGGCTTCGACTACATCCTGGAGCACCAGGACGAGTACAACATCCAGGTCGTGAATAACTCCTGGGGCTCCAGCGGCGAGTTCGATCCCACGGGTCCGATCAATGAGGCCACGAAGGAGGTACATGACGCTGGGATCACAGTGGTCTTCGCGGCCGGAAACGCGGGACCTGACCAGAACACGATGAACCGCTACAGCGTGGCGCCCTGGGTGATCGGCGTGGCCGCTGGCTGCAAGCTGGTGCAGGACCCGACCAACTCCGCCGTCCACTGCGAGGACCCGAACGGCCGTGCGCCGGTACTCGCGGGTTTCTCTTCGCGCGGCATTCCGGGGGATGACCTCTACCACCCCGACGTGACCGCGCCCGGCGTGCATATCGTCTCCGCTCGGGCCTCCACCGGCGCGGTGCTGAACGGGCTCGACGCCAACCACGACGCGCAGATCTGCAACATCAGTCTGCAGCACGTCGACTATTACACCTGTGCCTCGGGCACCTCGATGGCCTCGCCGCACGTGGCGGGTGTCGTCGCGCTGCTCGAGGAGGCCTCCGGCGGCGCCATCACGCCCGACGAGGTGCTGGAGGTGCTCACCACGACCGTGCGGCCGCTCGACGGGTACGACGTCTGGGAGGTCGGCGCGGGCTACGTAGATGCCTTCGAGGCCGTCAAGGCCGCCTCGCGCGGGAAGTACTCGAAGTAATCCTCACACCCCAACGGTACGCCTTCCAAGGGAAGAGGGCCGGAGGGAGCGTTTCCTCCGGCCCTCTTCTTGATCATGCACCATTTTGGTTGCGTCCTTCTCGACCTCCCCAAATTGGTGACGCTGGCTTGAATTCCCCCTTTGCCCAAGGCCTGTGTCGATCGACCACGCAGATGAGGGTGCAGGCCTCCAGCATGGGAGTGGTCGGGCTGTTCCCCAGGCCGATCAACGCTGAAGATCTGGCCGCGGCGCTGTGCGAAGCATTTGCTCCGGCAGGGGAGGTAATCCCGATCCTTCCCGCCGATCTGGCCAACCTGGGCGATGACGTGGCGATCGGCGTCAGTCCCGCGATGCTGGGGGTCTTCCATACCGTCGGCAGGATCGCGGCGAGCTCGGCGACGGTTCTGATCCTGGGGGAGAGCGGAACGGGGAAGGAGCTCGTCGCAAGGGCGATCCATCGGAACAGCGACCGCGCCGACGGGCCCTTTGTGGCGAGCAACTGCGCCGCCATCACGGAGAATCTCCTCGAGAGCGAGATGTTCGGTCACGAAAAGGGTGCGTCAAAGGACTTCTAGACGCCTCGGCCGTACTGGAACTCCTCTTTCAAAGTCCTTCGGCCGAGCACGTGGCGGAGAGGATTTTCCAGCCTGGAGAGTCTCTACCTATGACGCCGCCTATCTCGCCCTCGCCGAGGCACTGAACGCGCCGCTTTTGACCCGGGACCGGCGCCTCAGCTCGGGACCGGGCCAACTCTACCTCGGCTCGCCGTACACTGTGGCCGCTTCCGCGCTGGCCGGAAAGATCGTGGCGTGGGAAGCGGAGGAGGAGCTGGCGGCGGTATGACGGTTGTGGAAGAACTCCCTACCCTTCCACCTTGAAGGTCCCGTACCGAGTTCGCAGGCCCCGCTCGCGCATGGTGGTGAGGAGTTCGTTCCACTCCAGCAGCAGGGAGAGTTGCTGGTCGGCTCCGGCTACCTGGAGCTCCTCCTGTAACTTGTCCAGCCGTTCCTCGAACGGCCGGGCCTGAAGGCGGCGCAGGTTGTGCTCGAAATACTGTTCGGGAGCGCCCACGTCTTCTCCGCTCCCCAGCAGCTCCTCGGCAAAGGGCAGCGCCCCGGGTGGAAGGCGCCCGAGCCACTCTCCGCCCGCGTCGCGGGCCCCTTCGATGAGTAGCAGCCCCTGGTACAGGGCCCGGTACTCGGGGTGGCGAAAGTCGCCGGGGGATAATTCACGGGCCGTCCGTTCGAGCCACGACTCATCGCGCAGGAGGAGGAGAAGGATATTCCGCTCGGCCCCCATCCCCTTCACCGCCTCTTGGTCGGCTTCTCTCCCCTGGGGGTGAAAAGAGCGGTACCGCCTCGGCTCGGCGGCGGGCGGGCCTCGCTCGTCCCGGGCTGTCTCGCGCTCCAGCACCGGGCGGGAGACGCCCGTCTTTTCGGAGACGCGGGCCAGGTAGACGTCGCGCAGCGCCTCGTCCCGGGTGGCACTGACGGTGGGCACGAGCGAGTCCACGGCCCGCCGGCGGCCGGCAGCGTCTGCCAGGAAACCTCTCCGCTCTAGGATCTGGAGCTTCCGCTCCAGCACGTCCACGGCGTCGTCGAGGTACTCGCTGAGGGCGGCCGGACCTCCGGAACGGACCAGGGAGTCGGGGTCCTCGCCCGCGGGTAGGGTCGCCACCAAGACTTGCACACCCGCCCGCAGTAGCTCGTCCCCAGAGCGGAAGGTGGCCCGCAACCCGGCTTTGTCGCTGTCGTAAAGGAGCACCGCCCGCTCGGCGTAACGGGAAATTAGCGCGGCCTGCTCCGGAGTCAGCGCGGTTCCGAGCGGGGCCACCACGTTTGCCACCCCGCTGGCAGCTAGCGAGAGGTAGTCCATGTACCCCTCGACCACCAGCGCGGTGCGTTCGCGGCGGATGGCACCCTTGCTCCAGCCCAGCCCGTAGAGGAGCTCGCTCTTGTGGAATACCGGAGTCTCGGGAGAGTTCAGATACTTGGGCACGTGCTCCCCGGCACCCCCCAGCACGCGCCCCCCGAACCCCACCACCTTCCCCGCCAGGTCCTCGATGGGAAATATTACGCGGCCGCGGAAAGAGTCGTACAGCTCCTGCTCGGTACGCCGCGACCGTCTAGCCAGCCCCAACTCCAACAGGGTCTGGTCGGGAACACCGTGGACGCGGGCGGCCTCGAGCAGGGAGTCCCAGCGTTCGAGAGCCCAGCCCAACCCGAAACGCTCCCGCTCCTTGCCGCCGATCCCCCGCTCTTCCAAGTAAGTACGCGCCTCGCCACCCTCATCCCCCCCGAGCCCCTTACGAAAGAGCTCGGCGGCGAAGGCGTTGGCCTCGTACAGGTGGGTGTGGGGACTGTCCGGGTCGCCGCCGGGACCCGGACCGGGTGCGGGGATCTCCACTCCGGCGCGCTCCGCCACGTAGCGGACCGCGTCTAGAAAGTCGAGTCCGAGCAGCTGCATGGGAAAGGAGAAGAGGTCGCCCCCCTCTCCGCACACGAAGCACTTGAAGAGGTTCTTCTCCGGATCCACCGAGAAGTTGGGCCCCTCGCCCCCGTGCAGGGGGCACGGTCCGCGGAAGGTCCGCCCCGACCGTTTGAGCCGGGTGTGTGCGGAAACGATCTCGACCAGATCCGCGCGGGCGCGGACCTCTTCTATCACACTGTCGGGGATTCCTCTACCCACCTGTCGCCGGGAGTACTGGAAAGTAGCGACGGGCAACATAACACCCGGACGCTTGACGGGGGGAGGCAGAGGCCGGATTTTACGCTCACTGTGTACACTCCCGTAGTCGAGGACTACCTCAAAGCTATCTGGGTGCTCCAGCAGACGGAGTCCCCGGTTTCTACCTCGCGCATAGCCGAGCGGCTGGAGCTCAGCGCGGCCGCGGTGACCGCCATGGTCAAGCGACTTGCCGACCAGAAGCTGGTACGCTACGAGCCGTACCAGGGCGCCCGTCTGACCCCCGCCGGAGAGCTGGCGGCGCTAGGCATCGTGCGACGCCACCGGGTCTTGGAGCTGTTCCTCACCGAAGTGCTGGGGTACGAGTGGGACAAGGTTCACCACGAAGCCGAACGGCTCGAACACGCGGCCAGCGACGAGTTGATCGAGAGGTTGGCCAAACTGCTCGGAGAGCCCGAGCGCGACCCGCACGGAGCTTCCATCCCCACGGCCAGCGGCGAAGTCGACCAGGCCGAGCACCCCACGCTGGCGAATCTGGCCCCGGGCGGAACCGCCACCGTCTTGGAAGTCGAGATCGAGGAGCCGGAGCAGCTCCGCTACCTCGGTTCGCTCGACCTCTACCCCGGCAACGACGTCGCGGTGACGGGGCGGGCCCCCTTCGACGGCCCCATCTCCCTGGAAGTGAATGGAGAGCCCAGGGTCCTCTCGCGTGCGCTCGCGGAGCGCATCAGGGTGTCCCCGGCCGTCCCCGGCAGAGCGTGAGCAAAAACCCGCGCGGCACCGGTGGCAGGGCTCTTGCGCTTCCGCTTCGTAACACCTTTCCGAACCGAGGGTAAACAGTGATGAGAGGCGGTTACATACTGCTGGGCGGGCTGGTCGGCGGTTTGGTCGGCGTGGTGGCGCGGGCGCTCTGGCCCGGCCCAAGCGAGCCACCCCTGGCCGAGCCGGTAGACGGAAGCGAGCCGGTCTTGGGCTACGACGGAATGGACAGGGACACCCTGATCGACTGGCTCTCGCGCGCCCGACTCGACCCTGCTACCCTGCACCGCGTGCGCGGCTATGAGCGCGCCCACCGTAACCGGCTGGCGGTGCTCGAAGCGGTGGAAGACTTGCTGGAGGGTGGTTAGCCGAGCTCTTCACGAGCCAGGCGGTTTACCTGCTTGCCGTCGAAGCGGCCCTTGACCTTGGGCATCACTTCCCGCATCACCGAACCGAGGTCGGAGGCGCCGCCCGCCACCGCCTCCCGCACCAGCTCCCTCACCTCACCCTCGCCCAGCCGGGGCGGCAGGTAAGCTCGCAGGAACTCGGCTTCACTCTCCTCGTCCGCGGCCCGGTCGGCCCTCTTCCCGGCGCGCATCTGCCCCGCCGCCTCCTGGTTCCGTTTGATGGCGGTGGCGAGCAGCGCTTCGATATCCTCGTCGCCGGCCTCCTTGCCCAACTCGATCTCCCGGTTACGCACAGCGGCTAGGAAAGTGGTGAGCAGCGTGGTCTTGCGCCGGTCCCTCGCCTTGCGCGCGCTGCCGAGGTCGGCGCGCAACCTCTGGTTCAGTTCAGACCCGGACATACCAGAGCTGACTACTCGTCCGCCACGGGACGCCCGTTCTGTCCCACCGAGGCGGTGATCTCGGAACCACTCTGCACGGAAATATCTTTCTGGTCGGCCTCCGCCAGGGCACGCTCGCGAAGCTTTTGGGAGTCGTCGGGCCGGTCGGGCTCGGTTTGGGGACCCTGTCGCATCCTTCCCATCCCCACCCGCCGCCCCTCCCAGCCCGACTCCGCCAGCGCGGGGTCCCGGTCTTCCAAACGGCGACGGACCTCCTCCAGGTGGACCATCTCGCTTTGCACGTCCATCCGGTTCACCACCGTCTCCACGCCCTCGACCCCCCGGGCCGTGCTCACGGCGACGGCGCTCTCGTCCTCGCTATGGACTGAGCCCGAGAGCTCGATTATGCCAGGGCTAATGGCGCCCACGTCTACGCCGCGCTCGCTCAGCACTGGGTCGGCGCGGAAGGCGTCGAGGACCGCGTCCTCCAGCGCGAAGAGTTCAGTGCGCTCGTCCAACCCGCGCTTCAAGCGGGTCGGTCTGATCTTGTCCCACAGGTGGCCCGGCTCACCGCCCCGCCGGGCCGAGAGCACCGTCCACAGCACGACGCCTCCGGCTAGCCCCACTCCGGTGGCTAGCAGGGCGCGAGCCATTCCAACGTTTTTCTCCTCTGCGACAAACCACACGCTGACCTCCTTGTTCTAGGTAAAGGGTGTTTCCCGGCAACCTATCGCGATCCCCACCAGGGAGGTGCAATTCGCGTTCCGGTCAGGAGGCGTCGTCCGAGTCTTCGTCGGGGTCTTCGTTCAACCCAGCGGGGTCCCTTTCCCGCGCACTCCGGTTCCTCTCTTCCCTGACTTCATCACGCTCGCGGGCTTCCTCCTGGCGCCGAATCTCCTCGCGCTGGCGCTGGCGTTCTTGCCACTCGTCGGCCCGTTCGGGAGAGCCGCCGAACCCTACCGGGAGGGGAAGGGTAACGCCGCCAAGGTGTATCTTGCCCGGCGAGACGCCCCAGCGGCGCCCCTCGGAGTCGGTCACCGTCCAATCGGTGGCCCGCCGGGACCTTTCCGCCGCGCCCGCGATAGAGTCGTTGTAGGCGCCCAGACGCGCCTCCAGGTGCGCCAGGTACCTCTCGTGATCCGACGGCTCGGGCGGCTCGGGCAGATCGCGCGGAGCGACGTACAGCCGCGGGTCGCGGGAGCCGGGCCGGAGCGCCTCGGCGGCCGAGGCACGCTCGCCCGCGGGGGTACGGAGCGCGGGCCGCGACGGGCCGCCCCGCCGAGCCGGGGGATGGGTCCGCTCCGCCAAGCCGGTCTCGGCAGGGGGCTCCTCCTCGCGCGCTTCCGGACTGGAGACCACCACCGGCTCTATCATCCGCAACCAGTCGCCGGTCTTGGCGAGCGAAGCGATCTCGCCGTCGCCGGGCTGCCTCTCGGTCTGGATGAACAGCGGCGCGGAGAGCAGGAAGATGAGGTGGAGAAGGACCGAGCCGCCGATCCCCCAGGGTAGCGCCCGCCCCAGCTCCCGGTCGGGGCGGGGGGGGCGGCGGGGCGGGTTTACGCGGGTTGGGGCCGGGG
>JBOHRN010000034.1:0-5256 GCA_050732775.1 Longimicrobiaceae bacterium | reverse complement strand
GGTAACGGATATGCTCCTGAAGGTCCTTCCGTACAGTACTCTTCGCATGCTGAGTGCAGTAGCTTGCCACCGTGCGCGCGCAACGGATCTATCTCGACACCTCGGTTATCGGCGGCTGCTTCGACCCGGAGTTCGCTCCCTGGTCTCTGGGCCTGATGAAGGACTTTCGGCTCGGCGCCTATCTTCCGGTGGTGTCCGAGGTCGTTGCGGCGGAGGTTGCAGACGCCCCCGAGCCTGTGCGGCGCCAGTATGCAGAGGTCCTTGCGCTGGGTTCGGAGGTGCTCACGGCGAGCGAGGCGGTGCTCGCGTTGGCCGAATCGTCAGCCCGAAGTACGCCGACGATGCCGTGCACATCGCCCTCGCCACGGCGGCCGAGGTGGATCTGCTGGTAAGTTGGAACTTTCGTCACATCGTCCACTACGAAAAGATCCGGCTCTTCAATGCCGTCAACCTGGAGCGTGGCTACAAGCCGCTCCAGATCTACTCGCCCGGGAGGTGGCGCATTATGGAGAAGACCGAGATCCGGGCCGTTGAACTGACCCGGCAGATCCGGGCCGCGCACGCGGAGCAGCTGCGGGATGCGACGTTCGAGAAACGCATTCGCTGCTACCGGAGCAAGGCTCAGCGTCTAGAAACCGAATTGCAGCCGTTCCTCGAGGCAGCGGAGGCGGCAAGCTCCGGTGCCGCCCAACGGCGGGATGCAGGCGACGAAGGGCCAGGCATGCTTTCAGAGTAGCCGCTGCTCTTGTGGGCCGGCCCTCCGCGCCTGATCCTAAAACGTCAGGCGGCGCAAGATTTGAGATGAGTGACGTTCGAGTCAACGAATGGAGTAAATTGACGCCGCGCCCCCGAGCCTCGATCTTGCGCGCGTACAAGCTCTCGATCCCTTTTTCGCTCGGGAAGGTACGTTCATGTCCGCACCAGCACTCAAGCTCCTCGTGGCCAGCGCCCTTCTGCTCGCCGGCTGCGCCACACCCCCGCCTAACTCGTACCCTGCTCCGCCGCAAGATCGGTTTTGGACCGCGCTCCAGCAGCTCTGCGGCCAGGCATTCGCGGGCGAGTTAGTGCAGGGATCGCCCACTGATACCGCCTTCGCGGGTAAGACGCTGGTCATGCACGTGCGACAGTGCAGCGAGCGGGAGGTACGCATCCCCTTTCACGCCGGAGAGAACCGCTCCCGCACCTGGATCCTCACCCGCACCGCTAGCGGGCTCCGGCTCAAGCACGATCACCGCCACCGGGACGGCAGCGAGGACGAGATCACGCAGTACGGCGGCGATACCAGAGATGCGGGCTCCTCCACCCGGCAGGAGTTCTACGCGGATCCGTTTACGGCCGAGCTCCTCCCAGCGGCACGAACCAACATATGGACGGTGGAGGTACGGCCCGGAGAGAGCTTTGGGTATGCCTTGCGACGAGAAGGCACCGAGCGCCGCTTTCGAGTGCGTTTCGACTTCAACCAAGCGGTAGCCCCTCCACCCGCGCCCTGGGGATACACCGATTGAGTCAGGGGCCCAGCTTCATCGGCTGGGTAGGCCGCTGTTGTACCCCAGTACCTCTTCCACCGGCGTGAGCTTGAGGTCGAAGGCGGCGGCCACGCCGGGGTAGGTCACCTTGCCGTCCACCACGTTCAGGCCCAGGGCGAGCACCGGGTCCAGGCGGCACGCCTCCCTCCACCCTAAGCGCGCTATCCGCGCAGCGTACGGAAAGGTAACGTTGGTGAGGGCGAGCGTAGAGGTGCGCGGCACTCCGCCGGGCATGTTGGCGACTCCGTAGTGGATCACCCCGTCGATCTCAAAGATGGGATCCTCGTGGGTGGTGGGGCGGATGGTCTCGACGCAGCCGCCCTGGTCCACCGCCACGTCCACGATTACGGCGCCGTCTTTCATCCTTTTCAGATCTTCGCGGCGCACCAGGTTGGGGGCCTTGGCCCCCGGCAGCAGCACGGCCCCTATCAGAAGGTCGGCTAACTCGAGCTGTTCCAGGATGTTGTGCCGGTTGGAGTAGATCAGGTCCACGTTGGCCGGCATCACGTCGGAGAGGTAGCGCAGCCGGTGGAGGGAGACGTCGAGCACGTGCACGTGGGCGCCCATACCCGCCGCGATCTTGGCCGCGTTGGTGCCCACCACGCCACCACCCAGGATGACCACGTCGGCGGGCGGCACGCCGGGCACGCCGCCCAACAGCATCCCCCGGCCCCCGTAGAACCTCTCCAGGTACTTGGCGCCCGCCTGGACCGCCATACGGCCGGCCACTTCGCTCATGGGGGTGAGCAGGGGGAGTTCGCCGGAGGGGAGTTGCACGGTCTCGTAGGCGATGGCGACGGCACCCGAAGTGATCACCGCCTCGGTGAGTCCCCGGTCGGCGGCGAAGTGGAAGTAGGTAAAGATGATCTGCCCCTCCCGCATACGCCGGTGCTCCGAGGGGACGGGCTCCTTGACCTTGACGATCATCTCGGCCGTTTGCCAGACCTCGTCGGCCGACTCCGCCATCTCCGCACCTGCGGCGAGGTACGCTTCGTCGCCGAAACCGCTCCCGTCGCCGGCCCCGCGCTCCACCAAGACGGTGTGACCCTCGTCGACCAACTGCTCGGCGCCCGCCGGGACCACGGAGACCCGGTTCTCCGCGGTCTTGATCTCCCTGGGAACTCCGATCAGCATGAGGCCGTCCGGTTACCCTCAGCCGACTGGAGTGGCTTCGCTCTCCGCCAGAGCTGCCTTGCGGGACAGTCGCAGCCGCCCTTTTTCATCGATGGAGAGGAGCTTGACCCGGGTGGCGTCTCCCTCCCTGAGCACGTCCTCGGTCTTCTCGGTGCGGCCCTCCTGGAGCTCGGAAATGTGGACCAGCCCCTCGGTGCCGGGCATGATCTCCACGAACGCCCCGAAGGGGACCACGTTCTTGACGGTGGCGTCGTAAATACGTCCTATCTCCGGCTCCTCCACGATGGCTTCGATCATCTCCCGGGCGCGCTCGCCGGCGTCTCCGCCCACGGCTGAGATCTGGATGGTACCGTCGTCTTCAACGTTGATGTTGGCGCCGGTCTGCTCTTGGATGCTTCGGATCATCTTGCCCTTGGGGCCAATCACTTCACCGATCTTGGAGGGATTGATCTTGATGGTGATGATGCGCGGCGCGTGGCTCGACAGTTCGGCGCGCGGCTCCGGGAGGGCCTTGTCCATCTCGTCCAGGATGTGCATGCGGCTGCGCTGGGCCCGGGCCAGGGCGTCCTTGAGGATCTCGACCGTGAGCCCCTCCACCTTGATGTCCATCTGAATGGCGGTCACACCCGTGCGGGTCCCGGCCACCTTGAAGTCCATGTCTCCCAGCGCGTCCTCCACGCCCAGGATATCGGTGAGCACTTCCACCCGGTCGCCCTCCTTGATGAGCCCCATGGCCACCCCGGCACACGCCTTCCGGAGCGGCACGCCCGCGTCCATCATGGCCAGAGAGCCCGAACAGACCGAGGCCATGGACGACGATCCGTTCGACTCCAAGATGTCCGATACCAGCCGGATGGTATAGGGGAACTGGTCGTAAGGCGGCAGAAGCGGCTCCAGGGCGCGCTCGGCCAGTATGCCGTGGCCGATCTCCCGGCGGCTGGTACCGCGGATCGGTTTGGCCTCGCCGGTGCAGAAGGGCGGAAAGTTATAGTGTAACATGAACGACTTGGACTGCTGTTCGGCAAAGTCCACGTTGTCGACGCGCTGTTCGTCGGCCTGGCTGCCCAGCGTGACTACTCCGAGGGATTGGGTCTGGCCGCGGGTAAAGACCGCCGAACCGTGCGCCCGCGGCAGCACCCCCACCTCCACCGTGATCTCCCTGACGTCGTCCACTCCCCGGCCGTCGGCCCGCACACCCTCGGAGAGGATGCGCTCGCGCATCTCCTTCTTCTCTAGGTCGCGCAGAATCGGCGACACGTCTTGTTCCGACTCCACCCACTCCTGGACGAGTTGGGAGGAGAGTTCGGTACGGAGCGCCTCCATCGCCGCGTTCCGCTCCTGCTTGTCCGAGACCCGCAAAGCGTTTTTGACCCGGTCGGAGGCCTGTTGGACCACCCACTCCCGGAAGGATGGCTCGGCCTCGTCCGGACTCCACTCCATCTCGCCGGGCCGCTCGAGTTGGGAGAGCAGCTCCTGCTGGATACCGATCAGTTCCTGGATACCGTCGTGGGCCACCTGGAGCCCGTCGGCGATCTCGCTCTCCGGGACTTCCAGGGCGCCTCCTTCAACCATGGTGATAGCGTTCTCGGTACCGGCCACCACCAGCTCCAGATCCGAGTACTCGAGCTGCTGGAAAGTGGGGTTCAGGATCCACTGGCCCTCTATGCGCCCCACCCGCACCGCGGCCACCGGCCGGGGAAAGGGAACACGGCTCATGTTGAGGGCGAGCGAGGCGCCGGTGAGGGCTAGCACGTCGGCGTCGTTCTCCTGGTCGGCCGAGATCACGTAGACCACGATCTGGGTCTCGTGCATGTAACCGTCGGGGAAGAGCGGCCGGATGGGCCGGTCGATCTGGCGGGCCGAGATGATCTCCTTATCGGAGGGGCGGCCCTCCCGCTTAATGAAGCCGCCAGGGAATTTACCGGCTGCGTACGTCCGTTCCCGGTACTCCACGGTGAGCGGGAAAAAGGGGAGGTGGGTGGGTTGGTTCTGGGCCACGGCGGTGCAGAGCACCACGGTTTCCCCGAACTGGACCGTGCAGGCGCCGTCGGCCTGCCGGGCTAGCTTGCCCGTCTCTATGACCAGGGGCCTGCCCGCGAACTGCTTTTCTACTTTTGGCATGTCGGCTGTGAAGTTATCTCGAAAGATCGGTTACACGGAGGGCGTTGAGAGCCGCTGCGGACACCGCCTGGCGGCCGCGCGTCTTGACGCTCTAGGAAGCGCGGATTTCAAGCTCGGACACCAGAGAGCGGTAGCCCTCCAGGTCTTTCCTTCTCAGGTAGCGGAGGAGGCGCCGGCGCCGGCCTACCATCTTGAGGAGCCCCCGGCGAGAGTGATGGTCCTTCTGGTGCTCGCGAAGGTGCTCGGTAAGGTGGCCGATACGTTCGGTCAGGAGCGCGATCTGAACCCCCGAAGAGCCACGGTCTTTATCGTGGATTTGGTGTTTGCCGACAACGGCTTCGCGATCTATCGCCATGAACTCCGGTCGCTAGTTTGGCTCCGGCCGAACCTTCGTTCGGCGTTGAAAGGTTAAAAAGCGATATCCAGGTATGATAACCAAAAAGTTCAAAATACACAAGCCGTTCCGCTACACTGC
>JBOHRN010000033.1:0-4100 GCA_050732775.1 Longimicrobiaceae bacterium | reverse complement strand
ACGGATCTTCGCATCGCGCTCTCGGAGACGGCGATCGAGCTCGATGAGGTGGTGGTCACGGGCACCGCGGGCGCGGTGGAGCGGCGCTCGATCGGCAATGCGGTTTCGACGATCGACGCGGCGGCGGTCATGGACATCGCCCCAATCCCTACCACGGCTAGCCTGCTGAACGGCCGGGTGCCAGGCGTGATACTGCAGGCCGGATCCGGGATGATCGGTTCCGGGCCGCGGATCCGTATCCGCGGCGCCTCCAGCTTCTCCCTGAGTGACCAGCCGTTGATCTATGTCGACGGGATTCGGGTGAACAACGAGATCAGCTCGGGCCTGACTGTGCAGGGCTTCGGCTCCGGGGTGGTTTCGCGCCTGAACGACATCAATCCGAACGACATCGAGAGCATCGAGGTCATCAAGGGACCGGCCGCGGCGACGTTGTACGGAACAGAGGCCTCCAACGGCGTCATCCAGATCATCACCAAGAAGGGGATCCCCAGCGAGGAGCCCCGGTTCGACTTCACCATGCGCCAGGGCGCCACTTGGTTCGCGAACGCGGCGGAGCGGATTCCCGTCACCTACTGGCGGAACCCGGGGACCGGCGAGGTGCTCTCGCAGAACATCGTGCAACAGGAGATCGACCGGGGCACGCCGATCTTCAGCACGGGGCACCTGCAGGGGTATAGTTTGAACGTGAGCGGAGGATCGGGCGTTTTCCGGTATTACGTCGGCATCGACTACAACGACGACGAGGGGGTCGAGCCGACCAACTACCAGCAGCGTTTCAGCGGCCGGACCAACCTTTCGGTTACGGCCAGCGACAAGCTGGACCTGACGGCTAGCGTAGGGCTCACCGACAGCAACACGGGACTGGTTTTCGAGGCAGGAGCGGGCGGCATCTGGTTCTCCACCGTCTTCAACACCCCGGCATTGCGCGAAACGCCGCGACGCGGCTTTCTGTTCAACCCGCCCGAGACGATCTGGCCGGTGTTTTCGCCGCGGCAGAACATCGACCGCTTCACCGGAAGCTTGCAGGTCAACCACCGGCCGTTCGAGTGGTTTAGCCAGCGCCTGTCTGTCGGGACGGACCTGACCCACGAGCAGGACGAGTCGATTGTCGAACGCATCACCGATCCCTTCCTCCAGCAGTTCTACGGCGCGGGGACAATCGCAGGTTCCAAGTTCATTCGGACGCGCGACGTCCAGTACGGCACCTTCGACTACAGCGGCACTTTCCAATTTCCCCTGCGGCCTGACCTTCAGTCTAGCACCGCGGTAGGGGCGCAGTACTACCGGCGGTTTGTTCAGGCCGTGTCTGCCTCGGGCAACAACTTTCCCGCACCCGACCTGCGAACAGTCGACGCGCTCGCACAGACCTTTGGCGGGGACCTGTTCTTCGAGAATTCGACGGTCGGCGTCTTCGCGCAACAGCAATTTTCCTGGAAGAATCGCCTCTTCCTGACAGCTGCGCTGCGTGCGGATGACAACAGCGCGTTTGGCGAGAATTTCGATCTGGTCTACTACCCCAAGGTCAGCGGGAGCTGGGTCATCAGCGAAGAGCCGTTCTGGAATCTGGGGCTCGTCAACACCCTGCGTCTGCGGGCTGCCTACGGCCAGTCCGGGCAACAGCCGACAACGTTTGCCGCGCTGCAAACCTTTCAACCGGTCACGGCGGGCGATGGGGGATCGGTTGTCACGCCTCAGTTCCTCGGCAATCCTGACCTCGCGCCGGAGCGGGGCGAGGAGATCGAGCTCGGCTTCGAGACCTCCTTGCTCAATGAGCGCGTGGGTGTGGAGTTCACCTGGTACAACCAGAAGACCACTGACGCGATCCTGCTGCGGGACGTGGCGCCTTCGCTTGGGTTCCCGGGCGCGCAGTTTGTGAACCTGGGCTCGCTCAGAAACAACGGCTTCGAGGTCGCGGTGACTGGGCTCGCGGTGGACACGCGGCGGGCGGCCTGGGACCTGACCCTCAACCTGTCGAGCAACGAGAGCGAGGTGCTGGACCTCGGCGGCGAGGAGTTCATCACCATCGGCAGCCAGCGGCACCAGGTGGGCTTCCCGGTGGCCGCCTGGTTCCGCGAGAAGGTGGTGAGCGCCGACCTGGACGCGAACGGGCGGGCGATCAACCTGATGTGCGACGGCGGCCGGGCCGAAACGGAAGGCGGGCCGCCGGTCCTCTTGGGCGGTCCGGCCGTCCCCTGTGACCAGGCCCCCCGTCTCTTCCTCGGCCGCTCGTCTCCCAAGTGGGAGGGTGCGCTGAGCTCGACGCTCACCCTGTTCGACCGCGTGCGCCTCTACGGTCTGATCGACTTCAAACGGGGGCATAAGTACTGGGACAACAATCTCCGCGCCCGCTGCCAGATCTTGCTGACCTGCCTGGAGAACATTCATCCCGAGCGCTTCGATCCCGCGCTCATCGCGGAGATGCAGTCGAGCGCGCGGTTCGTTTCGTTCGTGATCAATGATGCCGGCTTCGCGAAGCTACGGGAGGTTTCGCTCGCATACGCCCTGCCGGACGAGTGGGTCCAGCCCTTCGGTGCGAGCCGGGCCTCGATCTCGGTAGCGGGACGGAACCTCCACACTTGGACGGACTGGACCGGAGTCGATCCGGAGTCCTTTTTCACCTCCAATCTCCACACGCGCCTGGAACAGAACACGACGCCGCAGCTCCGGCAGTTCCTGGCAACAATCAATGTGAGCTTCTGATGGAGAATCGAACCATGAGCTTTCTAATCAACCAAGCGGGAGGGCGGTACGCCCGGAGGATTATCGCCTTCGTCGTAGGCCTCGCCTCCCTCGGGGGGTGCGACTTCGTGGATGGACTCCTCGATGTCGAAGCCCCGAGCGACGTGATCGCGAGCACCCTGGAGGACCCCTCCAATGCTGCCCTGCTAACGAGCAGTGCCGTCGCGGACTTCGAATGCGCATTGGCCTTCTATGCGCTCTCCAGCGGCCTGATCGGCAGCGAGCTCGCCGATGCCCAGCTCGCCGCCGCAACCTGGGACTACGACCGGCGGAGCTTCGACGCCGGGGTAGGCTCCTACGCCTCCAACACCTGCAACAGCACGGGCAACATCTTCGGCGTGTACAAGCCCGTATCCACCGCCCGGTGGTCGGCCGATAACGCGCTGCGGAATCTGCAGGAGTGGACGGACGAGCAAGTCCCCAACCGGACCGACCTGATCGCCACCGCGGCTGCCTACTCCGGCTACAGCCACATCCTCCTGGGCGAAGGCTTCTGCTCCGCGGCGGTGGACGGCGGTCCCGAGCTCACGCCCGCACAGGTGTTCGCGCTGGCCGAGGAGCGCTTCACCACGGCGATCGAGGCGGCACAGGCGGCGGGGCTGACCGAAATCCTCAATATGGCCTTGGTCGGCCGTGCCCGGGCGCGGCTCAACCCGGGTAACCTGGAGGGGGCGGCGGCGGATGCCCAACGGGTCCCGGAGGGCTTCGTCAAGAACGCGCAATATAACACCGCCTCCGCGCGGTCCGGCAACCACCTCTTCCGCTGGAACAACCGGTTCAGTTGGGCGTCGGTGGGTCCCGCGTATCGCGACCTCGAGTTCGGCGGGGTTCCCGATCCGCGCGTGGCCGTGGTGAACACCGGAGAGACCGGCGCGGACGCCTTCACGATCGTTTGGGAACAGACCAAGTACCCGACCGAGGGCTCTCCCATCCCGATCGCCACCTGGGACGAGGCCCAGCTCATCATCGCGGAGGCGGAACTCGCGGCCGGGAACCCGCAGGCCGCGGTCGAGATCATCAACATGTTTCACGAACGCGCGGGGCTGCCGCCCTTCAGCAGCTCCGACCCCGCGGAGATCAGGGACCATCTGATCCAGGAGCGAGCCCGAGAGCTCTTCCTCGAAGGGCAACACATCTATGACATCATCCGCTATGACATCCCGCTCTCCCCGCCAGAGGGAACCCCGTTCCCGATCAAGGGTGGCTTTTATGGCAGCACGACCTGCCTGCCGCTGCCGGAGATCGAGCGGGTAAACAACCCCGAGATCGGAGACTGACGGCCCATCCTCCACCCCGCGCCCGGTGTGGTGGGGTGGGGCCACACTCACACGTTACTTGAAGGCGCCATGAAGCGAATCCTC
>JBOHRN010000032.1:0-1007 GCA_050732775.1 Longimicrobiaceae bacterium | reverse complement strand
GTCTTGGCCAGCCTGCTGTGACCCGCCGCTTGGCGCTGCTCGCGGGCCCTGCGAATCGATCGTTCAGACACCTCTACCTCCTAGCCCCTCTCCAACCCTTTCACATTCTTGCGAGACCTCGTCCTTTGAGTCGGCGATGACCGTGTCCCTGCCGCCGCCGCCTACCAGCTTGTCCTTGCCGGGGCCGCCCCGCAGGCGGTCCTCGCCGACGCCGCCCTTGAGGGTGTCCTTGCCGCCCTGGCCCGAGAGCTTGTCCTTGCCGGCGCCGCCTGAGAGCTTGTCCTTTCCTCCCCCGCCCCTGAGGTTGTCCTTGCCGCCGCCTCCCTTGAGGTTGTCCCTGCCGCCCTGGCCCTTGAGCTTGTCCTTGCCGCCGTTGCCGGCCAGGCGATCCTTGCCGGCGCCGCCGTTTACCTGGTCCTTGCCGGCGCCGCCCTTGAGGTTGTCCTTGCCCTCGTCTCCGTTTACGCAGTCGTCTCCGCCTCCGCCGTCGGCGCTGTCGTTGCCCCCCAGGCCCGCGATCGAGTCGGGGCCGTCGGTGCCGGTGAGGGTGTCGTCTGCGTCGGTGCCCTCCAGCTTCAGGGCGCCCTGGCCCTGGCAGTCGGCGGCCTGGAGCTCCACCGCGCCGATGTCGCTGCCGTCGGGGCTGGCCCCGTTGGCGATCGCCGACAGGTCTTGGGTTCGCGCGAGGCCGCGCTGGTCGGTCTGGAGGTTGTTGTTTACCCCGACGTCGAGCGCCGGGCTGGTCGGCGCCGGCAGGTGGGTCTGGGTCGGGCCGCCGTTGTTGGCAAGGCCTCCGAGCGCCGGGTCTGCGCCGAAGACGTTCGAGCCCGCCGGGGCCTCGGCGATGGTCGCGCCCCCGGGCGGATTCGGGTCCTCGATCAGCGAGAACCCGGTCGCGAACGTCCCCGGCTCGGGGCCGCCGCCGTCGAGGTCGCCCGCGCCCTCGCCCGAGCTGTTGTTGGCGACGATCGTCGAGGAGAGCGCCAGCGTGTCGGTCTCGCCGTCGC
>JBOHRN010000031.1:0-4783 GCA_050732775.1 Longimicrobiaceae bacterium | reverse complement strand
CGGTGCGCCGGCATGAACTCCTCCAACTCCGCCGCGCTCATCTCCGGCATCTGGACCAGCTCTTCGCGGAGCGCTTCGATCGTGGAGTTCCACTCCTCGTCGGCCGCCATGTTCATGTCCCGCATCTCGCGGTTCATCCGCGAGATCATGTTCGCGGTCATCTGCCGGTGCATGGGAAGCATCGCCATCATGCTGTCCCCGCTGGTCCCCTGCATCATCCGCATGTGGGTTTGCATCTCTTCCAGCATTCCCATCATCCCTCCCGTGCCCTGCATTCCTTCCATTCCTTCCATTCCTTCCATCCCCCCGGCCGGCTCCGCGGTAGCCGGGGTATCCGGAACCGCCTCGGTACGTTCGTCGCCTCCGCCGCAGGCAGTGAGCGCCGCAACGGACAACACAAGAGCGGAGTTGCAAAGGATCGTTTTCATGGTTGTTCGCCTGTTGAAAAAGGTAAGGAGTGCTGTGCCGCCACCCCGGGCATCGCCGCAATCGTAGCTACCGTCAGGTACCGGCACCGACCAGTTCCTCGCCGACCGGCAGCTCCTCGAGCGCCGGCGTGTCGGGTTCCCGGCCGGGGGCGGATCTTCGCACCTCCCACTCCTTCCAGAACGAATAGACGACGGGGATCACGAGGAGCGTGAGGATCGTTGCACTGATCATTCCGCCGACCATCGGGGCGGCAATCCGCTTCATTACATCCGCGCCCGTCCCCTGGCTCCAGAGAATGGGGAGCAACCCACCGATCACGGCGGTCACCGTCATGATCACCGGGCGCACGCGCTCGCCCGCGCCCTCGCGCACGGCCTCGAAGAGATCCACCCGGTTCCGAAGGCGCCCCTCCCCGCGATGTCGATGATAGGCTTCATCGAGGTAGACCAGCATGACGACACCGATTTCCGCCGCCACCCCGGCCAGTGCGATGAAGCCGATAGCAGTTGCCACGCTCATATTGAAATCCAGCAGCCACATCAACCAAACCCCGCCCACCAGCGCGAAGGGGAGCGAAAGCATGATGATCGCACTCTCGATGGCACTGCCGAACTGGAAGAACAGCAGCAGGAAAATGATCGCCAACGTGATCGGCACCACCACGCGCAGCTTCCGGCTGGCGCGCTCCATGGCCTCGAACTGCCCCGACCACTCCAGGCGGTACCCTGCCGGAAGATCGAGCCTTTGCTCGAGTAGCTCCTTTGCGTCGCCCACGTAGCCTCCGATGTCGCGGCCCCGCACGTCCACGTAGACGATGTTGTTGAGGTACGCGTTCTCGGACTTGATCTGCGGCGGACCCTTCACCACGTCGACTTCGGCGAGCTGCCCGAGCGCGACCTGCGCCCCGGAAGGCGTTGCGACCAGCACGTTGCGGATCTCCTCGGGGCTGCCGCGCAGCCCGCGCGGGTAGCGCACCAAAATGCTGTAGCGCTCGCGCCCCTCGATCACCTCGCCGGCGTACATCCCGCCCACGGCGGCCATCATCGCCATCTGTACATCGTCCGCATTCATCCCGTAGCGCGCGGCGGCATCCCGGTCTACCTCGATGTCCAGGTACCGTCCGCCAAGCGCCCGCTCGGCGAACACCGAGTTGGTGCCCTCGACCCTCGGGAGGAGTCCCTCGATCTGCTTCCCGATGCGGTCCAGGACGGCCAGCTCCGGCCCGAAGATCTTGATCCCGACGGGCGTCTTGATGCCGGTGGCCAGCATGTCCAGGCGGTTCTTGATCGGCATCGACCACATGTTGGCCACGCCCGGGGTCTTGACCGTGGCGTTCATCTCCGCCTGGATGGAATCGAAGGTGACCCCCTCGCGCCACTCGTCTTTCGGTTTCAGGATTGCGATGGACTCGATCATCGACATGGGCGCCATGTCGGTCGCGCTCTCCGCGCGGCCAATCTTGCCGAGCACCATCTCCACCTCGGGAATGCTCGCCATGGCGGCGTCCCGTGACGTGAGGATCTGCTTCGCCTGCGCGGTGCCCACCCCGGGGAAGAGTGAGGGCATGTCCATGATGCTGCCCTCGTTGAGGGGCGGCATGAACTCGCTGCCCAACCCGCGCCACGGCAGGATCGTCAACAGCAAGAGGGCGACAGCCCCTCCAATCACCGGCCAGCGGTGACGCAGCACGAAGTGGATCACCGGACGGTAAACGCCCAGGAGGAATCGATTCACCGGATTCGCTGCTTCGGGCTTTACGCCCTTGCGGATGAAGAGCCCCATCATCACCGGCACCAGCGTGATGGAGAGCAGCGCGGCCGCCGCCATGGAGAGCGTCTTCGTCCAGGCGAGCGGCTCGAAGAGCCGACCCTCCTGCGCCTCGAGCGCGAAAACGGGCAGGAACGAAAGCGTAATGATCAGCAGAGAAGTGACGAGCGCCGGGCCCACCTCTTTCGAGGATTCGACCACCAGCTCCCAGTGACCCTTGGGCTTCCCTGCGCGGTCGTTCCTCTCCATGTGCTTGTGGAGGTTCTCCACCATCACGATCGCCGCGTCGATCATGGCGCCGATTGCGATGGCGATGCCGCCCAGCGACATGATGTTGGCGCCGATGCCGAGGTACCGCATGGCAACGAACGCCGCCAGGATGCCGATCGGGAGCGTAAGGATCGCCACCAGGGCGCTCTGTGCGTGCAGCAGAAAGATGATTGTGATCAGCGCGACGATGATGGACTCCTCGACCAGCTTCTCGCGCAGCGTGTGGATCGCCTCCCCGATCAGCCCCGAGCGGTCGTACCCGGTGACGAAGGTGACGCCGGCGGGCAGGGCGGGCTCGACCTCCTCCATCCTCTTCTTGACCCCCTCGATCACGTCGAGCGGGTTCTCGCCGTAACGCATGATCACCCAGCCGGTGACGACCTCGCCCTGCGTGATGGCGCCGTCCTCATCGGCGAACGCCAAGTCCGCGATGCCGCGCCGGATCTCGGGGCCGATCTGCACACGGGCCACATCGCCCACGGTGATCGGCACCCCGCCCGGCCCTACCCCGAGCGAGACGGAGCGGATATCCTCCAGATCCTCGAAGCGTCCGCTCCCCTGCACCACGTACTCCGATCCGCCCATCTCGAGCACGCGGCCGCCCACGTCCTGGTTGGACGCACGAACGGCCCTCACGACCTTCGCGATCGGGAGGTCGTACGCGAGGAGCTGCGCCGGGTCCACCACGATCTGGTACTGCTTCTCGAATCCGCCGAATGAGGCGATCTCGGCCACCCCCTCCGCCGAGGTGAGCGCGGGGCGCACCGTCCAGTCCTGCAGCGAGCGGAGCTGCGCCAGGTTCAGCGTCCCGCTGGTGTCCGCGAGGATGTACTGCATCACCCAGCCGACGCCCGTGGCGTCCGGGCCCATCATCGTCATCGCACCCTCGGGGAGCTGTCCCCGGATGCTGTTCAGGTATTCCAGGACGCGGCTGCGCGCCCAGTAGAGGTCGGTCCCGTCCTCGAAGACCACGATGACCGACGAGCGCCCGAACTGGCTCGTCCCGCGTACGTACTTGGTTCCGGGAACCTTGAGCATCTCATTCGAGAGCGGGTAGGTGACCTGATCCTCCACCAGCTCCGGCGCCTGCCCCGGCCACTCCGTCATCACGATGACCTGCACGTCCGATAGATCAGGGACCGCATCCACGGGGGTGCGGAGCATCGCCCAGACCCCGGCGAGGGTCACGGCGACGGTGGCTAGGATAACCAGCAGGCGATGGTTGACGGACCACTCGATGATTCGTTTCAGCATGATTATCGAGAGTACTTTCCCAGTTCGCTTCGAGTCCTACACGCCCACATCCCCGGCCCCTCCACCAATTCTAGGGGAGGGGAGAACGACTGCGTAACAACCCCTCTCCCACTATTGAGGGAGGGGTGGCGCGCACCGGCGGGGAGGGGACCTGCTGGCATCACTCCATCCCCTCCATGTCCATGCCTTCCATCTCCCCGTCCATTCCGATCATGCTCTTCATCACCTCGGCCAGGTTGGACTCGGAGTCCAGGAGGAACTGCGCGGAGGTGACGACCCGCTGCCCCGGCTCCACGCCGGCGAGCACTTCGGTGTACTCCCCCGCGACGCGGCCCAGCTCAACCTCGTGCGGCATGAGCGAGTTGCCCATGTCCACGAAGACCAGCGCCCGATCCCCCGTCCGCAGCACCGCGGATGTGGGCACGGTGAGCGTTTCGCGGGTCGGGGTGGAGAAGCGCACGGTGGCGTACATGCCGGGCTTGAGCCGTCCGTCCGGGTTGGGGATCGCGATGCGCGCCTTGAGCGTCCGCGCCTCCTCCTGGAGCGTCGGGTAGATGTACTCGACGCGGCCCTGGAGCGATCTTCCCGGAAATGCGGCCAGCTCGACCGTCGCCGCGGAACCTTCCTGCACGCCGCCGGCATCGGCCTCGCGGAGCTCCGCTTCCACCCACACCTCCGAAAGGTCGGCGATCATGTACAGGTTCTCGCCGGGCTGAACCGCCTGTCCCTCGATGACGCTCTTCTCCATCACGACCCCCGCCACCGGCGAGTGGAGCGTCAGGGTCCGCTGGACGCGGCCCGTCCGCAAGATCTCATTGATCTGTGCTTCCGAGATGTCCCAGAGCCTGAAGCGCCTCTTGGCGGCCGCGACCAGGCCGGGCGCTCCCCCGGGGATGCCCGGTACGGCGCTCTCTCCGAGGCTCGCTTCGAGGCCGGCGGCCAGGAGCAGCTCTTC
This sequence comes from Longimicrobiaceae bacterium, assembly GCA_050732775.1. Taxonomy (GTDB): domain Bacteria; phylum Gemmatimonadota; class Gemmatimonadetes; order Longimicrobiales; family Longimicrobiaceae; genus JBOHRN01. The sequence continues at coordinate 108 of JBOHRN010000031.1, read as the reverse complement.
CTGGGCCGCCACCAGCTCGGGCGAATAGATCTCGAGCAGCGGCTGCCCTCGTCGGACGGGCTGCCCGGTGAAGTCGACGTACAGCCGCTCGACGAAGCCGCCGAACTT
>JBOHRN010000030.1:0-3859 GCA_050732775.1 Longimicrobiaceae bacterium | reverse complement strand
CTGCAGTGATGCTCCTCCCTCCGTTGGATCTGCCATCTTGGGCAGAGTGCCACACGCCGCGGACCGTGCTGCCCGCCTTGAGATCGCAATCTGCGATCTCAAACGGCCTCTCTCGACGCGAGCTCGGGTGAAGCTTGGGCTGCAGGAAATTGGCGTGGCTGTCGCGCCGCCATCGCCCGCTTCTCCCATCCCCGACCCCGGAGAGGCTGGTGGCTGAGAACAAGAGGCGATGCAGCGATTCGCGCGAAGGCAGTTGCGTCCGGCGTTTAGGGGGAAAAATCCCCCATATGTCGGACAGGGCTGGGGGAGACGAGCCCGATGCTCAGCCGCTACGGATCGAAGTTATCCCCCCCTCTGCCCCTCGAGAGGGTTTCCGCCCCCTGTAGGGCTACCCTACGGGGCGTGCATGCTTGCGACCTCCGTTGCCATCCACGACATCAAGGACGCCGAGGGGTTCGTCAAGGCAACCCTGAAGCGATCGGGGATCCGCTTCGAGGCCGGCGAGTTCGAGGAGCTGGTCTGCGAGGGGATGGCGATCCTGTGGGAGCTGGCGGCAAAGTATGAGCCCCACCGCGCGGGCTACGCCCAGGCCGGGCGCTTCTCGGGCTATGCCGCCCGCTACCTGCCGCGCCGGCTCGGGCGCTCCTGGCACCGAAGCCACCGCGAGCACCGACTCATCACCAACCCCGACGGCTCGCGCCACTGGGTCTACGGCGAGGCGCCGCAGTCCTTTGACGCCCTTCCGCCCTCAAAGCTCGACCGACTCGTCCGACCCGCCTCGGAGTGGCTTTCAAGCGCCTCTGTTGCGGTCGCTACAGCGTGCGCTCCGAGCGGAGCTTGACGCCGAGGTGCTGCTGACCATGCGGGTCGGGCTGCTGCGGGCGGTGGAGCGCTCGCGCAAGGAGATCACCGATGAGCTCGGCTGCACCGAGGTCGAGGTCAGGATGGCCGAGCTTCGCCTCGAGCGCGCCCGCGAGCGCTTCGATTACGGCGGGCCCGATGATTGACAGGGCCACGCGCTACCTCTGGATCATCGACGCCCCGGGCGGGCGACGGGGCCTCGAGCTTTGGCTTGGACCGCTGGGCCTGGTGGTCACCTGGCCCCCGCAGGTTCCGGTGCGATGGAGCTGGGGGTGGTGGCGGATATGAAAGATCGAATGCCCCTGCGGGGTGGGCTTCCGGCGCCGAGCGAGGACGCCAAGCAGTGAAGATCGAATCGGCCCCGATCGACTCCCTGCGCCCGGACCCCGACAACCCGCGGCTGATGAGCCGCCACGATGGCGAGGCGCTGAAGCGAAGCCTGGCTGAGTACGGGGCGGTGGAGCCGGCGGTGGTAAACCAAGACGGCCAGATCATCGGCGGTCACATGCGGATCGCCGCCGCCCGCGAGCTGGGCTGGACCGAGTTTCCGGTGATCCGGGTCGACCTGGCGCCCGCGCGCGCCAAGCTGCTCAACCTCGCCCTCAACCGGATCTCGGGCGAGTGGGACACCGACAAGCTCTCCGAGCTGCTCTATGACCTGGGCTCTGCCGGGGCCGACCTGGGGCTCTCGGGCTTTGAGGCCGACGAGATCGAGAAGCTGCTCGCCGACGTAAGCCCGGTGGGCGGGGAGCCCGAGCCGCCGAAGACCTGCGAGGACTGCGGGAAGGCGCTGGCTTGAGGCTGCGGGTGCCGGGGGCCCCTTGCCCCCCGCCTGACTTTCTCTCGCTGCTCGCCCGATAGTCCATGACATGCGCTGTAAGGCCCAAACCAAGCGCGGCACGCGCTGCACCTTCAAGGCCCTAGCCAGCGGCGCGTTCTGCGGGCGCCATCGCCGGACACACGAGGCGACAGCAGAAAAGGACTGGCGCTCGGCCTTCCTCGATGCCTTCGCCGAGATGGGGCTGGTGCTGACCGCGGCAAAGAAGGCGGGGGTGGCGCGCTCGACCGTCTACCGCGAGCGCCAGCGAAACGAGGACTTCGCGCTCCGATGGGCAGAGGTCGAGGAGTGGACCACCGAGGAGATGGAGCAGGAGGCGCGCCGGCGCGCCGTGCTGGGCGTCGCCGAGCCCGTCTACCAGCGCGGCGAGCTGGTCGGCCATGTGCGCAAGTTCTCCGACACGCTGTTGATCTTCCTGCTAAAGGCGCGCCGGCCCGAGATGTATCGCGAGAACCGGCTTGAGCTGACCGGCGCCGACGGCGGCCCGATCGCCCACGCGGTCGACCTCTCCCGCCTCTCAGAGGAGGAGCTGCGTGAGTACCGCCGTCTCACCGAGCTCGCGTCCGAGCACTGAGCAGATCGACGCCGAGCTCGCCCGGCGCAGCCTGGCCGGGTTCATCAAGGCGGCCTGGCCGGTGGTCCAGGTCGACCCGCTTCAGTGGAGCTGGCACCTCGACGTGGTCTGCGAGTACCTGGAGGCGTGCACCCGGCGCGAGGTGCGCCAGCTGATCATCAACGTGCCGCCGCGGACGATGAAGTCGCGCGCGGTCTCGGTGATGTGGCCGGCCTGGTCGTGGCTCACCGATCCGACCACCCGGTGGCTGTTTGCCTCCTATGCCGCCGACCTGGCGGTCGAGCACGCGGTCGAGTCGCGGGAGGTGATCGAGTCGCGGGGCGGTCGCGAGCGGGGCGGCACGCTGCTCGAGCGGGCAGGCTACCAGGGGCTGCTGCGCCTGCTCGGGGCCAACTGGCACCTCTCGACCGACCAGAACGTCAAGTCGAAGTACAAGAACACCGCCGGCGGCTCGCGCCAGTCAACCTCGGTGACCGCCAAGGCGACCGGCTTCGGCGGCGACTTCGTGATCGCCGACGATCCGCTCAACGCCACCGACGCCGAGTCCGAGGTCGAGCGCGCCAAGGTGCTGCGCTGGTGGGATCAGACCATGTCCTCGCGCTTTTCAAACCCGAAGACCGGGGTGCGGGTGGTGGTCATGCAGCGCCTTCACGAGGAGGACCTGACCGGCCACCTGCTGGCCAAGGAGGCGGGCTATGAGCACCTCTGCCTGCCGATGGAGCACGAGCCCTCACACCCGTTTCGCTGGCCCGACGACCCCCGCACCCAGGCGGGAGAGCTTCTGTGGGCCGAGCGCATGGGCCCGCCCGAGATCGCGCAGTTTAAGCTCGACCAGGGGCCCTACGGCTACGCCGGTCAGTACCAGCAGCGCCCCTCGCCCGAGGAGGGCGGGATCCTGAAGCGCGCCTGGTGGCGGTATTACCCGCCTGAGCTGCTCGACGATGACGAGTGGGGGGGGCCGCGGTTTCAGCGCCTCTGGCAGTCCTGGGACACGGCGCTTAAGGAAAAGACCACCTCGGACTTCACCGTCGGCACCCTGTGGGCCCAGGACTTGGCCAACATCTACCTCCTGCGCCGGGTGCGGGGGCGCTTCGGGCTCACCGAGGCGATCGAGCAGGTGCGCCAGCTGACCGCCTGGGCAGCGGGCCGGGTGCCCTGGTGTGCGGCGCACGAGATCCGGGTCGAGAACGCGGCCAACGGCCCCGAGGTGGTGGCGGCGCTTCGCAAGCAGATCCCCGGCCTGCGGCTGATCACCGCCGACCGCGACAAGGTGGTCCGCGCGCACGCGATCACCCCGCGCCTCGCGGCGGGGAACGTGCATGTGCCGGGGGCGATGAGCGCCGAGCTCACCGGCCCCGACCCGACCCGGACCCCCGCCTGGGTGCAGGAGCTGATCGACGAGTGCGCGGGCTTTCCCAACGGCTCCTTCGACGACCAGGTCGACTCGGTCACCCAGGCGCTTGACCCCCGCCATGAGATCGGCCGGCGCCGCCGCCAGCGCGACCGTGGCCAGACGGTCACCGGGGGCCTCTCGCTCAGCGACGTCTGACCGCCTGTAGGCGTAGACTACAGGACGATGATCCCCC
>JBOHRN010000029.1:0-67899 GCA_050732775.1 Longimicrobiaceae bacterium | reverse complement strand
GGCTCACCAGAGACGGCACCTTCCTGATCGAGGGCGGAAGGGTTACCAGCGCAGTCAAGAACCTGCGCTGGAACGAGAGCCCGGTATTCATGCTCAATAACATCGAGATGATGGGAAGACCGGTGCGGGTGAACGCCTCCGGCTCCGGCGACTTGGGGAGCAACGTGGTGGTGCCGCCGCTCAAGGTGAGGGACTTTACCTTTACCTCTCTCTCAGACGCGGTCTAGCCGGGCCGCCCGCCGCATGCCGTTGTTGCGCTTCGCGCGGATAACTCTCGGCCTTCGCCCGCTAGCGGCCCTCTCCCTCGCTACGGTACCGTTGCTGGCGGGCTGCGCTCCGTCCGGGGTGGGCGCCCCTCCACCCCCCGATCCACCGGCTCTCCCCGCCCTGGAGTTCTGCGGCCGGGAGCCGCCTCCCCCCACGGCTCCGCACCCGGACCTGCACTGCATCGATCTGCTGCCCACCCCTAGCTTCCACGGCGCCTCCGGGACTGCGGAGATGGGACGCGCGCCCTCGCCTTTCGGCGTGGCGGTGACCCGCGACGGCGTCCACCTCTGGGACCTCACCGTGTCGGTGGAGGGGCTTGGCGACCCTGCGGGGGCTGGTGGCCGGGCGTATGTGGCGTGGGTCACCACGCCCCAGCTCTCTCCCCTGGTGAAGCTCGGCGAGGTGGCAGAGGGGCGGGCCGCCTCGGGCCGGGTGGCGTTTAACAAGTTCCTGGTTCTGGTTACCGCCGAGCCGTCCGCCGCCGCCGAGACGCGCCAGGGGCGCTTGGTGTTACGGGGGGGCTCCCCCGGCACCAGGATGATGCCCCACGATGAGCCCTTCCTCTTCGTGCCGCCGGGGCGGAGCCACGACCACGGCACCCCGGGGGCCCACCAGGTAAGCGGGGGGTGGGTCATGCCCCCCATGCACCCGGATGTTCCCATGCCTCCAGGGATGGGCCACCTACGCCCCTCGGTGAGACCATTTTTGCCCACCTCCGAGCCCGGCGAAGAGATCCCCCGCGCGCTCCCCAACCGGCTCCTCCGGCTGGCCCATGGGGATACCCTGGAGCTGGTGGCGGGCAAAGTCCTCCGCGCCGTCCACGGCCACGACTACGTCGCCTACGGCTTCAACCGCCAGCTTCCGGGCCCCCTCATCAGGGTGGACGAAGACGCCGTGATCACCGTCCGTTTCACCAACCGGACCGACTTTCCCACCGCCGTCCACTGGCACGGGGTGCGGCTCGACAACCGCTTCGACGGCGTGCCCGGCGTGACCCAAGACCCAGTTCCGCCGGGCGCCACCTTTACCTACCGGGTGCGTCTCCCCGACCCGGGTATCTACTGGTATCACCCCCACCACCGCGAAGACGCGCAGCAGGACCTGGGGCTGTACGGTAACCTGCGGGTAGACGCGCTCGACCCGGCCTACCTGAACCCGGTTGACCGGGAGGAGTTACTGGTGCTCGACGACCTCCTGGTCGGAGAGCACGGCCCAGTCCCGTTTGGGCTAGAGGCGCCTACCCACGCCCTGATGGGGCGTTTCGGAAACGTGCCCCTGATCAACGGAGAGCCCAGTTACCGGCTGCGGGTGGCCCGGGGAGAGGTGGTCCGCTTCCTGGTCACCAACGTATCCAACACCCGTATCTTCAACCTCTCCTTCGGCGGCGCGCCCATCAAGCTGGTGGGATCGGACCTGTCCCGCTTCGAGCGGGAAGAGTGGGTCGAGAGCGTGGTTATCGCCCCGGCCGAACGGTACGTGATCGAAGTCAGCTTCCGGGAAGCGGGCGAGGTTCCGGTAGAAAACCGGGTGCAGGGGATAGACCACCTGTACGGCAGCTTTTTCCCGGAGGTATGGCGGTTGGGGACCGTACGGGTGGCCGGCAACGCGGCTCCTGAGGTGGTTACCGGCTCCGGCGGGCTGCGCGAACACCCGGAGGTAGCAGCAGAGGTGGACCGGCTACGCCCACACTTCGACCGTCCCCCGGACCGAGAGTTGGTGCTTAGCATGGAGATGGGCGACCTTCCCTTTCCCCTCCTTCCCCTAATGCGGCTCGACTCCGCCTACTTTAACCCGGTGGAGTGGGCCGGGACCATGCCGATGATGAACTGGGCCGTCACCGGTAACGAGGTAGAGTGGATTATCCGCGACCCCGCCAGCGGAAAGGAAAACATGGAGATCGATTGGCGCTTCCGGCAGGGCGAGGTGGTTAAAGTGCGCCTCCGCAACGAGCGGGAGGTCTTGCACGCCATGCAACACCCGATCCACGTCCACGGCCAGCGCTTCCTGGTACTATCTCTGAACGGGGTTCCGAACCGGAACCTGGTCTGGAAGGACACCTTTATCCTGCCCGTGGGTTGGACCGCCGACCTCCTGGTGGAGCTGTCCAACCCGGGCGACTGGATGCTCCACTGCCATATCTCGGAGCACTTGGGGAGCGGGATGAAGATGGTTTTTCGGGTCGAGCCGGAGGAGGGGGAGTGGGAGGGGTGGAAGGGGTACCAGCCGGGGACGGCCGCTGCTGTCTCGCACGATTGACCGGCGCCGGTGTCTCTAGTACACTGGTGACTAGGCCCCTCACCCCTTTGGCGGAAAGGACTCCATGCACAAACAGTTCACCTTGACACTGGCCCTCTTGCTCGCCACCCCGTTGGCGGCCCAAACCCCGGCTGCGGGGTTGTCGCCCGCAGTGCTCGAGTTCGTGACCATCGACGCGCCCGTGATAGCCCTCACGCGGGTGAGGGTGGTGGACGGTACCGGGGCGGCGCCCGCCGAGGACCAGACGGTGCTGATCCGGGATGGCAGGATCGCCGGGGTGGGACCTACCGGCAGGGTCGCCGTGCCCGCCGACGCCGAGGTGCTGGAGTTGCCCGGCCACACCGTGATCCCGGGCCTGGTCGGCCTGCACAACCATACCTTTTACACCAACGCCGGCCGGCGCGTGCAGTCTAGCTACAGCGCCCCCCGGCTGTACCTGGCGAGCGGCGTCACCACCGTGCGCACCACCGGGAGCTACCACCCCTACAGCGAGATCAACCTCAAGGCGGCGATCGGGCGCGGCGAGCAGCCGGGTCCCCGCATGTACATCACCGGCCCGTACCTCACCGGCGGCGGCGCTGCCGGGTATATGACCCAGGTGGCCACGCCCGCCGACGCGCGCCGGATCGTCGCTTACTGGGCCGATGAGGGGGTGGACTGGTTCAAGGCGTATACGCGCATCACCCCGGAAGCCCTGGGGGCGGCGATCGCGGAGGCCCATCGGCGCGGGCTCAAGTTCACCGGTCACCTCTGCTCGGTCTCCTTCCGTGAGGCGGTGGCGCTCGGCATCGACAACCTGGAGCACGGCCTCCTCACCAACACCGATTACCACCCGGGCAGGGAGCCCGGCGAGTGCCCCAACGACTTGTGGCAGGGTTTCCTGGAGGTAGAGGTGAACAGCGAGCAGGTGCGAACCACCTTCCGGGAGATGATCGAGAACGGTGTGGCCATGACCTCGACGCTGGCCGTCTACGAACTATCCTATCCGGGGCGTCCGCCGCTCGAGCAGAGGGTCCTCGAGGCGATGGCGCCGGAGGTGCGAGAGGACTACCTGGAGGTGCGCGACGAGATCGCCGCCAACGCGGAGGCGAGTCTGGTACCAGAGCTCTTCCACAAGGCGCAGGCCTTCGAGAAGGCCTTCGTGGAGGCGGGCGGGCTACTGGGCGCTGGCGTGGACCCCACGGGCAACGGCGGCGCCTTGCCCGGCTTTGGCGACCAGCGCAACTACGAGCTCCTCATCGAGGCGGGCTTCACCCCGGTGGAGACCATCGAGATCATGACCCTCAACGGCGCCAGGATTCTGGGCGACGACCACCTCTTCGGCTCGGTGGAAGAGGGCAAAGCCGCCGACCTGGTGGTGATCGACGGAGACCCCGTCTCCCGGCCCGGGGAGATCCGCAACGTGGTCCTGGTGTTCAAGCAGGGGGTGGGCTACGACTCTGCCGCACTGATCGAGTCGGTGCAAGGCATGGTGGGCATCCAGTGAGCCGCCGCCAGTCTCGCTGACAGCTACCCGATCTTCCGCGCACCACACACCGCATGCTAAAGACCCTGCGAGGGCGCTTCGCCGTAATCGCCGCCCTTTCCGCCCTATCTCTCTGGTTTCTCTGGGACCGCGGGATCACCCTAGGGCTCGACCTCCAGGGGGGTACCTACCTGGCACTCGAGGTGGCCGACCCCGAGGGAGAGATGGACCGGGCGGAGAGGGAAGACGCCATCGACCGCGCCCTCACGGTGATCCGTACCCGCATCGACGAGCTGGGCGTCGCCGAGCCGGCCATCCAGAAAGCGGGGAGCGACCGCATACTGGTGGAGCTGCCCGGCGCCACCGCCCAGGAGCAGAGCCGGGCCAAGGACATCATCCAGCGCTCCGCCTTCCTTGAATTCAGGCACGCGCTACCCGGTTCGGAGCTAGAGGGCGCTCTGCCCCGCGTCGACCGAGCGGTTTCAGCAGCCCTAGGGGATGAACCCCCTACCCAGGAGGAGCTAGATACGGCGCCATCTCCCCTCGGCATCCTCCAGCCCGTGGAGGGTGAGGATCAAGCCGCGGACCGGGACCGCCCCTTTACCGCGCTCCTCTCGCCCCTGGGGCTCGAAGGCGGCTTCGCGGTGAGCGACGCCGACGTGCCCGCTGTTGAGAGGTACCTGGCCATACCGGGCGTCGAGAGGGCCCTCCCGCGCGGTACCGAACTGCTGTGGGGGTTCACGCCCGAGGGCGAGGAGACCGGCTTCCGAGAGCTCTACCTGGTCGAAACCGAAGCCGTGGTTACCGGCGAGTTTCTGGTGGACGCCGCCGCCCAGCGCGACATCCAGTTCAACCAGCCGATCGTCACCTTCGAGTTTAACCGCCAGGGCGGACGCAGGTTCGAGAGGTTTACCAGCGCCAATATCGGCGAACTGCTCGCTATCGTGCTGGACGACCAAGTCGTGAGTGCGCCGGTGATCCGGGGAGCCATCGGCACCAGCGGCCAGATCGAGCTCGGCGGCAGCACCCTGGAGGAGGCCAGCGACCTGGCGCTGGTACTGCGGGCTGGTGCCCTGCCCGCCCCCATCGAGATCGTGGAGGAGCGCACGGTGGGTCCCTCCCTGGGGAGCGACTCGGTGGAGCAGGGGAAGCTGGCGGGGATGATCGGTATCGTGCTCGTGATCCTCACCATGATCGGCTACTACCGGCTGGCCGGGGTCCTGGCGGTGGCGGCGCTGGGGCTGTACGTCCTCTACGTGATGGGAGGGCTGGCTAGCATCGGAGCCACGCTCACGCTGCCGGGGATCGCGGGGCTCATCCTCTCCATCGGCATGGCGGTAGACGCCAACGTGCTCATCTTCGAGCGCATCCGGGAGGAGTTGGCCGCCGGCCGGAGCCCCCGCACGGCGGTTAGCGAGGGTTTCCGTAACGCCCTCTCGGCCATCGTGGATGGAAACCTCACCACGCTGATCACCGGCTTTATCCTCTTCTACTTCGGGACCGGCCCGGTGCGCGGCTTCGCGGTCACGCTGGTGATCGGCATCGTCGCCTCCATGTTTTCGGCCATCTTCGTTACCCGCACCTTCTTCACGGTGTACCTGGACCGGAAGAGCGCAGGGAGCACTGTTTCCGTCTAGACGCCGTTGATCCAGCGGCGTTTCGTGCAACCCTTTTAAGCGACACAGCAGATGAGATTTTTCGCCCAAGCGAACTACCCCTTCCTGGATTGGCGCCGCCGGGGTTACCTGGTCTCCGGAGTCGTCCTGGGGCTGAGTATCGCCACGATGGCGTTCAACGCCGCGGCCCGCGGCTCGTGGGTGAACTACGGGGTCGATTTCACGGGCGGTACCATCGTCCAGCTCGAGTTCGGCCAAGACGTACCGGTGAGCCGGGTGCGGGCGGCCGCCGCGGAGGGAGGTCTACCGGTGGCCCAGCTCTCGGGTTTCGGGTCCGAGCGAGAGTTTCTGCTGCGCATGACGCTCGACCCGGCCGAGGGCCGTGAGCCCGCCGACTGGGTTACCCAAGTCATGAGCCGGGCATTTCCGGAAAATGAAGCGCAGGTGGTCAGGACCGAGGCGGTGGGGCCACAGGTGGGAGAAGAGCTCCAACAGAAGGCCGCCCTCGCCATTCTGGTCTCCTTCGTGCTCACGCTCATCTACGTGGCTATCCGCTTTGAGTGGCGTTACGGGATCGCCACCATAGCGGCCACCGCCCACGACATCGTCATTGCGCTGGGTATCATCGGCATCCTCTGGATGGAGGTCTCGGTGGGCACCGTGGCCGCCCTGCTCACCATCGTGGGGTATTCGCTCAACGACAGCATTGTGGTCTTTGACCGGGCGCGGGAGATCCTCGCCAAGGTGCGGGGCAAGAGGGACTACAGAGCGGCGCTCCAGGCCGCCATCAACCAGACCCTGCCGCGCACCGTGCTCACCTCTGGCACCACGCTGCTCACGCTTTCGTCGCTCTACCTTTTCGGCGGGGCGGTGATCCGGGACTTCGCGCTGGTGCTGATCCTGGGGATCGGCATCGGGACCTTCTCCTCCATCTTCGTGGGGCCGCCGCTCCTGTACCTGATCGAAAAGAAGTGGCCGCACGACTCCGAGAGCGCCCCCGCCCGGCGTAAGAAGGCGGGCGCGGTGGTGTGACCGGGTGCGCCTCTTTGACTCCCACTGCCACCTCACCTCGGAGCGGCTGAGCGGCGACCTCGACCGGGTGCTGGCGGCGGCGGATAAAGCCGGGGTAGAGGCGGTGGTCACAGTGGGGACCGACCCGGACGACTCCCTCCGGGCGGCCAAGCTGGCCGCGGCCGACGCGGGCAAATCTCCCAGGATCTACGCCACCGCGGGGGTTCATCCGCACGACGCGGACGGTGCGGGCGACGGTGCTCTGGCGCGCATCCGCGACCTGCTGGACCGGCCCGGGGTGGTGGCGGTGGGCGAGACCGGACTCGACTACCACTACCAGCACTCCCCGCCGGGCGCCCAGCGACGCTCTTTTCAGCGGCAGCTGGAGTTGGCCGGCGAGGCCGGCCTCCCGGTGGTGGTCCACTCACGCGACGCCGACCACGACCTGGCCGCCATGATCCGCGAGCACGGAGCCGCTGTCGCGGGGGTGCTCCACTGCTTTACCGGCGGGCCGGAGCTCCTTGAAGCCGGACTCGAGGCGGGGTGGTACGCCTCCTTCGCCGGTATGGTGACCTTCAAGAACTTTACCCATGAAGACGCCGTGCGGGCCGTGCCCGGAGACCGGCTCCTGATCGAGACCGATTCCCCGTACCTGGCCCCGGTGCCTTACCGGGGCCAGCTGAACCAACCCGCGTTCGTGGCCGAGATAGCCCGCCGGGTGGCGGCTATCCGGGGCCAGGAGCCGGAGCTGCTGGCCACTATGACTAGCGGGAACGCCGCGCGCTTTTACGGACTTCCGGTTGACGGAGAGCTACGGTTCTAGGGTGCCCCGCCGCGTACGCATCCTCCCCGACTTCCTGGTCAACCAGATCGCCGCGGGCGAGGTGGTGGAGCGACCCGGCTCGGTGGTCAAGGAGCTGGTCGAAAACGCCCTGGACGCGGGCGCCGGCCGGGTGGAGATCTCGATCCAGGGCGGAGGCAAGACGGAGGTGCGGGTGGCCGACGACGGTTGCGGCATGGGGCGTGAGGACGCCCTCCTCTGCCTGGACCGCCACGCCACCAGCAAGATCAAGGACGAGCGAGATCTGGCGGGGGTGGTCACGCTCGGCTTCCGGGGCGAGGCCTTGCCGTCGATAGCCGCGGTGTCGCGTATGACGCTGGAGACCGCCGAGCAGGGCGGCGACGGTACCCGGCTGCGTATCTCGGCGGGACGCCTGCACCAGGTGGAGGCGTGCGCCCGCCAGCGGGGCACCACGGTCACCGTCCGCAACTTGTTCCACAATACCCCCGCCAGGGGCAAGTTCTTACGCCCGGCCTCGGCCGAGGCCCGTGCCGTCAGCGAGCAGATAGTCCTCTTGTCGCTGGCGGCGCCCGCTACCGCATTCCGGCTCGAGTCCAACGGCCGCGCGCTCGCCGACCTTGCCCCCGCCGGCGAGGTTCGTTCCCGGGTGGCCGACCTGTGGGGCTCTGAGTGGGAGGCCGGACTCATGCCCTTTGCCCACCAGGGTGGGAGCGCGGCTCTCACCGGGTTGATCGAACGACCCCACCGGGCCACCCCGGGGAGCCGGCGGGCTTACCTGTTCGTGAACGGCCGGCCCATCCGCGACAGCGCCTTGGCCAAGGCCGTGGACCGCGCCTACCGTACCACCGTGGCCGAGCGGGTGCGCCCTTCCTTTTTTCTTTTTCTGGAGGTGCCAAAGGAGCAGGTGGACATGAACGTTCACCCCGCCAAGCTCGAAGTACGCTTCCGCGACGCGGTGGCCGTGGAGCGCCTCGTCGAAGACGGGGTGCGCCGCGCGCTGGGAGAGCCGGAGAGTACACCGGCGCTGGGCCAGCGAGCCGGCGCGGAGTACCACCCGGCCGGGCTACCGCCGCTAAGGGTGCGCGAGCCCGGCCCCCCGGCGGGAGGGGAGAGCACCTCCCAGATGAGCTTGTTCGTACCCGCCGCCAGCAAGGGCGCAGAGTCGGGGGGGGAGGGTGGGGAAGGGGAGCTCGCCGGCGGGGAGATGTGGCAGCTGCACGACCGCTACATCTTGGCCGGGACCCGCTCCGGACTGGTGATCGTGGACCAGCACGCGGCCCACGAACGGGTTCTGTACGAAGAGATCGTGAGCAGCTTCGAAAGCGACGGGTGCGCCGCGGGCCAGCACCTCCTCTTTCCGATCACGTTGCGACTCTCGCCCGCCGAGCACGCCGTGGCCGGAGAGCTGGCGGGAGTCCTTGCTCGCGCCGGTTTCGAGCTAGAGTCGTTCGGGGGCCACACCGTGCTGATCCGCGCCGTTCCCAACCCGCACGCTTACTTCGACGCGGAGCGGTGCGTGCGCGAGATGCTGGCCGAGCTGACCGAGGGTTCTCCCCTGGTGAACGCGGCCCGCAACCAGCACCAGCGGGTGGCCCTATCCTTCGCGTGCAAGGCCGCCATCAAGGCGGGGCAAACGCTCTCGCGAGGCGAGATGGCCGAGCTCTTCGACCGCCTCTTCGCCACCGAACTGCCGTATCACGACGTGCACGGCCGGCCCACCGTGATCCAGCTCTCACTGACCGAGCTGGACCGCAGGTTCGGACGGAGTTGAGCCGTACCCTTGCCGTGGTCGGAGCCACGGCCACGGGCAAGACCGCGGTGGCGGTGGCGGCCGCGCTCAGGCTCGGCGGCGAGGTTATCAGCATGGACTCCCGGCAGGTGTACCGGGGCATGGACATCGGCACGGCCAAGCCCGCGCTCGAGGAGCGCAAAGGAGTGCCCCACCACGGCTTTGATCTGGTGGACCCTGACCAGCGCTTTACCGCCGGCGACTTTGCCCGCTTCGCCCGGCGAACCATCGCCGAGATCGAGGGGCGCGGCCAGACGCCGATACTGGCCGGGGGCACGGGCTTTTACCTGCGCTCCCTCACCCACCCCATCTTCCGCCAGCCCGGCTTGGATCCGGAGCCGCGCGAGCGTCTGCGTAGCTTGCTAGCCGGGCTAGAGACCGAGCGGCTACGGGCTTGGCTACTCCGGCTCGACCCGCCCATGGCGGAGCGGCTCAGCTCCTGGGGGGGGCGCCAACGGTTGCTGCGGGCGCTGGAGATGCCGCTGCTCACAGGTTACCCCCTCTCGTGGTGGCAGCGGAAGGGAGAACCCGAAGCCGCGCCGCTCTGGCCGCTGGTATTCGTGCTCGAGGCGCCCCGCGAAGAGTTGGACAGGCGCGTCGAGCAACGGGCCCGGTGCATGGTGGAAGAGGGGTTGGTAGACGAGGTGCGCCGGCTGGTGGCCAACTACGGTGCGGACGCTCACGGTCTCAAGGCGCACGGCTACATGGAGCTGGTCCCGCACCTGCGGGGCGAGATCACCCTGGAGGAAGCGTTGGCCGCAGTGGTCCGGGACACCGCGCGCTACCAGCGCCGCCAAGTCACCTGGTTTCGCAACCAACTCGGGCCCGAGGCCCTCCGCCTGGACGCCAGCCGTCCGGCGGGTGAGCTTGCCTCCGAGCTCGCCCGAGCCGTATCATCTTCCTGACCCTACTCCCAGACCTACTTCTCAGTGAAGATCGGCATTACCTGTTACCCCACCTACGGTGGCTCGGGCGCGGTGGCCACCGAGCTGGGCATCGAGCTCTCCAGGCGGGGCCACGAGGTCCACTTCATCACCTACGCACAGCCGTTCCGGCTCCCCCACTTCGTGGAGCGAGTCTTTTTTCACGAAGTGGAGGTGGCCCGTTACCCCCTCTTCGAATACCCGCCGTATGACCTGGCCCTCGCCGCCACCATGCACGAAGTGGCCATCCAGGAGGAGCTCGACCTGCTGCACGTCCACTACGCCATCCCACACGCCACCTCGGCGTGGATCGCGCGAGAGATGCTGGGAGACCACGGGCTCCGCATCATCACCACGCTGCACGGCACCGACATCACGTTGGTGGGGCAGGAACGGTCATTCCTTGAGATCACCCGCTTCTCCATCGCCCAATCGGACGGGCTCACCGCGGTCTCCGAGTACCTCAAGAGGGAGACGGTGGAGCGCTTCGGTGCCCGTCCGGCGGCCATCGAGGTAATCCCCAACTTCGTGGACCCCGACCGTTACGGCCGCGACCTCTACCCGTGCCGGAGGAGCGCCTTGTTGGAGCCGGGGGAAAAGCTGATCCTGCACATCTCCAACTTCCGTTCGGTCAAGCGGGTGAAGGACGTGGTGCGTATCTTCTCGCGGGTGGCGCCGAAAGTTCCGGCCCGGCTGGTGCTGGTGGGTGACGGCCCCGACCGGCCCGAGGTGGCCGGAGAGGCCGAAGCCCTGGGGGTGGCGGAGCGGGTGACCTTTCTGGGCAAACTCGACTCGGTGGCCGAACTGCTGGCGTGCGCCGACCTGTTTCTGCTCCCCTCCGAGACGGAGTCGTTCGGACTGGTGGCGCTGGAGGCGATGGCGAGCGGGGTGCCGGTGGTGGCCACGCGGGTGGGCGGCCTCCCCGAGGTGGTGGCCGACGGCGAGACCGGGGTACTGGCGCCGGTCGAGGCGTTGGACGAAATGGCCGGCGCGGCGGTGGACATCCTGCGCGACCCCGAACGCTGGGACGCCATGAGCCGCGCCGCCCGGGAACGGGCCCGAGAGGAGTTCTCGGTGAACCGCGTGGTACCGATGTACGAGGCGTACTACCGGCGTATCCAGAGCGGAGAAGCGAAGACAACTAGAGTCGCGGCGGGGGTTCCATGACTTGGTGGGAGGCGGTTGTCTTGGGGGTGGTGCAGGGGCTCACCGAGTTCTTTCCGGTCTCTAGCTCTGGCCACCTGGTGTTGGCCGATGAGCTGCTCGGCCTGCAGACGGAGGGCATCACCTTCGATATCTCGGTCCACGTGGCTACGCTGGTCTCGGTTCTGGCGGTGTACCGGCAGCGGGTTTTCCGGCTTTGCCTCGGCTGCGTGGGGCGGGGAGGCGACCAGGACGCCTGGCCCTACGTGCTCAAGATTGCCCTGGCCACTATCCCCGCTGGCGTGGTGGGGGTGCTATTCAAGGACTGGTTCGAGGGGCGTTTCGGCGACCCCACCTTCGCCGCCACCATGCTCCTGGTCACCGGAACCTTCGTGTGGAGCACCCGCTGGACGCGGACCCCCGAACGCCCGGGTCCGGTGGAGTTCGCGCCCATCGTGGTGGCGGCGGGGGTGTCGGCGTGGATGGGCACGATCATGCCGTTCGCGGTCGTACTGGCGCTCGAGGCGGTAATCATGGGCAGCGCACGGCTCACCTCGGCCAAGGAGCAGCAAAGCGGACCGGGGTGGCTGGGGGCCGTATTCATGGGGGTGGCCCAGGCGGTGGCCATCCTGCCGGGGATCTCCCGCTCGGGGAGCACGGTGGTCACCGGGCTGTGGCGGCGGATCGACCCGGTGGCGGCGGCCGAATTCTCGTTCCTTATGTCGGTGCCCGCCATCCTAGGGGCGGCCATCCTACAGATCCCCGACGCCGCGAGCGAGGGGGCGGCTATCGGCGCGGTGCCGATTCTGGCCGGATTCATAGCCGCCGCCGCGAGCGGGGTGTTGGCTATCCGGCTCTTCGTCTCCATGCTCCGCCGCCAAAACTTTCACGCCTTCGGCTGGTACTGCTGGGCCGCCGGTGCCCTCTTTCTACTCTTCGCGGCGTGAACCCGCCGGAGCCGGAGCTGGCGCTCATCCGGCTGGCGTTGGCCGAGGACACGGGTGCTGGCGACGTCACCACCCTCTGGACGGTGAGCGCGGAGGCACGTGCCGAGGCCGTGGTCCAGGCCAAGAGCGCCGGCGTGCTTGCCGGGACCGGGGTCGCAGGGGCGGTGTTCCGGGAGGTCGATCCCTACCTGCAGATCACGGCGGAGCGCCGGGACGGCGAATGGGTAGAGCCGGACGACACCTTGCTGCGGGTGTCGGGGGCGGCCCGCTCCATCCTCATCGCCGAGAGGACCGCCTTGAACTTTTTGCAGCGCCTCTCCGGCGTGGCCACGCTCACCCGGCGCTACGTGGCGGCGGTCGAGGGAACCGGCGCCCGTGTCCTGGACACCCGCAAGACCACGCCCGGGATGAGGGGGATGGAGAAGCTGGCGGTGCGCGCTGGCGGGGGTGAGAACCACCGCCTCGGTCTCTCTGACATGGTTCTCATCAAGGAGAACCATCTGGCCCTGGCCGGGGGTGTCGGCCCCGCCTTGGAGCGGGTGATGGAGCTTCGTGAACCGGGGGTCGAGTTGGAGGTCGAGGTACGCACGCTGCGGGAGCTAGACGAAGTGCTGGCGAGCGGGGTGGTCGATCGTATCCTGCTGGACAACATGCCGCTACCCGTATTGCACCAGGCGCTGGAGCGGATACGGTCGCAGAGTGGGCCCCGCCCCAGTACCGAGGCGTCGGGCGGCGTCACGCTGGAGAACGCGCGCCTGGTCGCGGAGAGTGGCGTGGACTTTATCTCCGTGGGCGCACTCACCCACTCGGCCCCGGCCCTGGATCTGACGCTCCGGTTGGAGGCGCGGTGAATGAAGAACCGCTCGGTCGCTGGCAGGGTAGCAGCGCGGATGAGCTGGCCGAGGCGTGGGGGGTGCCGCGCCTCTGCCTGTATCAGAGGGTTGGCTCCACCAACGACGTGGCCAAACGGCTCGCCGCGGCCGGAGCGCCCCACGGCACCGTGGTGCTGGCCGAAGAGCAGACCGCCGGGCGGGGGCGGGGGGGGCAGGGGTGGTCGTCCCCGCCGGGGGTCGGGGTGTGGCTTTCGCTGGTTATCCGGCCCGGCCCGAAGGCGCCGCCTCCTCCGCTTCCCCTATCACCGGGGCTGGCCGTGGCGCGGGCGCTGGATGCGGTGGTGGCGCCCGCCGTGGTTCTCCTCAAGTGGCCGAACGATCTGTACCTTGGAGAGGGTAAGTTCGCCGGACTCCTATGCGAGGGGAGTTGGGGAGGCGAGGGGGCCAACTTCTTGATTATAGGGATCGGGATCAACGTGAACCAGCGCGCCGGTGACTTTCCCCCCGGGCTCCGTGAGCGGGCCACCTCCCTCTCTCTCGCGGTTGGGCACCGGGTAGACCGCGCCGGGGTCGCGGACAGAGTGGTAAAGGCGGTGCTGAAAGCGGCCGGGGAGGTGGGGGGCAAGCTCTCGGGCGGGGAGCAAGCCGAGGTGGAGCGGCGCGACCTGCTGGTCGGCCGCCGCGTTTCTGTCAACTCCGGAGGAAGCGTGGTGGAGGGGGACGCTCTCGGCGTCGCCCCTGACGGCGCTCTGCTGGTGCGAGATCGATCCGGGCGGCTGAGGAGAGTCCTCTCCGGGAGCGTGACGGTAAGGTGAACCTCGCCTTGGACGTAGGTAACAGCGAGATCGCGGCCGGGCTCTTCCGGGAGGGCGGGCTGGAGGCAGAGTGGCGGCTGGCCAGTGACCGGCGCAGGACCCCTGACGAGTACGCGATGCTCCTCCGGCACCTTCTCCGTACAGGTGGTTTCGACCCCGCCGGTGTCGAATCCCTCACCCTCGCCTCGGTGGTTCCCCCGCTCACCGAAATCATCGAGGATACAGCGAGGCGTCTCGGCGTGGAGCCGGAGACCATCGGCGCCGACAGCGACCTGCCGGTGCGGCTCGAGGTCGACGAGCCCCTCACCGTGGGGGCCGACCGCGTCGCCAACACCCTGGCCGCGAGCCGCATGTACCGAGCCGACACCGTGGTGGTAGATCTGGGCACCGCCACTACCTACGACTGCGTAACCCACGACGGGGCGTTCACGGGGGGGGTAATCGCCCCCGGAGTGCGGACCGCGTCCGAACGGCTCACCGAGGCGGCGGCCAAGCTACCGAAGGTAGGTATAGGCGTCCCCGGCCGGGTAATCGGCCAGCGCACGGAGGAGTGCATCCAGAGCGGCGTTTTTTACGCAGCTGTGGACTCCATCGACGGCATGGTGCTGCGCATCCTGGAGGAGTGGGAGCGGCCCGGCGCCGTGGTGGTGGCCACCGGGGGGCTGGCCGGGATGATCGCGC
The DNA here is from genome assembly GCA_050732775.1 of Longimicrobiaceae bacterium. Taxonomy (GTDB): domain Bacteria; phylum Gemmatimonadota; class Gemmatimonadetes; order Longimicrobiales; family Longimicrobiaceae; genus JBOHRN01. The sequence continues at coordinate 53,351 of JBOHRN010000029.1, read as the reverse complement.
CCCACTGCCAGAGGGTGGCTTTGGTGGAGCCGCACCTGACTCTGTACGGGGTCGAGTTTGCCCGCCAGTACCTAGCCAGCCGTGGCGGCTGAGCCGGTCTTAGCTCATCGCACGGCCAACCGCTGGCGGGTGTGGGGGTACTGGCTGCTGCCGGGAGAAGGGTTCTCGTATCTGCTCCACCTGCGGCCGCGGGAGTGGCCCATCGTGGCCGCCCACACCGCCCTCGGCTTTCTCCTGGCCAGCGGCCTCGACCTGGCTGGCGGGGGTGGGTGGGGGTCGCTGCTGCTGGCGCTGGCTTGTTGGGTCTTCTTTCTGAACGGTGGCACCCTGGCCCTCAACTCGGTCTTCGACCGGGACCGGGGCGATATCGGCTACCTGGACGCTCCGCCCCCACCTCCGCCCTACCTATTAGCGTTCGCTAGCGGACTCCTGGCGGGGGGGCAGCTTCTGGCTCTCCTGCTGCCGCCCCTGTTCGCGCTGGCGTACGCCCTTTGTTTAGGCTTGTCGGTCCTCTACTCGGTGCCGCCTTTCCGTTGGAAGGCGGTGGGCGGGCTCGACCTGCTCATCAACGCGGTAGGGTTTGGGGCTCTCACCCCGTTGGCCGGGTGGGCGGCCACCGGTCGGCCGCTGGCCGCTCACGCCGTGTGGCTGTTCGTGGCCTTCGGCTTTCTCTTCGCCGGCTTCTACCCCTTGACCCAACTCTACCAACTGGAGGAAGACCAGGAGCGGGGCGACCGCACCTTTGCCATGCTAGTCGGCGGCGCGCGGCCCTCGCTCGGAGTTGCCCTCGCCTCGGTGGGCGCGGCTTTCGGCGCCTTCGGGGCGGCGCTCGCCCGCGCCCCCTTGCCACGGTTGCCCGTGCTCTTACTTCTGGCTTTGGCGGCGTGGCTCGCGGTGCTACTCCCCTGGGCGGTGCGCGCCGAGGAGACGTCTCCCGAAGGGCACAAACGGGGGATGTACGCCGCCCTCTACTGCTGGGCGCTCACCGACTTGGTGGTACTCGTGGCGTTCGTTCGCTAGCCCGGCGCCTCACCGCTGCGAGACGGTGTAGCCGTGCTCCTCCAGGGCCCGGCGAATCTCGCGCACGTGCTCCTGCCCCCTGGTCTCCATGGTAAGCGAGATCACCGTCTCGGTGAGCCAGATCCCCTCTCTCCCGCGCTGGTGGTCCAACCGCAGGATGTTGGCCCCGCACTCAGCCAGCCGCGCGGTCAGGGAAGCCAGGGCCCCGGGCCGGTCCGAGATGCGGACCTCCAGGCGGGCCAGACGTCCGTCCTTGGCGAGCCCCCTTTCGATGATGCGGGAGAGGAGATTCACGTCGATATTGCCGCCCGACAGAATGATGACCACGTCTTTCCCTTCCAAGTCGCGTACCTTGCCGTGGACCACCGCGGCCACCCCGGCGGCACCGGCGCCCTCGGCCACCGTCTTCTCGCGCTCCAGGAGCATGAGCACGGCGCTGGCGATCTCCTCCTCGTCGACCGTCACCAGGTCGTCTACGTACTTTTCAATCAGGGGAAAGGTGTGCTCGCCCAGCTTTCGCACCGAGATGCCCTCGGCGATAGTCTCGGCCGGGGGCACGGTGACCCGCGCCCCCGCCTGCCGCGAGCGCAGGGCGGCCGGGATCACCGCCGCTTCTACCCCTACCACCCGCACGGACGGCAAAGTTTCCTTTACGGCCACCGCCAGACCAGAGATCAACCCTCCCCCTCCCACCGGCACCACCACCACGTCCGGCTCGGGGGTTTGATGCAGGATCTCCAAACCTGCCGTGCCCTGGCCGGCGATCACCCCGGGGTCGTCGAAGGGATGGACGAGCGCGGCCCCGGTCTCGTCCCGGAGCCGCAGCGCCTCCTCCATTGCCTGGTCGTAACCGGCGCCGTGGAGGATCACTTTGGCTCCAAACCGCTCGGTGTTCGAAGTCTTGACGAGCGGAGTACGCTCGGGCATCACCACCGTGGCCGGCACTCCCATCCGCCGGGCGTGGAAGGCGACCGCCTGGGCGTGATTTCCGGCGCTCGCCGTCACCACCCCCCGCTCGCGCTCTTCCGCGGCCAACAGGGACATCCGGTTGAGGGCGCCCCGCTCCTTGAACGAACCGGTTATCTGGAGGTTCTCGAATTTGAACCACGCCTTGCCCCCAAACATCTCCCCAAAGGGTGCCGACGGGGCGCAGGGGGTCTTCACGAGCTGATCCCTGCAGCGTTCCCGGGCCTCCCGTACCTCCTCCAAGGTTACGCTCATGGTCTCTCAAGTTGCTCTGATCCGCTGCTAATGATACACTTTCCGGCCCCCGTGCGCACTCCTCGAGCAAGCTTATTATGCACACCGTAAATGAAACGGAGATCGCCGCTCCCAGCGAGCTTTGTTTTCAGTTGGCAGCAGACGTGGAGAGGTGGCCCGAGCTGCTGCCGCACTACCGGCGGGTGGGCTTTCGCCGCCCGGACGGGTTTGGGGCCGGTCTGGTGGAGATGGCGGCGAGGCGCGACTTTGGCCCGCTGCCGTACCCGGTGTGGTGGGTGTCGGAGATGACCTCCGACCCGGCCGTGCACGTGATCCGTTACCGCCACGTGGCGGGGGTCACCACCGGCATGGAGGTGGAGTGGAGTTTTCACACGCTAGCTCACGGCCGCACCCGCGTGCGCGTGGTACACGACTGGGAGTTGGGTCCGGCGTGGCCCCTGCCCGGAATTGCCCGCAGGAAGGTGGCAGAATGGATCATCGGGCCGTTCTTCATCCACCACGTCGCCGGCCGCACCCTGGCGGGGGTAAAACGGGAAGCCGAGCGGCGGCGGGATGCCTGAGCCACCGGCCCCGCGCCGCGTGGCGGTCACGGGCCTCGGCTGCGTGACACCCATTGGCACCGGGGCGGAGGGGTTACTGGCCGGTCTCCGGGCCGAGCGCTCGGCGGTGCGGGTCATCGACCGCTTCGACGCCTCTCCCTTCCGCTCCCGGGTGGCCGCCCAGGTGGACGACTTTGACCCCGCCGCTCACCTGGAGCCAGTGCGGGTCAAGCGGCTGGACAGGTTCGCTCAGTTCTCGGTGGCAGCCGCCCGCATGGCCCTACTCGACGCCGGGCTCGCCGAGGGTAGCGGCGACCCGGACCGGGTGGCCGTACAGATGGGGAGCGCGCTGGGCGGCGCCGCCTACGGCGAGGTGCAACACCAGGGGTTCCTGCGGCGGGGGGTGCGCGGTGTGGACCCACTCCTGGCCCTGGCGGTGTTCGGGGGAGCGGCGTCGTGTAACATCGCCATCGAGTTCGGCTTTACCGGCGCCAACTCGACCAACGGAATGAGCTGTGCGTCGGGTGCGATGGGCATCGGGGAGGGGTGGCGGCTGGTGCGGAGCGGGGCCGCGGACCTCGCTCTGGCGGGGGGGGCCGAGGTCCCGCTGGCGCCGCTCTGCTTCGGGGCGTTCGCCATCATCCGGGCCATGTCGACCCGCAACGATGACCCGGAGACCGCTTCGCGCCCCTTCGACCGGGAGCGGGACGGGTTCGTAATGGGCGAGGGGGCGGCCGTGCTGGTGCTGGAGGAGATGGAGCGGGCCCGGGCGCGCGGCGCCAGGGTTTACGCCGAGCTGGCTGGCTACGGTACCAGCAGCGACGCCCACCACATGACCGCGCCGAGACCCGACGGGGCACAGGCCGCGCGGGCGATGCGGGAGGCGCTCTGGAGCGCCGGGCTCACCCCCGCCGAGATCGACTACGTGAACGCGCACGGCTCGTCGACGCCTCTCAACGACTCCACCGAGAGCCGGGTAATCCGCCAGGTCTTGGGCGGCGACGCCGACCGGGTGGCGGTCAGCGGTACCAAAGGGTACCACGGCCACCCCTTGGGAGCCGCCGGCGCCATCGAGGCGGCGATCACTGCCTTGGCCATCCACCACCGCTGGATCCCCCCCACCCTCAATCTGTTCGAGCCGGACGAGGGGTGCGATCTAGACTACGTGCGCGAGGGAGGCCAGTCAGGGCGTGTCCGGGCCGCCTTATCAAACTCTTTCGGCTTTGGGGGAGTCAACGCGGTACTCGCCTTTCGGAGCGTGTAGAGAGCGGGAACCTACCCCCCAGCCCGTTGTAACAGAGGTGTTTCGCCGGGCCCGGGCGGTGTGAATCGACTCTAAACAAAGCCTTTACATGTTTCTGAGCTCTCGCGCTCTAGACTCTTTCGACCAGTACCTTCAGGACGTAGAAAGGTACCCTCTGATCGAAGATCCGCTGGCGGAGCGGACTTTGGCCCGGAAGGCACGCGCTGGAGACAAGCCCTCCGCGGAGCGGCTGGTAACCGCCAACCTCCGCTTCGTTATATCGTACGTGAAGAAGTACCAGGGCCGGGGACTCGGGCTGGCCGAGTTGGTGTGCATCGGCAACGAAGGGCTCCTCAAGGCGGTCAAGAAGTTTGACCCGGAAAAAGGGGTAAAGTTCATCTCTTACGCCGTCTGGTGGATCCGCCAGACCGTACTCCAGGCCCTGGCCGAGCAGACCCGTTCGGTGCGCATCCCCCTCAACCAGAACTCCAACCTGGTCCGGCTCTCCCGCACCGAGACCGCGCTCACCCAGAAGCTAGGCCGCTCGCCAACTGACGAGCAGTTGGCGGCCGAGATGGAGGAGCCGATCGACACCATCCGGGCGCTGCGCCGGGTAGCGGCCAGCGAGCTGTCACTGGACGCACCCCTCGACCGGAGCGACCGGGATTCTGCCTCTTTCGGGGAGAGGTTCTCGGGGACCGACCCGGAAGAGATTCAGGAAAGCGTGGAGTCGCGGGCCCGGAGGGAGTTCATGGATCGGATGTTTTCCCGCTACCTGACCGAGCGGGAGCGCAAGATACTCTACCTCTACTACGGGCTTGACGAGGACGAAGAGCGCACCCTGGAGCAGATCGGGACGCTCCTGGGGGTAACCCGCGAGCGCATCCGGCAGATCCGTAACCGGGCCTTCGAAAAGTTGCGCGAGAGCCCGGAGGGGAGCGCGTTGGAGGGCTTCTGGGCGGTTACGGAGTAACCCTCTCGCCGGTGCGCAGGTCGTAACGGATGATCCAGGGGGCGGCGCCCCTCACTGGAATAACTTCGACCGGCCCGCCAGCGATACGGACCCGCACCTCTCCCAGGTACGAGGGCACCGTCACCACGTATCCGCCCACCCCGTCGGCCCGGTTGTCGAGGTGGACTGCATCCGGGAGCACGGTCAAGCCGGCGTCCGACCGACCGTGTTCCGCCACCGTGAACTCGTCCACCTCCAGCGCGCGCAGCCACAGGACTCCGTCCGTCTGAAGCCGCTCTAGCGAGATGGTAACCCGGTCGGCGAGGGGCGCGAACGCCACCGCCTCGCGTGCGTCCGCTGGAGCGGTGGCCGGCCCGGTGGGCGAGAGTCCCGGTGCCGGCGTGGTCTCTTCGGCCCTCGGCCCCCCCGCCAGCCGCTGCCACTGGTCGCTTACCCAGGCGCGGACAGGGGGCACGGCCAGGGCTGTGGTGGCTAGCAGGGCCACCGCGGCTGCGGCCCGCCCCCACGCCGGCACCGTAAACCCACTGCGGCCACGGCCGCGGCGCGGGCGCAGCGGGATGACCGGCGGGGCTCGGCCCTCCGGCGGGCGGACGTCGATCTTGAGCAGCCGTTGGGAGATAAACTCCGAGGCAGCTCGCAGATTATGGTAGCGCCGGGCGCACTCCGGGCAGCCGGCCAGGTGGCGCCTGAGCCGGACGGCCTTCAGGTCGTCCACCTCTCGGTCCAGCAGGCGGATCAGCCAGCCGTCGTTCGGGTGCCGCATCCTCGCTTTGGTAATGTTCATTCAACCTGGTGCCGAGCTTCTTTTAACTTTGCCTCGAGCTTGTTCAAAGCCCGGGCCACCATCGATCCCACCGACTTCACGGTGGTTCCAACCGTTTTGGCGATCTCCTGGTGCGAGAACCCCTCCTCACGCATCAACAGTACCGTCCGTTCCCGACCAGAGAGCTGAGCCAGAGCCGCGCGCACCCACGCCGCCCGCTCGCCACGCTCTACCCCCTCATCTGCGGCGGGAGCCGTCGGGTTCGGCTCGGCCCTCTTCCACGCCCGCCGCAAGGTCAAGCGCAGCCGCCTCTGTCTATCCGCGCCGTCCCGCGCCGCGTTGGTGGCCACCCGGTAGAGCCAGGCGCGCACGTTTTCGTCCTGGGGCGGCTTTTTCAGCAGCTTGACAAACGCATCCTGGACCGCCTCCTCGGCCAACTCCCTTTCCCCGGTAAGGAGCATCAGGTAGCGGAACAGTTCATCGTGGTAACGCTCAAACGCGCTCCCAGGGTCCACGCCGTCAGAACGCCACCCGCACCCCGAATACGGGCAGCCGGGGAAGCCCTCGCAGAAATCCGTCCTGGAGGGCGTCGGGCGCCGCGCACGGTTCGGGTCTGCGCTTGTCAGACCTCGGCGTGCAAGGCGATTGGCTCCCCACGTAAGTGATGGAGTTCTGCTGGTCGAGAGCGTTGCGGAGCTGAAGGTAGGCGCCCAGGTCAACCGCGCCCAGCCGGGCTCCGTAGTCCACCATCAGATCCAAACTCGAGTACCAGGGCCCCCGCCCGGCGTTGGGCTCCTCGACGCGCGCCGAGTCGCCCGTGACAAAGCGGGTAAAGGGCTTTCCCGACCCGGTGGTGTACGCCGCGCCTACCCGCAAGCCAGCCATCACCCGGTACGAGGTATACAGATCCAGGGCGTGCCGCTGGTCCGCGGTGGCCGGATAGCGGTAGCCGCCCGCCTCCAGATGCGAGAATCCGAAGGCGTATCCCAGCGAGCCGGTCCAACGGCCGGCCAGCCGCCGCGCCGATAGCTCGACCCCGTACGCCTCGTTCCCGGCGGTCACGAAGAGAGGCCGGCCAGTGGTGGGTCCGGGGGTCGGGTCGGAGGTGGCCAACCCGCCCGAGAAGCGGGCATAGCTGTTGAGCTGGCCAATCCACGCCTCACCCATCCACACCTCTAATCCGGCGGTGATCACGTCGGAGCGGATGGCGGGGGTCGACTTATTGGCCAGGAGCCAAAGGTGGCTCACGTGCAACTCGGGACCGAACCCTTTGCCCAAAGGTCCTACCGCTTGCACGTACTGGAAGCTCCGCCCCCACCCGGCCGATACCGAAGCAGCTGGGTCGAGCTGGTAGCGCGCCGTGAGGCGCGGTGCCACGCGCACCGCGCCGCCGCCCCGCACAGCCGGGCCGGCCTCTACCCGGGCGCCCGTCTCCACGGCCAACCCCCCCACGGACCAGCGACGCTCACCCCAAAGGGCCACGTGCTCCTGATGAGTGTCTATGGTCACCGGCTCGTTCCCACCCTCAGGCCCGATGGGAGGGATGGCCCCCGGCCGGGCGGCCAAACTGATTGGGTTCCCCGGTCCCTCGAAGTGTAGGTCGCGCCTGATCATTTGAACGCCGGCCGACCACTCGGGGGCTCCTTCAGCTGTGGAGACCGGGCCGATCTCGGTTCCCGCGCTCAGGTAGCGGATACCGTGGCGCAGAGTGGGCTCGGTGGGCACCACCTGGACCCCCCCCTCACTCCCGGTCTGAGGAGAAACCTGGGCGAAGAAGTCGCTCACGCCGACCGTGTGTCTGGCCTTGAGCCCCCACCCGAGGGGTCCGGAGAGGGTAACCCTGCCAGCCCGGTTTCCCCAACCGGCGCGGTTGCCTAGCAGCAGCTCCGGGAGGTCGCCCCGCACCCGGTCTTCTTCCCAAATGCCGCTTACCTCCAAGGTTTGATCCCACCACACCCGCTGGTCTACGCGCGCCACCACATCCGCGAAGTCGTAAGGGATGTGGTCGATCTCGCCGTCGGTCAGGTTGCGGGCGGCCAGTGTGATCCAATCCAGGTAGCTGCGCCGGCCCGCCACCATCCACGACCCCTCGCTCCCAGGGTTGGGGCCATCCAGGGCGAAACGCAAGCTGGCCACCGAGATCTCGCCCGCGCCCCCCACCTTTGCGTCGCGGCCGCCGCGGCGCGAGCGCAGGTCGAGCACGCCCGCGGCCCCCTCGCCGATAGCGGCCGAGCGGACGCCAGGCTGGAAGTACGCCGAACCGATACCGTCGGGGTTGATCGACGAAACCAGCCACCCCGCGTGGGTGGGGTTGTAGAGCGGTAGCCCGTCAAAGTATACCCGGGTCTCATCCCAGAGCGCGCCCCGCGTCCAGAGGACCGCCGTATAGTCGTCCCGGGCGGTTACTCCGGGCACCCTCTGGAGGGTTCGGAAGAGGTCGGTTTCACCCAGGGTCACCGACTCGGCCAGCTCGTCGTGGCTGATGCCTCGCACGTCTCCCTGTAAATAGGTACGCTGGCGCAGCAGTTCAGCCGCTACCCGCGCCCCCCTGGGGAAGAACTCTTCGGCCTCCGAGATCAGGAAGGGCTGGCCCCCGTTGCCGGTCACGCTGACCGGGTGCAGTACGATAGGGTGGGCGCGCATCCCAATCGAGAGCCGGGAGGCGCCCAGCCGGTCCAGCCATACCTGCATCCGGTTGGAGGCGTACCCAAGCCGCTCCACCCGGAGTAGGTAGCGGCCCGGGAAGAGTCCCGAGAAGCTGTATCTCCCCTCTTCGTCGGTAATCGCGGCGGCGACCGGACTGGGCGGTTGCTCGCTCCGGAAGGGAAGCTCGGAGGCCGGGAGCCGCACGACTACCACGCGCACCCCCGGGAGTGGACGCGCACCCGCTGCGTCGAAGACGCGCCCCGAGAGGAGCCCATCGCCCTGGGCAGCCACCGGCGTTCCGGAGAGCCAGGCCAGCCCGAGAACGAGGGAGAGAAAACGGCTAGTTCGGCCACCGGCTCCTTGCCTGTGCGTTCTCCCGCGGGCCTCCGGGGGAGCCCCGGGAAGACCTTTACGCCGGGCGCTCCGGCGTTTGGTCGGCGAGAGATCTAGTCCGTACATATAACGGCCGAGAAGGGTAATTTCTGACAGCGGGCCGGAAAAACACCGGTGGAACGGGGTTTTCCTGTTTCCGGTAGCTCCGGTCCAAGGTTTCATACCGCGCGCGTCCAGTATGGATCCCGCCTAAAGGTACGCTGCCGGAGGGGATAAGGAAAGGGAAGCCCCGTCCTCCGCGCGGAGGACGGGGCTTCCCTTTCCTTGAGGGTTTTCCGAGTCTACGGGCTCAGTACATGTCCCCCATGCCGCCGCCTGGCATCGGCGGGGTCTTTTCGTCCTCCGGGTGCTCCACCACCACCGCCTCGGTGGTGATCAGGAGTCCGGCGATGGAAGCGGCGTTTTGGAGCGCCGTCCGGGTGACCTTGGTGGGGTCTATGACGCCCGCCTTGACCAGGTCCTCGTACTCGCCGGTCTGGGCGTTGTAGCCGAAGCTCTTGCTCTTCTCGGTGCGAACCCTTTCGACCACGATAGAGCCCTCGGCTCCAGCGTTGAGCACGATCTGGCGGATCGGCTCCTCCAGCGCCCGCTCCACGATGCGCACGCCCACCTGCTCGTCGACGTCGTCCAGCTTGAGCGCCGCGAGTACCGACTGAGCGCGCAGCAGCGCCACGCCGCCGCCGGGGACGATGCCCTCTTCCACGGCCGCGCGGGTTGCGTGCAGGGCGTCCTCCACCCGGGCCTTCTTCTCCTTCATCTCGGTCTCGGTGGCCGCCCCGACATTGATTACCGCCACCCCTCCGGCCAGCTTGGCGAGCCGCTCCTGGAGCTTCTCTGTGTCGTAGTCGGAAGTGGACTTGTCGATAGCGCTGCGGATCTCGTTCATCCGCCCCTTGATGTCATCGCTTTTGCCGCCGCCGTCCACGATGGTGGTGTTATCCTTGTCGATCACCACCCGCTTGGCCGACCCGAGGTCGGAGACCACCGCGTTCTCCAGTTTGAAACCGACTTCTTCGGAGATCACCTGGCCGCCGGTGAGGGTGGCGATGTCCTGAAGCATCGCCTTGCGCCGGTCGCCGAAGCCGGGGGCCTTGACCGCCGCCACCTTGAGGGTGCCGCGCAGCTTGTTGACCACCAGCGTGGCGAGCGCCTCGCCCTCCACGTCCTCGGCGATGATGAGCATCGGCTTGCCCATCTGGGCCACCTTCTCCAGCACCGGCAGAAGGTCCTTCATGGAGGAGATCTTCTTGTCGTGGATGAGGATGAGCGCGTCCTCGAGGGCCGCCTCCATCCGGTCCGGGTCAGTCACGAAGTAGGGGGACAGGTAGCCGCGGTCGAACTGCATCCCGTCTACCGTCTCCAGGGTGGTCTCGAGCCCCTTCGCCTCTTCGACCGTGATGACTCCGTCCTTGCCGACTTTCTCCATGGCGTCGGCGATCAGGTCACCGATCTCGGGGTCGCTGTTGGCGGAGATGGTGCCGACCTGGGCGATCTCCTTCTTGCCCGCGGTCTCCACGGAGATCTCCTTGAGCTGCGCGACCACTCGATCTACCGCCTTGTCGATACCCCGCTTGACCCCCATCGGGTTGGAGCCGGCGGTGACCACTTTGAGGCCTTCGCGAAAGATGGCCTGGGCCAGCACGGTGGCGGTGGTAGTACCGTCTCCGGCCAGGTCGCTAGTCTTGGTGGCGACCTCCTTGACCATCTGGGCGCCCATGTTCTCGACCGGGTCTTCCAGCTCGACTTCCTTGGCCACGGTCACCCCGTCCTTGGTGATGGTGGGGGAGCCGAATTTACGGTCGATGACCACGTTCCGGCCCTTGGGGCCGAGCGTGATCTTGACCGCGGCGGCGAGCTTGTCGATGCCCCTTTTGAGAGCGCTGCGCGCCTCGGTGTTGAAGACTAAATCCTTGGCTGCCATGTGTTGCCGTCCTCCTCTGTTGGTGATTGGCTAAGTTGTGATTAGGTAACGATTGCCAAAACGTCCGACTCGCGCAGGATCAGGTACTGCTCGTCTCCCACGGTGACCTCGGTCCCGCTGTACTTCCCGTACAAGACCTTGTTACCCTTCTTGAGCTCTGGGTCGATGCGCTTGCCCTCGTCGCTGATCCTGCCCGGTCCCACGGCGATGACCTTGCCCTGCTGCGGCTTCTCCTTGGCCGTGTCGGGGATGTAGAGACCTCCCTTCATCTGTTCGGTCTCTTCGAGCGCCTTGATGACCACCCGGTCGGATAGCGGCTTGATCTGGGTTGCGGTGGCGGTAGCCATTGCTGCGTGCCCTCCTCCTGTGGATGTGTGTACGTTTCTGTTGGCACTCCTATTATAGGAGTGCTAATAACCGGATAACAATGTACCACCGGGGTTCATCTGTCAAGCCGGTAAGTTGAGCTTATGCGCACGAGCCGTGCCTGCCTTCAGCCGCCAAATCGGCTTGGAATGGCGGCTCTGCCGGTCAATCCGGCAGGGGTTCGTCGCTGTACGGCACCTCGACCACCAGACCGTCGTAAGCGGCTACCGCGCCGGAGAACAGCTCGCGCGCCTCGCGCTCCAGGGCGCGCGGGTCGTCGGCGTGGCGGGGAGAGATATGGGTCAGGTAGAGGGCCTTGGCGCCGGCTTGCTTGGCCACCCCGGCCGCCTCCCTGGCGGTGGCGTGGAGGGTCTCTCTCGCGCGCTCGGCGTCCCGGTCGGTGAAGGTGGCTTCGTGGATGAGCACGTCGGCGTGAGAGGCCGCCGAGACCACCCCGGCCGAGGGGCGCGTATCGCCCGTATACACCACCTTGCGACCGCGCCGGGGGGGACCCACCAGTTGGGAGGGCTCAACGGTCTTGCCCTCCACCTCTACCCTTTCTCCCCGGTGCAGGCGTCCCCAGAGCGGCCCCTCGGGTACGCCCAAGGCGCGGGCGCGCTCCGGTTCAAAGCGGCCGAGCCGGTCTTTTTCGACCACGGCGTACCCCAGGCAGCGGGGGCCGTGCTGGGTCTGGAAGGGGGTAATCACGAACTCTCCCCGGTCGAGGGTACCCTCCGGCTCCAATCCGTTGACGCTGACGGGGAAGGGGACTCGCTCCACGCCTAGCTTCACGGCGTCGTGGAGGATCGTTTCGGTGCCTGCCGGGCACCACAGCTCCACCGGCTCCCGGCGGTCCTGGAGCCCGAGGGTGCGCAGCAGCCCGATTACGCCGAGAAAGTGGTCGGCGTGCAGGTGGGTAAAGAAGATGTCGTTGAGCGAAAAGCCGGTCCCGTAGCGCATCATCTGGCGCTGAGTCCCCTCGCCGCAGTCGAAGAGGAAGGATTCCCCCTCGCGCTGGAGCATGAGGGCGCTCACGTTCCGCTTGACCGTGGGCCGGGACGCCGCCGTGCCGAGGAAGATGACTCTCATGGATCGAGCACGGCTTCGGCCTCGATCCCGACTTGCCTACGCGGTGCGGACATCCACCTTCAGGTACGGCTCCACCTCGCGCTTGGGTATCAGCGCTGGCCAGTACGCCACCACCTCCTGAACTCGCGGGCGCCCACCAGCGAAGCCGGTCACCGAGGGCGGCCCGGCGAGCACGAGCGGGGCGATCTCCTTGGTGAAGCGCTCCACCGCTTCCCGCTCACGGGAGCGCACTCCCCACCGGACTGTGACCTCGGGGAGGTCGGGAGGCGGTCCCGCCAGCGGACCGTGGCAGGCGTTCCACCCCACGTACTCGGTGAGTACCTGGTCGAACTCGAGCCGCAATAGCTCGAGCCGCTCCCGCAGCACCCGGTCGGCGGCCCTCGCCTTATCCACCGCGTCGGGCCAGGCGTAGACCAGGGTGCCCGCCGCCTTCCACCCGGCGGCGTACGATACGCTCACCTTGAGCGTATCCGTGGGTGGGCGTCCCCGCACCCCGTGGACCCTGACGCGGTCGCGCCCGCCCTCCTCCAGCCGGATGGTGGTAAAGTCGGCCACCGCGTCCGGGGTGATGTACCCGGCCGGGTCTCCCATCTCGTACAGGAGCTGCTCCTTGACCACGGCCGGGTCTATCCGGCCCCCGCTGCCTTCGTGCTTGGTGACCACGAAACTGCCGTCGGCCGACGCCTCGATGATCGGGTAGCCCACCCTGGCCAACCCCTCCACCGACCGCCACCCGGCCAGAGAGTTGCCCCCGGACGCCTGGGCTCCGCACTCGTTGATGTGGCCTGCCACGACGCCGGAAGCGATCTGGTCGTAATCCTCCCACCCCCAGCCGAAGGCGTGGATCATGGGGGCGTAGGTGAGCGCCGTGTCGGTGGTGCGCCCCGCCACGACAACTTCCGCTCCACTCTTCAGCGCCTCCACGATGGGGCGGGCGCCCAGATAGGCGTTTGCGCTCTGCACCCGGTCGAGCACCGGGGCGAGCGGTTCGCCCGTCTCCAGGTTGCGGAGTTCGACCCCGTTCTCGATCAGTTCCGGCAGCCGCGCCAGGATGTCGTCACCGGTGATCACCCCCACCCGCGCCTTCCCCGCCAAGCCCGCTTGGCGGGCCGCCTCGAGCACGGCCTCGCCGCACGCCGCGGGGTTCACCCCCCCCGCGTTAGCCACCACCCTGATACCCTTTTTCACCACCAGCGGAAACGCCTCTCCCATCATCGCGATAAAGTCGCTGGCGTAACCGGCCGAGGGGTCGCGGCTGCGCTGCTTCTGCATGATCGACATGGTGACTTCGGCCAGGTAGTCGAGCATCAGGTAGTCGATGGGTCCGTTCTCGATCTGCTGGCGCGGGGCGTCGAGCTGGTCACCCCAGAAGCCCTGGCCCGAGGCGACGCGGATGTTGTCGGGAGGGGTCGGTACCATGGTCAGGCGGTGGCGAAGGCGTTGTTCTCAGCGCAGAGGATCGCTGTCAAGAAGGCAGCACGAAGGCACCCAGGTGCGGGCCCGGGTTGTTGAGAGAGGCCCGTAACGCTAGCGAGATGGTGGCGCGAGTCTCTTCCGGAGCGATCACGGCGTCCACGAAACCGCGAGCCGCCGCGTACTTGGCGTCGAGTTGCCGCTCGTAGTCAGCGCGCACCCTTGCTACCTTCCGCCGCGTTTCTTCGTCCGGCTCCTTGCCCTCCTTCTTGAGCTGGTCGAGTTGGCCGCCGAACAGAGCCATCACGGCCGAATCCCCCTCCATCACCCCCATCCGGCCGGTGGGCCAGGTGAAGATGAAGTCGGGGTCGAAGCCCTGCCCGGCCATGGCGTAGTAGCCCGCCCCCGAGGCGTGGTTTACGGTGAGCACCAGCTTGGGCACGGAGGCCGTCGCCATCGCCTCCACGAAGCGGGCGCCCGCCCGGATGATGCCGGAGTGCTCGGCCTCGGGGCCCACCATGAAACCCGCGACGTCCTGGAGGAAGAGGATCGGAGTGCCGTGCCGGGAGACGGTTTCGATGAAGTAGCCAGCTTTTTCGGCGCTGTCGCTGTATACGATGCCGCCGAACTTGGGAGGGCCGCCGTGCGGGTCCTTGAGCATGCCGCGGGCGTTGGCTACGACCCCCACCGGGATGCCTTCGAGGCGGGCGTGGCCGCAGATCATCTCGGGGGCGTGGTCGGCTTGGAACTCGTCCAGGTCGCCGTGGTCGAAGAGGCAGCGGAAGACGTCGCGCACCTGGTACGGCTGTCGGTGGTCCTCTGGCAGGATGTCGTACAGGTCGCTTTCGGGCTGGGCCGGCTTTTCGGGCTCGGAGAGTGGCAGCGAGGGTTGGGGAGGGCGGGGTAGCTCCGAGACCAGCTCGCGCAGCTGGCCGAGGCACGCCCGGTCGTCGGGCACCCGGTAGTGGGCCACGCCCGAGATGGCGTTGTGGGTCCACGCCCCGCCGAGCGTCTCCGAGTCCACGCTCTGGCCGGTGGCGCCTTTGACCAGGTTGGGACCGCCGAGCCCCATGAAGGAGGTACCCTCGACCATCAGAATCACGTCGGAGAGAGCGGGCAGGTAGGCGCCACCGGCGATGCACGGCCCCATGACCGCGGCGAGCTGCGGCACTTTCAGGTAGCGCCGCATGATGGAGTTGTAGTGAAAAACGCGGGCCGCCCCGTACTGGCCCGGAAAAACACCTTCTTGGTAAGGTAAGTTTACCCCCGCCGAGTCGACCAGATAAACGATCGGAACCCGGCAGCGCATGGCGATCTCCTGGGCCCGGAGCATCTTGGTGATGGTTTCCGGCCACCAGGAGCCCGCCTTGACGGTGGCGTCGTTGGCCACCACCACTACCTCGCGGCCGTGCACGGTGCCCACCCCGGTTACCACGCCCGCGGCGGGCGCCTGGCCATCGTAGCGGTCGTGAGCCACTAACAGTCCGACTTCCAGAAAGCGGGTGCCGGGGTCAAGGAGCAAGCCGATCCGTTCTCGCGCGGTGAGCTTGCCCTGGTCGTGCTGGCGCTGGACGCGCTCCTCGCCGCCCCCCAGCCGGAGCCGTTCCTCCAGATCGCGTAGCTCGCTGGTTAGCCGGCCGGCCCTGCTCTCGGCGGACTTTCCGCTCTCCTTCTTTTTCGCCTGGGACTTCACCCGGCCACCGCCCCCCTGTCTTCACCGTGCGCGGCGAACCACTCCCGGATGTAATCCACCGCCTGGGAAGTGGTCGTCCCCGGCCCGAAGAGCTTTCCGACCCCCTGTGCTTCCAACTCCCGTCCGTCCTCTTCGGGGATGATGCCTCCGCCGGTGAGTAGCACGTGGCGCGCCCCTTCGTCGCGCAACGCTTTGAGGACGCGGGGAAAGAGGGTCATGTGGGCGCCCGAGAGGATGGACATGGCCACCACGTCGACGTCTTCCTGGACCGCGGCGCCGACGATCATCTCCGGAGTCTGGTGTAGCCCGGTGTAGATCACCTCCATGCCCGCGTCCCGCAGCGCGGCGGCGATCACCTTGGCTCCACGGTCGTGGCCGTCGAGCCCCGGCTTGGCCACCAGCACGCGGATCTTCCGTTCCGGCATTTGTTTCGGCTCTGAGTTGGAGGTTACTCTTTAGACCGGCGGGAGAAGGTAGCGCGGCAGGTGGCTTTCCGGCAAGCCGAAGGGGGCTGGGGTGGAAGCCGGAGCCGCAAGCGGGTAGATTCTCTCTCATGGATACACTGACAGTAGTGGCGTACCTGGTGATCGTCCCCCCTTTCGTGGTGGCGGTGCTCACGCAACTGGAGTCGGTGGTGTGGAAGGTATTCTGGTTCGCGGCGTGCGTGGCGAGTGCCCTGGCGTTCGGACCAGTCTACGCCCTGCCGCCAGCCGCCCTCTTCATTGTGGGGATGGTGCTCCGCAAAGCGGTGCCGCCTCCGGGCCGCGCGGAGCGGACTCCGTGAGTCGGTACCGACCCCTCGCCACCATCGGGGTCGCGCTGCTCTGTTTGTCCGGGGCGTGTTCGTCGGGCGAGGAACCGCCCAACCCGGTCGAGAAGCGCACCTCCCCGGCCCGCGAGGCGGCCGAACGGGCCGAAGAGCGCGCCCGCGAGAGGGAGCATGAAGTAGGCGAGTTGCTGGACGGGACGGGGGAGGATTCCGTCTCCTGAACCCCCCGGCTGACAGACGGTTGCCCTGGCTCCGGTGGTTGGCCAACTTGCCGCCCCGGTCATCCTAACCCCCGACTTCCATGGACTTCCTCGCCGACCCCCAGATCTGGATCGCCCTGGCGACGCTGACCGTGCTGGAAGTGGTCCTGGGCATCGACAACATCGTCTTCATCTCCATCCTCTCCGGCAAACTCCCCCCTTCGCAACGGGGCCGGGCTCGCCAGATCGGGCTGGCTCTCGCCATGATCATGCGGGTGGCGCTGCTCTTCGCCATCTCCTGGGTGATGGGGCTCACCCGGCCCCTCTTCGAGCTACTCGCGCAAGAGATCTCGGGGCGCGACCTCATCCTCATCGCGGGCGGGCTCTTCCTCCTGGCGAAGGCGACCTTCGAGATCCACGACAAGCTGGAGGGGGAGGAGGGGCGGTCCGAGGCTAGGGCGGCGGTGTCGTTCGGAGGGGTGATCTTCCAGATAGTTCTGCTGGACGCGGTCTTTTCGCTCGACTCGGTGATCACCGCGGTGGGCATGGCGGAGGATCTCTGGGTGATGATCACGGCGGTGGTGGTCGCGGTCGGCTTCATGATGGTTTCGGCCAACACCATCGGCGACTTCGTGGAGAGGCATCCGACCGTAAAGATGCTGGCCCTCAGCTTTCTGCTGCTGATCGGCATGACCCTGGTGGCCGAAGGACTGGAGCAGCACATTCCCAAGGGTTACATCTACTTTGCCATGGGCTTCTCGGTCTTCGTGGAGGCGCTCAACCTGCGGCTCAAGCGCCGGCCCCAACCGGTCAAGTTGCGGGCGCCGTACCTAACCGGGAAGCGAGCGGAGGCGGCTTGAACGTGTTAGAAGGCCAAACCCTGCCGGGCCGGGGCCGGCTGGCCGACTACTCGAACCTGGTCCGGCTACCGCACACCGTTTTCGCGTTGCCGTTCGCCGTGGTGGGGCTGGTGATGGCTTCGTACCGCTTTCCGGTTCACCTCGGCGACGTCTTCTGGATCTTGCTCGCCTTTACCTCGGCGCGCTTCGCGGCGATGGGTTTCAACCGCGTCGTAGACCGCGGTTTCGACGCCCGCAATCCGCGCACCGAGGGGCGGGAGCTCCCCTCCGGCAAGTTGTCGGCGCGTGAGGCCGGAGTAGCCGTGGTGGCGGCCGGCGGCGTGTTCGTCCTGAGCGCGGGGATGCTCAACCCGCTCTGTCTCGCGCTCTCGCCGCTAGCCCTGGGATGGGTCTTGCTCTACTCTTACACCAAGCGGTTCACGCCCTGGGCGCACCTGGTGCTCGGCGCGGCGCTGGCCATCGCGCCGGTGGGGGGTTACCTGGCCGTGACGGGCGAGTGGAGCGATCCGGCCTCCGCCCTGCTCTTGCTGGCCGTGGCCGTGGCGAGTTGGGTGGCGGGCTTCGACGTGCTCTACTCGCTCCAGGACGTGGACTTTGACCGTCACGAGGGGCTCCACTCGTTTCCGGCCGCGTTCGGCGCCAAGGGCGCGATTTTGGCTTCGCGCTTGCTCCACGCTCTGTCTGTGGCTGGCTTTCTGGCGCTCGGCTTTGTGGTTCCGGAGTTCGGCGGGCTATTCTTCGCGGGCGTGGCGCTGGTCGCGGCCATGCTCTGGTACGAACAGAGCTTGGTTAGCGCCGACGATCTGTCGCGCCTCGACGCCGCTTTCTTTACCGTGAACGGTGTGATCTCGATACTCTTTCTCGGCTTCGTGCTGGTGGAAAGGTTGCTGGTGTGAGGGCCGCTACGGACGCCCCGCTCACCCTCGGGGTCACGGGCGCCTCGGGCGCCCCGTACGCCGTGCGCTTACTGCGTGCTCTCAACCACGCCGCGGTGCCGGTACGGCTGATCGTATCCGGTTACGGCTGGCGACTCTTGGCGGAAGAGGCCGGGGTCGACGGCGAGGAGGCGCTCCGCGCCGCCACCGGCGACTGGTCGCGCGTAACTCTCTTCGCCTCGTCAGACCGGGGTGCCACGCCCGCCTCGGGTTCGGCGCCGTCACGGGGGATGGTGATCTGCCCGTGCTCCATGGGAACCCTCGCCTCTATTGCGGCGGGTACCTCCCGCAACCTGGTGGAGCGCGCCGCCGACGTCACGCTCAAAGAGAGGCGGCCCCTGATTCTCGTCCCCCGCGAGACCCCCCTCTCTCTGATCCACCTCGAGAACATGGTGCGGCTAGCCCGCGCGGGTGCCACCATCATGCCCGCCGCGCCGGGCTTTTACCACCAGCCGCAGACAGTGCACGAGCTGGTCGACTTCGTGGTGGGGCGCCTGCTCGACCAGCTGGGCGTGGCGCACGAGCTGGGGGCGCGCTGGCGGAGTGGGGAGGGGGAGGCCCGGACTAGGGGTTAGCCTCCTCGATCTCTTCCACTATGGTGTCCTCGTCGGCCGCGGTAAAGGTCTCGGCCTCTTCCGGGTCGGCGATCCCCACCAAGGTGATGAGCGCCACCTCGGGTGGTCCGGCGAAGCGGACCGGGAGAAATCCAAAGCCGGAGCCGCACACCAGAAGTAGCCCGTTAGCGCCCACCCGGTAGAGCCGCTCCGCCCCCTCGACCCGATAGTCGCCGAGCGGCCCTTGGTTGAGCGTCCACAGGTTGGGTACACCGGGTACCGTACCATCGCCGCACACCACCCCCCCGGCCAGCGCCAGGGCAAAGCGCCCGGGGGGAACGAAGAAGGCGGTGGCCGGATCGTCGAGTAACAAAAGAGCCGGGTGGTCCCGTTCGGTACTGTCGGCGGGTACGCCCAACCCTTTGATGGTAGCGGGGTCGGTGAGCCCGGTGAGGCCGTACACGTAGCCGGTGTCGCCCCTTTGTATCACGATGGCCCGGTTATCCTCCAGCACCAGCGCCCCCAGGGAGCGCAGCAGCTCCTCTCCCCGCGGGGCAGGCGCCGCCGCGGCCGAGCCGGTGTCGGCAGCCACTTCGGAGCGGGGCGCCAGGGCGAAGAGGGCGCGCTCCGCCAGAGGGGCCAAGAGCTGGCGCTCTTCGGCCCCGGCGCCCTCGCCCCAAAACGTTCTTCCCAGGAGCACCACCAAGTCGGGGTCTTCCCGCTCGATGGCGGTCAGCACGGCGCGGGTGGTCTCTCCGCTCCCCTCCCAAGCCCCCAGGGCAAGGTCCGATACCGCGGCTATGCGCACTCCGGCCCAGCCGTCCGGAAGCCCACGGACCTCCACCTCTACCGGCACCACCCGTAAGTTCTCTGCGTAGGAGGCGCCGTAGACGGAGTCCACGGGCACCCCCCCGATTGGTTCGCTTTCCCGCTCGGGTGGCGCCGCGCTCCCCTCGCCGCCGCAAGCGGCGGCCAGCGTAACCAGGGCGATAACGGCGGTGGATGGCGTTCTCGGCATGGTGGAGCTGGGCGGGCGCAACCGGTGTGCCAGACAACGGCTCACCGCTGGCACCCCGGACAGTAGAAGGTGGATCGGTTTTGCTGGACTATACGCCTGATAGCCCGGCCGCACTCACCGCACGGCTCGCCCTCCCGGCCGTATACCCGCAGCCGGTCCCGAAACTGGCCGGGCTCACCGCTGGCGTCTCGGTAGTCCCTGAGTGTGGTGCCCCGCCGCTCCACTGCCTCCTCGAGCACCGCCAGGATCGCCCGCTGTAGCCGCCCGGCGCGGGGCCGGGAAAGAGACCCCGCGCGCCGCCCCGGGTGGATTCCGGCCCGATGTAACGCCTCGCTGGCGTAAATGTTCCCTACTCCCGCCAGCTTGCGCTGGTCCATGAGCCACTGCTTGAGAGCCACCCGCGAGCCGCGGGTAAGCTGGTGCAGCCGCCGGGGGGTGAACTCCTGTGAGAGCGGCTCCAGCCCCATGCGCTGCTCTCGCAGCCGCCACTCGCGCGGGCTGAGCAGAGAGAGAACACCGAAACGGCGCACGTCCCGGTAGAGGAGCTCTCGGCCCCGGTCCAAACCGAAACGAACGCCCAGGTGCGAAGGAGTTTCGCCGTTTGCCGACAGGAGCAAGCGGCCGGTCATACCCAGGTTCACCACCAGCACTGGGTCATCCGTGCGCACTACTACGTTCTTGGCCCGGCGCGAGACGTCCTCGACGCGCCGCCCCACCAGCCCCTGCACAAAGCCCGCGCTGTCTCCCTTCCCGATCAGGTCTGCTCGCAGCACCTCGACCCGCTCAATCCGGGCGCCGGCCAAAGCGGGCGCCAGGCCGCGGACCACGGTTTCGACCTCAGGAAGCTCGGGCACGCGCCACCTCCCTCCAAGCGATGTCTTTGCGAAACTGAACGCCTTCGAAGAAGATACGCCCGGCTTGCTCGCGGCTCAACTCCGCCGCCCCGGCCACTCCGTCGGCGACTGCCGTAACCGCCAGCACCCGTCCCCCCGAGCAAAAAAGAGAGCCGCCCTTCAACACCGTGCCAGCGTGGAAGACGATCACCCGGCCGGCTTCTTCCAACCCCGCCGGGATCTCGATGCGTTGGCCTTGCTGGTAAGAGCCGGGGTAGCCGCCCGCCGCAAGCACCGTGGTTACAGCCACACCCGGCCGCCACGCGGGTTCATAGCCCGCGAGCGGTTCTTGCCGCGCGATGGCGAGCATCGGCTCCAGCAGCGAACTCTCCAGCAGGGGAATCACGGCCTGGGTCTCGGGGTCTCCGAAGCGGCAGTTGAACTCGACCACCTTGGGGCCGTCGCCGGTGAGCATGACACCGGCGTAGAGGAGCCCCCTGAACCTCCTCTCTTCGCCGGCCAGCGCCGCGACGATGGGCCGCAAGATCTCGCGCTCGAGGCGTTCCATCAGCTCCGGCGTGGCGGTAGAAACCGGGGCGTACGCGCCCATCCCCCCGGTGTTGGGGCCGGTGTCCCCCTCGCCGATCCTCTTATGGTCTTGGGACGCGAGCAGGGGGATGACGGTCTCTCCGTCGGTGAGCGCGAACACGGACAGCTCCTCTCCCTCCATCCGTTCCTCGACCACCACTTCGCTGCCCGCGCCCCCGAACGCCTCGCCCGAGAGCATGTCGCGCGCGGCAAGTAGCGCCTGCTCGTGGCTGTCGCACACCACCGCGCCTTTGCCCGCGGCCAGGCCAGACGCCTTGACCACTGGCGGCCGCTCGAGCGCAAGGATGTACTCCCCCGCCTCACCGGCGGAGGCGAAGCTCCGGTGAGCCGCGGTGGGGATGCCGTTCCGCTCCATCAACCGTTTGGCGAACGCCTTCGAGCTCTCGATTTCGGCCGCGGCGGAGGTGGGGCCGAAGACGGGCAGGCCGCGGGCCAGAAAGTGATCGGCGACGCCCTCGGCGAGTGGCTTCTCGGGCCCCACTACGGTGAGGTCGACGCCCTCGCTCTCGGCCCAACCGGCTAGGGGCTGGAACTCGCCGGGGTCGAAGGGTAGGGGCGTCGCCAGCCCGGCCGTACCGCCGTTTCCCCGGGTGATGAAGAAGTCAGCGTCCGGAGCGTCGCGCCGCAGCTTCCAGAGCAGAGCGTGCTCCCGGCCGCCGTTACCGACGATGAGGATCTTCACGGACGGATCGAGGTGGATTAGAGGAGTCCAAGCTGTTATTGTAGCTCGTCCGGTCGCGCCGATCAAAGCCCGCGGCGCCCCCTCAACCTACCCGTGCAGGATGCGGAATTGAAAGCGACCAACCGCAACCGTTCCCGGGAAGGCGGCGTCTTTCGCCTCTTGGGCGTGATCCGGAGGGCGTTCGAGGAGTTTTTGACCGTCCCCGCGTGTATCCTGGCCGGGTTCCTCCTGCTGGCCGCGGGCAGCTACACTCTCGACCAGGCCCGGATCGCCTGGCTGGAGCCCCTCCGGGAGGCGCTGAAAGCACGCATGTTCGCCGACGCCGGGGCGACCAGCGACCTGTTGGGTATCATCGCCAGCGGCATCATCACGGTCACCTCCATCACCATCTCGCTGCTCCTGCTGGCTGTCCAACAGGCGGCCAGCTCCCTGACCCATGAGGTTTTCGACCAGTTTCTGCGGCGCCGTAGTAACCAACTCTACTTCGGCTATTTTATCGGGTTGGCGGTCTACACCCTGGTGACGCTGGCCACCGTGGCCGACCCCTTCAACCCAGTTTTGGGAGCTACCGTGGCGCTGGTAATGACCGTGGTGGCCCTCCTGCTACTGCTGCTCTTGCTCTATTCGGCCATCGATCAGATGCGCCCGGCCGAGATCGTCGACGCCATCCACCGGCTCACCCTAGACGCGCGCGAGCGGCAGTTGAGCTTGGTTCGCAGGACCAGGCGGTCGTCGCGCTTCGAGGGGGTGGCCGGTACGCTGGTCGAGATGCCCGAACACGGCTTCGTCACCCGTGTGAAAGCAGGCGCCCTGGCCAAGGCCGTCCAAGTCGCGGAGGGCGAGGTCGAAGTGGTCCTCAAGGTAGCGGTCGGCTCTTACGTCGCGTTCGGGGACGCGGTCGCCGAGGTCAAGGCGGACACCAGTGAAGACGCCGAAAGGGTGGGCGAACGCGTGCTGGAGGCGCTGGTGCTGGAGCGCCAGCGAGACGTCGCCACCGACCCCGATTACGGCGTCGAGCAGCTCGAGGTAATCGCCTGGACCTCTATCTCCACCGCCAACTCCGACCCGGGTCCGGGCTTACTGGCAATCAGAACTTTGCGCGATCTGCTGGCCCGGTGGTCGGACCAGGAGCAAGAAGGCCACCAGGACGAGCCGCTGCCGGTGGTGTACGAAGACAACCTCTTCGCGCGGCTCTTGGGGACCTTTGAGTCTCTTGCGGTGGTTGCTTCGGAGTCGATGCAGCACCAGAGTCTCGCGGAGCTCCTCCACACCGTGGCGCGCACGTTCGAGCGCCTGCCGCCGGAGTACCAGCCGCGGGCCGAAGAGCTGGTCTTGCGCACCCTCCCCGCCCTGGGCGACCACGTCTTGACCGCCCGGCTCGAATCCGCCCTGGACGCCTTGGCGGAGGCCCTGGCGAGTGCACCTGAGACCGCTGCCGCGGTCCGCGCCGCGCGCGACGGTTTGCGGCTCACCGTCGGCGAGCTCAACTCGCGCGCCACCCGCGTAGAGAGTAAAAGAAGAGCTGGTTAAAGCTACCCCAGCGCCCGCTCCAGATCGGCTATCAGGTCGCCCGCGTCTTCGACGCCGCAAGAGAGCCGTACCAGTGAGTCGCTGAGCCCCATCCGCTCCCGCGTCTCGGGGGGCACCGAGGCGTGGGTCATCACCGCCGGGTGTGCGATGAGTGATTCCACCCCGCCCAGCGACTCTGCCAGCGAGAAGATCCGTACCCCCTCCACCAGCTTCCTGGCCCGCTGCGGACTCCCGGTCTCGACCGAGACCATGCCGCTGAAACCGCTCATCTGCCGCCCGGCCAGCTGGTGCTGCGGGTGGGAGCCGAGCCCCGGGTAGTAGACCCGCTCCACGGCGGGGTGCCCCTCCAGCCACTCCGCGACCTTCTGGCCGTTCTGGTTGTGGCGCTCCATGCGCAGGTGCAGGGTCTTGATCCCGCGCAGAGCCAACCAACAGTCCCACGGGCCGGGGATGGCGCCGCAGGCGTTTTGGATAAAGCGGATGCGCCCGGCCAGCTCTTCGTTGCCGGTCACCGCGACACCCCCCACCACGTCGGAGTGGCCGTTGAGGTACTTGGTGGTGGAGTGTACCACCAGGTCGGCGCCGAACTCGAGCGGGCGCTGGTTGTAGGGGGTGGCGAAGGTGTTGTCCACGCTCAGCCACGCCCCGGCCTCCCGGGCGATCTCGGCGGCGGCGGCCAGGTCTGTGAGCCGCATCATCGGGTTGGTGGGCGTCTCCAGGTGGATCAGCTTGGTCTCGTCGCGCAGTGCGGCGCGGATGGCGTCCGTATCGCCCGAATCCACAAAGGTGAAGCCGACGCCCAGCCGGGAGAGTACCTGGCCAAAAAGCCGGTAGGTACCGCCGTAGACGCCCTCTCCCGAGATCACGTGATCCCCGCTGGAAAGGAGCTTCGCCACCGCTTCGATGGCGGCGAGTCCGGAGCCGAAGGCGACGCCGTGGCTACCTCCCTCAAGGGCCGCCACGTTTCTCTCCAACGCCTCACGGGTTGGGTTTTGGGTGCGGGCGTACTCGTAGCCGAGGTGGCGGCCGAGCTCCGGCTGCACGTAGGTAGAGGTTTGGTACACGGGCGGCATGATGGCGCCCGTGGTGGGGTCGGGACTCTGTCCCGCGTGCACGGCGCTGGTCCCGAAGCCGTGCTTCTTGGAGCTCTCGGTCATCACAGGTAAGCTACCGCCCGCGCCCACCATGGCAAGTACGGGCGCGGCCTTGCCAAAGCTCGCGCGAAGGCTTAAATCGGGCACGGTTAGCGGCCGCGGCCGTCCACCCTCCGGACTCCTCGCGCGTGATCGACACTTCCCAACTAATGGTCAGCGTCTCCGGGGTCCGCGGCCGGGTGGGGCACGGGCTCACGCCGGAAGTGGTCGCCACCTTCGCCGCTTCGTTCGGGGGTTACCTGCGCTCGCACGGCTCCAACCGGACGGTGATCGTGGGGCGCGATTCGCGAGTCTCGGGGCCGATGTTCGCGCGGGCGGTCACGGCCGCGCTAGAGTCTGTCGGGTGCGAAGTGGTGGACGTCGGCGTGGTGCCCACCCCAACGGTGCAGCTGGCGGTGGAAGACGCCGGGGCCGCGGGCGGAGTCGCCATAACCGCCAGCCACAACCCGGTAGAATGGAACGCCCTCAAATTCATAGGCCCGTCGGGCACCTTCCTGGACCGGAAAGAGACCGAGCAGATGCAGGGCTTTTTAGAGCACGCACCCCCCCGGGCCGGTTGGGACGAATTGGGCGGGCGGCGGGAGGATACGGGCGCCCTCGACCGGCATCTGGAGCGCGTTCTCGCCATCGGCTACCTCGACTTGGAAGAGATCCGCGCGCGGGGTCTAACGGTGGCCCTGGACTGCGTGAGGGGCGCGGGGGGTGATATCTTCTCCCGGCTCCTGGAGGAGCTCGGGTGCCAGGTTCGGGGCATCAACTTGGAGCCGGACGGAAGGTTTCCCCGCGAGCCAGAACCGGTCCCCGAGAACCTGGCCGAGCTAGCGGCCCTGGTAAAGGAGACCGGCGCGGACGTGGGTTTGGCGGTAGATCCGGACGCTGACCGGCTGGCCCTGGTAGACGAGAGTGGGGAGCCGTTGGGGGAAGACTACACCCTGGCGCTGGCGGCCAAGCTGGTGCTGCGGCACCGCCAGGGGCCGGTGGTCACCAACCTCTCGACCAGCCGGCTCCTGGACGACGTGGCAGAAGAGGCGGGCGTGCCGCTCGTGCGTGTGCCGGTGGGCGAGATCAACGTGGCCCGGCGGATGCAGGAGGAAGACGCGGTGGTGGGGGGAGAGGGTAACGGCGGGGTGATCCTCCCGGACGTTCACCTGGGGCGCGACGCGCCAGTGGCCGCCCGGCTCATCCTCCAACTCATGGCTGCTAGCGGTCGGCCACTCTCGGAGATCGCCAGCGGCGTGGGGAGCTACCAGATCGTCAAGGAAAAGGTCGCGTTGCCGGCCGTTCCCCTCGACGACGTGTACCTCGCCCTGGAGGCGGCGCTGGCGGCGCCGGAGGCCGACCGGCAGGACGGGCTCCGGCTCGACTGGCCGGAAGAGAGGCGCTGGGTTCACCTGCGCCCCTCCGGCACCGAGCCGGTGGTACGAGTTATCGCCGAGGCCCCGACCGGTGGCGAGGCGCGCGAGTTGGTGAACCGGGTCCGGGGTTTGCTACCGGAGTAGCCCGCGCCAGCTATGAACCGTGAACCGTTATGTGCGGAATCGTAGGGTATATCGGGAGCCGGGAGCCCGTGGAGATTTTGATCGACGGGCTCAAGCGGCTAGAGTACCGCGGTTACGACTCGGCGGGCGTGGCCGTGGTCGAGAACGGCGCCATCCAGCTCCGCCGCCGGGCCGGCAAGATTTGCGAGTTGGAGGAGCAGTTGGGGCGTGAGCCGGTGCGGGGGAGCTACGGCATAGGTCACACCCGCTGGGCCACGCACGGCGCGCCCACTGAGAAGAACGCCCACCCCCACCTTTCCGAGAACGGTGACTTCGCCGTTGTCCACAACGGTATCGTGGAAAACGCTACGCCGCTAAGGAAGAAGCTCCGCGAGCGCGGCCATACCTTTGGCTCCGAGACCGATACCGAGGTGCTGGTCCACCTTATCGAGGAGGTGTACGCGAGCGGCAAGGAAGGCGTCACGCTGGAGCGGGCGGTGGAACGGGCTCTCGACCAGATCGAGGGGACCTACGGCATCGCCGTGGTCTCGACCAGAGATCCCGGCAAGATAGTGGTCGCCCGGCTGGGCAGCCCTCTGCTCATAGGGGTGGGTGAAAACGGAGAGACTTTCGTTGCCTCGGACGCGGCCGCCGTGATCGCCCACACCCGCGACGTGGTCTACCTCGACGACGGAGACCTGGCCACCATCACCGGCGACGGCTACACCGTGCGGCGGCTCGAGGGCGAGGCGGTGGACCGCGAGGTGAGCCACCTCGACTGGGAGATCGGAGAGGTGGAGCGAAACGGGTACCCCCACTTCATGCTCAAGGAGATCATGGAGCAGCCGGAGACGCTGCGCGAGACCATGCGCGGCCGGCTCCTGGAGGAGGCGGGCGCCGTCCGCTTGGGGGGCTTGCAAGGTATGGACGATGAGCTGCGGGAGGTACGGCGGGTCGTCATCCTGGGGTGCGGCACCTCCTGGCACTCGGGGCTGATCGGAGAGTACCTGCTGGAGGACATCGCCCGCATCCCCACCGAGGTCGAGTACGCCTCTGAGTTCCGCTACCGCCACCCGGTGATAGAGCCGGGCACGCTGGTGATCGCCATCTCCCAGTCGGGCGAGACCGCCGACACGCTGTGGGCCCTGCGAGAGGCCAAGCAGCAGGGCGCCACCGCCCTCGGAGTGGTCAACGTGGTCGGCTCGACCATCGCCCGCGAGACCGACGCGGGGGTGTACCTACACGCCGGCCCCGAAATCGGCGTAGCCTCTACCAAGGCGTTTACCTCGCAGGTGGTGGTCATGGCCATGATAACCATCAACCTGGGCCGGCTCCGTGGCACGCTCGCGCCGGCGCGAGCGCGGGAGATCGTGCGCGCCCTCTCCCGCCTCCCCGACCAGGTGGCCGACATCTTGGAGACTGACGACGCCCTCAAGGCGCTGGCCGAGGAGTACCAGCGCCACCGCAACTTCCTCTACCTGGGGCGCGGCTACAACTTTCCGGCGGCCCTGGAAGGCGCCCTCAAGCTCAAAGAGATTTCGTACATCCACGCCGAGGGCTACCCCGCCGCCGAAATGAAGCACGGACCCATCGCCCTCATCGACGACGACATGCCGGTGGTGGTGATCGCTCCCAAGGATGGGGTATACGACAAGGTGCGCTCCAACATCGACGAGGTGAGGGCGCGCGGGGGACGGGTGATCGCGGTGATCTCCGAGGGGGACAAGGAGCTCTTCCACCTGGCCAGCCACGTAATTCAAATTCCCCAGACTCACGACGCGCTCACCCCCATCCTGGCCACCATCCCCTTGCAACTTCTGGCTTACCACGTGGCCGTGCTGCGCGGGTGCGACGTGGACCAGCCGAGAAACCTCGCCAAGTCGGTCACGGTCGAGTGAGGGTCGTGCTGCAACGCGTCTCCCGGGCTTCGGTCACCGTCAACGGCCGACTCGCGGGCGAAATAGGCAAGGGACTCCTGGTGCTGGCCGGCTTCTCGGCTAGCGACGGGGAAGGGGAGCTTCGCTGGATGGCCGAAAAGGTAACCGGGCTGCGTGTTTTCGCGGACCAGGCGGGTAAGATGAACCGCTCTCTGTTGGAGGCGGGTGGAGCGCTGCTGGTGGTCTCCCAGTTCACCTTGTACGGCGACTGCCGCAAGGGCAGGCGGCCGAGCTTCGTGGCGGCGGCGACGCCCGAAAAGGCCGTGCCACTGTACGAGCGCTTCGTTGCTCTGCTCAGAGATACCGGAGTAGCGGTGCGGACGGGAGAGTTCGGGGCGATGATGGAGGTGGAGTTGGTGAACGACGGCCCCGTGACCTTTACTTTGGAAAAGTGATTCATGAGTGACGCGCCCGCCCTGATCCTCGCCTCCCGCTCTCCCCGCCGCGCCGAACTACTGGAGCGGCTGGGGTTGATCTTCGAGGTTGTCCCCGCCGAGATCGACGAGAGCTACGTGGATCACGATATGCCCGCGGACCACGCCGAACGGTTGGCGCGCGAAAAGGCGGTGGTGGTGGCACGCGACCGGCCCGCCGCGCTGGTGCTCGGCTCGGACACTCTGGTGGTCTTCGGCCACTACGTGTTCGACAAGCCGCGCGACCAAGAGGACGCCGTGCGTATGCTGATGCGCCTCGCCGGCCGCATCCACGAAGTTTACACCGGCGTGGCGGTAGTGTACCGGGGCCGGGTCGAATCGGCGCTGGAGCGGGTCACGGTCCGTTTCCGCAACTTTGACCGCGACTTCTGCGAAGCGTACGTGGCCACGGGCGAGCCGATGGACAAGGCGGGTAGCTACGGGGTCCAGGGCTACGGTTCCGCGTTGGTGGAAAAGATCGACGGCGACTACTTCGCCGTCATGGGGCTGCCCGTGGTGCGTACTCTCGAACTCTTCCGGCGCTTCGGCTTCCGCTACGCTTTCAATGGGCTGGAGCCGCTGGAGAACTGAGCGGGGTATGTTCTCCAAGATCCTGATCGCCAATCGGGGAGAGATCGCCCTGCGCGTGGTGCGCGCCGCGCGGGAGCTGGGCGTCAAGTCGGTGGCCGTATATTCGCATCCCGACCGGACGGCACCGCACGTCCTGGCCGCCGACGAAGCGTACCCGCTAGGCCCGGCGCCCTCGGCCGAGAGCTACCTGGTCATCGAGAAGCTGCTAGAGGTGGCACGGCGGTCCGGCGCCGAGGCCGTCCACCCAGGCTACGGCTTCCTGGCCGAACGGGCCGCTTTCGCGCAAGCCGTGAAGAACGCCGGCCTGGTGTTCATCGGCCCTCCCGCCGGGGCCATCGAGAAGATGGGCGACAAGACCGAGGCCCGTCGGCGCATGACAGAGGCGGGTGTCGCCGTGGTGCCGGGAACCAGCGAGCCGCTGGCCAACGCCCGGGCCGCGACCGGGGCCGCCCGGGAGATCGGTTACCCGGTGCTCCTCAAGGCGGCGGCTGGCGGCGGGGGCAAGGGGATGCGCGTCGTCGCCGGGGAGAGCGAGCTCGAGACGGCGTTCGGGGCGGCCAGCCGGGAAGCGCTGGCCTCGTTCGGAGACGGCTCGGTATACCTGGAGAAGTACCTGGAAGGCCCCCGCCACATCGAGATCCAGCTGCTAGCCGACGGATACGGCAAGGTGCTCCACCTGGGAGAGCGGGACTGTTCGGTCCAGCGGCGCCACCAGAAGCTGATCGAAGAGGCCCCCTCGCCCGCCCTTGCCCCCGAACTGAGGGAACAGATGGGAGCTACTGCGGTGGCGGCGGCGAAGGCGGTGGAGTACGAAGGCGCGGGCACGGTGGAATTCCTCTTCCAGGACGGCGACTTCTACTTTCTGGAGATGAATACCCGCATCCAGGTGGAGCACCCGGTCACCGAACTGGTCACCGGCGTTGATCTGGTCCAGTGGCAGATCCGCGTGGCGGCCGGGGAGGCGCTGGACTTCGAGCAGGAAGACGTCTGCTGGCGTGGTCACGCCCTCGAGTGCCGGGTCACGTGCGAGGATCCTGCTAACGACTTTCTCCCCTCCGCCGGCACCGTTACCCGGCTGGAGCCGCCCTCCGGTCCGGGGGTGCGTTGGGACGGCGGCGTCTCGCCGGGCAGCGAAGTAGGGCTCTACTACGACCCCCTGCTCGCCAAGCTGATCGTCCACGCGCCCACCCGTGAGCTGGCCATCCGCCGCATGAAGCGGGCCCTGGAGGAGTTGCGGCTGGTGGGGGTCGATACCTCGGTTCCCTTTCACCTGGCGGTGATGGACGAGCCCGACTTTAGGGCTGGTAAGGTAGACATCCGCTACCTAGAGAGACACCGGGACGCCCTCCTCTCCGGCGGGCCGGACGAAGAGACGGTGAGGGCCATCGCGCTGGCAGCCGCCCTGCTGGAAGAAGAGCGGCGGACCGGGCGGACGGTCGCGCGTATCCCGGCTGGAGCCGGGGGAAGGGGCGCGTGGCGGGGAGTAGTGGGGGGGTGGCGGGGCTGAGATCGTGAAGTACCTCGTCACCGTTGCCGGCCGTGAGCTCGAAGTCGATCTATCCGGAGAGCGGCCCGCGGTCGACGGTGCCGTGGTCTCGGCTGGGCTGGCTCCGGCGCACGGGCCGGCGCTCCAGCACCTGGACCTGGCCGGCCGCTCCTACACCCTGCTGGCGAGCCGCGACGACCGCGAGGGGAGCTGGCGCATCGTCCACCGGGGCGTTCCATACCGGGTGGTGGTGGTCGACGAACGCGCCCGTGCCATCAGGGAGATGGTGGGTGAGAAGGCGGTGGAGGAGAAGAAATCGGTGACCGCTCCCATGCCGGGGCTGGTGGTCAAGGTCGAGGTCGAGGAAGGAGAGGAGGTCAAACGGGGACAGGGGGTGGTGGTGATTGAGGCGATGAAGATGGAGAACGAACTCAAGTCCGCGGCCGACGGTGTGGTGGCCCAAGTGCTGGTCTCCGATGGCGAAACCGTCGAGAAAGGCGCCGTCCTGGTGGTGCTCGAATGAGCTCGCGGCAGCGTACCCCCCCCGCCCTTTACCTCTGCGGCGATGACTGAACCGGAGTCCGGCAACGAGCGCTGGCACCGGGAGACCGTCGAACCCGCCCTGGAGACGCGCCCGGAGCGCAGGGAGAGCTTCGAGACCAGCAGCGGTATCGAGGTCGGCCGGCTCTACACCCCGGCCGAGGTGGATGTCGATCACGACCGCGACCTCGGTTACCCCGGCGAGCCGCCGTACACGCGCGGAGTCCAGCCCACGATGTACCGGGGCCGCTTCTGGACCATGCGCCAGTACGCCGGCTTCGGCACCGCCGGGGAGACCAACGCCCGCTTCCATCACCTCCTGAGCGCAGGCCAAACCGGGCTCTCCACCGCCTTTGACCTGCCCACCCAGATGGGGTACGACTCGGACCACCCGATGGCGGCGGGTGAGGTGGGGCGGGTCGGGGTGGCCATCGACACCATCGAGGACATGAAGGCTCTCTTGCGGGAGATTCCTTTGGACCAGGTTTCCACCTCGATGACCATCAACGCCACCGCGGCGGTACTGCTGGCCCTCTACGTCGCCGTGGCCGACGAACAGAGGGTGCCTCGCGCCAAGCTCTCGGGCACCATCCAGAACGACATCCTCAAGGAGTACATCGCGCGCGGAACTTACATCTTTCCGGTGGAACCGTCTCTACGCCTGGTCACCGATACCTTCTCCTTCTGCGAGGCCGAGGTGCCGCGCTGGAACACCATCTCCATCTCGGGCTACCATATCCGCGAGGCCGGCTCCACCGCGGCCCAGGAGATCGCCTTCACTTTCGCCAACGCGATCGAGTACGTGGAGCGCGCCCTCTCGGCGGGTCTGGCCATCGATGACTTCGCCCCCCGGCTCTCCTTCTTCTTCGCCGCCCACAACGACCTCTTCGAGGAGGTAGCCAAGTTCCGCGCCGCCCGACGGCTCTGGGCCAAGCTGGTGAGGGAGAGGTGGGCCGGTTCGGACCAGAGCTCGCGGCTCCGCTTTCACACCCAGACCGGCGGCTCCACACTCACCGCCCAGCAACCCCTCAACAACGTAGTCCGGGTAGCGGTGCAGGCGCTCGCTGCCGTGCTGGGCGGAACCCAATCTCTGCACACCAACGGTTACGACGAGGCGCTGGCGCTACCCAGCGAAGAGAGCGCCACGCTGGCGCTGCGCACCCAGCAGGTTCTGGCGTACGAGTCGGGTGTCACCGAGACGGTGGACCCCATGGGCGGCTCGTACTACCTGGAGTCGCTGACCAACTCCGTGGAAGAGAGGGCTCGGAGCTACCTGGACAAGGTCGGGGAGATGGGGGGGGCCGCCGGCGCCATCGACTATATGCAGGAGGAGATTCACCGCGCCGCCTACGACTTTCAGCAAGCCGTCGAGTCTGGCGACCGGGTGGTGGTGGGTGTGAACCGCTTCAAGGGCGGCCGGGCGCGCCAGCAGATCGAGCAACTGGACTTCGGCGGCTTAGAGGGTTCTCAGCAGGAGCGGCTCGCGGCGGTCAAGAGGGAGCGGGACGACTCCGAGACGCGGGCCCGGCTGGAGGCGATCCGCTCCGCCGCTCACGGCACCGACAACTTGATGCCCCGGTTGATCGACGCGGTCAAGGCGCGCGTCTCCCTGGGCGAGATCAGCGACGCCCTGCGGGCGGAGTGGGGCGCCTACCGGCCGGGGTAAAGCGGAGCTACCAGCCACCGTCGGGGGCCGTTTTACTACTCCTCCCGCTGGACATCTCCCCTTCCAAACGCTATTATGTCGCGCCTGTAAAGCTGCCCCGCGGCCGACTCACCTAGCCTGAGCGAAGAAAGCGCGTGAAGATCATCGTGTGCGTGAAGCGCGTCCCCGACACCGAAACGCGCGTTCGCATCGGCGGAGACGGATCGTCCATCGACCCCTCGGGCGTGAAGTTCGTGATGAATCCGTATGATGAATTCGCCGTGGAGGCCGCGCTCAAGCACAAGGAAGGGGCGGGGGAGGGGAGCGTGACCGCCGTTTCGGCGGGCCTCGCCGAAAGCGCCGAAACCTTGCGTACCGCCCTGGCCATGGGGGCCGACGACGCCGTGCTCCTCAAGACCGGACGCCCCCTGCAGGGGTTGGAGGTGGCGAAACTGCTGGCCGCAGAGATCAAGGAGCGGGAACACGACCTTCTCCTCTTCGGCCTCAAGGCCATCGACGACGACCTTCAGCAAGTCGGCACCATGACCGCCGAGCTGCTCGGGCTTCCCTCGGCCTCGGCGGTGACGGAGTTCCGGGTCGAGGGAGCTAGCGTGACCGCCCAGCGCGAGATCGAGGGTGGCACCGAGGTGGTCGAGCTACCACTTCCCTGCGCCCTTACCATCACCAAGGGCGCCTACGAGCCGCGCTACCCGTCCCTCAAGGGGATCATGAGCGCCAAGCGCAAGCCGCTGGAAGAAAAGGAGGTAGACGCACCCGAACCGGCCAGTGAGCCGGGCGTACTTAGCTACCCGCCGGAGCGGGAGCCGGGAAGGGTAGTGGGCGAAGGACCCGACGCCGTGCCCGAGTTGCTGCGCGTCTTGAGGGAAGAAGCAAAGGTTCTGTGACTCCGGTGGTGCTGGCCTTTGCCGAAGCCCGGGACGGGGAGTTACGCAAGGTCTCGCACGAGGCGGTCACCGCCGCGCGTTCTATCGCGGACCAGCTCGAAGCAGAGGTACACGCGGTCGTGTTTGGCACGCCGGGAGTCGGAGAGCGGGCGAAAGTGCTCGGGCGTTACGGCGCCGACAAGGTCTTGGCGGCCGAAAGCGCATCGTTCGAGCTGTACCGGGCGGGAGACTTCGCCCACCTGTTGGTCGATCTGATCCAAGAGCGGGGGTACGGGACCGTGGTCTTTCCGGCGTCGGCGCTGGGCAAGGATCTGGCCCCTCGGTTGGCGGCCCGGCTCGGCGTGCCGTGCGTCACCGAGTGTACCGGCCTGGAGGTGGAGGGCCAAGCGGTGGTGGCCACCCGGCCCGTGTTCGCGGGTAAGGCCTTCGTCCGGCAAGAGCTTTCTTCAAAGCCCGTCGTGCTCTCTATCCGCCCCAACGTATTCACTCCCCGCGAAAGCCCCCGCGACGCCGCTCTGGAAACAGTTGAACCAGCAGTTGGCCAAGATCAGGGTGCCAGGGTCACGGAGGTAAGGGCCGCGAGCGGGGAGAAGCTCGACGTGGCCGAGGCCCCGGTGGTGGTCTCGGGCGGGCGCGGGCTCCAGAACCCCGATAACTTCAAGCTCTTGGAAGAGCTGGCCGACGCCCTGGGCAACGCCGCGGTGGGGGCGTCGCGGGCGGTAGTCGACGCGGGGTGGCGGCCCCACGCCGACCAGGTGGGCCAGACCGGTAAAACCGTGGCCCCCACTCTTTACTTCGCCGTGGGTATCTCGGGCGCCATCCAGCACCTGGCCGGGATGCGCACTGCCAAGATCGTCGTGGCCATCAACAAGGACGCCGACGCCCCCATCTTTAAAGTGGCTGACTACGGCATCGTGGGCGACCTGTTCGAGATCGTCCCTCGGCTCACCGAAGAGGTAAAGAAACTTTCATGACACAGCCGTCACGCCCTGCCTTCCCCCAGCACAGAGAGCGGCCGCGCGTCCTGGTGGTGGACGACGAGCCCAACATCCGGCTGGTGTTACGCCGGGCCCTCTCCGAAGAGGAGTACCAAGTGGAGGAAGCCTCGGACGGCCGCGCCGCCTTGAAGCGCTTCCGCCGCTCGGGGGCCGACGTGATCCTCTCCGACCTCCTCATGCCCGGCGTGGACGGCCTCGAATTTCTCAAGCAAGTCAAGGAGATCGACGACACGGTGGGGTTCGTGATCCTCACCGGCGCGGGCACCCTGGAGAATGCGGTCGAGGCGCTCCGGCTCCACGCCGACGACTACCTCCTCAAGCCGTTCAACCTGGACGAAGTATCTCTGGCGGTCGAGCGGGCTCTGGAGCGCCAGCGCCTGGTGCGGGAAAACCGCTACTACCAGGAGCACCTGGAACACCGGGTAGCCGAGCAGGCCGAGCGGATCGAACGGATCTTCGTGGAGGCGCTGCACACACTCGCCAACGCCATCGAGGCCCGCGACGGTTACACCGGAGGGCACGTGGAGCGCGTCACCCGCTACGCGGTGGCTACCGGGAGGGAGATGGGGCTCAAGGGGGAGCGGCTCCGTACCCTGTGGGTTGGGGCCTTGCTGCACGACGTGGGCAAGATCGGCGTGCCCGACGAAATTCTGCGCAAGCCGGGCCGGCTCACCGAGGATGAGTACGAAGTGATGAAGCGGCACCCCCAGATAGGCGCCTCCATCGTGGAGCGGAGCAGCTTTCTGGAGCCCGCCCTTCCGGCCGTTCTCCACCACCAGGAGCGCTGGGACGGGACCGGCTACCCGAATGGCCTCTCGGGTGAAGAAATCTCCGTCGAGGGACGCATCCTCTCGGTAGCCGATACCTTCGACGCCATAGTCACCGCGCGCCCCTACCGGGACGAACGCAGCCAGGACGACGCCGTCGAAGAGCTACGCCGCTGCTCGGGGAGCCAATTTGACCCCCAGGTGGTGCAGGCGTTCATAGACGCCAAACAGAAGGGGTTTCCCGGCGACGGCGGCGTGCCGGTACTGCTGGGCAACGGCGGAACAACGGGGGAACACCTCTTGCGAGAACCGCCCAGCTAATTAGACTTAGACAGGGTCACTCGATAATAGCACACTCGGCGCGAGCCGGGGCCGCAGAGCCGGGCGTCTCCGCTTGGAGACCGGCCAGCTTCCGAAGGTGAACTCGTAACTTTCATGCCGGATCGCGCGCCACCGAAGGACTTCTCCTCTTCCGCCATCTCTGAGCCGGATACTTCGGCCGATGCTGGCTTTGAAGTGGCTGAGCGCGTCTTCCGCGCCATCTCCGCGCCCGATCCGCGGCAAGGGTTACTCGCCGCGGTGCTAGACGAGACCTCCCGCTTGGTCCACGCCGCGCACACGGCCGTATTTTCGCAGCACGGCCCCGGCGCGGGCGCCCTCCGGAGCCGGGGGGGCACCGGCCGGCTGGGCCCGGCGGCCCAGCAAGACGTGCCGGTAGCCGAAAGTTTTGCCGGTTGGGCCTACTCAGCGGCCGAGGCCCAGCAGAGCCGGGATCTGCGCTTCGACCCGCGCGCGCACCCCGAGTTGGAGAGAGAGTTGGGGCTGGGGCCGGCCGCAGCCCTCCCCCTCATCCTCTCCGACCGGGTCAGCGGCGTGCTCGTGGCCGCCCGGGACCCGGGCAGACCTCTCTTTCGGGCCGATGAGTTGCGCCTCTTAGCCCAGCTGGCCAGGCTCACGGCGTCGGCACTGGAAGGGGTCGAGCGGCTGCTCGGTCCGGAGCCGGGGCAGCGGACCTCCCCGTCGCCCGAAGTCCTGGAGCTGATGCGCGCGGTTCGGCACGAGGTCAACAACCCCCTGGCCGTAATCATGGGCCAAGCCCAGCTCCTGCGCTCCCACCCGCCCGTAGCCGAAGACGAAACCATTGAGCAGGCGGTGGTGGATATTTACGAGGAGGGCTCGCGCATCCGCGACTCCATACGCCGGCTCACCCGCGAGGACGAGTCGGTACTGAAGAATCTGGACCTGGACCAAGCCAAGTTGCCGTTCGAAGGGCGCTAGGTCACGGCCCCGCGTTGGGGAATCCTTGCCCCTTCACAGCTCTCGGCGTAAGCTCCCGGCTCGCAGACCCATGCCCGAGCCACCGGAGATGTCCGAGCCGCTTTCCCCCCGCTACAACCCCTCTGAGGTCGAGGAACGCTGGTACGGCTGGTGGGAAGAGCGCGGGCTCTTCTCCCCGGCCCCC
The DNA here is from genome assembly GCA_050732775.1 of Longimicrobiaceae bacterium. Lineage (GTDB taxonomy): Bacteria > Gemmatimonadota > Gemmatimonadetes > Longimicrobiales > Longimicrobiaceae > JBOHRN01. The sequence continues at coordinate 16,705 of JBOHRN010000029.1, read as the reverse complement.
GCTGAAGACGGCGCCGCTGAAAGGGAGCCGTATACCGTCGTCATCCCCCCGCCCAACGTCACCGCGACCCTGCACATGGGCCACGGTCTCAACAGCACCATCCAGGACGTGCTCGTCCGCTGGCGACGCATGCAGGGCCGTCGCGCCCTCTGGGTGCCGGGCACCGACCACGCCGGCATCGCCACCCAGAACGTGGTGGAGCGCCAGCTCGCGGCCGAGGGAGCTTCGCGTCAAGAACTTGGACCAGAGGCGTTCGTGGCCAGGGTGTGGGAGTGGGTTGGGCAGACGGGCGGGAGCATCCTGAAACAGCTCCGGGCCATCGGCTGCTCGTGCGACTGGAGCCGCGCCCGCTTTACGCTCGACCCGGAGCTGTCGCGCGCGGTGAGCGAGGTCTTCGTACGGCTCCACGAAAAGGGGCTGGTCTACCGGGGCGAGTACATCATCAACTGGTGTCCCCGCTGCCTGACCGCCCTCTCCAACGAGGAGGCCGAAGCGCGGGAAGAGCCCGGCAAACTGTATAAGTTGCGCTACCCGCTCGGGCCTGGCGTAGAGGGGGCTGGGCTCCCCCGGCTCCCGGACGGGCGGCCGTACCTCGTCGTGGCCACCACCCGCCCGGAGACCGTGCTGGGCGACACCGGCGTGGCCGTACACCCGGACGACCAGCGCTACCGGAGGCTCGTCGGCGTCAGGGCCGAGCTACCCTTCACCGGCCGGACCATACCCATCGTGGCTGACGACCAGGTAGATCCAGGGTTCGGAACCGGTGCGGTCAAAGTCACCCCCGCCCACGACCTCAACGACTTCGAACTCGGCCGCCGCCACGGGCTCGAAAGCGTGAATGTACTTAGCGAAGACGCCCGCACGAATGAGAATGCACCCGAGAGGTTCCGCGGCTTGGACCGCTTCGAGGCGCGCGAGCGGGTAGTGGAGGCGTTCCGGGAAGAGGGCCTTTTGGAGGAGGTGGGGGAGTACGTCCACGCCGTGCCCCACTGCTACCGCTGCGGCGCGGTGGTGGAACCCCGGCTTTCCCTCCAGTGGTTCGTGAAGATGGAGCCGCTCGCCGGTCCCGCCCTGGCGTCGTACCGGGAGGGTCGGCTCCGCTTTACCCCCGAGCGCTGGGGTAAGGTGTACGAGCACTGGCTGGCCAACATCCGCGACTGGTGCATCTCCCGGCAGCTCTGGTGGGGGCACCGCATTCCGGCCTGGTACGGACCCGACGGGGAGCTCTTCGTGGCCCGCAGCGAAGAGGAGGCTGCCGCCAAGGCGGGCACCCACTACGGCGAGCCGGTCGAGCTCGGGCGGGATGCGGACGTGCTCGACACCTGGTTCTCGTCGTGGCTGTGGCCGTTTTCGGTCTTCGGGTGGCCCCGGGAGAGCGCCGATTTGCGCACTTTCTACCCCACTCACGCGCTCAGCACGGCGCCCGAGATCCTCTTCTTCTGGGTGGCGAGGATGGTCATGGCCGGGCTGGAGTTCACGGGCCGGGAGCCGTTCCGGGACGTCTACCTCCACGGCACGGTCCGCGACCACCTGGGCCGCAAGATGTCCAAGTCGCTCGGAAACGGTATCGATCCGCTGGAGGTGGTCCGCCTCTATGGAGCGGACGCCCTCCGCTATACGGTGCTCTCGGGAGCGGCCGCGGGCAGCGACATCCTCCTCAACCACCAAGACCTGGAGGAGGCGTTCGCCCCCGGCCGGAACTTCGCCAACAAGGTATGGAACGTGGGGCGCTTCGCCCTGTCGCAGCTCGAACGTGAACAGTTGCCCCCGCCGGGCGAGGTCGAGGGCCAACGGGAGTTGGCGGACCGCTGGATACTTTCACGGCTCTCTGCCGCTAGCGGGCGCGCCACCCGCGCCCTGGAGCAGTTCCGCTTTCACGACTACACCGAGACCGTCTACCACTTCTTCTGGGCCGAGCTCGCCGACTGGTATCTTGAGCTGGTCAAGCCGCGCTTGGCGGGGGAGCGGGGAGAGGCGTCGCGCTGCGCGGCCCGCCTCACCCTGGCCGCGGTAATGGAGCAGGCGCTGCGGCTGCTCCACCCGGTGATGCCTTTTCTCAGCGAGGAACTCTGGCAGCGACTCCCCGGCGGCTGGGAGCGCGCGGAGTCTATCATGAAGGCGCCGTGGCCCGACCCGGACGCAACTCCTTCCGACCCTGGCGCTGAACGGTCGCTGGAGGAGCTGATGGAGCTGATCAGCGCGGTCCGGACCCTGCGGGGAGAGTACAACGTCCCCGCCGGAGAGCTGGTTCCGGTAACTCTGCGTGCCATCCCACCTTCCCTGGAAGAGGTGCTAGAGCAAGACGACGCGGAAGCTCTCCGGCGGCTGGCGCGGGTAAGGTCGGTGGAACGGATCGGCGAGGGGCGCTCCGGGGCGGGAGCCCACGCCGTGCTCCGCTCCGGGGCCGAGCTTTTTATCCCCCTCGAGGGGGTGGTCGACCTGGACCGGGAACGGCGGCGGCTGAGCGGCGAAATCACTCGTCTGGAGGGGCAGGTGCTAGCCACCCGGGGGAAGCTCGGGAATGAGAAGTTCCTCGCCCGCGCCCCCGGCGAAGTGGTAGAGCGCGAGCGGGAAAAGCTCAAGACCTTCACCGAGCAGCGGGACAAACTGGGCCAAAAGTTGCGGGTACTGGAAGGCGTCTAAGGAGTGAAGCCATCCCTCTCCTTGCTCGTCCTCATGGGCTGCGGCTGCGCCCAGGTGGAAGCCCCGCCCGGGGGGCCGGAGGAGTTTCCCCCGCCGGTACTCCTGTCGGTGCGGCCGGACTCTTTCTCGGTGCTGGCCGACCGGCGCCGCCCGGTGGTGTTCCGCTTCGACCAGACCCTCTCCGAAGAGGGCGTCGAAGAAGCGGTATCGGTCTCGCCCCGGACCAGCCCCTTCCGGGTAGACCAGGGCGGTTCCGAGGTGAGGATATTCCTGGAGGATGGCTGGGAACCGGGGATCATCTACCAGGTGGCTTTGGCCCCCACCATCCGCACCCGCTGGAACGAGTCGCCCGACCAGGAGACGCGGCTAATCTTCTCGACCGGGCCGGAGATCCCCGCCACCGAGGTGGCGGGTACGGTGACCGACCGGATCACTGGGCGGGCAGCCCGGGAGCTGCGGGTAGAGGCGATCCTCACGCCCGACTCCCTGGTCTACGCCACCCTCACGGACACGGTGGGGGGATTCTCGCTGGGCTCGATTCCCGAGGGGAGTTACCGCCTCCGCGCCTTCGAGGACCTTGACGGAAGCCGTTCCCTGGACCCCTTCGAGAAGCGCGACACGGCTCGAACAGAGGTCCGGGAAGGGGAACCGGTCCGGGTTTCGCTGCGGGTCCTGGAACCCGACACCACCCCTCCCGCGCTGATCTCGGCGGAGTACCGGGACGGACTGGTGCTGGTGGAGTTTGACGACTACCTGGACCCGGACCTAGAGCTTTCTTCCGGCCAGGTCACACTGGCTTCGCCCGCGGGCGCGCCGCTAGCCGTGACCTCGGTCTCGGTGGGAGAGGGGGCCGTGGCCGACACTCCCGTGGCGGTGCCCGACACCGTTGCGGCGCCGCCCAGGGAGGAGCTGCTCCCCTCGCGGCTAGTCACCATCGTTCCGGAGAGAGAGCTGCCTCCCGGCGAGGGGTACAAGGTTTCGGCCCGGGACGTGCGCAACCTGAACGCCCTCTCCGGCGGCGGCGAGGCCGGCTTCGCAGTGCCCGAACCGCCCGACCGCGATGAAACCAACGGATCAGATCAACCAAGCGACGACAGCTGACCATGGCAAAACGGAAATCTTTAGCGGGGCTCCTCGAAGGGAAGCGCGGCCTCATAGTGGGGGTCGCCAACCGGAAATCCATCGCCTGGTCCATCGCCCGCGCCCTGGCCGGCGCCGGCATGGAGCTGGCATTCACTTACCAGGGAGAGGCGCTCAGGGAGCGGGTGGCCAAGACCACCGCCGAGTTGGGAGAGCCGCCCCTGTTTGAACTAGACGTGCGGTACGACAGGCACTTTAGCGAGCTGTTCGGCGACTTGTCCGAGCGCTGGGAGCGGCTCGATTTTCTGCTCCACTCGGTGGCCTTTGCCCAGCGCGAGACCTTTACCGAGCCGTTCGTGCAGACTCGCCGGCAGGCCTTCCTGACGGCCCACGAAATCAGCGCCTACTCGCTGGTGGGGCTGGTGCGTGCCGCCCTTCCGCTCATGACCGAGGGCGGGAGCGTGGTCACCCTCTCCTATCACGCGGCCGAAAGGGTGGTGCCCGGCTACAACCTGATGGGCGTCGCCAAGGCGTCCCTGGAGGCGTGCGTGCGCTACCTGGCGTCGGACCTGGGGCCGAGGAACGTGCGGGTAAACGCCATCTCGGCGGGCGCGGTAAACACCCTGGCCGCGCGCGGCATCCCCCGCTTCCGGGAGATGCTCAAAAGGACGGCTGAAAAGGCGCCGTTGCGCCGCGCCATCGAGGTGGACGAGGTGGGCCGCGCCGGGCTCTTTCTGGCCTCGGAGCTGTCTAGCGGAGTCACGGGAGAGACCTTGTACGTGGACGCAGGGGCCAATATCATGGCGTTGTGACCAGCGCCGTGAGCGGCTCCTTTTGACCTTTGGGTCTTACTTCGATAGATTTCACTTGCCACCGAACCGGAGCCGCGCTCTGGGGTATCATCCGAAGCGCTTCACGAACCGTAAATGGGCCAGACGAATGCAGACAGAAACCAAGCTAGAGACTCCCATCTCCCTCTCCGCGACCGCGGCGGAAGAGGTTAAGAAGTACATGTCGGAGCAGGACGCGAAGGAGAACGCCGGACTGCGCGTGGGCGTGCTCCCCGGGGGCTGCTCCGGCTTCCAGTACGGACTCAACATCGAGGACGAGCCCAACGACGACGACGTGGTCTTCGAGTTGCAAGGGCTGCGGCTGTTCGTGGACCCCTTCAGCCACCAGTACCTCACGGGCACCGAGATCGACTACGTGACAACTTTCCAGGGCTCGGGCTTCACTTTCAACAATCCGAACGCCAGCGGTGGGTGCGGGTGCGGAAGTAGCTTTACAGTCTGAGCAGGGGTCTAGTCACCGCTCACTCCGCGGGCCCGTGAGATACGTCCCGCGGGCCCGTGGAGTCTCCGGTAGGTAAACCGAGCCCGAGGTAACCGTTGATCCAGCACGCCGACACTTTCGCAACCGCTATCGAGTACTCCCGCTTATCGGACCGGGAGTTGCGCGAGCGCATCGCCCGGCGCAAGGAAGTCCTCAACGCCGTCATCCTGGGTCATAACTACCAGCGGGTCGAGGTCCAGGAGATCAGCGACTTCGTGGGGGATTCCCTCGGACTTTCGCAAGAGGCGGCCGAGACCGCCGCCGACGTAATCGTCTTCTGCGGGGTCCACTTCATGGCCGAGACGGCCAAGATACTCTCCCCCGAAAAGACGGTGCTGATGCCCGATTTACGGGCCGGTTGCCCGATGGCCGACTTCGTGACCGGAGACGCCTTGCGAGCCCTCCAACGCAAGCACCCCGGTGCGGTCACCGTGGCGTACGTAAACTCCACGGCCGAGGTCAAGGCCCTCTCCGACATCTGTTGCACCTCGTCCAACGCGGTCCGGGTGGTCGAGTCGGTTCCCGGCGACCGCACCGTCCTTTTCGTGCCCGACCGGAACCTGGCCCGCTACGTGGTCGAAAAAACCGGCCGGGAGAACCTGATCGCCTGGGACGGCTACTGCTACGTCCACGACGACTTCGTGTTGGAAGAACTGGCCGAGGCAAGGCGCAAACACCCCGGCGCCAAGGTGGTGATCCACCCCGAGGCGCGGCGCGACCTCCTCGCTGAGGCCGACTTTGTCTCGTCCACCTCGGGGATGGTCAGTATCGCCGAGGAGCACGACGAGCTCATCATCGGTACCGAGCGCGGACTGGTAGACCGGCTCAAGAGCCGTTTTCCCGGCAAGACCCTGGTCCCGCTGTCGGGCGCGGCCATATGCGGTAACATGAAGATGAACACCCTGGCCAAGTTGGCGTGGTCGCTGGACCACCTCGAGCACGAGGTGGTGTTGGACGACAAGGTCAGGGAAAAGGCCGAGCGGGCGCTGCGCCGGATGCTCGAGCTGTCGGGCGGGTGGCGGCCCCCCACGGACGAAGAGGAGGCGCTGGAGGCGGCGGGTCTTCGCCCCGGCGGCTGCGGTTGTGCCTGACATCCGCGTCCAAACCTTTAGCGGCGGTGCCTTCGGGCAGAACAGCTACCTGGTTAGTTGCGGTGCCGAAGGGGTGTTGGTGGACGCCGGCGCGGCGGCGCCGGCGGCGCTCCGGGCCGCCGGGCGGGACGGTGTCTCCATCTCTGCTATCGTGCTCACGCACGCCCACCTCGACCACGTCGAAGGGGTAGCCCACGCCAAAGAGTTGACCGGCGCGCCCGTCTACCTCCACCCGGACGACCGGACTTGGTACAACAACGCCCAAGTACAGGCGCAGCAGTTCGGGCTCCGCCTCGAGCCACCGCCCGCGCCCGACCGGGAGTTGGTGCACGGCGGCACTCTCGAGGTGGGGGCTAGCCAGTTAGAGGTCCGCCACACCCCCGGCCACACCCCCGGCCACGTTATCCTGGTGGGAAAGGGCTTCGCTCTGGTGGCCGACTGCGTGTTCGCGGGCTCCATCGGACGCACCGACCTGCCCGGCGGCGACCTCCCCACTCTGATGCGCTCCATCCGCGAGGAGATCCTCACCCTGCCCGGCGACACCGTCCTTTACCCGGGTCACGGACCGGAGACCACGGTACACCGGGAGATGGTCTCTAACCCGTTCCTGGTGGGTGATTTTGGGGGTGCCCGCCTGGCGTGAGCGCGCGCCTGGCGGTTCTCGCCTCGGGCGAGGGAAGTACCTTCGAATCTCTGGCTAGGCACTTTCTGGCCCTCGCCGACCCACCCGCGCGGGTGGAGCTGCTGGTGGCCGACCGGGAGGGAGCAAACTGCCTCGGCCGGGCCGGCCGGTTAGGTATCGAGTCGGTGGTATGCCCCCCCGGTGACTTGCCGGACACCCTGGCCTCCCGCTCTATCGATCTGGTGGTCCTGGCCGGGTACCTGCGGCTGGTCCCCGCCGGGGTGGTAGAGCGCTTTCGAGGGCGCATGGTGAACGTCCATCCCGCCCTGCTGCCCTGTTTCGGGGGGGCAGGGAGGCACGGAGTGGCGGTCCACCAGGCGGTGATCGACTCCGGCGCCCGGGTCTCGGGAGCCACCGTCCACCTGGTCGACGAGAGGTACGACGCCGGGCCGATTCTGGCCCAGTGGCCGGTACCCGTTCTGCCGGGTGACACGGCCGGGACCCTCGCCCGGCGAGTGCAGCGGGTCGAGAAGGTCTTGCTCCCCGCCGTGGTCGAGGCGCTGGCACGGGGCGAAGCGCCGCCTGGGCGGCCAACGGAGCCCGGCTTCTCGCTCGCCGCCGCTCCAGCGCCCACCCCGGCAGAGGTCATGCAGCTCACAGCTCCGCTACTGTCGTGCCCACGGCCCTCCTGAGCGTTTCGGACAAAACCGGGCTAGACCGGTTCGCGCGCGCGCTCGCCGGGCGGGGCTGGTCGCTGGTCTCCACCGGCGGCACCGCGGAGGCGCTCCGCGGGGCCGATCTGGAGGTCCGGGAAGTGGGCGAGCTGACCGGACACCCCGAAATTTTGGGCGGTAGGGTCAAGACTCTGCACCCGGCCGTCCACGCCGGCATCCTCGCCCGCACAGAAAACTCTTCGGACGGCGGCGAGATGGAGGAGCACGGTTACGGGGAGATCAGCTTGGTGGCGGTAAACTTGTACCCCTTCCGGGAGGCCGTGGCGCGAGCGGAGATTTCGCTGCCGGAGGCGGTGGAACGGATCGACGTCGGCGGCCCGGCCATGCTCCGCGCCGCCGCAAAAAACCACCAGCGGGTGTGGGCGGTGGCAGACCCCGCCGACTACGACGAAGTTCTCTCTTCGCTCGACACCCCCGCGCAAGAGCAGCACGTCCTGCGCCTCCGGCTGGCGCGCAAGGCGTTCGCGCACACCTCGGCTTACGACGCCGCCATCTCCGCCTTTTTTGGCCAGAAAGCCGGGCAGCAGGGGGGTGATCACCTTCCCGAAACTCTCAATCTGCTGCTTTCCAAGCGGCTGGACCTCCGTTACGGGGAAAACCCCGGCCAGCGGGCGGCTTGGTACGGGCACGGTGGCTCCGGCGTGCGCCAAATTCACGGCAGAGAGCTCTCTTACAACAACCTCCTCGACTTGGACGCCGGGCTCCTGGCGGTCTCGGCGTGGACGGACGAAGCGGCGTGTGCCGTCATCAAACACGCCAGCCCGTGTGGCGTCGCCGTGGGTAGCCAGGCCGCCGAAGCTTTCGGGCTGGCCTGGGAAGCCGACTCCTCGAGCGCCTTCGGTTCGGTGGTGGCGCTCAACCGGGAGGTGGACACCGGGCTCGCCGGGATGATCGCCCCCAACTTTGTCGAAGCGGTGGCGGCGCCGTCATTCGCGCCCGGGGCGCTCGAGGTTCTGCGGCGTAAGAAGAACCTCCGGCTGGTCGAGTACGGAGCCGGAAACCCCTCCCAGCGTCTCTCGAGCACGCTCTTCGGTGTCCTGGTCCAAGATCCGTCCCCCGCCCCCTCCACCAGTGGCTGGCGCACGGTTACCCAAAGGGAGCCGTCGGCGCGCGAGCTCGCCGATCTCGAGTTCGGCTGGCGGGCGGTGGCCTCGGTCAAGTCTAACGCGGTCTTGCTGGCCCGCCGCGGCCAGGCCATCGGGATCGGGGGCGGGCTCGCCAGCCGGGTCGACGCCTCTAAGCTGGCGGTCTCCAAGGCGCGCGAGAACGGCTTTGACTTGGGGGGGACAGTGCTGGCCTCGGACGGTTTCTTCCCCTTCCGCGACGGCGTGGATATAGCCGCGGAGCAGGGGGTCTCGGCCATCGTCCAGCCGGGCGGGTCCAAGCGTGACCCGGAGGTGGTTCGCGCCGCCGACGAGCACGGTGTCGCCATGGTTTTTACGGGCCAGCGGCTTTTCAGGCACTGAGATGCGTACTCTGATCTTTGACCCGTTTAGCGGCATCAGCGGCGACATGACTCTCGCCGCCCTGGTGGACCTCGGGCTCCCGGCCGGTTGGCTGCGCGACTTTGTGCGAGACCTCAAACTCGGGCCGGTAGAGGTCCGGGTTGGCAGTACCGACCGGGCTGGGGTGGCGTGTACCCGGGTAGAACTCGACCTACCCCCCCAAGAGACCCACCGCCAGCTAGCGGACGTGCTAGAGATCATCGACCGAAGCACGGCTCCCACCCACGCCAAGGAGACAGCCACCGCGGCCTTCCGCCTGCTGGCCGAGGCCGAGGCCACGGTTCACGGCACCAGCCCGGACAAGGTCCACTTCCACGAGGTCGGCGCCTTGGACGCCATCATAGACGTGCTCGGCTCCGTGGCCGGCTGTCACCAACTCGGCTTCGAGCGCTTTCACACCCGGCCGGTGGCGCTGGGCCGGGGCTGGGCGAAGATGGAGCACGGCGATTTTCCGCTACCCCCACCCGCGGTGCTCAAGCTGCTAGAGGGGGTCGAGGTACGCGACGACCCGGAGTTGGAGGGGGAGCGTACCACGCCCACCGGCGCCGCCATCCTCAAGGCCCTTACCGGCGGCTCTCCCCCGCCGCCGAGCTTTACGCCCCGGGCCACCGGCTTCGGGGCGGGTAGCCGGAACCATGAAGGGCGGCCCAACTGCCTGCGGCTGATCGCCGCCGAGGCCGGGGGCCCGGTAGAGAGCGAGCGGTTGCTGATCATACAAGCCGATATTGACGACATGTCGCCCGAATACTTGCCGCCGCTGGTGGAGGGGTTAAGCGTTGCCGGCGCCCTGGACGTTACCGTTACCCCCGTGCAGATGAAGAAGGGGAGGCCCGGTTTCCGCCTCGAGGCGCTCGCCCGCCCGGAGGCGGGGGAGGGGGTGCGGGCCGCCCTTTTCGCGCATAGCTCCACGCTGGGGGCTCGTTGGTGGCAGGTGGAGCGGTCCTCGCTCCCGCGCCGAGCAGAGACCATCGAGTGGCGGGGGCAGAAGGTCCGGGTGAAACGATCCACCCGCCCTGATGGTACTACTTGGTCCAAACCGGAGTATGACGACGTGGCACGGGCGGGAGAGGCGCTCGGGCTCTCTCCGCTCGAGGTCTACCGTGCCCTCCTGGCCGACGGTGTTGCCTAACCGGACGCCTGGAGGGATTTTTGCAACGGTACCCCACCAGGGCACCGAAACCCTTCAACGGAGAAATGGGATGAGCAAATTTCGCTTCGGAGTGGCGTGTACGCTGGCAGTTACCGCCTTGTCGGCCGCTTGCGCCGCCGGCACCGGGGTAGGAGCGGCGCCGGCCGGGCCCCAGACCAACCCGGTGACCGGAGAGGAGTACCCACCCGGCACCCCGCCCAGCGAGACCGAGTACTCGGTCAAGGCACTCCTGGGCGTGACCCAGGGCCAGGCCCTCGAGCGAGAGGAGAGCGCCGAGGCCCCTGCCCGCTACCAGATGGCCCTGAGCGAATCTCTCGCGGGTATCGAAGCCGAGCCGGGGAACCCCATCCACTACTACGGCGCCGGGCTCGCCTACGCGGGGCTCCGCGACTACCAGGGCGCCGATAGCATGTTCACCCGGGCGGTCGAGATCTACCCCGCGTACGAACTGGACGTAGACCCCGCCCGCGAGCAGGCGTGGGTCAACGCCTTCAATCAGGGAGCCGAGCAGTACAACGCCGGCGACGCCGACGCCGCCGTCCGGGCGTGGACGAACGCCAACCTGATCTACGACAAGCGCCCGGAATCTTACCAGAACCTCGCCATCGTCCATACCCAGGCAGGTGACGTGGAGCGGGCCACGGACATGTACCAGGAGGCGCTCGCGGCGGCCGAGCGGCAACCCGTCCGGGAGTTGAGCGAGGAGGAGGCAGAGGCCCGGGCCGAGACCAAGGCCGAAGTCCTCGCCAACCTGGGGAACCTGCTCATCTTTACCGAACGCTTTGCCGAGGCCGAGGAGTTCTACCGCGGTTACGTGGAGGATAACCCGCAAGATATCGAGGCCAAGAGCAACTTGGCGGTGGCTCTGGCCCGGCAGGGCAAGCAGGGTGAGGCCCGTGCCCTCTTCGACGAAGTGCTGGCCGACCCTGCGCTCGACGAACTCGCCCTCTTCCGGCTGGGGGTATCTCTCTTCCAAGCCGAGGAGTACGAACTGGCCGCCAGCGCTTTTGAACGGGTAACCGAGGCCAATCCGCACAACCGGGACGCCTGGTACAACTGGGAGAACTCCCTCTACGCGCGCGATAGGTACCGGGAGATGATCCCCATCGGCGAGCGGCTGGCCGAGTTGGACCCGGCCAACGAAAGCGCCAACCTGATCTTAGCCCGCGCCTACCGGGAGCTCGAGCAGAACCGGGAGGCGCTGCGGGTGCTACGGGCCAATGAGGCGTTCGCGGTGCACCTCCGCGATCTGCGGCTCCGCCCCGGCGAGGAAGAGTCCACGGTAGAAGGGGAGGTGGTGGGAAACGCGGCGGCCGAGGGCACCCCGGTGCGGCTCCGCTTCACTTTTTACGCGGACGGCTCGGCCATCGGCACCGAGACGGTCACCGTGTCAGCCCCGGCCGAAGACACGGCAGTTCCTTTTGAGGTGGTGTTCCGAGGGCAGGTGCCGGCTACCGGATACGGGTACCAGGTGGTGGAGTGATCGGGTAGTCCATACCGTTCGGTAAGCAACGGGGGGCGATACCAGCTGGCGATCGTCCCCCCGGTTTTTTTCACCTTGGTCTGAGCCGGTCTCGGTGTTATCATCCGCCCGGTCCCGAAATAACAGTCACCTTCCTGCCTTGTCACTTCCCGTGGTCGCGGTGGTCGGCCGTCCCAACGTGGGCAAATCCACCTTTTTCAACCGGGTGCTGGGCCGGCGTCTCGCCATCGTGGAAAACCGCCCGGGGGTGACCCGTGACCGGAACTTCGCGCGCGCCGAGTGGGCGGGCCGCGACTTCTACTTGGTGGATACGGGCGGACTCATCGACCAGCCGGACGAGCCGATGGACCGGTTGGTCCGCCAACAAGTCCTGACCGCCATCGAAGAGGCCGACGTGGTGGTACAGATCGTCGACGGCAAGGCCGGACCTCACCCGCTGGACTACAGCATCGCCGATCACCTGCGTGGCTCCGGCCGACCGGCCGTGCTGGTGGTCAACAAGGTGGACGACCTGGGCTCGCCCCTGGCGGTGGCTCACCACGACTTCTGGCAGCTGGGGCTGGGCGAGCCGCTCCCGGTCAGCTCGCTTTCGGGTAAGGGGAGCGGCGACGTACTCGACGCCACCCTCTCCCGCCTCCCCGAAGTTGCGGAAGAGGAAGACCCCGAGGCGTCGCGGGTGGCGGTGATCGGCAAGCCGAACGTGGGCAAGTCGAGTTTGGTGAACCGGCTCCTGGGCGAAGAGCGGCTGGTGGTCTCCGAGACCGCCGGCACCACCCGCGACGCCATCGATACCCGCTTCCGCTACCACGGCCGCACCCTCATCTTCGTCGACACGGCCGGGCTGCGCCGCCAGGCCCGCGCCCGCGAGCAGGTCGAGTACTACAGCGCGCTGCGCGCCGAAAGGGCGATCGAGCGGGCAGATGTCTGCGCCCTTCTACTCGACGCCACCCACTCACCAGGCCGCCAGGACTTCCGGGTGGCCAACAAGGCGTGGAAGGCAGGGTGCGGGCTAGTGGTAGTCGCCAACAAGTGGGACCTGGTGGCCAAGGACACCATGACCGCTCCGAGGTACGAAAAGGAGCTGCGGGAGCGGGTCCCCTTTCTGGAGTGGGTGCCGATCATTTTTACCAGCGCCCTCACCGGACAGCGGGTCCACGCCGTTTTGTCCTTGGTGCTGGAGGTCGACGAGCACCGCCGCTCCCGCGTACCCACCCACGAGGTCAACCAGGCGGTGCGAGAGCTGGTTGCCCGCAACCGGCCGCCCCACCACTTGGGCAAAGAGGTCCGGCTCCTCTACGCCACCCAAGCCGGGACCACGCCCCCCACCTTCGTGCTCTGGAGTAACCTACCGGAGGGGGTACCGGAGAACTACCTTCGTTACCTGCGCCGCGGATTCCGGGAGAGGTGGGGTTTCCGGGGGGTCCCCATCCGTATCGGTTTGAAGAGGCGGGCGCGGTGACCTTTGCGCTTCTTCTCGCCGCCTACCTCTTCGGCGCCGTCCCCGCCAGCTACTTGGCGGGCAGGTGGTTACGGGGCGTCGATCTGCGCCAGCACGGCAGCGGCAACCTCGGCGCCACCAACGCCTTTCGGGTGCTCGGCCCCGGCTTGGCGCTACCGGTTCTCTTGTTCGACCTGGCCAAGGGGTTCTTGCCCACTTGGTTCTTCCCCTTCTGGGACGGGGCGGGAGGGTGGGAGTGGGCGCTAGCGTACGGTGCCGCGGCAGTGACCGGCCACGTATTCCCCCTCTTTCTCGGCTTCAAGGGTGGCAAGGGGGTGGCAACAGCCACCGGCGTGTTCGTTGCACTGTCTCCGCTGGCGGTGGGCATGGCTCTGCTGGTGTGGGGTGGGGTGCTGGTGTGGCGGCGGACGATGTCTCTGGCCTCCATCGCGGGAGCTACCTTCCTGGTGCCGGCGTTGCTGGTCGTCGACCGGAGACCGGCGTTGGTGGCTTTTGGGGCGGCCGTTGCCGCTCTGGTGGTCTACGCCCACCGGGAGAACATCCGTCGCCTGCTGAGAGGAGAAGAGCTGACCGTGACCGGAACGGGTGAGGAGTGAGCGAGCCGCGCGTGGCCGTGTTGGGGGCTGGCAGCTGGGGCACGGCCTTGGCCGACCTGCTGGCCCGCAAGGGGGTCGAGACCGTGCTCTGGTCATACGAACCGGAGGTGGCCCAGGGCATCAACCGCCACCACCGCAACCCGCGCTACCTGACCGAACCCGAGTTGGACCCCCGGCTCGCCGCCACTGACGACTTCGCCGATGCCCTCGGCGGCGCCGGGGCGGTCCTCCTGGTGAGCCCGTCGCACGTGACCCGCTCGGTGCTCGAAGGGGCTCACGGGCTGATCGGGAAGGACGCCCTCATTGTCAGCGCCACCAAGGGCATCGAGAATGAGACCCTGATGACTATGCAAGGAGTGATCGGAGACGTAATTTCGCCCCAAGCCGCAGAGCGGGCGTGCTTCCTCTCCGGTCCCAGCTTCGCGCTCGAGGTGGCCCGCGGCTCGCCCACCGCCGTGTCGGTCGGTTCGCGTGACGCCGGGCGCGCCGCCCGGACCCAGCGTCTCTTTCAGACCGGGTACTTCCGGGTGTACACCAACCCGGACGCGCGCGGGGTGGAGTTGGGCGGGGCCCTCAAGAACGTTATGGCCATCGCCGCCGGGGTGGTGGACGGATTGGAGCTGGGAGCGGGCGCCAGGGCCGCGCTCATCACCCGCGGGCTGGCCGAGATGACCCGGCTCGGCGTGGCGCTAGGCGCCGACCCCATGACCTTCTCCGGACTCGCGGGCATGGGCGATCTCATCCTCACCTCTACCGGCGACCTGAGCCGCAACCGGCGGGTAGGGTTGGAGCTGGGCCGGGGCCGCACCCTGGAAGAGATCCTGGCGGGGATGTCCGAAGTGGCCGAAGGGGTACGCACCACCACCTCGGCCCGCGCTCTGGCCCACCGCGCCGGGGTGGAGATGCCGGTGGTGGAAGAAGTCCACGCCCTCCTTTTCGAAGGCAAAGACCCCCGCGCCGCCGCGGGGGAGCTGATGACCCGCGAACCCAGGTCCGAACAGTGGCACTGAATCCGCAGGGCCGCCGCCGCGACTTTTACACCATCGGCGAGGTGTGCGAACGCCTCGGCGTCAAGCCCCACGTCCTGCGCTACTGGGAGACCCGCTTCGAGCGGCTATCACCGGCCAAGAACCGCTCTGGAAAACGCATCTACCGCGAAGAGGAGATCGAGCTGATCGGCCGCATCCACCAGCTGGTTCACGACCAGGGTTACACCGTTGACGGGGCGCGCCGGAAGCTCGCGGAGAGAGAGGGCGAAGGAACGAGCGGCGCGCCCACGGGCGAGGCGCGGCGGCGTCACCTGCTCGGCTCGGTGCGCGAGGAGCTGGAGCGGCTCCGCGACCTGCTGGACCCCGCTTGATGCTCATCCTCTGCACCAACGACGACGGCTACCTGGCCCGCGGACTGGAAGTGCTGGCTGCGGTGGCGCGCTCCCTGGGAGAGGTGCGCATAGTGGCTCCCGACCGTGAGCAGAGCGCGAGCAGCCACTCCCTCACCATGCACTTCCCTCTGCGCAGGCGCGCCGTCGGTGCCGGGGTCCAAACCGTGGACGGCACCCCCACCGACTGCGTGGCCCTCGCCGTGGGCGCCCTGGTCGAGACGCGGCCCGACGTGGTCCTCTCGGGCGTCAACCACGGCCCCAACATGGGCGAGGACGTACTCTACTCGGGCACCGTGGCCGGCGCGATGGAGGCCACCGTACTGGGCATTCCGGCGCTGGCGATCTCCTACGCCGGGGCCGATCCGGAAGCGGACATACCCGGCTTCGCCCCGCTCCTGGAACGGCTCCTGGCCCAACTCGTGAAGCGCGACGACTTCCCGCCGGAGACCCTCCTGAACGTGAACCTGCCCGCGGTCCGGCCCGGCGAGGTACGCGGGGTCAAGGTTACCCGGCTGGCCCGGCGGGTGTACACCGATTCTCTGACCCGGGCCACCGACCCGAGCGGCCGGGAGTATTTTTGGATCGGCGGCGGTGGGGTGAAGTGGTCGGGGGAGGAAGGCACCGACTTCCGCGCCGTGGAGGACGGGTACGTATCAGTGACCCCGCTCCACCTGGACCTCACCAATCACGACCTGCTGAGCGACGTGGCCGCTTGGGGGCTGAGCACGTGAGTGCCAGGCACGAGGCGAGCCGGAGGGGTTTGATCGACCAGCTCCGCCAGCGGGGAGTGAACGATCTCGCCGTCCTGCAGGCGTTCGACCTCACCCCCCGCCACCTCTTTCTCCCCGACTCGGTCCGGCACCGGGCGTACCAGGACGCTCCCGTGCCCATCGGCATGGGCCAGACCGCTTCGCAGCCGTCTCTGCAGGCGCTCTCGCTCCAGCTGCTGGAGATCGAGCCGGCCGACAAGGTCCTGGAGGTGGGTACCGGCTCCGGCTTTCAGACCGCGCTCCTGGCCCGGCTTGCCAACCGGGTTTACTCCGTCGAACGGCTGCGCGAGCTGTCGCTGCGGGCGCGCCGGGTACTGGACCAGCTCAAAATTTCCAACGTGGCCCTGCTGGTGGGCGACGGCTCTATAGGGTGGCGAAAGTACTCCCCCTTTGACGAAATTATCGTGGCCGCCGCCGCCCCCGACGTACCCGCCGCCCTAACCGGCCAGCTCGCCCCCGGCGGGCGCATGCTCATTCCGGTCGGCTCCCTGGAGATGCAGGAGATGGTCATGGTCCGCAAAGACAGGGATGGTTCCCTTGAACAAGAGCGTGTCCTCTCCTGCACCTTTGTCCCTCTGCTCGGGCGTTTCGCCTGGGCCGACCAAGCCGGGCTCGATTGACAGGGGCGGGCGGGGGGGCGTAGCTTTCCCGCCATGACCGAGGATAGCTTTCCCGGCCCCTTCGTGGCTCGCCCGGTCCCTCGAGCCAAGCGGGGAAATCGGCTTCCGGGCTGGCGTCCTGCTCCACCTCTTCCGGCGCGGACTCCGTTGGGCCAAGCGGTGTATCGGGCGCGGGGTCAGGCGGCGACCCGCCCCCGCCCAGCACGAAGGGGCCGGGAAAGCTATCCTCGGTCATGGCG
>JBOHRN010000028.1:0-47721 GCA_050732775.1 Longimicrobiaceae bacterium | reverse complement strand
CGCACCGCTCAGCGAGGATGGTGCGTTCCGCATCGACATGTCGCTATTCGAGCAGACGGGTGACGGCGCGGTTTACACCACCATCGACGACCTAGTCCGTTGGGATGGGAACTTCTATCACCCTACGCGATCGGGGCACTGGCGTAACGACGGTTGTCCACTGGCAGTCCGTCCTGTTCCCCTCTTCTACTCCTGGAGGATGGCATGAAGATGACTGCAGCGTTCCCGTCGTTCGCCCGGCCGTTGAGCATTCTGCTGCTCGTTTTCCTGGCGGTCGCGCCGCCGCTCTCCGCCCAGCCCGCGCCGCTGGCCGGCTTGAACGATTACATCGAACGCGGAATGGACGACTGGGATATCCCCGGGCTAGCCATCGCGGTCGTCAAGGACGACTCCGTCGTCTATGCGCGCGGCTTCGGGGTCCGGGAACTGGGCGAGCCGGCCCGGGTGGATGAGCGGACTCTCTTCGCGATCGGCTCGTCCAGCAAGGCCTTCACCGCCGCCGCGGTCGCCATGCTCGTCGATGAGGACAAGGTGGAGTGGAGCGATCCCGCCACCCAGCACCTGCCCTCTTTTCGGCTCTTCGACCCGTACGTGACTCGGGAGCTCACGGTGCGCGACCTGCTGACGCACCGCAGCGGGCTGGCGCGCGGTGATCTGCTCTGGTACGGCACTGACTTCGACCGCGACGAGATCCTGCGCCGGGTGCGCTATCTGGAGCCCACCTGGAGCTTCCGCTCGCACTTCGGCTACCAGAACCTCATGTACCTCGCCGCCGGGCAGATGCTGCCGCGGGTGACCGGCAAGAGTTGGGACGAGTTCGTGGACGAGCGCATCTTCACCCCCCTGGGGATGAACGTCAGCAACACCAGCACCTTCGAATTGCGGGGTCAGCCGAACGTCGCCACCCCGCACGCCGAGATCGACGACGAGGTCCGGCCGATCGAATACCGCAACATCGACAACATCGCTCCCGCCGGATCCATCAACTCCAACGTGCTCGAGATGGCGCAGTGGGTACGCCTCAATCTGAACCAGGGCGTCCACCAGGGCGACACCATCCTCAGCCCCGCGGCCGTGCGCGAGATGCAGACACCCCACACCATCATGCCGCAGCAGGGGGCATGGGGGATGATGGCTCCGGAGTCGCACTTCCTGACTTACGGCATGGGGTGGATCCTGCACGATTACCTGGGCCGCAAAGTTGTCCAGCACGGCGGGAACATCGATGGCATGCACGCACTAGTGGGAATGATGCCCGAGGAGGAGCTGGGATTCGTCATCCTGACGAACCTTCCTAACGGCCTGACCTATGCGTTGATGCATCGCATCTTCGATGCCTACCTCGGCGCACCGCAAACGGACTGGAGCGGCCGGCTCCTGGCAAGCTTCGACAACCTGCGGGCCGCCGGCGAAGAGCAGCAAAGTGAGTTCGAGGAGGCGCGCGTCACCGGCACGAACCCCTCGCTCACCCTCGAGGAGTACGCCGGCACCTACCGGAACGAAATTTACGGCGATATCGAAATCCGGCTCGAGAACGGCGGCTTGGTCATCCGCCGCGGACCGGCCTTTGTCGCCGATCTCGAGCACTGGCACTACGACACCTTCGAGGCGGAGTGGCGCGACGCGTCGCTCGGAAGCATGTACGCCAGCTTCACCCTGGACCCGATGGGTAAGGTGGCGGAGCTCGATTTGCGGGGCTTCGCCGAGTTCGAGCGCGTCCCCGATACGGATGAGGGTCCGGATGCCACACGTTGAGTTGGGGTTGCCGCCTGTGCGCCTGCCTCTCGCGATCGCGGAAACCAGGAAACGACAAGCGATACCGATTTCACTCGCGCTCACTGGCGTACTCGCCGCTTGTGCGACCAGTCCGTCAACGGTTCCGGGGCCGACCCCGGAGAACCCGCTCCGCGGACTCGACGCGTACATCGAGCGGGCGGTGAGCGATTGGGGAATCGCGGGGCTCTCCGTGGCGGTGGTGGCGGGCGATTCAGTCGTTTTCGCGGAGGGTTACGGCGTGCGGGAGGTTGGCCGGCCCGAGCCCGTGGACGAGAATACGCTCTTCGCGATCGGCTCGAACACCAAACTCTTCACCGCGGTGGCCGCGGGCATGATGGTGGACGAGGGAACGATGCAGTGGTCCGACGCGGCCACGGAGCATCTCCCGGCATTCCAGCTATACGATCCGTACGTCTCTCGGGAGATCACCGTTCGGGACCTGCTGTCGCACCGCAGCGGACTGGGTCGGCGGGGCGATCTGCTCTGGTACGGAACGGGGTACGACCGCGCCGAGATCCTCCGGCGGGTCCGCTTTCTCGAGCCGAACTCGAGCTTCCGCTCGGAGTTCGGCTATCAGAACATCATGTTCCTCGCGGCCGGCGAGGCGGTTGCGGCCGCGGCCGGCGAAAGCTGGGACGATGTCATCGAGCAGCGGATCTTCCGGCCGCTCGGCATGACCACGAGCAACACCAGCACCCGCCAGCTTCCGGTGGACGGCAACGTCGCCACGCCGCACCTGTACGACGACGGTGAGCTGGTGCCGGTGGCCTGGCACAACATCGACAACATGGCGCCCGCCGGCTCGATCAACTCGAGCGCCCTCGAGATGGCGCAATGGCTCCGCATGCTGCTTGGTAACGGATGCTACGCCGGAACCGAACTGATCGAGGCCGCCACTCTCGCGGAGATCACATCGCCTCAAACCCTGATGCCGTTCGCGCCGGACTCGCTTTTCCCATCTACCCACTTTGCGGCTTACGGCCTTGGCGTCGCGATGCGCGATTATCACGGTGCGCAAGTGCTTTCCCATACGGGGGGCATCGACGGAATGCTCTCCCTCGTCGCCCTGATTCCCCAGCGGCAGGCCGGTATGGTCATCCTTACCAACACGGAGGGACACAACAACCTGTTCTCGGCGTTGATGTACCGGATCGCCGACGCATATCTGGGCGCGCCGACGCGCGACTGGAGTGCCATCTTCCTGGCGCGGCTCGAGCAAGCCAAGGCTCGAACGGAAGCGGCCCGGGCGGCCGCCGCGGAGACGCGTGTGACCGGAACGACGCCCTCGCTCACCCTCGAGGGATACGCCGGCACCTACGAGAATGAAATGTACGGAAACGCAACCGTCACTCTTGAGAACGGCGCGCTCTTCGCACGTTTTGGCGAAGCGTTCGCGGCCGAGCTCAAGCACTGGCACTATGATACCTTCCGCGCCACCTGGCCCGACGCGCGCCTGGGAGCGAACTTCGTAACCTTCAAGCTCGATGCGATGGGCAAGGTGAGCGAGATGCGGATCCAGGAGGTCGCCGACTTCGACCGTGCGGCGGACGACCCGGCCGCGCCTTGATGATTCGCAAAATGGCGCCTGGCATGAAGATACGGCATCGCGCGCTGTGGGCATTACCCCTGGCGCTAGCGGCGTGCGCCCCCGGCACCGGCCTCGCCGGTGCCGGGGGGAAGTACGCAGCCGCCGTTGGCGAGCTGCGGACCTTCATCGCCCACGAGATGGAGGACAAAGCACTGCCGGCGCTATCCATCGCGCTGGTGGATGACCAGGAAGTAGTCTGGGCGGACGGCTTCGGGCACGCAGTTCCGGACGCTGGCACACCGGCGACCGAGGAGACCGTCTACCGCGTTGGCTCCGTATCGAAGCTGTTCACGGACATCGCCGTCATGCAACTAGCCGAGCGTGGCGAGCTCGAGCTGGACGCGCCGGTATCGCGGTATCTCCCCGACTTCCGGCCGGAGAACCCTTACGGCGCGCCCATCACCCTGCGGCAGCTCATGTCGCACCGTTCGGGGCTCGTCCGGGAGCCGCCTGTCGGCAACTACTTCGATGCCACCGGACCGACGCTCGCCGCCACCGTGGCGAGCCTGAACGACACCCGGCTAGTCTATGAACCGGAGACGTACACCAAGTACTCGAACGCGGCGATCGGCACCGTCGGGTACGTGCTCGAGGAGACGCAGGGCGAGCCGTTCGCGAGTTACCTAGAGCGGTCGGTGCTCGAGCCCCTGGGCATGCAGAGCAGCTCTTTCGAGCCGCGCCCAGACCTGATCGACGACCTCGCGGTGGCCACCATGTGGACGCTGGATGGCCGGACCTTCGATGCGCCGACGTTCGAGCTCGGCATGGCTCCCGCCGGGAGCATGTACTCGACCGTAACGGATCTCGGGCGGTTCCTGAGCGCACTATTCGCGGGCGGCCGGGGACCGCAGGGCCGGGTACTCCGGCCGGAAACGCTGCAAGAGATGTGGACTCCGCAATGGGAACAACCCCTGCCCGCCGGCGCCGCCGACACCGCTCCGGTCACGGGATACGGCATCGGCTTCCGGCTTTCTGCGCTCGAGGGCTGCCAGCGCGTCGGACACGGCGGGGCGATATACGGATTCTCGACGGAGCTCGCCGCGCTTCCGGATGAGAAGCTCGGAGTCGTCGTGGTCACCAGCAAGGACATCTCGAACGCCGTCACCGAGCGGATAGCTAACGCCGCGCTACGGCTGATGCTGGCGGTGCGCGCCGGAGATCCGCTCCCCGAGATACCGATGACCGGTCCCGTTTCGCCCGAACTGGCGCTCCGGCTCGATGGGCGGTACGGCGATGACGAGCAACACATCGACCTCACCGAGCGCAACGGGAAGCTATATCTGACACGGCGAGGCCTTCGCCTGCGGGTACGCTCGCTCGCGGAAGATTCCCTGATTGTCGACGATCCGCTAGCCTACGGCGCGCGCATCACGCCGCTCGGGGAGGCGGTGGTGGTGGGGGGCGACACACTCGATCGGATCGCCATCTCCGAGCCGCGGCCCGCTCCCGAGCGGTGGCGCGGCCTGATCGGCGAATACGGCTGGGACCACAACACGCTCTACATCCTCGAAAAGGACGGCAGGCTACACGCACTGATCGAGTGGTTCTTCTCGTATCCCCTCGAGGAGCTTTCCGACCATGTCTACGGCTTCCCGAACTGGGGCTTATACGATGGCGAGGAGTTGATCTTCACGCGCGGGCCCGATGGCCGGGCCACCCGCGCTGAGGCGGCCGGCGTGGTATTCCCGCGTCGCATGGTGGGACCGGATGAAGGGGAGACATTTCGGATCGATCCGGTGCGGCCGGTCGAAGAGTTGCGGGCGGAGGCGCTCGCCGCGGAGCCGCCACGGGAGGCGGGCGACTTCCGCGAACCCGACCTGGTCGATCTGGCGACGCTAGACCCGGCCATCCGGTTCGACATCCGCTACGCCACGACCAACAACTTCATGAACTCGGTTTTCTATCGGGAGCCCAGGGCGTTCCTCCAGCGACCGGCCGCCGAGGCTCTCCTCGGCGCGCACCGCCAGCTTCGGGAGCAGGGGTTTGGCCTGCTCATCTACGACGCCTACCGTCCCTGGTATGTCACCCGGACGTTCTGGGACGCGACGCCCGAGAGTATGAAGATCTTCGTTGCCGATCCAGCCGCCGGCTCCCGCCACAACCGGGGCTCGGCGGTGGACCTCACTCTTTACGACCTGGAGACCGGAGAGATCGCGTC
This sequence comes from Longimicrobiaceae bacterium, assembly GCA_050732775.1. Taxonomy (GTDB): domain Bacteria; phylum Gemmatimonadota; class Gemmatimonadetes; order Longimicrobiales; family Longimicrobiaceae; genus JBOHRN01. The sequence continues at coordinate 42,199 of JBOHRN010000028.1, read as the reverse complement.
CACGGGCGGCGGCTACGACGAGTTCACGGCCCGCTCGTACCCGGACTACCCCGGCGGCACTTCGCTCCAGAGGTGGCACCGCGAGCTGCTGCGCGACGCCATGGAGGAGCAGGGCTTTACGGTTTACGAAGCCGAGTGGTGGCACTTCGACTACGAGGACTGGCGGGAGTATCCGATCCTCAACCTTACCTTCGATCAGATCCCGATCGAGTGAGCCGGAACTCGCCGGCTGGTTACTACCTCGCCGCCAGCTTCCGTACGGTGTCCGCCAGCGTCCGTACCTTGGCGGCGTCGCCGGATGCGCCCGCCTCACCCTCGAGCCGGGTCGATAGCGCGGATAGCGCTTCACTCCGCGCCGCCCCCGAGCTGCTTTCCGCGGCGGCAAGCTCCCGCCGCACCGAGGAGAGCCGGCCGGCGGATAGGCTGCCCGAGCGCTCGAGTTGGTCCACGTAGGCGCGTGCCAGCGCGAAGGTGGCCGGCCAGACGAACTGCGGCTGGCCCTGGGCGTTGAAGTAATCGAGCTCGACCGACCTGGCCGCGTCGATTTCGTTCTGCGAAATGAAGGCGCTCGGAGTTAGCTCGAAGATGTCCAGGCCGCGCGCGATTTCCGAGCTCACGATGACGCCGTTGTACCAGTAGACCGACCAGCTTCCCCCGCTCGCCATGCGGTCCGCGTCGACCGGGCCGCGGTCGTGGAAGGCGATCTCGACCGGGTTTGCCGGATCGGTCCAGTCGAAGACCGAGATGCCGCCCTGATACCACGCCTGCACCATCACGTCGCGGCCCGGGATGGGGATGAGCGAGCCGTTGTGGGCGACGCAGTTCTCCTCGGCGGTCTGCGGCGCGGGCATCTTGTAGTAGCTCTCGAACTCCATATCGCGGCCCGCGAGGGTGAAGATGGCGTTCGCGCCCCACTCCTCCGGATCGGTGGCCCGGCACTTCGGCTGGCCGCCCCCACCCCACTCGTCGCTGAAGAGGATCTGGCTGCCGTCGTTGTTGAACGTAGCCGAGTGCCAGTAGGCGAAGTTAGAGTCGGCCACCGCGTCGATGCGCACCGGGTTGACCGGGTCGCTGATGTCGAGCAGGAGGCCATAGCCGCCGCAGGCGCCGCCGGCCAGCCCGATGGCCGGGTAAACGGTGATGTCGTGGCACTGGGTGGGGCCGGGGCGCGGGCCGTCTCCCTCGTCACCTACCATGCGTGCGATGATGACCGGGAGCTCCTGGCGCAGCGTGGCGCTGTCGGCGGCCGTCGGCGTCTCACCACCCCTCGCCCCGGCGATGCTGTCGAGCAGCATCGCCACGTACTGGTCGGGGAGGACAATCTCTTGACCCCTGATCTCCGCGGTAAAGGCACCCTGCGCTTTCGCCCGCTCGACGGCTGCGATGTCTTCCGGGGCCATGCCGTGCGTTGGGGGCGCCACCAAGTCGTCGAAGATGCGCGGCGAGCTCACGATAGCCGCCCGCTCGGGGTTCCCGAGCGGCACCCTGATTACCTCGATGCGGAAGAGCGCGGAGTTCGGGTCCTCGGTGGGCGGCGCGCTGACGCAGCCGGGGAGCTCCTCGACGGGCCGCACGGGCGCCGAGCCCGAGACGTAGATATAGACGTTCTCCCGGTCGTCCGGATCGGCCAGCACGGTGTGCGTGTGGGAGCCGCGGCAGGTCTGGACGTTGGTGATGTACTCCGGATTCTCGATGTCGCTGATGTCGAAGATGCGGATGCCGCGCAGGCGGTCCGGGCTGACGGCCTCCTCCACCCCCTGGGTGCCGCAGTCGAGCCGGCCGCCGAGCCCCTCACCGGAGACAAAGAGGAGATTCTGGTAAACCGAGACGTCACTCTGCGAGGCGGGGCAGACGTAGCCCTTTACCAGCAGGGGCTGGCTGGGGTTGGAGATGTCCCAGACCTGGAAACCGTTGTAGTTGCCCTGGATGGCGTAGTCGCCGGTGAAGGCGAGGTCCGAGTTGGTGACGCCGACGAACTCTTCCGGCGGAGGCGTCTGGGAAATGAGGCGCAGGTTCCACACCGCCTCTTCGGCGTCCAGGAGCCCCGCCCCGAGTCCGACGCGGGGATCGGGGCTCGGAGCCGCCGTCGACGGGTCGGCTTCGGTGACCACAATGTCCGAGGTGGTGATCGAGGGTGCACAGGCGGCAGCGGCGAGCACCGCGGCGGCGAGCAGCAGCGACCAGAGACGGACGCCGGCCGACCGTGCTAGGGGGCGGCAGGGCGAAGTTACGGGTGCCATGACTGACTCCTTGGTTGGGGGGTGGTGTTGCTGGAACAAGCTACTCTACGATCACTGGGTGCGTCCTCCGGCGGATAACTCCGAGAGCATGAGCTCCATGCGGGCTATCTCGGTAATCTGATCGACCTGGATATCGGAGGCGAGCCGAAACGCCTCCTCGTCTTGCCCGGCGCCGTCGTTGCCGAAGAGGTCGCGCACCATGGTGACGGCTCCGCCGTGGTGCTGGATCATGTATTCGAGGAAGAGCCGGTCAAAGGCTGGTCCCCTAGCTCGGTCGAGCTCGCGCAGCTGATCGGGTGTGAGCATCCCGGGCATGTGCCTAGCGTGATCTGCGCCGTGCACCATCAGGTCGAGGCCGCGGATGTGAACTTCGGGTACCGGCTGTCCGCGGTCGCGGAGCCACCGCTGCATAGTGGCGATCTCGTCTTTCTGCGCGTTGATGATGCGCGCGGCCAAGGTTTGTACCGATTGGCTGGCGCCGTGCGTGGGGGCCAGCCGTCCCATCACGATGGCCTGAGCGTGGTGACCAATCATGCCGGTCATGAAGCTGACGTCGGCTGCGGTGAAGTGCGCGCGGGCACTATCCTTCCGGGCCTCGTAAAGCGCCTCGATCTCGGCCGCCGCGCTGGCGGGGGGTCGGGGTGCGGTCTCCGGCTCCGCCGAGGCGCCGCCGCCGGTACAGGCCGCTGCGGCCAGGCAGACGAACGGCCCGGCGTAGCTCCGGCGCGTACGCAAGGTCGTCATGCGGTTCAGGGCTTCAGGACGGGGCACGGACGCTCACTGGTGAGCGCCCGCCAACTCTCGCACGGCCGTGGCCAGCCAGCGTACCTTTTCCGGGCTGGCGGCGCCCCGCGCCCCGCCCTCGAGCTGTCTTACCAGCGAGGTGAGAATGGCTCGTTGGCGCGCCCCCTCGAGCTGTTCGGCACGCTCGAGCTCACGCCTGGTGGTCGCGAGTCGCTCGGGCGAGAGGCCTTCATTGCGCTCGAGCTGATCGAGGTAGGCGCGCGCGACCGAGAAGCTCGCCGGCCAGGTCAGTTTATCCTGGTGCTGCGGATTAAACTGCTCGAGGCGCACCTGCCTCGCCGCGTCGATCTCGTTTTGCGATAGGTGCTCGCTGGGAGTCAGCCGGAAGACGTCGAGTCCGCGGCCGATCTCGGAGCCGTAGATGTGGCCGTTGTACCAGTAGGTCGACCAGTAGCCGCTTACTACCAGCGTAGTATCGCTCATGGGACCGCGGTCAAAGAAGGCGATCTCGAACGGATTCGCTGGGTCGGTGAAGTCGAAGACCGAGACGCCACCCTGGTACCACGCCTGCACCATGATGTCGCGGCCCGGCACCGGGATGAGTGACCCGTTGTGGGCCACGCAGTTCTCGGTCTCGCTCTGCGGGGCGGGCAGCTTATAGTAGCTGGCGAGGGTGAGTTCTGCCCCAGAACGACGGAAGATGGCGTCGGCGCCCCACTCGGGACGGTCGCTGGCCCGGCAACGGGGCTGGACGCCGCCGCCCCACTCGTCGGTAAAGATGACCGTGCTTCCGTCGTTGTTGAAAGTTGCCGAATGCCAGTAGGCGAAGTTGGGGTCGATCACCTCCTCGATGCGCACCGGGTTCACGGGATCGGAGATGTCCAGGAGGATGCCGTTCCCCGAGCACGCCCCCGCGGCCAGCCCGATCTCGGGGTACACGGTGATGTCGTGACACATGTTGGTCTGAAACGTCTCTTGCGTCCCCGGGCCGTGGTCGCCCCCCTCCCAGAGCCCGGCGATCTCGCCCGTCTCCGGGTCGGCGAAAATACGAGGCATGTTGACGATGCGGGCGTCCTCCGGCGCGGCGAGCGGCACCTGAATAATCTCGATGCGGAAGTAGGGAATGTTTGGATCGTCGATCGGAGCGTCACCCAGGCAACCCGCGAGTTCGGCGGCCGGCCGCGACGGGCTGGTGCCCTGGACGTACACGTACAAGTTCGCGTCGTCGCCCGGGTCGGTCACCAGCGTGTGGGTGTGCGACCCGCGGCAGGTCTGTACGGCGGCGATCTGACGTGGCTGGTCGAGGTTGCTGATGTCGAAGATGCGCACGCCGCGGAAGCGCTCGGCGCTCACCGTGTCAGCCACCCCCTGGGTGCCGCAGTCGAGGCGGCCGCGGGTCTCCTCGACCGACATGAAGAGTAGATCGCCGTATACCGAGACGTCGCCCTGGCCGCCGGGGCACACGAAGGCGGTACGCAAGCGGGGGTCGCCGGGATCGGAGATATTCCAGACCTGGAAGCCGTTGTAGCTTCCAAGGAAAAGGTGGTCGTGGCGGAAAGCGAGGTCCGAGTTGGCGAAGTTGAAGTCGCCCATGTCGTCCGGATTGAAGAAACCCTCGGGACGGGGGCTGTGCGAGACCAGGTCGAGGTTGCGGGCCGCCTGCTCCGCGCCCATCCAGCCCGGCTCGAGCCCCACCCGCGGATCCACCTCGGGTTCCGGCGTCCTTGCCGGGAGTCCGGCGCCGGTCGGGGCGGCGGAGCACCCCGCCGCCCCGAGGAGCAAGATCAGGGCGGCGGTCCACCCCCTAGCAGGGCGCCGGGACATCGATTCGGTTCTCATTTCGCTTTCGCTTAGCTGTTGAAGGTAGCGGCGAGGTGCCCTCGGGATCAACGGCGCTCCGCTCCGGCTGGCATGGCTCCGCGCAGGCGGCGCATGCGCTCGATCTCCACGCGCTGGTCGGCGTCTATCTCGGAGGCGATCTGGAAAGTCTCCGCCTCCTGGGCCGCTCCGGGTGCGGCGAAGAGCTCGGCCACCATCACCAGGGCCCCTTGGTGGTGCTGGATCATGTACTCGAGAAAGAGCCGGTCGAAGTCCGCGCCCTGCGCCGCGGCGAGCCGTTCGAGCTGTTCCGGGGTCAGCATCCCCGGCATGTGGGCATGATCTCCGTTGCCGCCGCCGTGGCCAGCGTGCTGCCCCCTCCAGTTGGGAACGTCTTCTTTCCGCTCCCGCAGCCAACGCTCCATCATAGCGATTTCGTCCTGCTGAGACACCTCGATCCGCTCGGCCAGCAGGTGGAGACCCCGCCACTCGCTGCGGGGCGCCACTAGCGCGGTCATCTCCAGCGCTTGCGCGTGGTGAACTAGCATGTGCTGCATGAAGCGTACGTCGGCCTCGGCGGCGCCCGAGCGCAAGCTTTCTCCTTCCCCGCCGTCTACCTGGGTCGCGGCGGCGCACCCGGCCGCCCCCAGCGCCAAGACCAGCCCCGTGACCAGGCGCCGCATTGATCTGTCGCCTTTCTTCACGCCTCTCCTCTTCGCAGCTCAATCCCTGTTTGGGAGTGTACTCACCGCCCGGCGGCTTCGTTCCAGTGCGCCTCTCACGCCGAAGCAAGGTATCGTGTAACCGCGCACTTGGAAAGTCTGCTCCGCTCTCGCCCCACCCAACGAATCCGCCCCCGGAGTGTACGGTCTCTTGGCATGCGGTATCGCTCTACCGAGAGGAGAGAGTCATGAACGCCATGGAGAGACCGATTGCGGCCGTCACCTTTCTGCTGGCGTGGGCGAGTTCCGCGTGCGGGGGCGTGGAAAGCCAGATATTGAGGGGGATGGAGAGTCGGATGATGGAGTGGGAACTGCCCCGCGGACCCGGCTACCAGATGATGGGAGACCACATCCTGATGACCGAGCTGCGCGCACCAACCCCCCAAGATTCGGCCGAGGCGTGGAGGCGCGTGTACGAGCTGCGCGAAGCGTTGGAGCCGTACCGGGACTCCGACTACGCGGTACGGGACGGGTACCGGCCCTTTTTGGCAGAAGTGCCCGGCCAGGACGAGTACCACTTCACCAACTACCGCTACGCCTGGCAGCAAGCCATGGGGGGCTTCGACCCCGCCAAGCCGACCTCGCTCCTTTACGAGAGGCGCGGGGATGACTACCGGCTAGTGGGGGTGATGTACACGGCCGACGCCGACGCCGCGCTGGATGAGCTGGACCGGCGGGTGCTGCTGAGCATGGGCCAGTGGCACCTGCACGTAAACGTCTGCCTGCCGCCCCGCGGCCGCGGCGACGCTAGGGATATGGCCGGCCCTGGCGCCCGCTTCGGTACCCGCGGCTCGATTTCGACCGCCGAGGAGTGCGAGGTGGCGGGAGGGCGGTTCTTCCCCCGCGTCTTCAACTGGATGGTACACGTCTATCCGTACGAAGAGCATCTGGCGGGGGTGTTTCAGCTACCGGCCGGGCACCGCGACGGCCACACCGGGCACGATATGATGGGTGGTGGCCACCACGGTCATCACTGAGAAGCCGGGCGGGGCGGTTCAGAAGTGCGCGTTCACCGTCCGCCCCAACAGCTCGTCGTCCTCCAGCTCCAGCCCGAGCCCCAGCCGGTTCCAGTGCAGGATGGCGTTCCAGACCAGGGCGAACATGCCGTGGGTCTGGTAGCGGTGCAACGGGTCGAATCCGAAGAGGACCAGGTGCCCCTCTCCTACGGGCAGGATCACCAGGGCCGGTTCTCCCGCCAGCCCTTCCGGCTCCCTGGCCAGCCCGCTCAGGAAGAGCGAGTCGGCCGCGGCGTAACGGAGCACCACCGTCTCCTCCAGCCGGTCGTCCACCGACAGGTACGGCCCGAACTGGTGAAAGAGGGGGATGGAGTCGGCCGGGTAACCGTACAGAACCGGATTCGCGGTGTTGGCGCTATCGCCCCGCACGATGGAGCCGGGCACGAAGAGCCCCTCGGGCTCTGCCAGCGAGACGCCGCGCGCGAGTCCGAACTCCACCGGAAGAGTCGTGGCCGAACCCAAGGTGATGAGAGTGCCGCCCTGCTCCACGAAGTCGCGCAGGGCGACCAGCCCCTCGTAGTCCATCCCCCCTGTCATGTCCTGGGTGGCGTCGGGGTAGCCGTGGGTCGGGTACTCGGGGGTGCGGGTGTACGGTAGCGGGCCGTGGCGCGGGTCGATGCCCGTGAAGATGTCGCGGCCCTCGGAGCCGCGGCCCTGGCTGGGGAATAAGATCACCTCGAAGCGGGCGCCGAGGTCTGTGCCCGCCAGCTGGTCTTCTCCCAGATAAGTATAGGGAATGCCGAGGTCGTCGAAGGCGTAGCGCACCCAGCCATCGTCTTGGGTATAGCGCCAGCTGTGGAGGATGGCGATCCTCGGCTCCTCGACCGGGTGGCGGGCGGCATTCCTGACCGCCCCGCCGGAGACCCCCGTGGCTTGAAAACCGTGCGCCGCCGCCCACCCCGCCACCTCTTCCGAGCTGGTGTTGCTCCCTTGGATGAGCCACGCGCCGGGCGGAACCCACCGGCCGCCGATGCGGAGCGAATCTTCCAGGGAGTGGACCACCACCCCGCCCGGCCGGTCGAAAAAGCCGGAGAGGAGCTCGCGCGAGGCGTGGGGTTGGATCAGGTACCAGTCGGCGCGCTCCAGCCGCGCGTCTGCTGCTAGCGCGATGGAATCGGTGACCAGCTCCATTGCCAGCTCCTGGATTGCTCTGTCGTCGCTGGCGCTGGTCTCGACGCCGAACATGAGCGGAAAGGTCCACGCCACGTCGTCGTAAGGGGTTGGCGCGTCCTCGGGGAAGTTCTGCTCCTCCATCAACGTGAGCACGAAGTTCCGGTACGGCTGGTCCATGCGCACCACGTAATCGCCCCGCTCCACCTCTACCTCTCCGAAGTTTCCGGAGCGGGTCGCCCGGTGGACTTCGATTCCCTGTCGGCGCAGCAGGTTGAGCATGTATGCAGCGTTGGAGCGGCGGGGTTGGCCGGCCGGGATCACGTAGCCGTAGGGGGGTTCCGTCTCCCCCTTCTCCAAAGAGTTCTTGGACTTGGTCCAAAACTGCTCCAGGAGTTGCTCGCGGTTGCGGGAGACCAGCTCGAGCGCCTTGAGCACCCCGGACTGCATGTAGTTGGTGTTGTTGCGCAGCGACCAAAAGGTGGTGTCGCGCGGTGGGTTGGCCCGGAACCACTCGACCGAGGTGCGCCCTTCGCCCACGGTGCGCTCCATGGTGTTGGGCACGCTGCTGCCGAAGGTTTCGTAAAAGCGCCCTACGGCGTTGCGGGTGTTGGTCACCCACAGGAGGTAGCCGGGGTACCAGCCGTCGTAGAAGTCGTGCGTCCACACCCCGGGCATCCCCAGCGCGGTGAGCGAGGTTACCTCGTAGTTGGAGAGCCACTGCCACTCGCTGATGGTGATCGGGTCCACAGTCCGGTTGTACGGGCCCGTCCCCGTCGAGACGTAGAGGTAGGGGACGGATTCGTGTAGATCGTGGCCCACCGGGTACTTCCACTCCAGGAAGAGGTCCACCAGGATCTGGGTGAGCCGGGCCGAGAGCTGCAGCCCGTCACGGTTGTTGTCGTGGAAGATGTAGGTACCCCAGTAGGGAGGGCCGGGGGTACGGTCTTCCAGGTCGTAGACGTCCGCGTTGTAGCGCCGGTGCCACTCCACCACCCGGTCGCGGCCGTCCGGTTCGGCCACCGGCACGATGAAGACCACCGTGTTTGCGCGGATTTCCCGGATCATCGGCGCGTCCGAGACCGCCAGCCGGTAGGCCAGCTCCATCACCATCTCGGGCGGCCCGGTCTCGGTGGAGTGGAGCCCGGCGTAGAGCGTATAGATGACGGGGAGCTCGCTTACCAGCCGCGCAGCCGCGCTCTCCGGGGTAGCGCGCGGGTCGGCCAGGGCGTTCATCCCCCGCTTGACTTCCTCGAGCCGGGCCAGATTCTCCTCGCTCCCGACCTGTACCAGCGCCAACTCGCCACCCTCCTCGGTGGTTCCGAGCGGCTGGAAGCGAACCCGCGGCGAGGTCCGCGCCAACGCCTCGAAGTAGCCGTGGATCTCGGCCACCTTGTGCAGATGACCCGGCCTACCGATGGGTTGGCCGAAGTGGTCGGCCGGGGAAACGACGCCCGGGTGGTCGACCAGGTGGTCCACCATCCGGTTGGTGTACTCGGGCATGGTTGTCCAGCGCAGAATCCAGCGAGTGGCGGCGGTATCGACCGGTTGGCCCCACGGCGTGGTGGCGGGGATAGCTTCCTGGTGCCAGTCGTACGTCTGGGGGACGGGGGGATCTTCCGCTGCGGATGCGGACTGGGCTGGCAGCGCCGCGGGCGCAGCCAGGGCGAGGAGCGGGACGAGAGAGAGCGCGCGGATTCGCATGGATCGGTTGGCTGCGGTGAATGTAACCAACGGCAGGACAGTATGGGGGTTTGGTAAGGCGACGGCAAGCCGGAGGGCAGGTAGGAACGACGACCCCCAGCTCCCGGTACGGGTCGCGATGACCACCCAGGAGCAGAACCGCCATCCCCGAACCGAGTGTCGTCGAGGTCGAAGAGGACAGCGGTGTAAGGGGGCATTTGGCAGCTATTTCGTTACTCCCGCCAGCGTAATGGTATGAACTCGGGAGCGGAAATCCCCGCGCGGCGCGCGTTCGTCGGAGGACTAGATGATGAAGTTCATCATGGGTCCGTCCGAAGCCGGAATTCGATGTCATCCCAATAGAGCTGAAGCGTTCTTCCCGCGTCGCGCATGGCGTTGATCAGTCGCTCGGAGGTGTACAGCTTCATGGGGTTGAAATTGCTCAGCCCGTCGGGACTCGGATCGTCCGGATGATGCGTGAAGTCGTGCACATCGGCGACCTCATGGGAGTTGCCCGAGGCATCCGTAACGATCACCTGGAAATAGCCCGACTCGGCGTCCCCTTCTCTGAACCTGGTCTCCAGCGTCATCCATTCTCCTACCGGTATGGGAAACGTGTCGTCCATCGTGCTCCAGATGTCCTCCCACCCCTCCTGCTGATCGGGGATCTTAACCTGCCCGTTGACGCGGAAGTAGATGCCGTCGGTGGTCGCATTCGGCTTCACGATATTGATCGAGATTCGGAACGGGTAAGGCTCGGCTGGCGGATTATTCCAAAACTCCTGGACGGTCAGCCAGCGGAAGGTTGCCGGGGCTTCGACCAGCACCTCCATGTCGGAAGGCAGATAGATCCTCTGTTTGAAGTAGACCTCCCTGAGACCGGTTCCATCGATCGTGGCTTGAATCCTTCCTTTGAGCTGGCCGGTGCCGTAGGGGATGTAGGCCTCGTTCAGCCAGCCATGAAGCACCGTGTTCGTCGGGTTCCCTGGCTCGGGGATGAGCCTGGCGTATCGCTGGGAGGCGTCTCCGCCTTCGTAGAAGATGAAAAAGCCGTATATGGCCCGATGTCCCTCCAGATCAGCCTGCCAGTCGTTCTTCTCGGTGAATGACGGGTCAGCGCCGGTAACCTTGCGATGGGCTTCTTCGGGATAGCCAAAGCATCCTTCGAAGCCGGATTGGAAGACCAACTCCAGCTCGGCTTGCTCTTCGAGTGCCGTAGCGTGGGAGCAGGCGCTCGCGCCGAACACAATCAAACAAGCACCCAGGGCGAATAGAAAGACCGCTTGAGTAAAACGACCTTCCATCTTGCTCTTCCTTGTCATTTAGTCTGATGCTCCCCGCGCTGTGTACCTAAGCTCTGCCTTCTTTGGAAGTCGCACGAGCCCGCCCCGCGCGTCAATCTTCACTCCGCCGTGAAAAAAACCGAGGGGGGGCCGCTGCCCCCCCTCGTGAACGCCCGTTAGCGGCGATCCGGCCAGCGCCGGTCGTCGTCCCGGTCTCGCTCCCACTCAGGCCGGTCGCGGCGGCCCGGGATGGGCAGGCGGTCCAGAATATCGCCCCGGCGGTCGTAGATCGGACCTCCGCCCTGGTCACGGCGCGGGCCCCGGCGGATCACGTCCGCCAAGCCCCCACCCAGGCCGAAGCCCTTGCGCACGCACCATTCGCGGCCGTGCACGGGGTGGCCCTGGCCGTTGCGGCAGAAGGGCGGTCCCACGCGCTGATCAGGACTTCTACGCCGGTCCCACACGACGCGTCCGCCCTGGTCCCGGCGCCGCTCCCAGCGGTCGTCGTCGCGACCATCCCGATCCTCCCATCCGTCCCGCTCTTGCTGGACCGGAATCCGGTCGCGTACCCAATCCGGCGGTCCCTGCGCCGCCGATTCGCCCGGCGCCATCACCAGCACGCTGCCCGCCACCAGGGCGACCAACAGTGTCACGCTCTTCATTATGCCCTCCTCTGGTCGTAAGGAATTCACCGCCTCCGCGGCACGAAAGCCGCGTCCAACTCCTTCGCACTAAAGACGATCCATCATCAACAACCGTCACACCATGCACGTACTCGCATTCGCCGGCAGTATCCGCAGGGACTCCTTCAACCGGTCCCTGATTCGCGCCGTCCCGGAGCTGGCCCCGGACGGGATGGAGGTCGAGATCTGGGACCGGGTGGCCGACATCCCCCTCTACAACGCCGACAGCGACAGCGACCAGGCGCGGCCCGGGCCGGTCACAGAACTGAAGGAAAAGGTCGCGGACGCCGACGCCCTGCTACTGGCGGTGCCCGAGTACAACTGGGGGATGTCGGGTGTGCTCAAGAACGCCATCGACTGGGTGTCACGCCCCGCCTTCAAATCGCCCCTGGTGGACAAGCCGGTGGCCATGATCGGCGCTTCTGGCGGGGCCGGGGGTACCGCCCGGGCCCAGACCCAACTCCGCGACGTACTAGCGTCCGTGTTGGCGCACACCATGCCCCATCCGGGCGTGCAGGTGGCCACGGCCAGGAACAAGTTCACGGATGGGCGGCTAGCGGACCAGCCGACGCGTGACTTTCTGGCCAACTTTCTGGTCGCTTTCCGGGACTACGCGGCGCGGCTGGGCGACTGAGCCCTCCGCTGCCCGCACAGGTCGCACGGCGCGACCGGCTCGCGGCCCCAGAGCAGTGGGGCGAAGCGGAGACGGTACACCGGCGCCACCCTCCGGCAAAAGTCATCGAAGCTGCCTCCACGGGCCAGGTAACACCTCATCAACGACCTCTCCAGCGCTAGGTAGGCGCCGAACCGGTCGGGGTACAACTCCAAGAACCTGCGTGCGGTTTCCATGCCTCACCTCCGTTCAGTCGCCCCTACCAGTAAGCACCCCCCGTACCGTCCGCGTGCAATATCGTAACTGCTTGTTATTCAATCACTTATGGGTTAGTCCCGGGTTTCGTCCAGCCCTCTCCCGACCTCTCTGGAGGACATGAATACCCGGTTAAGGGATCACCCCGGCCAGCCCTCTCTTGACAAATACCGAAGAAAGACCGAATATATTTAGGGGTTTGTTGTAGCTAGGACGACCGCGCCAGCGCTCTCAACCGCGAGTTTCCGGCGGCCTGACGCGGGCGGGCAGTTCCGCTTGTGGGAGTGAAAAGGCCGCGCGGCGGCCTTGCGGGAAGAGCCGCCGCGCGGAGCTGGCGACGGTGTTTGCTGCGCCCAGCTACAAGAGTGCCGCCAGGAGGAGTCCTGCCACCACGATGCCGAGGATGAGCCAGAGCCAGTTGCGCGGCGGATCCTGCACGTTGGCGGCTTCGTCGGTGTCGGGCTGGAGCTCCGCAGCGGCCACCTCATCCTCGCCCCCACCAGCCAACTCGGGCGCGGGCGCCTGTTCGGCCATCTGCTCCAGCGGGTCTTCCTCGAGGTAGGTGTCTGGCGCTGGTTCCTGCGCGGCCAGGGCCACGGGGGCCAGCAGAAAGAGGGCCGCTAAGAGTGTGCTTGCGGGGCGCATGACTTCCTCCGGAGTTTAAGGGTTGCGATGGGTCCGCCTCATGCCCTCAGCAAGAGCCGTGCTCGCCCGTAGAAAATTCCAACCCGGCTTGCATTTCCAAATGGCCGGGGAAATCTTGTCCGGTGACCGTGGCTGAACCCGCACCCCTCCGATCCGACTCCCCCCGCCTGCGCCGCTTGCGCGGGTTGGGGAGGTTTCTGGACAGCTCGATACCCGTCCCCGGCACCAACTGGCGCTTCGGCTGGGACGCCCTGTTCGGTTTGGTTCCCGGCGTAGGCGACGCCCTCGGCGCCACCCTCTCGGGCTACCTGGTTCTGGAGGCGCTCCGCTACCGCGTCTCCGGCTTCACCCTCCTGCGCATGCTCGCAAATGTGGGCGTCGACCTCCTCTTTGGCTTGGTGCCGGTACTGGGAGATCTGTTCGACGCTGGCTACAAGGCCAACCTACGCAACCTGCGGCTGCTCGAGGAGCACCTCGAAAGTCCCGACGCCACGCGCCGCGCCAGCCGTAAGTGGATACTCGCGGTGGGGGCGGCGGTGGTCGCCGCCTTGGTTCTCATGCTGGTGTTGGTCGTGGTGTTGGCCGAGCTCCTGGTGCGGGCGCTAACCGGGGGGTAGCCAAGGCAGGTCTCTTGCGGTAGGATTACCGCTAACCGCTAGAGCATCATTTTCTCGTGCCGCGCGACACATGGACAGCTATCAGACCGTCCTGGAGAACCTGGCGAAGCAGGGCTACATAAAGATCCGCACCCACGCGGGCGATGAAGATCTGAAAGGGTGCCTGCGAGGTGTCATCGGGGGCGGGGAGCGCGAAGCAGTTTACGAAGAGGAGGCTGAGGGGTTGGTGCGGGTCTTCTTCGTCAAGGAGGAGGGTATCCGCGAGGACGACCCGGTCGCCATCGTTTACACTGAGAAGGCGTACGAAAAGGAGACCGCGCCCCCGCCCGGCGCTTGATACTTTACCCTTCTCAAGCCACGTATACGCTCTTGGCGTTCACGAACTCAAGCATACCCGCGCGGGCCAATTCGCGGCCGTAGCCGCTCTCCTTGACCCCGCCGAAGGGGAGCCGCGGGTCCGACTTTACCAGACCGTTCACGAAGCAGGCGCCCGCCTCGAGCTCTTCCTCGGCTAGGCGGGCGCCCCGCTCCAGGTCACGGGTAAAGACAGCCGCCCCCAAGCCAAAGCTGGTGTCGTTGGCCACCCGGACGGCTTCTCCCTCGTCCCGCACGCCGATAACGGCTGCCACCGGCCCGAAGAGCTCCTCTTCATACGCGGGCGCTCCGGGTTTCACAGCGGCGAGCACGGTGGGGGGGTAAAAGCTCCCCGGGCCATCCGGAATCTCGCCTCCCAGGAGCAGGCGAGCGCCCCTCCCAACGCTCTTTTCCACCTGCTCGTGTAGCTGGTCGCGCAAGTCGGCCCGCGCCAAGGGACCGACCTCTGTTTTCTCGTCCTGGGGATCGCCCACGCGGGCGGCCTTCATGCCCCGCACGAAAAGCTCCGTGAAGCGGTCCAGTACCGCTTCTACCACCACGAACCGCTTGGCCGCTATGCAGCTCTGCCCCGAGTTGATGAGCCGGCTGCGCACACAGGTCTCCACCGCGACTTCCAGGTCGGCGTCTGCCAGGATCAGGTAGGGGTCGCTACCGCCCAACTCGAGCACCGACTTCTTTACCAGCGACCCGGCCTTCCCGGCCACCGCCTTGCCCGCGCCCACGCTACCGGTGAGGGTCACCGCGCGCACCTTGGGGTGGTCGATAACCCCGGCCACGCCGTCGCTTTCGAGGAACACGGCGCGGAAGAGTCCCGGGGGGAAGCCGGCCTCGCGAAAGACCTCCTCGATGGCTTGCGCGCAGCCGGGAACATTGGAGGCGTGCTTGAGGACCCCCGCGTTGCCGGCCATGAGGTGGGGCGCGGCAAAGCGGAAAACCTGCCAGAAGGGGAAGTTCCAAGGCATCACGGCCAAGATCACTCCGAGGGGCTGGTAGCTCACGAAGCTGCGCGAGGCGTCTGTCTCAACCTCCTCGCTCTGTAGAAAGCCCTCGCCGTGGTCGGCGAAGTAGTCGCACGCCCAGGCGCACTTTTCCACCTCGGCGCGACCCTGGGAGACCGGTTTGCCCATCTCTTCGGCCATCAAGCGGGCGTACCCGCCGGACCGCTCCCGCAGCACACTGGCGGCGGCTCGCAAGCGGTCCGCCCGCTCCCCGAAGCCGGTCCGTCTCCACTCCAGGAAAGCGTCGTGGGCCGCGTCGACCAGCGCGCACGCCTCCTCCGGCGTGGTGTCGGCGACTTCTCGCACGGTGTCGCCGCTGGCGGGGTTGATGGCGGTCTGTGGCATCGGGGTCGGTTTAGGAGGTTCGGGGGTCGGCACCTCGAGTGGGCAAGGAGTGTTCCTACATCACCCCGTACGCCAACATGGCGTCGGCCACCTTGATAAAGCCCGCGATGTTGGCGCCTTTCACGTAGTTGATGCGGCCCTTCTCCCGGCCGTGCTCCGAGCACTGCTCGTGGATGCGTTTCATAATCTTTTGAAGCCGCTCGTCCACCTCGTCGCGGGTCCAGGTTAGCCGCATGGCGTTTTGGGTGAGCTCCAGTCCGGAGATGGCCACTCCGCCCGCGTTGGCCGCCTTACCCGGCCCGTACAGGATGCCGGCGTCCTCGAAGGCGCGGGCGGCGTCGTGGCTGGCAGGCATGTTGGCGCCCTCGGAGATCAACTCGCACCCGTTGCCGAGTAGCTCCCGGGCCGCGTCCCGGTCGATCTCGTTCTGGGTGGCGCAGGGGAAGGCCGCGTCGCACGGCACACTCCACGGCGTCTCGCCGGGCAGGAAGTCGAGCCCTTCGCTGTCGGCGTAGTCCCCCAGGGAGCCGCGCTCTTTCACCTTGACTTGCTTGATCTTGGCCAGTCGATCGGCGCCGATCCCCCGCTCCAGGTGCAGGGTGCCGGTCCGGTCCGAGAGGGTGGCCACCTTGGCTCCGAACTCGATCAGCTTTTCGGCTGCGTACAGAGCCACGTTGCCGGCGCCGGAGACCAGGCACACCTTTCCCCCAAGGGCTTCGCCGCGGGTGTCCAGCATCTCGCGCGCGAAGTATACGCAGCCGTAGCCAGTGGCTTCGGTGCGGATCAAGCTACCGCCGAAGGCCGGGCCCTTACCGGTGAGAGCGCCGGTAAACTCGTTCTGGATACGCTTGTAGGTTCCGAACAGGTAGCCGATTTCGCGCGTCCCCACGCCGATATCTCCGGCGGGTACGTCCACGTGTCGTCCGATGTGCCGGAAGAGCTCGCCCATGAAGGCCTGGCAGAAGCGAGCCACCTCCCGGTCGGAGCGCTCCTTGGGGTTGAAGTCCGAGCCACCCTTGGCACCACCCATCGGGAGGGTGGTGAGGGAGTTCTTGAGGACCTGTTCGAAAGCGAGGAATTTGAGCACGCTCAAGTTGACCGCTGGGTCGAAGCGAAGCCCGCCCTTGTAAGGGCCGATGGCGTTACTGTGCTGCACCCGGTAGCCGCGGTTGACGTGCACCTCTCCCCCGTCGTCTTCCCACGCCACCCGGAAAATGATCATTCGGTC
The DNA here is from genome assembly GCA_050732775.1 of Longimicrobiaceae bacterium. GTDB lineage: Bacteria > Gemmatimonadota > Gemmatimonadetes > Longimicrobiales > Longimicrobiaceae > JBOHRN01. The sequence goes on along the minus strand of JBOHRN010000028.1, from coordinate 25,824 downwards.
GGGCTCCACCAGCCGCTCCAGTACCCGCGCCTGCACGTACTCGGGGTGGTCTTCCAAGAAGGGGATCACCTTTTCGGCCACCTCCCGGACCGCCTGGTGGAACTCCTCCTCGGCTGGGTTGCGATCGATCAGCTGCTCCATGAAGGGCTCGAGTTCTGGCATGGCTAAATGGCTTTAAGGTTTAGAGGAAACGGGTGATAACAAGGGCGCGCAGGCGGCGAAGTGCGGCTCAAACGCCGGACGTCTGTTTACGGGCGGTAACCAAGAGCTGTTCGCTGGCCAGCAGGGCGGGGTGGACCAGCCAGCGAAATAGATCGGCCTCCCCCTCTCGCCGCGCCCCCACTCTTCCCCAGCTTCGCACCTCCAGCCGGGTGGCGAACCAGATCAGCGGATAGAGCAGGAGCAACCAGCCGTGCCTCGGTTTAAAGCGGGTAAAGGAAACCCTCCCGACCTTCAAACCCGCCTGGTACAGGACGGTGTGCAGGAGCGGGAAGTCGACCGGGCCGATATGGTAGGCGTAGAGGTCGTCCGGGGATAGGTCCCACCCCACCCTCCGGCGGATGAGTTTGTGGGTTCCGGTCCAGAAAAAGTGCCAGCGAGAGTGCAGGCGGTGCAAGTTGGGGGTGCTTAGCACCAGCCAGCCCCCCGGCTTCAGGACGCGCCCCACTTCGTGCATCAGCGGGGCGTGGCTAAAGAGGTGCTCGACCACTTCGGTGAGTATCACCACCTCGAAAGAGCTCGCGTCGTAGGGCAGCGGCTTCATCAGGTCGACCCCCTCGTCCACGGGGATGCCCTTTAGGTGGATGGGCTCTTCAGAGTCTCGCAGCTTGTAGTCGTCCGCCCGGTAGTGGCTGCCCCGGACCGTACACCCGTCCCGGGCCAGTGCCGACAGTATCTCGCCCCGGCCGCAGCTCAAATCGACCACCCGGAGGCGCGGATACCCCGGAAGCCGGCGGATTTCGCGCACGGCGGCGTCAGCGACAAATGGTTGGGGCACTGTTCGGGACAGATCGGGTCAGGAGGGGTGGTTACCCTCTCGCACCCTGTTGGAGCGGCCGCTGTCGGGGAACAGCGCCCCGGCGTCGATCTCCACGCGGATAACGGGTGAACCGGAAGGCGCGGTGACGGTAGTACTCTTACCCCTCCACCCCCTCGTACTCGGTCTTGAGGCGTTCCACCAGCGCCGGGTCGGCGAGCGTGGTGGTGTCGCCCAGGGTCCGACCCTCGGCGATGTCCTTGAGGAGCCGCCGCATGATCTTGCCGGAGCGGGTCTTGGGTAAGTCGGCGGTAAAGAGTACGTCCTCGGGACGGGCGATGGCGCCGATCTTTCCGTCCACGTGCGCTTTGAGTTCGCTGGCGAGTTGGGGCGAGGGCTCGTTACCGTCTTTGAGCGTGACGAAGGCGGCTATGGCCTGTCCCTTGATCTCGTGGCTCTTGCCGACCACGGCGGCCTCGGCTACCGAGGGGTGGTCGACCAGGGCGCTCTCTACCTCCATGGTGCCGATGCGGTGGCCGGCCACGTTGAGGACGTCGTCGATGCGGCCCACGATCCAGAAGTACCCGTTCTCGTCTCGCTTGGCGCCGTCGCCGGGAAAGTAGACGCTGGCGCCTGGCTGGGCGTCGTCCCCGTCCCCGACCGTCACCCCCTGCCACTTGGACCAGTAGGTATCCCGGAAGCGCTGTTCGTCTCCCCAGACGCCGCGCAGCATGGAGGGCCAGGGGCGGCGGATGGCGAGAAAGCCGCCGCCCGCCTCGACCGTCTTACCGCTCTCCGTCAGGATATCGGGCTGAATGCCGGGGAAGGGCCGGGTGGCCGAGCCGGGCACGGTGGTGGTGAGGCCGGGTAGGGGGGTGATCATTATGGCGCCGGTCTCGGTCTGCCACCAAGTGTCCACGATGGGGCAACGCCCACCGCCGATCTGTTCGTGGTACCAGATCCACGCCTCCGGGTTGATCGGCTCCCCTACCGTACCCAGTAACCGCAGGGAAGAGAGGTCGTGCTTCCGCGGGTGCTCCTTTCCCCACTTCATGAAGGCCCGGATTGCGGTGGGGGCGGTGTAGAAAACGGTCACGCCGTAGCTCTCCACCAGCTTCCAGAAACGGTCACGGCCGGGGTGGTCGGGAGCTCCCTCGTACATCAGGCAGGTGGCACCGTTGGCGAGCGGTCCGTAAACGATGTACGAGTGGCCGGTGACCCACCCCACGTCGGCGGTACACCAGTAGACGTCGTCGTCCCTGAGGTCGAAGACCCACTTGGTGGTGGCGTACACCTGGGTCAGGTAGCCGCCGGTGGTGTGCATTATTCCCTTCGGCTTGCCCGTGGTGCCCGAGGTGTAGAGGATGTACAGGAGGTCTTCAGAGTCCATCTCCTCGGCCGGGCAATCGGTGCCAGCGCCTGCCAGGGCGTCGTGCCACCAGAGGTCGCGGCCATCGGCCAGCTCCGCCCCGCCCAGGACTTCGCCTTCGGCGCCGTGGCGGCGCACCACTAGGACGTGTTCGATGGAGGGGCACCCGCCGCCCCCTTCGACGGCTTCATCGGCGCCCTTCTTCAGCGCCACCACCGATCCCCGGCGGTACCCCCCGTCGGCGGTGATGAGCAGCTTGGCCCCGGCGTCTTGGATCCTGTCGCGCAAGCTCTCGGCGCTGAACCCTCCGAAAACGACGGAGTGGGGCGCGCCGACGCGCGCGCAGGCGAGCATGGCGATGGCCGCCTCGGGGGTCATCGGCAGGTAGATGGCCACGCGGTCTCCCTTACCCACGCCGAGTGCCTTGAGGGCGTTGGCCGCCCTCGACACTTCCTCGTGCAGCTCCTGGTAGCTGTAGCTCCGCTGGTCGCCCGGCTCTCCCTCCCAAAGCAGGGCCGTCTTGGCGCCGCGCTCGCTCTTTAAGTGCCGGTCCAGGCAGTTGTACGCGGCGTTGAGCTTCCCGCCCGTGAACCAGCGGGCGTGGGGAGGGTTCCAGTCGAGCACGCGCTCCCACGCTTTGAACCAGTGGAGCTCGGACGCCCAGTTTGCCCAGTACGCCTCGGGGTCGGCCTCCGCCTTTCTGAAAACCGCCTCGCCGCTTACCCGGGAGGCCGAGGCGAACTCCTCGGACGGAGGGAATGTCCGGTCTTCGTGCAGGAGGGTGTCGAGCGCGGTCTCGGACGTGGTCATGAGCGTTCCGGGTTAGGGTTGGTCAGCAAGCGGACGCCGGGGGGGCGCTCCGCAAGAGGGACGCCGGGCGGCTTGGGCCAGCTTGCGCAAGGTCCAGACGAAGCCAGCGCCGCTCACGGCCAGCAGGGCCAGATTACTCCACCAGCGCGTGCTAAGTCCGGCTTCCCACACCGTGGAATATGATACGGTGTCGGGGACGACGGCGAAACCGACCAAGGCGGCGGTGTTGTTGGCGGCGTGCAGCGCCACCCCCGCCCAGATGGAGCGCGCCGCAACCACCGCGACTCCGAACGCCAGCCCCAGGAAGACGTAGAGGGGAGCCACCTGGGGTGGGTACCCTCCCAGGTGGGCCAGCGCGAACGCAAGTGCCGCCATCGCGACGGCGACGGGTACTCCCCAGCGCCGCTCGATGGTTCCTTGCAGCATACCCCGGAAGAAAAGCTCTTCCACCAGCGGCGCCAACCCCACGGCCAGCACGGCCACGCTGAAAATACCAACCGCGTCGTCCATCATGGGGGCGAAGGGGTTGAAGCCCCCGGGGGGCACTGGTACCAAAGTGAGGTATAGTTCGCCCAGGGCCCAGGAGAGGGCTATGAAAACGGGGATCGATAGCGAGATCCACCCCGTGGCCGCCCGCCCCGGCAGCCGGAGCCGCAGGAGGCGGTGTCTCTCCAGCTGTCCGGGCCGCCCCCTGCGCACCAGCCCGCTCTCCAGGTACCAACCGGTAACGGCGACCCCCGCGGCCAGCCCCAAAAGCTGGTTCAAGCCCGCCTGAAAGGGGAGGATGAGGGCGAACACCGAGACCGCCGTGTTCCATAGCAAGAAGAGAACGGTTGCGCCCAACAGCCGCAGCATCACCCCTCCCCCCGCGACCACTCGGTGCCGCCGTAGGGGGTACCCAGGAGCTTTCGCCGCGCTTGCCGAAAGGCGTTCCGTCGCGGATTATCACCGCGGACCGCGAGGGAGGCACGGATTTCGTAACCGACCTCGAACTCGCCCACTAGGCGCTCCGGGGCGTCCAGCCGGGCGATCTGCCGCACTAACACCCGGGCTTCGGGCCACGCCCCTACGATCTCCCGCTCTACTTGCCGTTCGGCGTCGGCCACCCCGGCCGCGATCACCCGCACCCGTCCCCTTCCAAGCAGGGCAAAGGGGGTCACGGTGAGCTGAGCCGCTCGAGCTGCTCGGCCGCCGCCTCCCTCTGGGCCGGGTCGCCGCTGAGCTGGAGGAACTGCTCCAGAGACTCTCTGGCCCGCGCGGTGTCTCCCCGGGCCAGGTAGACGTCGGCCAGGTTTTGGTACGGCAGGGCGCGGGTGGGGTCTTGGCGCAGGGAGGTCTCTAGCTCGTCCTTGGCCTGGTCCAGCCGGCCGAGCCGGAAGAGGGCACGGCCGTGGTTGGAGCGGTAAACCGGATCGTCCGGGGTGACCTCGGCCGCCCGCCGGAAGAGCTCGGCCGCCCGCTCGAAGTCGCCGCGGGCGTAGAGACGCTCGCCCTCTTGGTTGAGCATGAAGGCGTCGAGGACGGTCGGCTCGTCCGCGGTGTCGCCGGGGAGCTCGGGCGGATCTACCTCCGGCATGGAGGGGAACGCCTCTTCCCCGCCAGCTTCTTTCCCGGCCCGGGGAGTGAGCTGGCCCGACCACGCCAGATAGCCGAGCCCGCCCAGTACCAGGAGCACGGCCAGAGTAAGCACCACGCCAGTGCCGCCCCTTCGCCGCCGTTTGCGCCGGCTCTGGCGCGGGGGGCGGGGGATGGGGCGCGCAGCAGCGCTGGTCGTCGGCGGCGCGGCCACGGTCTCGTCTGGCGCGGCCAGCTCGGTTTTGTCGTCTCCAGGCCAGGCCACGGTGGCGTCGCCGCCCGCCCCCACCGGCGGCGCGGCCACGGTGCCGGCGTCGGTGGACGCCAGCTCCCGCAACGCCCTGCTCAGGGAGCCGGCGAGCTCCCCGGCGTCCGGGAAGCGGTCGGCGGGGTGGTACGCCAGGGCACGCCCGACCGCCGCCGCCACTTGCTCGGGCACGGCGGGGTTCCGTTCCCTTACGCGGGGGGGCGGGACCTCCATGCCCAGGGACATCCGGTTCCGGTCCTGGTCGCTGAAGGGGCGGGTGCCGGTAAGGAGTTGATAAGCGACCACCCCCAAGCTGAAGACGTCCGACGCCGGAGTGAGGCGCGACTCGTTCCTGAGCTGTTCGGGGGAGGCGTAGCCGGGAGAGAGGGGGGTTTGCCCCTCGCGGGTGAGCTGGGTGGCGAGGGTGTCTTCTCCGGCCACCGCCTTGGCGATCCCGAAGTCGAGGACGCGGACCTGAAGCCGGTCTCCCGGATGGTCCCGGACCAGAAAAATGTTGCCTGGCTTCACGTCGCGGTGGATCAGCCCGGCCCGGTGTCCCACCGCCACCCCTGCGGCCGCGCCCTGGAGGATCGCGAAGGCCACGGGAAGGGGGGGCGGGCTTGCGCGTGCCAGCAGCGAGGCCAGGTCCTCCCCCCGCAGGAGCTCCATGACCAGGTAGTCGAGCTCTAACGATTCGTCGCTTCCGTAGTCGTAGACCGGAACCACGTTGGGGTGGTGGGGAAGTCTGGCGGCCGAAGCCGCCTCGCGCCGGAAGCGGGTCCGCACCCGCTCGCGCTGCTCCCCCTCCAGGGCCTCGGCGACGGTGATGACTTTGACCGCCACCTTCCGGCCGAGCCGCTCGTCCGTCGCCTGGTACACCGCCCCCATCCCCCCCCGGCCGATGACCCTTTCGACGCGGTAGCGTCCGGCGAGGGTACGCCCGGCGAGGAGGTGTTCGAGACCGGCCATTTCTGCTTGTCGCCCCTGATCCCGGAGCTACTCCAGAACGGTAGCGTCGGGGTCGGGCTCGGGTTCTGACTCCTCCAGCCCGAGGTTGGGGCCGTGCTCTCCCACTCGTATGGAGCTACCCGGGGGCGCCCACGCCGAGCAGCTGTCCGGGATACCGTCCAGCCGGAGCGCTCCGCGGCCCAGCTGTGCTCCCTTCACTTCCCGGTCGTCCACGTGAATGGGGTTGAGCCCCAAGTTGTAAACGGTGAAGCCGGGCTCGTTTCCCCGCGGTGACCACGCCAGGGCGAGCTGGCGCCGGCTCAGGTGGGGGAAGCCCTCCAGCGAAATGGTGGTGGTGAGGCCGCTCGTGCCGGAGCTGCGGCCAACGGTGGAGAGCCGTTCCGGGAGGGGAAAGCTTTCCGGCTCGCCCGTGTCTTTTTCTACCACCAACCGGAAGTGGTTCGGCCGCCAACCGTCGTCGGGGCCAGCTCCCGACTCTAGCTGGGTCGCTTCGTCGTCTGGGGCGGGCTCGGGAGCCGCGGCCGCCTCGGCGGCTCTTTCTCGGGGGGCGGGCTCCCGTTCCGGCTGCTGGTCCGTAACGGGCCGGGCGGATACGCGGTAAAGGGGTCCGTGTCCGGAGTCGGCCCGGTGAAGCCGCACCCGGTAGCTCCGGTCGTAGAGAGAACCGTGGCGGGTACACGAATCGGTCAGATCCTCTTCCAGCTCTTGGGCCACCGACCCCAGGGCGTCGGCCAGGTCGGGCCGCAGGGCGACCACCAGTTGGGAGCCGGGTATCAGCTTGGCGTAACGGCCGGGGATGGAGCGGTCGTTCTCCCGGTCGATCAAGGCCCCCAGGGCGTACTTGATCTCGGGGAGGGTTTGGTCGAAGAAGCCCTCCAGTGGCTCTTTATCTCGGTCGGAATCGGTCATGGCGAGGTGTCGGGTTGGGTGAGCTCGGGGCCGAAGGGGTCCCGTTCGCGAAGGGCGTCGGCGCCGAGAGAGTCCAGCTCGGCGCGGAGTCCGGCTACCTCGCGTTCCAGGGCGGCGCGACGGGGGGCGTCGGCGCGGGCCTGCCAGCCGAGCCAGAGGGCGGCGGTCGCCAGCAGGAGAGCGGCGAGGGCGGTAAGGCCGGGCCAGCGGCGCGCCCGCGGAGCCGAGAGAGGTGGTGTGGTCGGGCCCATGCCGTGAGTAAGAGTGTTGTCGTCCGGGGGCTCGCTCCCGCCCACCCGCAGAGCCAGCGCCGTGAAGTTGTCGTCTGGTCCGCGCTCCAGCACCTTGGCGCGGATCTGGTCGCAGCAAGAGCCGGGGCTGGAGGCCATCGTCTCCCCGATCTCGTCCAACCGCATCGCCTTGAAAACCCCGTCCGAGATTATCAGGTAGCTCCACCCCGGCCGGGCCGGAATCCAGGCGACGTCGGGCTCTCCTCCGTGCCCCACCGCGTGTTGCAAGCGGTTTGCCCCCTTGGCGTCGGGGACTTCGTCCAGCCCTATCTCTCCCGCTTCCCAGCGGGCGAAGGCGGGCGTGTGGTCCCGGGTCTCGAGCCGCACCGTGCCGTCGGCCGAGCGGGAAAGGACCCGCACGTCACCCACGTGGGCGACAATCCAGCCAGGTGCGCCGCCGCGCTCCCGGACCAGGGAGAGGAGCCCGAGCGCGCACCCCATCTTGCTGCGCCCGCGCGCGTCCCCGGCCGCGGTCCGGGCCACCGCCTGGTCGGCGTTCTGGATTGCGTGGCGGGCCGCGTCGAAGCTGCCGATGGGAGCGGCCGAGCCGAGCGCCTCCAGCGCGGTGTCGGCCGCGAGGCGGCCGCCCTCCTCCCCTCCCATCCCGTCGGCCACCGCCAGCAGCCCCCGCTCGGCGAAGCCCTCCGCCAGGAAGGCGTCCTGGTTCTCCTCGCGCGGCCCCTGCTCGGTGAGCACGGCCACCTCGACCTCCAACCCCTGGAGCGTGTAGCGGCCACCGGGGCCGTCCGTCATCGGATTCGTACTCCCTCGCCGGGGACGTGTGCCGTGCTCCCGGGCGGGCCCTCGTCTGGCTCCGGCTCCAGGGTGCGGCGGTGGCTGATGGCGGCCACCACTCCCACCGCCAACGACGAAGCCAGCAGCTTGGTGCCGCCGTGGCCCGCGAAGGCGGCCACCACCCCGGTGAGGGGTATCACCCGCACCCCGCCTAGCACGGACAGCCAGAAGGGGATGGCGAGGAGCATGGCCAACCCGGTGGCCGCGCTGCGCTCGAAAGCGCCCCGCTCGCGCACCGCCACACCCAACATCCTCACGGTAAATAGCGTGTACAGGAGGACCAGCACCAGCGCGCCCAGCCATCCGTACTGGGCCGCGAACAAGGTGATAAAGCCGTCGTCCGCGGCGTTGGGGGCTGTTTCGCCGTGCCCCCTCCCCGGCCCCGGGCCCACTACCCCCCCGGCCAGCAGGTTGGCGTCGAACAGCTTGATCTGATACACCCCGGCCGAGCGGGCCTCCCTCTCCTCGACGGTCATGGCGGTATCGCCGTATAGGTCGTACGCCAGCCGGAAGCGGCTCTGGGAGCGTTCGTCCACCGAGAACGCAGAGGTCACCAGAACCGCCCAGATAGCCAACAAGAGCGCGGCCCACCAACCCCGCCTGGTACCCACCAGGAGCATGACCGCCAAGGTGCCGGCCAGCACCACCGACAGCCCGAGCTCGCGGATGAGGATAAAGGGGATCACCGGCAGGGCGCCGTAGACCAGCAGGTTCACGATTCTACGCCGCTCGAACGCGGCTCCGGGGCGGGCCAGGTTATAGGCGTCGTCGGCCAGTACCGCGGCCCACACCCCCACGAATATCGGCAAGAAGAGCTCCCACGGGGTGGTGCCCAGCACCTTGCCCCGTTCGGTGAAGAAGAGGGCGAGCAGAAAGAAGAGCCCCATGGTAAGCGCGAAGGGAATCCGCCGCCGGTCCCGGAAGAAGCGCAGGCGTTCGCGCCGGCGCGCCCAAGCGAAAGCCAGCAGTAGGACGATGGGGGCGAGGATGGGGGAGCCGTAGGAGGCGAGTTGGGCCGCGCCCCGCGGTCCTTCCTCCAGGGCCTGGTACGCCGCCCGTTCCAGTGGGTTGGGAAGCTCCGGGGGTTCTCCCCCGAACACTTCCTGCTGGCGCTCCTGGTCGTAGGCGCGCGCGATGGTGGAGAGCCGCGAGCGCTCTGCTTTAGCCTGGTTGGCCTCGGCGCGGGTCTCGTCGGTGGCCTGGTACACAGGGTCCGAGAAGACTTGGAAGAGGGCCGGCCGGGCCAGCAGGAAAACCAGGATGGGGAGGATGACCACCGCCCAGTTTCCCCGGTATCCGCGCCAGCGGAGCACTAACGGCACCAGTAGCCACGCCCCCAGAGAGACCAGGTCGCGCAGCAGCAGCCGCCCCGCGCCGGGGGCGGTCCCGTGGATGGGCCACACCCCCTCGACCACTGAGAGGTGGGCGAGCAGATAGAACCCCACGGCGAGGAAGAGGCCCCAGAGGAGGAGGGGGGGAATGCCACCCTTCCGCTCGTGCCGGGGCCGGTTGTGGGCGCGCAGCCGGATCTCTACCCCCGAGGGTCCCCCACGTCGGCCGAAGAGCCGGTCCAGGAGTCCGGTCACGGGCTCTCCTCTTCGGAGCCTTCCGCCCGCTCGCGCTCCACTAGCGAGCGGGCAAGCCCCGCCGCGGCGGCAGCGGGTTGGCGGCCGCCCGGTCCCCCGCCCACCAGGTACGCTATCACCGCGTACCTGGCTTGCCCCGAGGGGTCGAAAAGCAGCGAGCCGAACCAGCCGTCGTCGGCTTGCCGGAAGACCTGGGCGGTGCCGGTCTTGCCTCCCAGAGACCAGCCGGTTCCCTCCAGCCGGTCGGCCACGCTGCGGGCAGTGCCGCTGCGGACCACCTCTAGCATGGCCGCTTGGAGCCGGTGCGAAGTCTCCGGGCTCATCACCCGTGTCCCTGCCGGCTCCGTCTCTGTCTCGGTCTGCTTCTCTGCTTGGCGCGCCAGCTCCCACTCCAGGGTGGGTGCCAGCATTACCCCGCCGTTGCCGATCGCTTGCAGGAAGCGGGCTAGGTGGATCACGGTTACGTCAACCGGCCCCTGGCCGATGCCCAGCAGCCCCCACTCGAAGCCGGATGTCTCGGGAGACATGCGAATTCGGGCTGGGGGCGGGGTCATGCGGCTCCTCCAGCGCTCCGAAGTGGTGCGCCAGAAGCCATCGTCGTCCCCGGGCGGCTCTTCGGAGTACACTTCGAATCCGAAGGCCGGGTAGTGCTCCTCGAACGGTTCTACCCCGAACCTCTCGCGCATCTCCAGAGCCATAGAGACCGCCGCCGTGTTGCACGAGATGCGCAGCATCCCCGCGGGCCCTTCCACGCTTCCGTAGCCGCGGCCCTGGTAGTTGGAGATACTCCGATTGCCGGCCCTGATTTCGCTCGGGCAGGGGATGGTTTTGTCTGGTAACCCCAACTCCCACCAGAGGGCGGCGAGGGCGAGCTTGAACACCGAGCCCGGTGCCGCGTACCGCTGGATGCCGAGGGGCGGGTCTTCCGGCTCGCCGGTAGCCGCGTACGCCACCACTTCACCGGTGCGCACGTCCAGGGCGATCAGCGCCCCCTGCCGCCCGGTCTGCCGCAGGAGCTCCCACGCCCGTCCGCTGGCGTCGGCGCAGAGGGCCAGCCGCAGGTCCGTGCCCGCGGGGTGGAGCCGCCCCTCCTCGCTCCACCCGCTGGTTTCTCGCAAGCGGGAGGCGTAGAGCCGCTCCACCGTGTAGTCCCGCTCGCCCTCGGGGGTGCCGATCAGATTCGCGGTCGCTTCCTGGAGAGGATACACCCGCTCCACCATGCCTTCCCGCAAGGCGTACGAAGCCAGGGCGTCGTCATCTCCGCCGCCGCAGCCCAGCAGCCAGCCGCGCACCTCGCCCCAGCGCTGCTCGGCCAGGCGGGCGTCTCCCCAGCGGGAGTAGCGCATGCGCCCCTCCTCGATCTCTTCCCGGTTCCCCAGCAGCCGGGCGTGCCCCAAGGCGTAGACCAGAGCCAGGATGACCATCCCCGCCCCCACCAGCACGGTCCACCTCTCCCGTCTCTCCTGGCGAGCCCAGCGGAGCCAGCTGAGTAGTTGAAAGAAGGCGCCGAGCCCCAGTGCGATCAGGAGGGCGCGGGTAATCCAAACCAGGAGTGTGTCGGTCACTTGAGAGAAACCCGCAGGGTGGTGTTTCCCATTTTCACCGAGTCGCCGTCCCGGAGGTCGCGGGGTTCGTGCGGGGGGATGGGCTCCTCGTTCACGAAGGTCCGGTTCTTGGAGTCGAGGTCGGTCACCCAGAACCGTCCGTCCTCGAAGTAGAAGCGGGCGTGCCGGGCCGACATGTAACGGTCGCCCACGCCGGTGGTCTCGCCGTCCTTCTTGCGCCCCACCGTGAGAGTGTCCTTGACCCGCAGCGGTTCCCTCAGGGCTGGAGACGAAACCACCTCCAGCACCGCCTCACCGCTCCCCCCGGAGGGTGGCGGGTGGGCCACCAGGGGCTTCTCGCGGGCACGCTCCCGCTCGGGTCCCACCGTCTTGACGAAGGCGAACTCCCGCTTGGTGTCCAGCATTACCACCTCCAACTCGAAGCCGGAACCGCCGATGCCGTTGTCGCGCGCCCACTGTACCGCGAAACCGCGCAGGTGGGCCGCCTCGTCCGCCGCCCACAACCCGGGGTCGACCCCCACGGGGACTAAGTCGGTGGAGACGTATACGCGCAGGTCGGGAACGCTGTTACGGTCGGCGTAGTTACGCAGCGCCTCGCGGACGCCGTCCTCGAGCTGTTGCCGCAGGGTGGGGCGCAGGAACTTCTTGATTAGGTTGAGCATAGTGGCGCTCTGGTTAACGCTGGCTTGCCGAGCGCAGGGGGCGTGCCAGCCAGAAGGGCTTACGCGCGCCGGCGGCTACTCTCGGATCAGATGTGGAGCGCCCGCCCCAAGGCGGCCAAGGCGGCCTCTCCCACCGCCTCCGAGAGGGTGGGGTGGGGGTGCATGGCCCGGTCCATCTCCTCGACGGTGGTCTCCAGATGGCGCCCCACCACGAATTCGGAGATCAGCTCGGTGGCGTGCGGCCCCACGATGTGGGCGCCGAGTAGCTCGGAGTACTTCTTGTCTCGCACGATCTTGACAAACCCCTCGCTCTCTCCCGCGGTGAGCGCCCGCCCGTTGGCGCTCCAGGGGAAAACGCCCACCTCCACCTCATGCCCCTCCTCGCGGGCGCGCTCCTCGGTGAGCCCCATCGACGCCACTTCGGGGTGGCAGTAGGTACACGCCGGTATGTTGGTGTAGTCGACGCCCGCGTGCTCGTCTCCGTGGATGTGCTCCACCGCGGCGACTCCCTCGTGGGACCCTTTGTGGGCCAGCAGGGGGGGGCCGGCCAGGTCGCCGATGGCGTAGACACTCTTGGCGCTGGTCCGGGTCTGGGCGTCGATCTTGACGAAGCCGCGTTCGGTGAGCTCGACCCCGGCCTCTTCCAGACCCAGCTCCTCCACGTTGGGGGCGCGGCCGATGGCGCACAGTACGCGCTCGACCAGGGCGGTCTCGCTCTTCCCCCGTGCGTTCTTGACGGTGAGCTTGACGCCGTTCTTACCCGCTTCACTCTGCTCGAGTTGGGTGCCGGTGAGGACTTTCATCCCCCGCTTCTTGAAGCTCTTCTCGACCACCGCGGAGACGTCCTTGTCCTCCACCGGGAGGATGCGCTCCAGCGCCTCGATCAAGATCACCTCGGTGCCGAAGGCCGCGTACACGTCGGCGTACTCGCAGCCCACGGCGCCCGCCCCCACGATGGCGAGCGACTTGGGAGGGGTCTCGGCTAGCATGGCGTCGGTGGAGTCCCACACCCGCTGGTGGTCTATCTTGAGGAACGGGAGGTCCTTGGGCCGCGACCCGGTGGCCAGGATGACGTGCTCGGCCGAGATGGTCCGCTGCTTTTCCCCCTCCTTATCCGTGACCTCGACCTTGCCCTTGCCGAGCAACTTTCCCCGGCCGGGGAGATGGGTGACCTGGTTCTTCTTAAACAAGAAGCCGATCCCCTTGACCAGTTTGTCGGAGACCTGGCGCGAGCGCTTGACCGCCTGTTTGAGGTCGCTCTTGACCTCGCCCACGGTGACCCCGAACTCCTTGGCGTGGTCCAGCTGCCGGATCAGGGCCGAGCTCTCCAACAGTGCCTTGGTGGGGATGCACCCCCAGTTGAGACAGACACCGCCCAGGGCGTCGTCTTCTACGCACGCGGTCCGGTAGCCCAGCTGGGCGGCCCTGATGGCCGCCACGTACCCGCCCGGCCCGGCGCCGATCACTACGACGTCGAAGCTGTTATGCGCACTCTTTTCCGCCAAAGTTCACCTCGCGCTGTGATAGGCAGTACCCGCCCGGCAAGGTAGGGCAAGGGGGGAGCCGGGGCAACGGCCGGGGCCCTGGACCCAACGCTTCCGGCTGGCTCCGTGTACGGTGGGGGTGAAGCACACGGCCGGCGCCACCGGGGCCCGGCCGACACCACTTCACAGGAGGATTACCATGAACGCAAGGATCCGTGGCACCATGGCGCTGGCGCTCGTCTGGGGGCTAGCCGGCTGTGAGGACTCGGCGCTAGAGCCGGCCCCGGGGGGGCTGTCGCAAGCCGAGGCGGAAGCGTTGGGCGTTCTGTTCGCCGAGCTCGCCGATCAGGGTACCGAGGGCGCCGCCTCGGAGGCGAGTGAGAACCAGCAGTTCAACGCCTCGTTGGCGCCGGGATCGGTAAACGCCGACCTCGTCTTCGAGGGAAGCTACACCCGCACCCGTGACTGCCCGCTGGGCGGACAGGTAATAGTAGATGGAGAGGTGTCGGGCCAAAGAGACAGTGACACCGGCACCATGACCGCTACCATCAGCGCGGTGAAAACACCGGTCGGCTGCACCTTCGCGGCGCAGGGTACCGAGGTCACCGTGGGCGGCGATCCGAACCTCCAGATCGACGCGAACGTGCGGCGGGTGGACGGCCGCCGCTCGGGCACCCAGACCCTCACCCAGGTGGGCGCGGTCGCGTGGAGCACCGCCGACGGACGCGACGGTAGCTGCGAAATCGACGTCACCCGTACCATCGAGCCCGAAGACGGCACCCGGGTGGTAGAGGGGACGGTGTGCGGGCGGGAGTTCAGCCGCTCATTCAGCTGGGAACCGGGGGGTAATGACTGAGCTGGCTTCGCCGCCTCCGTCTAAACGAGGCCCCGGCCCGACGGCCGGGGCCTCGTTTAGACGTGCAGATACTCCTCGGGGATGGGTGCCTCGGGCCTCTCCACCTCCCACACGATGGAGGCTATCCACCAGCGCCCCCGGCTCTTGACCAGTTGGATCGAGTTGACGCCGCGCTGGACCACCTCTGAGTCACCGGGCGCCCGGCGCGCCCGGTAGACGCTAAAGACTTGGGCAAGGTTACCGTACCGCTTTGACCCGCGGGCGATCTCCTCCTCGTGGAAGCCGGTCTCGGCAAAACTCGAGCGCCCGCTTTTCAAGCTCTGCCGCGACTCGGCCAGCCAGGTATCCACGTCGACGGCCACCGGCTTGTCGTTGCCGTCGGCGCGGGGGGGTACGAGCCGGGCGGTGGGGAGAAAGAGCCGGCGCAGATGGTCCCATTCCGGCTCGCCGTCGGGAGTGAAGGAGACGCCCCGGTAGAGGGCCGCCACGATGGCGTCGATAGACCCTGTGTCATCGGGGTCGCCGGAGAAGATATCCTTCTGTTCGGCGGGCGTCTGGTCCTCTTCGGTCATCGTTGTCTGGTGCCGGCGCGGGGGAGGGAGGCCGACGCTCGACCCCCATCTTAACCCGAGCCGCCGCCCGCCACCACCCTTCCGAATGGGGGGGACTTGCGCGTGCCGGGCGGGCAGTTATCATGGTATCCGTACAGCCCGATGTTCCACCCTTAGATAGGAGGTGATCCTTGTCAAACGACGGACCTGCCAGCAACCAGACCCGGGCAAGCGATCATCCAGTCGGCTGCCAGTAACGACGCACCACTCTTCCGCGTCGGCCGATCCTCCGGGGTCGCGTCAGGTTGCGGCAGAAGTGACGGGCAGCGCCGCCGGATTTTCCCGGCGGCGCTTTTCGTATGCCCTCACGGCGATAGCCCCTCGGCTAGCCCGGCCAGATGAGAGGCGTCGTTCAAGTTGAGCACGGTGGCGCCTCCGTCCGGGTGCAGCTCCACCTCGGTGAGGGCACAGCCGGAGATGCGCAGCCGCATGGTGGCGGCAAATGGAACCCCCAGCGCCCGGGAAAGGAGTATCCGCATGGTGCCCGCGTGACCCACCGCCAAGCAAGTGCCCGCGCTGGGGAGTTCGTCGGCCGCCCGCCGCACCCGCTCCTCGAAGCCGGCCAGCGTCTCTCCGCCGGGCGGGGGGTGCGTGGTCGGGTCCTTGGTCCAAGCTCGGTATCTCTCCCCGAACCTCTTTCGGCACTCGCCCCGGGTGAGCCCCTCCCACGCCCCGAAGTTCATTTCGCGCAGACGAAGGTCGCAGGTGACCTCCTGGCCGGGCACGATCAGCTCGGCGGTTTCGCGCGCCCGGCGCAGGTCGCTGCACACCACCCGGTCAAAGCGGCGTCCCTGCAGACGTTCCGCGAGCCGTCGGGCTCGCGCGCGCCCTACCGTTGACAGGCCGAGGTCGCCCCACCCCTGGTAGCGCTTGGCTTCATTCCAGGCGGTGGGGGCGTGGCGGACGAGCGTGAGTTTGAGCACTGTAGGGGGGCTAAAGGTGCCCTGCCTCTGGCGCTAGTAATCTAATCGACAGCAATATTCTCGTCTACCTGCACGACCCTCCCCTTCGCGGGCAAAGTAATCCGTCAAATCGAGCTGGCTTCGCTTTGCAGCCAGCTCGTTGGCCGGCGCTCAGAACTCGGCCGTCAAAGCCAGCCGCAACGACCTTCCCGGCAGGTTGAATCCGCGCACCTCGTAGACGTTCTCGTCGGTTAGGTTGGTCACCGCGAGGTCGGCCCGGTAGCGCCCTCCCCAGCGCAAGCCCGCGGCCAGATCGAGCGTCATCGCGGGTGGGTAGCGGATGTCGGAGATATCCGAGAAATCGCTGAAGTCGGTGTCGAGCCGCTCGCCCACGTAGCGTCCGCTGAGCCGTGCGTACCACCGCTCCAGATCGTCGTACTCGGCTCCGTAGTTCAAGTTCAGGCCGGCTACATTCTTGATCTCGGCGCTCACCGGGTCTCCGAATACCACCGCCTCGAACACCTCCTCCGGCCGCAGCGTGTCTCCGGCGGCGAAGCGGCCGCTGTCCACGAACGTCGCCGCCGCCGACTCTTCGGCTGCGAGCATGTGGGTGGCGTTGGCGAAGAGCCGGAGCGACCACGGGTAGCCAAACCGGGCGCCCAGGTCGTAAGCGAGATTCCACTCGACGCCCCGCATGCTCGCCCCGGCCGCGTTTACGTAAGTTAACAGCTGCCGCACCTCGTCGCCCCCCTCGGTAAACGGGCGTTCTCCCTCGGGGAAGAAGGCGAACACACTGGTGATGCGCTCCTCCACCCGGGTGCTGAAAAGGGTTACCCCCGCCTCGACCCCGGCTAGGGGCCGCCTAAAATCCACGCCCAGGTCGTTGGTCACGGACCTCTCGGGTTTTACCGCCGGGTTGCCGATGGTCAAACTGACGCTACCGCTCCCCTCCCCCAGCGCGGCCAGCCCCGCGCGGGTAAAGGCGTTGGGCGCCACGAACGCCCGGCCCACCGTGCTCCGCAGCCGCAACCCTTCGGCCACTCGAAGTTGCAGCCCCGCGGAAGGGTTAAAGGTGTAAAAGGTCTCTTCCCCGGGCTCCACGTCGCCCCGCAGGGGAGTCTCGAGCAGCTCCAGGGAGACGCGGTCGAAGCGGCCGCCCAGAGTGGTGGTCAGGCGGTCGCCGAAGAGATGGAAGCGCCCTTCGGCGAAGACCGCCACCGAGCCTGTGGCGTAGTCCGGGCTAAAGGGAGCACGCGGCGTATCGGCGTCCGCGAAGGAGCGGCCCTCGGCCACCGCTCCGGTGACGTCTAGCCCCGCGGTGATACTGCCGGGCGGGAGCCGGATCTCGTCCTGGAGCTGGAGCCCCTTCGTGACCTCCCCGCCCACGAAGCTCACGAAGGGGGGATCGGCGAAAAGGTTGAAGAAGTCGGTGCTCTGTTCCCCCCGGAAAAGGCGCGCCAGCAGCCGGTGCACGCCGAGCTCGCCCCCGAGAGACGCCTGCCAGCTCCGCCGCTCGAGGTTCTTGCGGCCGTCGAAAGGGGTCTCCGACGTCAAGTCGCCCGGAGTCTCGACGCCGTCGGCGGTGAACAGCTCGCCGCGCGTCTCCATCCGCCAGCCGCCACCCACTTCGACGCCCAGCCGGACATCGCCGGACCAGTAGTCGTAGCGGCTGTTTTCGCGCCTCACGCCGTCGCCCACCTCCGGCACTTCACGGGTGGTGCCGTCGGGGTAAAGCTTGACCGCTCGATCTTCGCCGAAGATTCCGCGCAAAGTATTTCCGCCGCCGATACGGAAGTCGGCGCCCCGCTGGAAGCGGCGAAAACCCGCGTCCAGGTCGATCCCTTCGCTGAGCCGTCCCCCCATGCGGGCGGCGAACTCGCTGGTCTGGAAGCTCCCGTACCCAGCGGTGAGCGAGCCGTGCAGCTGGTCTCGGGAGCGGCGGGGGATCAGGTTTACTACCCCCCCCATGGCGCTCGAGCCGTAGAGGGCCGAGCCCGGCCCCTTGAGGATCTCGATCCGCTCCAGCCCGGAGAGGTCGAAGGTGGCCAGGTTGCTGGCCCCGGCCGGCCGGCCGTCAATCAACAACAAGGTACGGCGGTTGATGCCGCTGAACTCGGGCCGGAAACCGCGCACGCCGATCCCGGCCAACAGCCCCGGGTACTCGATCACGTCCACCGCCGCCTCATTTTTCAGCAGGGTAGCCAGGTCTTCCGAAACCGTTCGCTCCAAGTCGAGCTGGCTGATGACTTCTACCTTGCGCGGCAGGTCGAGGAGCCGGGCCTCGGACCGGGTCACGGTTACCACCACCTCGGCCAGCACGAAGTCTGGTACCTCGCCGCCCTGCTGGGCGTGGAGGGGGTGGCTGAGGGCGATCCCGGCAGCGAGCAGGGAGAAAAAAGCGTGCTTCATGGTTCCTTTCGGTAGCAGGGTTGATTGGTCGAGGGGGAAAGCGCTACCACTTGGGGCGCACCCCGGTCAGGCCCGGGGCCGGTGTGGGGGGTGATCTTCACCGGCCACCTCCACACCCTCTCCACCAGCGCGCGGGTGAGGACTTCGGGCGGCGACCCCTCGGCGGCGAGCCGGCCTTGGTCGAGCACCACCAGCCGGTCGGCGTAGCGAGCGGCCAGGTTCAGCTGGTGGGTAACCAGGAGTACCGTGACGCCGGCGCCGCCGAGTGCACGGAGCAGCTCGAAGATGGCCATCTCGTGACGGATGTCGAGAGCCACCGTCGGTTCGTCCAGGATCAGGACTCTTGGCTCCTGGGCCAGGGCGCGGGCGAGTCGGGCTAGCTGGCGCTCTCCGGCCGAGAGGGTCTGCACCAGCCGGTCCGTCAAGCGGGCCACGTCGCACCTCTCCAGCGCCGCCCGGATGGCCCGCCGGTCGTCCGCTCCCTCGCGCCGCCACGGCCCCAGGTGTGGATACCGGCCCATCGCCACCAGCTCGCGCACCGTCAGGGGGAAAGGGGCCTCCTCCAACTGCGGGAGCACTCCCGCCTCCAGAGCCAGCTGCCGCCGTCCCCACGCCGCCAGCTGGCGGCCGCGAAAACGGACCTCACCCGAGCCCGGCTCCACCGTTCCCAGCAGGAGCCGGAGCAGGGTCGACTTGCCCGAACCGTTTGGCCCCAGCAGGGCGGTGCAGTGAGCCCGGATCTCCAGCGTGACACCCTCGAGAGCTGGCCGCTTCGCTCCCCGGTAGCTGAAAGTGAGCTGGTCGCAGCTCCACAGTGGCTTCACCGCCGCACCTCCCGCCTCAGCAGCCAGACGAAGAAGGGGACTCCCACGAAGGCGGTGATCACTCCCACGGGTAGCTCGGAGGGGGCGGCCGCGACCCGTGCTAGGGTGTCGGCCAGCACCAGGAAGGCGGCTCCGGCCAACACCGACGCCGGGAGCAAGAAGCGGTGGTCGCCGCCCCACAGCATGCGGACCGTGTGGGGAACCACCAGCCCCACGAAGCCGATAACCCCGCTCACCGCCACCGCGGCCGCTGCCAGCAGCGAACCGGCGCCGTAGGCCAGGAGCTTGCTCCTCTCAACGCTGACGCCGAGGTAACTCGCGGTCTCTTCCCCCACGGTTAGGAGGTTGAGGGGGCGGGCGAGCGCCAACAGCACCAGCACACCGGGGAGCAGGTAGAGGGCGAGCATCCTCAGCCCGCCCCAGCTGGCCCCCGAGAGGGTGCCCATCATCCAGAAGATCGCCGAACGGAACGACTCCGCCTCGCTGAGGATGAGCATCAGGAGGATCGCCGCGTTGAAGAAGCTCCCTACCACCACCCCGGCCAGTAGCAGCACGCGGGTGTCGAGCGCCCGCCCCACCGAAGCGGCGACGCGGAGCACCAGCATTACCGCCAGCCCCGCGCCGGTGAAGGCGGCGGCGGGTATCACCCAACCCGCCGTGAACGCCCAGCCCAGGGCGATGGTGGCTACCGCGCCCACGGCCGCGCCCCCTGACACCCCCAAGATGTACGGATCGGCTAGCGGGTTGCGCAGCAACGCCTGAAAAGCGGCTCCGCTGGCGGCCAGCGCGCCCCCCACCAGGGCGGCCTGGAGGGCGCGCGGCAGGCGCAGCTCCCGCACGATGGTCACGGCGGTGGGCTCTCCCTTGCCCAGCAGGGCGGCGAGCACCTCGCCCGCGGAGAGGGGGACGGCGCCCGCGGCCACGCTCGCCACCAGCGCCGCCAACAGAAGCGTCGTCAGAAGGACAAACCTCGCTGCGGTGCCCGGGGGTGTCATCGGCCCCCCGCC
Source organism: Longimicrobiaceae bacterium (assembly GCA_050732775.1). GTDB lineage: Bacteria > Gemmatimonadota > Gemmatimonadetes > Longimicrobiales > Longimicrobiaceae > JBOHRN01. The sequence continues at coordinate 5,978 of JBOHRN010000028.1, read as the reverse complement.
TCCGGGTGGATGGCGTTTCGGATCAGCCGCGCCGCGGCGCCCAGACCGGGTCCGGGGCGGTTGACCACCTCCGTGGGCAAGACGCGGATACGCCCCGCGTGCACGGCCGGAACCTCGCGCCACCCCGCCCGCCCCCGCAGCCCTGCGGCGGCCCCCTCTCCGCCCTCCGTGAGGGGGAGTAGGATCAGCTCCGGGTCACGGCGGACCACCGCCTCTAAGGACACCCGCGGCCAACCGTGGCGCAGCTCGGGGAAGACCGACTCTCCGCCCGCCACGCTCACCAGCTGGAGGGGGAAGGTCTCTGCCCCGGCGGTCATCGGCGGGTCTGTTGCCACCAGGTAAAGCACCGAGCGGCGAGGCCGGCCGTCCACGGAGCGCCGCACCGAGTCCAGTTCGGCGCGGATCGAGGTGGCCAGGGAGCCGGCCTCTTCGGTCCTGTCCAGGAGCGTGCCCAGACGGTCGATGTTTGCGAACACGCCGGCCGTGTCCTGGGTGTTCAGCAGGAGTACCGGGACGCCGAGCTCCTCCAGCCGTGGGGCGAGCTTGGGGGTGCGCTCCCGCCAGGCCACCACCAGGTCGGGCCCGAGAGAGGCGATGACCTCCAAGCTCGGGTCCAGCCCGCCGCCCACCGAGGGGAGCGTGGCCAGGCGGGGGTCGCTGTCGTAGTCGGTGCGGGCCGCCAACCGGTTAGCGCCGCCGAGCGCCACCACCAGGTCGGTGACGCTCGGTACCAGCGAGATCACCCGGCGCGCGGGGCGTGGCAGGGAAACCGTCCGGCCCGCGTCGTCGGTGACCGAGACACTGCTCGCGCCGCGGGGAGGGCTCTCCCGCGGGCCGGCCTCTCCGCAGCCGGCGAGAGCCGCGCTCAAGAGTAGCCCGCCAGCGAGCGGCACCAGTGCGGCGGCGGAGCCGAAGCCCGCGCGCAGCGCCGCGCGCGCCGCGGGGGCGTAACGCCGGTGGTGATGACTGGTTGGCGACAAAAAACCCGTCCCTTGGAGCTCAATGGGAACGGGTGCGTGACCGACGGTAGACGAAAGCGGCAAGAGCCGCCCGGCGATCAGTCCCGCACCCCTCCCTCGAGGAGTCTTGGCTTGGGCGAATAGCCCAAGCCAGTTAGCGAGTGCGGACTGAAGACCGTCTCCTGGCTCGAGGCGACCGTCGCTCGCCTTCCCGGAGCCCGTGGCTCCAGTGGCACGCGACCCAAGGGTCGCGTGAGCGGGTCGTCCGGGAGTACCGCCTCCCGGGCCTCTTACAGTGGCGGGGCCGCGCCGGAGTTACACCGGCTTCCGTTGTCCCCGTCCGCTAGGTCAAAGTGAATATATCACTGTGGGGCACGGCGTGTCCAGGGGCCGCACCCCGGCTGCCCGGCTTGCGGGGAAGGCGGGGGCCAGGGAAGATTGTGGGTTTCGCCCTACACCTTCCCGTTTCCGGAGATACCAGTGGCTTTACGGTTTGGTTGTTTCGCCGCCATTTACCTTCTGGCCGGGCAGTCGCTAGCTATTTCTGCACAGCAGACAGGTACGCCCGTCCCCTCTCCCCGGGAAGTGATCGGCTTCCGCATGGGTACCGACGGCGAACTGGCCGACTGGGCCCAGATCGTGGACTACTATCAGCGGGTGGCCGAAGTGTCAGCGCTGGTTACGGTGGACACCATCGGTACCTCAGTGCTGGGTAGACCGATGATCCTGGCGGTGGTCACCTCGGCTGAGAATCAGCGCAGGATCGAAGAGATCCGCCGCGACCAGGCCCGGCTCGCCGACCCGCGCGGCTTGTCACGCGCGGAGCGCCAGCGGCTGGTCGAGACGCAACCGGCGGTCGGCTTCGTGGGCGCCACGCTTCACGGCAACGAGATCCTGGGAACCCAGTTCATGGTCGAATTCCTCCACCAACTGGCCACCGACCGGGAGCTGGCCGGCGCCCTCAGCGAGGTGGTCATGCTGCTAGTGCCGGGGATGAACCCGGACGGGCTCGACCTCACCCGCGACTGGTTCTACCGCGTCCGCAACACCCCCCACCACGACGCTCCCATGCCGTGGCTCTACCACCACTACACCGGACACGACAACAACCGCGACTTCTACATGATCACCCAGCCCGAGACCCGGGCGCTGTCGCGGGTACTGTACCGGGAGTGGTTTCCCGAGGTGGTGTGGGATGTCCATCAGATGGGCAACCGGGGCGAGCGCTTCTTCATCCCCCCCTTCGCCGATCCTCTCAACCCGAACCTGGACCCGCTCTTGGTACGCATGACCAACCTGGTAGGCACCCAGATGGCTCTCGACTTGACCGAAGCCGGCAAGACGGGAGTGTCGCACCGGGAGACGTTTGACCTCTGGTGGCACGGCGGAGGGCGCACCGTCCCGGCCCGGCACAACATGGTGGGGATCCTTTCCGAAGCGGCGAGCGCGCAGTACGCCGATCCGGTCTTTCAGGAGCCGGACTCGTTGGAGCAGCCGGAGACCGGGTCGATGTATCCGGATGCATGGCGGGGCGGATGGTGGCGCGCGCGCGACGTGGTGGAGTACGAGCTGATAGCGGGCCGGTCGTTGGTCACGCTGCTGAGCCGCCAGCGGGAGACCTTCGTGGAAAACTTCGTGCGGCTGGCCGTACGGCAGCTCCGTAAGGGGCGGGCGGGAGACCCCTTCGGCTGGCTCTTTCCCCCGGACCAGCGCGACCCCGGCTCCACGGCCGAACTCCTGAACGTGCTACGCCGGGGGGGCGTCGAGGTCCACCAAGCCACGGCCGCTCTCCAGGCAGGCGGGGAGAGGTACCCCGCGGGGACCCGCGTGGTGCTCGCCGCCCAGCCGTACCGGCTCCACGCCAAGGACTTGCTGGAGCCACAGAGCTACCCCGACCGGCGCCGGTACCCGGGCGGCCCGCCCGACCCCCCGTACGACGCGGCCGGGTGGACGCTACCGTTCCAGATGGGGGTGGAGCTTGTGCGCGTCGACCGGCCGTTCGACACCGCCGGGCTGGTGGCGCTGGATTCGGTGCCGGTGCCCCCCGGTGCGAGCGGGGGTAAGCGGGCAGGCGCGCCGGGGGTGGCCCTAGACCCGCGCTTGAACAGTGTTCACCGGGCCATCCACGAAGTCCTAAAGGACGGTGGCCGGGTGACCTTCTCGGCCGCTCCGGTGGTGGCTGGAAAGGAAAGCTGGCCGGCCGGAACGCCGGTTGTCTCGGGCGTGGCCGGGCTGGACGAGCGGGTCGCTGCTTGGAGCCGGGAGTGGGGGATAGACAGCTGGGGGTTGGCGGAGATCCCCGCGGGGCGGATGCTGGAGGGGCTGCGGGTTGCGCTCTACAAGCCGTGGACCGCCTCGATAGACGAGGGGTGGACGCGCTGGCTGTTCGAAGAGTGGGGGGTCCCCTTCGATACTCTGCACGACGCTGATCTCCAGCGCGGCCTGCACGGTTACCACGCCTTGGTGATGCCGTCTCTGAGCCACGAGCGCATCGTGGAGGGTCTAGACCGGGCACACAGCGACTACGCGGGAGGTTTGGGGCCCGAGGGGGTGGAGGCCGTGCGCAGCTTCGTCGCGGACGGCGGCACCTTGGTGCTCCTCAACGAAGCCAGCGGGTTCGGCCTCGAGGTGTTCGGCTTGCCCATACGCGACCTCACCGCCGGGCGAGACGAAGGCGACCCCGAGGGCTGGTACTCGCCGGGCTCCATCCTGCGGGTGCGGTGGAATCTGGACCACCCGGTGGCTCACGGCATGCCGCCGGAGGGCGCGGTGAACTACAGCCGGGGGCCGGTCTTCGAGGTCGGGCCGGGGGCCGAAGAGGTAACCGTGATCGCCCGCTTCCCCGACGACCCGGAAGAGATACTCATGAGTGGCTACGCGCTGGGAGCCGCGCGGGTGGCCGGCAAGCCGGTGCTCCTGGAGGCGCGGGTGGGGGAGGGACGGGTAATCCTCTTCGGCTTCCGTCCCCAGCACCGCGCCCAGCCGCACGAGACCTTCAAGCCGTTCTTCAACGCCCTTTATACCGGCGTAGCTACCTCCCCTTGACACTTTCCTGAACACCGTTTAGGACCCTGGAGGAGGGGTACGGGAGCATCCGCCGTAAAGATCTGGAGCGGGTGGTGACCGTTAGCTCGGACGTGCGCGCCGGAGAGAACAGCAACGCCGTTCTGGCCGGGGTGCAAGAGACTCTGGCGGAGTTCGAGCAGGGGCTTCCGTCCGGATACGGTATTAGCTATACCGGTCAGCAGGAAGAGCAGCAGCAGGCGGAGGAGTTCCTGGGCGGCGCCTTCCTGGGGGCCCTCTTCCTGATCGCCCTGCTGCTGGTGTGGCAGTTCAATTCGATGGTCAAGCCTTTCATCATCATGACCTCGATCCTTCTTTCCACCATCGGCGTGCTGCTGGGGCTGATCTTCTTCCGCATGCCGTTCGTGATCATCATGACCGGGGTGGGCATCATCTCCCTGGCCGGGGTGGTGGTCAACAACGCCATCGTGCTCATCGACTACGTAGACCTGCTCCAGGAGCGCGACGGACTAACCAGGCGCGAGGCGCTCATGCGGGCGGGTGTGGTCCGCTTCCGGCCGGTGGTACTCACGGCGCTTACCACGGTGCTGGGACTGGTGCCGCTCGCCATCGGCTTAAACATCGACTTCCTAGGGCTCTACACCCGGCTGGACGCGAATATTTTCTGGGGGGGCGAACAAGCTGCCTGGTGGGGGCCGATGGCGGTGGCGGTGATCGCGGGGCTCTCCTTCGCCACCGTGCTCACCCTGATAGTGGTGCCGGTCACTTACTCGCTGATAGGTGACGCGGGCGGCTGGTTCAAGCGTACCTACACCCACGCCGGCGCGGACGACGACCCCGAGGGGGCGCGGGGGGATACCGGCCGCGCTAGCGGAGCCAAGGAGCGCGAGGGGGAGCCAGAGCCCGCGCTGGCGCGTGGGCGTCTGGGGGTGGAGGAGCTTTGCTAGCCTAGGCCTTGCGCCCGGGAGCTCACTCCCAGCTCAGAGTCAACGTCTGCATCCCTTCTCGCCGGGCTACCACCAGAAGTAGCCGGTCGCCGTCAGCTCGCTCCACCGCGAGGCGCAGCTCGCCCACCGACTCCACGCTCTCTCCGCTTGCCCGCACCACCACGTCACCGGCCCGCAGCCCGGCCCGATGAGCGGGGGAGTCATCGGCCACCTCGAGCACGATGAGGCCCCGGTCGACCGGGAAGTGGCGCGCCAGTCCGGGGTTCATCTTCGCGAACTCTGCTCCCGCCACCGACCGGCTGCCCAAGCCGAAGATCATCATGTCCGACCAGACGCGCCCCCCGCCCTCCCGGCCAGGCAGCCCGAAGATCACGGTGACCCCCGAGTCTAGCTCCTCGACGCGCACGCGCGGGAGCCGGATGGTGTCCAGGTGCGCCCGCACCGAGTCGAGCCGGCCGCGTACCTTGTCCATGACCGAGTCGAGGTGAATGGTGATCTCTCTCCGATGGCGCCTCTGAGCATCCCGCAGCCGATCGGTGCGCACCGTGATCTCCTGCTCGCGGCCGTCGCGAAGGACCCGCAGCCGGACCCGCTGGCCGGGCTGGAGATCCAGCTCGCGTAACACCTCCCGGGTGGCGGGCCGGCCGTCGATGCGGACTAGCACGTCGCCCCGACGGAGTCCGGCCCGCTCGGCGGGAGAGTCGTCGAAGACTTCGGTGATACGGGCGTGGTCGGCCCGCTCGTCGTGGTCGTAAGCGATGCCTATCCACCCCTTTTCCTCCTGGGCGCCGAGCCCGGGCGCTGCCAGAAGCACCAGCAAAATGGGAAAGAGGGCACCTTTGGTCATATATTTCATGAGAGTTTCTCTTCTAGGGATAAACTTTCCCGCCCACGGGATTCAAAACCACTCCTCCCCGCCTATCACCGCGAACCTCTCCAGCATGAGGTCCCGCTGGCCGAGGGCGGTCAGGTGGTAGCCGTTGATAACCGGGTCGGCCGGCGCCTCGTTGAGGGCGGCGCCGGTGGCCCTCACGATACTCTCCAGGGC
>JBOHRN010000027.1:0-14966 GCA_050732775.1 Longimicrobiaceae bacterium | reverse complement strand
CCACGACCGGCACCCGAGGAGCTGCCACCGGCCCGGTAACCACAGCACCCGGCACCCGCGGCGAACAGCCCGCCGCTAGACCCCCGGCTAAAAGAGTGCCCTGTACCAGAAAGTCTCTGCGCTTCATTAGCTGGTCGATTCGGTGAGCGGGGTCGGCAAGTTAGGGCGAGTTCACCTTCGGGGCAAGCCGCGCCCTGTCATGCCCCCGTTAGGTGCGCCTACCCCTTGTTCGGGCACACCTATTGCGATTATCTTGCCAGCAAGGCCGACAATCCCTCATCCAAGGAGCGTACAGTGGACCTCATCCTCATCATCGGGATCGCCATCCTCGTCCTCGCCTTCTTAGGCTTCGGCGGTGTGATCGGGGCACTGGCAGACATCGCCTGGATACTGCTGATCATCGCGGTAATCGTGATCGCTTGGCGGGTCATTACGGGGAGGCGAGCGGTTTAAACCCGCCGCCAGTCGGCGTAGGAACTCCCCCACCCTGGCCGGGTCTTGGAGGTAAGCCCCGGCCAGGGCCGGGGCTTCTTCAGGGAGGCCCACGAACACCCCTTCACCGCCCTCGGGCGCCAGGACACGAAAGGCGTCCTCGTCGGTTCTGTCGTCGCCCAGGTAGAGAATGGGCGCTCCCCGCGGCAGCGCCACCTTCTCCAGCAGGAAGCTGGCGGCACGGCCCTTGTCCCAATCCACCTTGGGGCGTACTTCAAGGACCATCTTCCCCTCCGTGACGCGCAGCCGGTCGCGGCGGCCCCCGACGGTTCGCTCCACCACTTCCCTGATTTCCTGCTCTGCCCCAGCCGCCTCCCGGAAGTGTACCGAGAGCGTAAGCCCCTTGTCCTCGACCCAAGCCCCGGCGACGCCGTCCAACCGGGAGTGTAAATCGGCGGCCACCAGTTTCAGATCGGGGCGTGCCGCCGCCGCCGCCTCGTGTACACGCCGGAACCGGGGGCCCTCTATCTCCATGCCGTGGTTACCGGCGAGCGTCACGCCGGGCACGCCGAAGCGGGCGCGCAGGTCGGCCAACCCCCGCCCGCTCACTACCGCCAGACGGACGCCGGGCAGGTCCCTGAGCCGGGTCAAGGCCTCCCGCGTAGCTTTCGGCATGACGGCTTGGTCGGCGTGTTTGACAATCGGCGCCAGCGTGCCGTCGAAGTCGAGCAGTAGCACCAGGGCGCCGGAGCCGCGCCACGCGGAGGTCCAATCCGGCAACCGGTCGAAGGCGTGGGGAAGGTGTACTTTGGCCATGAGAAGAACCTCCGCTCCGTTGCCGGGCGCGTCAAGCGGTTGACCGCTTCGCCACCACGCCGGTACTTTCGAGCGTATGAACCGATCAGAGCGCTTCGCTCGACCAGCTAACCTAATGAGAGGCGCGCACACCCTTCTGCCCATCCTCTGCCTGCTGGCGGCGTGCGATAAACCGATGGCTTGGGGAGACGCCAACTCGATCATCGTGGGTATGGACCCCGCTCAGTGGGAGGAGACTGGCGGCCAGGTGTACGACGCCCTCGAGCCCCGGGTTTTCACCGTCAGGGACGAACGGATGTTCGACGTTACCCACGCCTCTCCCTCGGATCCGCGCTGGCCCCGCTTCCGAGAGTTCAAGCGCGTACTCCTGGTGGGCGAGCCCGGGGACGCCTGGCTGGCCGAAGCCCTGGAGAGGGTCGGGGGCGACACGCCGACCCCCGCCGCCGTGGCCGAGGCGGAAGACGTCTGGGCTCGCCATCAGCAGGTGGTAATAGTGCTGACCCGCCCCGGACGGGGAGCCGGGCACGCCCTGGCTCTGCTAGAAGAGGCGGGAGAGAGGTTTCAACGTGACTTCCGGCGCTACGTGCTGGAGCGGATGTACACCAGCGGAGCGGATACCGAGCGTGCCCGCCAGCTCCGCCGGGAGGTGGGTTTTTCCCTCACCGTGCCCGAGCTCTACGACGGCGAAAGGGTGGCGCCCAACGCCTACCTCTTCCGCAACGACCACCCCGACCCGTCGGAGCTGATCCGCTCCATCCTGGTCACTTGGCGAGAGCCCGACGGTACGCCCATCTCCACCTCCGAAGCGGTTCGTTGGCGAGAACTTGCGGCTCAAGAATTTTACCAACCGCCCCAGCTCAGCGAGAGCGGCGACATCCAACCAATCCGTCTCCGGGGGGAGGGGTGGGAGGCTACCGAGATCCGCGGCGTCTGGTCCAGCCCTCCGGAGGCGTGGCCCGCGGCCGGACCGTTCACTGCCCGGGTGGTGAGCTGCCACGGTGACGACCGGGTGTACCTACTGGACAGTTGGCTTTACGCGCCCGGCAAGGCCAAATATGAGTATATGATTCAACTCTGGACCATCTTGGACACCTTTGCCTGCGGCCCAGGGCGTGGCTGAGCGGGCGCTCCGCCCTCATGCGGGAGGTTAACCTTCCCCCCGACAAATCCATCACCCACCGGGCCCTGATGCTAGCGGCTTCGGCGCGCGGGGTGAGCCGCGTCCGCACCCCCCTCGCCGGGGCCGACTGCCTCGCCACCGCAGCCGTGCTCAGGCGGCTCGGCGCGCCCCTGCCGGAGCTCTGCGAAGAAGTAGTGGTCCGCTCGGACGGGTTACACACTTGGAGGGCCCCTGACTCTCCCCTCGACTGCGGTAACAGCGGTACCACCGCCCGGCTGATGATGGGTCTCCTGGCCGGCCGCCCCTTCTCAAGCGTGCTCACCGGCGACGCCTCCCTGAAGAGCCGCCCCATGCGCCGGGTGAGCGAGCCGCTCGCCGGGATGGGCGCGAAGGTGCGCGAACTGGGCGAGCCAGACCGGCTCCCGCTGGAGGTCACGGGCGGGCGGCTCAGGGCGGCGCACTACCGCACTCCAGTGCCCAGCGCGCAAATCAAGAGCGCCGTAATTCTGGCCGGACTCTCGGCCGGGGTTCCGGTGAGGGTGAGCGAGGGCAGCCCTTCACGCGACCACACCGAAGTGCTCCTGCGAGAGATGGGGGCGCGTCTTGAGACCCGGCCCTCTAACGGCGGGCGCGCCGTCTTTCTCGACTCTTCCTGGGAGTCGCTCTCTCCCCTCGACCTCACGGTGCCGGGCGACTTCTCCTCGGCGAGCTTTCTGATCGCCCTGGGGCTCTTGACCGGCAAGGGGATGCGGCTCCCCGGGGTGGGGGTAAATCCGACCCGGACCGGGCTCCTCGCCGTGCTGGAGCGCATGGGGGCTCGCCTAGTGGTCGCTAACCGGCGCCAAGAGGGGGGAGAGCCGGTGGCCGACCTCGAGGTCAACCCCGCGTCGCTAGGGGGCGTGGAGGTGGGGGGCGACGAAATCCCCGCGCTGATCGACGAGCTTCCGGTCCTCGCCGTGCTCGCGGCCGCGGCCTCGGGCGAGACCCGCATCACCGGCGCGGGCGAGCTGCGCCTCAAGGAGAGCGACCGCGTCCGGGCGCTGGCCGAAAACCTCCGGGCCGTCGGCGCGGCGGCCGAAGAGCTGCCGGACGGACTGGTGATCTCCGGCTCGGACCGGGGGCTCAGCGGGCGGGTCCGCACCCGGGGTGACCACCGGGTGGCGATGAGCTTCGGGGTCTTGGCCGCCTTGCCGGGAAACCGCATCGAGATCGACGACCCCGATTGCGTGGAGATCAGCTTTCCGGGGTTTTGGAAGGTTCTGGGAAACGCCGCCGGCAGATGAGAGAGAACGGCATCATCGTCGCCATCGACGGCCCGGCCGGCTCGGGCAAGAGCTCCACCGCGCGATCCGCGGCCCGCGCCCTCGGTTACCGGCACCTCGACTCCGGGGCCTTTTACCGCGCCCTTACCCTAGCCGCCCTGCGGAAGAAAATCCCCCCCGAGCGGTGGGGTTCGATCTCCGGGGAGTGCCTCGACCGGCTGAGCGTGCGCGCCACCGCCGAAGCCGGGTCATACCGGATGAGCATCGGCGACGAAGACGTCTCCACCGCGATCCGCTCCGCCAAGGTCAACGCCCACGCCTCGCGCATGGCCGCCGTCCCCACGGTCCGCGCCTGGCTCCTGGGTGCCCTGCGAGCCGCCGGCGAGGGGGGCGGACTGGTGTCAGACGGGCGCGACATCGGCACCGTGGTCTTTCCTCACGCCGAACTCAAGGTCTTTCTGGTGTGTTCGCCGCGGGAGCGGGCCCGCCGCCGCCTGGCCGAGCGGGGGGTCACTGAGCCCGGCGATGACGCTCTCGCGGCGGAGGCAGACCGACTCCTGCACCGCGACCGGGACGATTCCACCCGCGCCGTGGCCCCTCTCCTCTGCGCCCCCGACGCGGTGACCATAGACACCGGCGGGCTCGACTTCGCCGTCCAGGTAGAGCGGGTAATTACCCTGGCCAGGGAGCGTGGGGCTTGACGATTAAGCGGTAAACTTCTACTCTTACTGGTTTGCCGTTCGGCCGGTTGGCGGCCCGAGCGTTTAACCCTAACCCGCCCCGCAGCAGCGGAGCGCCGAGAGGAACCACCCCGCGCATGGCCGATCAGGAAAGCAAAGTCACCGAATCTCCCGAACCCACCGCGACCGCGGTGGCCGAGCCCGCCGCCCCCGACGAGACCGCCGACGGAGCTGGTTCCGGTCCGCCGCTGGCCGGGCTCTCCCTGGTCCAAATCGCCGACCGGGCCCGCCGTATCGGGCGTCCCGAGGACTACTTCGACGAAGAGGCCCCCGAGGAGGTCACCGGCGAGGAAGAGCTGGAGGGGATGATGGAGATGTACGAAGAGACCCTCGCCAGCGTGGAGGAGGGCGAAATCGTACACGCCAAGGTCATCCGCGTCACCGATAAGGTGGTCATCCTCGACGTCGGCTTCAAGAGCGAGGGATCGGTCAACCGGGACGAGTTCAAGGAGCCGGGCACCCTCCAGCCCGGCGACCAGGTCGAGGTCTTTCTGGAACGGCTGGAGGACGACGACGGCTTGGTGGTGCTCTCCAAAAAGAAGGCCGACTTCCTGCGGGTGTGGGAGAAGATCCGCGAGGCGCACGAGAGCGAGGTTTCGGTCCCCGGTATTCTGGCCAAGAAGATCAAGGGCGGGGTTATCGTGGACATCATGGGAGTCGACGCCTTTCTCCCCGGCTCGCAGCTCGCCCTGCGCAGGGTCCCCAATCTGGAAGAGCTGATCGGCAAGACGTACGACTTCAAAATCATCAAGCTCAACAAGCGCCGCCGCAACATCGTGGTTTCGCGGCGGGTGCTCCTGGAGGCCGAGCGCGAAGTCAAGCGCGACGAGCTCAAGAAGGAGCTGGAGGTCGGCCAACTGCGCAAGGGCGTGGTCAAGAACATCACCGACTTCGGCGCCTTCATTGACTTGGGCGGGATGGACGGGCTCCTCCACATCACCGACATGAGTTGGGGGCGGGTCGGACACCCGAGCGAGGTGGTGCAGATCGGCGGCGAGCTGGAAGTCAAGATTCTGGATATCGATTGGGAGCGCGAACGCCTCTCCCTGGGCATCAAGCAGCTCCAGGGTTACCCATGGGAAGGGGTAGACAAGAAGTACCCGGTGGGCTCCCGCGTACTCGGCCGGGTGGTCTCGGTTACCAATTACGGGGCCTTCGTGGAGCTGGAGAAGGGTGTCGAAGGGCTGGTTCACATCTCCGAGATGAGCTGGACCCGCAACGTGAAACACCCGTCTCAGGTGGTAAACGTGGGGGAAGAGATCGAGGCCGTGGTCCTGCGGGTGGACGTGGGAGAAGAGAAGATCTCCCTGGGAATGAAGCAGATCGAGGAGGACCCTTGGCACGCCTTTCCCGAGAAGTACCCGCTCGGCACCCGCCTCAACGGCACCGTCCGCAACCTCACCTCGTTCGGCGCCTTCGTGGAGGTCGAGCCAGGCATCGACGGGCTGGTCCACGTCTCGGACATGAGTTGGACCAAGCGCGTCGAGCACCCCTCCGAGTTGTTGGCCAGCGACGATGAACTCGAGGTGGTGATCCTCGGCATCGACCCTGACGCCAAACGCATCTCTCTGGGGATAAAGCAGGTCACCGAAGACCCCTGGCCAGCCCTCGGCGAGAAGTACCACGCCGACGAGGCCGAAGAGGTGAGCGCGAAAGTCCGGCGCTTTGAAGAGGAAGGACTGGTGGTCGACATCGGCGAGGAGGTCGAGGGCTTCGTCCCGCACGCAGAGTTGGGCGCCAACCTCCCCGACCCGTCCGACTTCTTCGAGCCGGGTGACGAACTCGAGGTAAAGCCGCTCGAGGTCGACAAGGAGAACCGGCGCATCATCTTTACGGTGGCCCGCATCCCCAAACTGGAAGAGGGCGCGGGAGTCCCCAAGGCGAAGAAGCCCAAGAAACCAAAGAAGAAGCCGGCTGAGCCGGAGGAGGAGCCCGCCGCAGAGACTGCCCTGGAAGAGGGCGCGGGAGTCCCCAAGGCGAAGAAACCCAAGAAACCAAAGAAGAAGCCGGCTGAGCCGGAGGAGGAGCCCGCAGGGTCCGCGGCCCCGGAGCAAGATGGAGAGCCAGCTCCCGAGCAAGAGGAGGCCGAGCCCCAAGCCGACGGCGATCCGGGAGAGGAGCCGGAGCCCTCCGAAGAGCAAGCAGAAGAAGCCGGAAGAGAGGAGAACCGAAAGTAGTGACCGGTCGCCGGGAGCCATAAACGCAGACAGGGCGTGATGCGGCAGAAGCTGGAACAGCTGCGGGAGCTCCGCCTCCGGGCCGAGGCGGGAGGCGGAGAGGAGCGCCTCCAAAAACAGCATGAAAGCGGCAAGCTATCCGCGCGGGAGCGGCTCGACCTACTCCTCGATGACGGCTCTCTGGTGGAGCTGGACCGCTTCGTGACCCACCGGGCAACCGATTTCGGCCTCGACCGCAAGAAGGTACCCGGCGACGGCGTGATAACCGGCTACGGCACCATCCACGGTCGGCTGGTCTACATATTTAGCCAAGACTTCACCGTCTTCGGCGGCTCTCTCTCGGAAGCCCACGCCGAAAAGATCGTCAAGATCATGGACCTGGCGCTCAAGAACGGGGCGCCGGTCATCGGGCTCAACGACTCCGGCGGCGCCCGTATCCAGGAGGGGGTGTCGTCTCTCGGCGGTTACGCCGAAATCTTTCTACGCAACACCCTGGCGTCGGGCGTCGTCCCCCAGATCAGCGCTATCCTCGGCCCGTGCGCGGGGGGCGCGGTCTACTCGCCGGCTATCACCGACTTCGTGTACATGGTTCGCGGCACCAGTTACATGTTCGTAACCGGGCCCAACGTGGTAAAGACGGTCACGCACGAAGACGTCACCATGGAAGAGTTGGGCGGGGCCGACACCCACGCCTCTACCTCGGGCGTGGCCCACTTCGCCTGCGGTTCCGAGCCGGACTGTCTGAGCCGTATCCGCGACCTGTTCCACTACATCCCCCAAAACAACCGGGAAGACCCTCCCTTTCGCGCAACCGACGACCCGAGTGGCCGCGCCGACGAAGGGCTACTCGACCTCATTCCCGACAACCCCAATAAGCCGTACGACATGCACGAGGTGCTCCGCCGGGTGGTGGACGAAGGAAAGTTCTACGAGGTCCACGCCGGCTACGCGGGCAACTTGCTCTGCGGCTTCGCGCACCTGGGTGGCCACTCGCTGGGGATCGTCGCCAACCAGCCCGCAGTGCTCGCCGGGGTGCTAGACATCGACGCCTCGCTCAAGGGGGCGCGCTTCGTCCGCTTCTGCGATTCGTTCAACCTACCCCTGCTAACCTTCGAGGACGTACCGGGTTTCTTGCCCGGCGTAGGGCAGGAGCACGGGGGCATCATCAAACACGGTGCCAAGCTCCTCTACGCCTACTGCGAGGCCACCGTACCCAAGATCACGGTCATCACCCGCAAGGCGTACGGCGGCGCCTACGACGTGATGAGCTCAAAGCACATCCGCGGCGACCTCAACTACGCCTGGCCGAGCGCCGAAATCGCGGTGATGGGTCCCAAGGGGGCGGTGGAGATCCTGTACAAGAAGGAGATCGCGGCCGCGGAAAATGGAGAGGAGGTGGCGGCGGCAAAACAGGAGGAGTACCGCGAAAAGTTCGCCAATCCGTACATCGCGGCGGCCCGCGGCTACCTGGACGACGTCATCGACCCGCGCGAGACCCGCGCCCGCGTGATCAGCGCGCTGGACATGCTGCGCAACAAGCGGGACTCCAACCCGCCCAAGAAGCACGGCAACATTCCGCTCTAGAGCCAGGGGCCAAGCGAGCTCAGGCGAACGCCCCGCTCTTCTCCGCCTCGCTAGCCCCGGCCACGAGCTTTGCCGAACTGAGCGCCACCTAGCCAATCCCCAGTTCCTGCCAGTAAAGATCCACCTTTTTCTTGACCGCGGGGTCCATCTCGATGAGGTCGGGCCAGCGGCGGGTGAACCCCTCCTCCGGCCACTTGCGGGTGGCGTCGATACCCATCTTGGAGCCGTAAGACGCTATCCGGGCGGAGTGGTCCAGATCGTCCACCGGCCCCCTGGTGAAAATCACGTCACGCTCGGGGTCGATGTTGCCGAGGGTGTACCACCACGCCTCTTTGACGTTTTGCACGTCGATGAAGTGGTCTACCACTACGATCACCTTGGCCAGCGAGAGCAGCCCCATCCCCCACAAGCCGTTCATCACCTTATAGGCGTGACCCGGATACTCCTTTTTGATGGCCACGAAGACCAGGTTGTGGAACACCCCCTCGGGCGGCATGTGGTAGTCCACTAACTCGGGCAGGGTGAGCTGCGCCAGGGGTAGGAAGATGCGCTCCGTGGCCCCACCCAGGTATACGTCCTCGACCGGCGGGCGGCCCACGATGGTGGCCGGGTAGACCGGGTTCTCGCGGGTGGTGACGCGGGTGACGTGGAAGCGCGGGTATGGGTCTTCCAACGCGTAGAAGCCGGTGTGGTCTCCGAACGGCCCCTCCGTTACCGGCTCTTCGGCCGGATCCACGTACCCCTCCAGGACGATCTCGGCTTCTGCCGGAAGCTTGAGACCATCCTCCGTTTCCGTGTAGTAAACCGGCTCGCGGCGCAGGAACCCCCCCAGCATGAACTCGTCGATGCCCGGCGGCAACGGCGCGCTCGGAGTGTACATCATGGCCGGGTCGCCGCCCAGGGCGACGGCCACCGGCATGCGCTCGCCCCGCTCGCGGTACTTGCGGAAGTGGGCGGCCCCGCCCTTGTGCTGCTGCCAGTGCATGGCGGTGGAGTCGGGCCCGAGCAGCTGCATCCGGTACATGCCCACGTTCTGGACTCCGCTCTCGGGGTCGCGGGTCATGACCATGGGTAGAGTAATGAAGGGACCGCCGTCCTGCGGCCAAGTCTTGAGGACCGGGAAGGTGGTCAAGTCAAAGTCACCGTGCTCGAGCACCACCTGCCGGCACGGCGGCCGGCCACGGTAAGGGCGGGGAGGAACTTTGCGCAGCCCGGCGAACTTAGCCAGGGTCTGGACCTTGCCCCAAAGTCCACCTGGTACCTCGGGTCTGGACAGTTCGCGGATGCGCCCGGCGTGCTCCTCCAGAGCCTCCACACCGAGCGCCGCCGTGATCCGGCGCCACGAACCGAAGACGTTCATGGCCACCGGCATGCCGGCTTCGCGACCGTTCGGGAGCAGGGGTTTCTCGAACAGAAGGGCCGGTCCGCCGCCCTCCAGCTTCATGGTACGGTCGGCGATCTCGCACATCTCAAGCTCTACGGATACCGGCCGCGTGACGCGCGCGAGCTGGCCCGTCTGGTCGAGATGAGCAAGAAATTCGGGCAGGTTTTGAAAGGTTTTCGACATCGTTACCGGGTTCCCGTTACGAGGTTTCCCATCACTACCAGCGCGCCGAAAGTCAGATACGCCACGCCGCCGATCAACAGCACGGTCCTCGCCAGCCGGACTTGGCGCCGCCCCACCCCGTCAAAGTACCCCTCCGGACTCCAAAGGGCCTTGAGGTCGACCCTGACCCCCGGACGGGAGTGCCGCGACCAGGCGACTATCTGGAGCACGGCCGAGACCACGCAACAGGTAATAAAGGTGAGCAGCAGGGAGGTGCCCAGGAGCGCGAAAAAAGCCCGGCTCATTCCCGCTCTCCCCAATGTAGCGCGGCTATCCCCCCCGTGCGCAACTCCCAGCGGGGGCTCCGGAAGCCGGCGTGCGTCATGCGCTCCGCCAACTCCTCTGGTTCAGGAAACTCGAGCACCGAGGCGGGTAGGTACGAGTACGCCTCGCCGTGCCGGGAGACGAGCTTCCCAATCAGCGGCAAAAGGTAACGGAAGTAAAGTAAGTACAGTGAGCGCAGTGGTTGGCGCGGAGGCGTGGTGAACTCGAGGATCACCAGCCGCGCGCCGGGCTTGAGAACCCGGGCCAGCTCTTTCAGCCCGGCGTCCAGAGCGGCCAGGTTACGGACCCCGAAGCCGACCAGGGCGCCGTCGAAAGTTTCGTCGCTGAACGGGAGCCGCAGCGTGTCGGCGCAGAGTGGCTGGACGCCCGAACCTTCAAGCTTGCCCTGTCCGCGCGCGAGCATGGGCAGCGAGAAGTCAGAGCCGACCACCGTGCCCTCGAAACCGGAGCGCCACTCCAACTCCAGCGACAAGTCGAGCGTGCCCGCGCAGGCGTCCAGGTAGATTCCGCCGGGCGCCCCCTCCCAGTCGAGCCGCTCCACCGCGGCTTTGCGCCAGCGCCGGTCGACACCCGCGGAGAGGAGGTGGTTGAGAAGGTCGTAGCGCGGGGCGATGGCGCCGAACATCCTTTTGACGTAACGGGCCTTCTCATCTGCGGCGGGTGGTGCGGCGGACATTCGCGAAGTGGCGGGGGGCGGGCTACCTTGACGTAAGTTGAAAGGTACCGGGAGGGCGGAAGTGGAGCAACCATCGGGCGGTGGCGAAACTCCCGGCACCGCTGGCCGTAAGGATGAAAAGACCGCGCCGCACGCTCATCATTGGCATCCAATCAGCCGACCGACCAGGAGTTGGTCCGCCGCGCCGCCGCTGGGAGCGGGCGGGCGTACCGCGAGCTCTTGGCCCGTTACCAAGGGCCCGTCTTCTCGCTCGTATACCGCCTGGTGCGCAACCGGGAGACGGCCGAGGATCTGGCCCAGGAAACGTTCGTGAGGGTGTTCAACTCCATCGGGCGCTACGACCCAAAGTACAAATTCTCGAGTTGGATTTTC
The DNA here is from genome assembly GCA_050732775.1 of Longimicrobiaceae bacterium. Taxonomy (GTDB): domain Bacteria; phylum Gemmatimonadota; class Gemmatimonadetes; order Longimicrobiales; family Longimicrobiaceae; genus JBOHRN01. The sequence continues at coordinate 3,896 of JBOHRN010000027.1, read as the reverse complement.
AAGATCGCCAACAACCTGGCCATCGATCAACTGCGCAAACGGGAGTTAGACACGGTCTCGCTCCACGGCTCGCCCCACACCGCGGGCGGAGAGCAGCAAGCCGGCCAGATAACCGCCGTATCGGCCGACGAGACGCCCGCAGAGCGGCTGGAGGCGCGGGAGTTGGGGGCCAGCCTCGAGCGGGCCATCGGCGCGCTGCGCCCCGAGTACCGCAGCGCGGTTACGCTGCGTCACGTGCAGGGATACGGCTACGAAGAGATTTCCGAGATCATGGAGATACCCCTGGGCACCGTGAAGACGTATATCTTCCGCGCCCGGGCGGAGCTGCGCGAGGCGTTGGCGGGGGTCCGTGAAGAGATGAACTGAAACTTCGTGAAGGCCGTTTCCGTACTGTCCGTTGAAGGGCCGTTGAGAAGCAGCCCGGTGCGAGGCGCAAGAAAAATCGTCAGGGAGATCATACGGTGAAAGAACCAGACCACCTTTCCGAAGGAACGCTCCAGGCGTTGGCCGGAGGCGAGCTTCCCGCCGGGAAACGCTCACCGGCCCAGCGGCACCTGCGCGTCTGCGCCCGTTGCCGCGCCCTGCTGGCCGAGTACCGAGCCCTGGCGATAGCCCTGGCCTCTCTACCCGGCTTCTCGCCCGCCGCCGACTTCGCGAAGGGGGTCATGGCGCGGGTAAAGACCCGTCGCGCCGAAGACCCGGTGACGGCGTGGCTCGGGCGGCTGGTCCCCCGCACTACCCGCGGCTGGCGGTTCCTCCTGGCCTCGCTCATGGTGCCGGCCACAGCTCTGGTGGCGGCCGCGGCTTGGATCGCGTGGACTCCGATCAGCGCCGCCTCCGCGTGGCGCTGGGCCACGGTCTGGTTGGGAGAGAGTGTGCCGGCCTTCCTCGCGGGCGTAACGGACGGCGTAGCCGGCTCCGAACCGGCCATCGCAGCGCAAGTCCTGCTGGGCGCTCTACCCGGCGTGGCCCTGACCGTGCTCGCCGCCGCCCTGGTCATCTTTCTGGCGAGCACGCCGGCCGCCCTGTGGGGTCTGGTCAAACTCCTGAAAACCCCGGTGGAACCGAATGTACACGCCCATGCCTAACGCCGCCGGCACGGTCCGGCCCGTTATACACCCCGCGGTGTGGCTTACCGCCGCGCTCCTGGTTCTCTTCTCGGCGGCTCCGCTCGTGGCGCAAGACACCACAGGCGACACCGCGAGCGCCAACATCAGCGCGGCCGACACCCTACCCCGGACGGCGGAAGAAGACGCCGGGGGAGCTACCCGGCGGCGAAACCTGGGCGACGTGGTCTCCCTGTTCGGCGGCAGCCGTACCATCGAAAGCGACCAGTCGGTGCGCGACGCGGTGGTGATCGGCGGCACCCTCAGGGTGCGGGGCGAGGTACGGGGCGACGCGGTGGTGTTGGGCGGGAGCCTGATCCTCTACGAAGGGAGCCGCGTGCGGGGAGACGTGGTGGTGATGGGCGGAAGCATCCGCAACCGGGGCGGCACCATCGGAGGCGAGCGGGTGGAGAAGCTAAGAGGGGGCGGAGGCGAAGTACGCGTGAGCCCGCTGGCTCGGTTGGGCACCGGTATCGCCAAGATCCTCTCTACCCTGGCGCTGGGGTTGGTGCTGGCCGGGGCGGGGGCGCTGCTGGTCTTCTACGGCCGCCGCTACCTGGAGACGGTGAGCGATACGGTGCGCGCCTCCGCGCTCCGCTCCGGGGTGGTGGGGCTGGTGAGCGCCTTCCTGATCTTACCGGCGTTCGTCTTTCTCTGTCTGGCGCTGGTCATCTCGATCATCGGCATCCCGCTGCTGATCGTGGCGGTGCCGCTCTACTGGCTGGCCGCGGTGGCGGCGGTCGGGCTGGGACTCCTGGGCGCGGCCCACGCCATCGGCGAGAGGACCGTCGAGCGGCGTGAAGAGCTGCTGCGTTACTGGAACTCGTACGCCTACCTGTTCGCGGGACTCGGTATCCTGGTGGTCCCGCTAATCGCCGCCCACCTGATGGGGATGACCGGTTTTCTGGGGGTCGTGGGCTATTTGATTCAACTCCTCGGCTGGTTGGTGATCTGGGCCGCGGCCACGGTGGGGTTGGGGGCCGTTATCCTCTCCCGGGCGGGCTCGCGGCGCAACTTCGCCTACCGGCCCGAAAGCGACCTGTTCGCCGGCGAGGCGGAGGGAGAGCAGGTCTAAGTAAACCATAAAATGGAGGTTACAATGTTGGAGATGCTCTTGGTACTCTTGCTGGTGGGGGTAATGGGCGTGGTGCTGCTGGCGGCGCTCAGCGCAGCTTTCGGGCTCGCCGGTTTCCTGCTCTTCCAACTAGCCCCTATTCTGTTGCTCGGCTGGCTGGCGCTGAAGCTGGTAGGGTGGGAGAGGTCGCGCCGCGAGATCACGGCGGCGGACCAGGCGTGGTTGGACTCCTAGCCGGCCCGGGCCGGTTCGGCTTCTGCCACCAACTCCATCACCCTTTCGGCCACCGTGGCGAGAGCCCTCCCGGCGGGTGAAGCGGGCGCTGCCAGGACGGCGGGCTCGCCCTGGTCTCCCCCCTCTCGCACCAGCGGTTCCAGCGGCACCTCGCCGAGGAACGGGAGTGCCATGCCCGCGGCCAGTTCGCGCCCCCCGCCGCTACCGAACAGATCGCTGCGGGTGCCGCAGCACGGGCACACGAAGCCGCTCATGTTTTCGACCACGCCCAATACCCTGGTGTTGACCCGCTCGAACATCTTGATGGCGCGGCCCACGTCGCCGGTAGACACGCCCTGGGGAGTGGTCACCATCACCACCCCGTCGACCCTTACGTTCTGCACCAGGGAGAGCTGGGCGTCGCCAGTGCCCGGCGGCATGTCGACGATCAGGTAGTCGAGCCGACCCCAATCCACCTGCTCCAGGAACTGGCGCAGGATGCCGGCTATGAGCGGGCCGCGCATGACCGCCGGCTGGTTATCCTCCAGCAGGAACCCCAGCGACATGAGCCGGACCCCGTGCGCCTCCAGCGGCACTATCTTCTCACTCCCCCTCTCCCCGGTGACCACGGGGCGGCGCTTCTCGCCGAACATGGCGGGCACGTCGGGGCCGTATACGTCGGCGTCCAACAGCCCCACCCGCTTGCCCGCCGTTGCGAAGGCCGCGGCCAGGTTCACCGCCACGGTGCTCTTGCCCACCCCGCCCTTGCCCGAGCTGACCGCTATCACACGTTCCACGTCGGAGAGCAGCGCGGGGTCGGGGGTGGGGGCGGGCACGCTCCCCGGCCGCAACCGCGAGGGGCGAGGCGTGGCGTGGCCGTTACCGCCCGTGGGAGCTCCGGCGGCGGCCGGCAGACCGACGTCGATCTTGACCCGCGAAACCCCCTCTACCCGCTCGGCCGCGGCGCGCGCCTCCCGCACCAGGGAGCCGGGGTCGTCGGGGGCGAGGGCGAAGCGGAAGCGGACCACCCCTCCGTCGTCGGCGCGCAGGTCTCGTACCCGGCCGGAGGAGAGTACGTCGCTCTCGCCATCGGGCAGGAGCACCTCGGTGAGAGCGGCCGCCACCAGGCGGATGAGGGGGTCGGGGCCCGGGGGAGGGTCCGGCATCAACCGAAAAGCAACTTAGACAACTTCTACCGCTTTGACTTCTCTCACCTCCGGCACCATGCTCCTCACTCGCTTCTCGATCCCCTGCTTGACGGTCACGGGCGAGATGGGGCAGGCCCCGCAGACTCCCACCAGCCGGACCGTGGCCACCCCTTCCCGGTCGTCAAAGCCCACTAGCTCCACGTCGCCCCCGTCGCCGCGCAAGGCGGGGCGGAGGGTCTCCAGCGAGCTTTCTATGCGTTCCAGGACGTCCACGGCGTTGTATTATAACCAGAGCCAGCGGGTTTACAGGTACAGGCAATCTACCCCGGCCCGGAAAGAGGGTCAAGTGCTGAG
>JBOHRN010000026.1:0-1811 GCA_050732775.1 Longimicrobiaceae bacterium | reverse complement strand
AGCTTGACGACTCCCTTCACCAGCTGGGCTAGTTCACGAGCCGCGGATCGAAACTCTACGCGAGTCGTGTCCTGCAACGGTACGACCAGGTGAAATAGAAAGGATCGCACTTCGATGAACCTTGTGTGCACCCGGCTACCATGAGGCGACGTAAGCTGAGTAACAGCTGATCGATACACGAGGGGCATCACAATCTCCTCCGTCGCCCGATCATCCGTGCGCGGCACTCGGCTTGGCGAAAGGAGCTCGGCGAATAGTGCCAGTCGAGCCGGGCGGGGGACCACGCCCAGGATGTACCCCCGAAGGGGAGCAAGCGCATCGATTGAGGAGCCTGCGCACCGGGCAGAATTGTAAGCAATCTTGAGGAGAACCCGCGCCAGCAGGTCGTAGTCGTACCGGAATATAACCTGAGATCCGAAGTCTCGGAGGTCAACAAAATACTCGTCGTGGAGCCGGCAGAAATATGCGTCCAACTCGGTCAAACGGGTGGAGTTACAGGTGCGGCAAACGTCTGCGACGACGTAGTCCGCGCCGTGGACGCGCTGCGCCTTGACCGAAAAGTGTGCTGCCGTGCGCCCCTCACGCTCCAGAAAGCAGTCCGGCCACACATGCTCACGAGTGAGTGCAGCTTCGGCGTCACAATACGCACAGGTTCTCTTCACCGACTTTGTAGCCGCCTTGTATCTCGGAATTCGAGTAGATTGAGCCCGTAGGACCGAGCGGGGTAGCCCGATGCGCCTAGGATGCAATGGACATCGTTCGTTAGCCGGGGCGCTCTGCTCGGGATCTTCGAAGAGCCCGAACCGTTGCCGGGGCCGGGGAGTCCCTGAGCCCGCATTGTGCAAGGATGGGCCGAGGGATCACGGAACGCAAGGAGTAGAACCGATGTTCGTAGGCATTGATGTTTCCAAGGCACGGCTGGATGTGGCACTCCGCCCCACGGGCGAGTGCTGGGAGGTTGGAAATGACGGGGCCGGGATCTCCACGCTGGAGACTCGTTTGCGGGAAGCCTCTCCTGCGCTGGTGGTGCTGGAGGCTACGGGCGGCTACGAGAGCGCGGCGGTGGCCGCCCTTGCGGCGGCGGGCCTGCCGGTGGTGGTGGTGAATCCACGCCAGGTACGAGACTTCGCCAAATCCACGGGTCAGCTTGCCAAGACGGATCGACTCGATGCGAACGTTCTCGCCCTCTTTGCCGAGCGGGTCCGGCCCGAGCCCAGAGAGCTCAAGAGCGAGGAAGCGCAAGAGTTCGAAGCCTTGCTCACGCGCCGCCGCCAGCTCATTGAGATGATTACCGCCGAGAGAAACCGCAGAGGGATCGCTCGGCCGACCGTCAAGCCCCGTATTCAGAAGCATCTCCGGTGGCTGGAGCGAGAACTCGGGAAGGCAGACGATGACCTGGATCAGACGATTCAAGACAGCCCGCTCTGGAGAGCGAAGGAAACCCTGTTGCGCAGCGTGCCCGGCGTGGGACCCGTCCTTTCACGGACACTGATCGCGGAGTTGCCGGAGCTGGGGCGACTCTCTCACAAGCAGATCGCCGCACTGGTCGGCGTGGCTCCCCTGAACTGTGACAGCGGAAAGCACAAGGGCAAACGCTTCGTCTGGGGCGGGCGAGCGCCGGTGCGGGCCGCGCTCTTCATGGGCGCACTCGTAGCCAAGCAGCACAATCCGGTGATCCGTAGCTTCTACGAACGGTTGCTCGCGAGGGGAAAACCCAAGAAAGTGGCCCTCGTAGCCTGCATGCGAAAGCTATTGGTGATCCTGAATAGCATGCTCCGCCACAACACGCCCTGGGACCTACAGCATGCCGC
>JBOHRN010000025.1:0-81853 GCA_050732775.1 Longimicrobiaceae bacterium | reverse complement strand
CACACGGCTGTTGATCGGCGCGGGGGGTGGAGCGCTCGGCGGCGCCCTTGGCGGATGGCTTCTGTCGGTCCTCGCGCAGGCGGTATCGGGTGCCGGAAACAGCGAACCCATCCAATACCTTCGCACTCGTCTAGTTGTCGGTTTTGCAATCGCGGGAGCCGGTTACGGCATGATTCAGGCGGCGCGGGAGTGTCCCGGCTAACTTTACCCCTGCGTCGCCAGCTTCCCCATCTCCTATCAGCTTCGCCCGCTTCACAAGCGCCCTTGGCGTCCCCGACTCCTCGGCCTTATCTTGCCATCCTTTTCGCTCACCCTGATCCGACCGTTATGAGACGCTCGCTCGCGGCCGCCGCCGCTTTTCAGTTCTTACTGGCCCTTCCCTCGGCCGCGCAACTAGTTCCCGGACTCCCGCTCTCGCTGGAGCTGCGGGGGGGGGCGGGGATTCCTCCCGGTGACTTCGCAGTCGAGGAAACGGACGCCGACCTCCAGGTGGAGGCCGGACCCGCCTTATCAGGCGGACTGGCGCTCCACTTTGCGGAACGGTTCCTGGTGTACGGGGGGTACAACTGGACTGGGTTCGGCTGCAGCGAGTGCTCTACCTTCGAGCTGGATGGCGACGTGGTCGATGCGGGCTTCGGAGCCGGAGCCGGGGCCGAGTTCGGGCCTTTGCTGGCGGGAATCTCGCCCTGGCTGCGGGCGGGGGCGATCTTCCACACCCTCACCTTCTCGCAGGAGGGCGAGTCCAGCTCCTCGGAACGGGGCACGGGCTTTGAGGGAAGGGTGGGGCTAAACTACCCGATTCCAGCTCTGGAGGCGCTACGGGTCAGCCCGAGCTTGGGCTACCGGGCCTACTCGGCCAAATTCGACCTCGAAGTAGGCGCCACCGACCCGTCGCGCACGGTGGCGGTATCGTACCTGAGCGCCGATTTAGGCGTGTCCTTTACCTTCTGAAAGATGACAATCCGGCACTTGGCCCTGATCTTCCTGCTGGCGACGCCATTCGCCACCGGCTGCGCCGACAGCGGCACCTCGCCCGAGACCGACGCCTCGGTATTCGCGCTGCTCAGCGACCCTCTGGAGCTGGCTCCAGGAGAGGTAGCCCTGTTCGAGGGAGCGCTCCTCAGGACCCTGCAACTCTCGGGGGGAAGCGACGGCGCCGAGTACCTTTACGTACCGTTCAACTCCAACGACGCAGGTGCAGTCACCATCGCCGTGGACATCACCGGTACCGGCGTCCAAGCTCCCACCGGACCCCCGAACCCTGCGCTCGCACCGGGGGGCCGCTGGTTGCAGCCAGCGGTGGCCGCTAGCGTGCGTCAAGACGCCAGCTTTCACCGCTGGCTCCGGGAGACTGAGCTGCTTGAACTGGAACCCCTCATCGGCCCCGCTCCCCGCGCGCTCCGTAACCGGGCGCCACTCCAGGACCGGACGGTAGCCGCCGCGCCTCCCCAAGAAGGCGAGCTGATCGAACTGAACGCCAGCTTGGATGCGTGCGACAACCCGGACATTCGCACGGCGCGGGTAATGGCGGTGACCGAACACGCCATCGTGGTAGAAGACACGACCGCTCCCGGTAACGGTCTCACCCAAGAGGAGTACCGCTCCATCGGCGTCACCTTCGACACCCTCTCCTATCCGGTAAACATCGAAAACTTCGGTGTACCCACCGACATCGACGATAACGACCGGGCCATCATCTTCTACACCCCGGCGGTCAACTCGCTCACACCTCCCAACTCCGGCTCCTTCGTGGCCGGCTTCTTTTTCGCCCGCGATCTTTTTCCCGCCGATGACTCGGATCCCCGCCTGGGTGCCTGCCCGACGAGCAACGAAGCCGAAATGTTCTACATGCTGGTGGCCGATCCCGACGCGGAGTTCGGTAACGCTTTTACGCGCGACTTCATCCTCCGTATAACGCAGGGGACAATTGCCCACGAGTTCCAGCACCTGATCAACTCCTCGCGGCGGCTCTACGTCAACGACGCCGGTGACTTCGAGGAGGTCTGGCTGAACGAGGGGCTCAGCCACATCGCGGAGGAGTTGGTCTTCTACCGGGCATCGGGGCTCGGCCCCAATCAGAACATCGACCTCGCCACCCTCACCACCACGGGCGACGCGGTCCTGAACGCGGTCAACAGCTATCAGGTGCAGAACCTCGTCCGCTACAGCACTTACCTGGAAGAGCCGGAGGAGGAGTCCTTGCTGGGCAAGGACGCCGGCGACAGCGAGCTCCCCACCCGCGGCGCCACCTGGGCTTTCCTCCGCTACCTGGCCGACCACCGCGCCGATGACGACAGTCAGTTCTTCTTCGAACTGGTCAACTCCACCACCTCCGGGGTGGCCAACCTGGAGCGGGTGTTGGGAGAAGACGCCATCGACCTGATGCAGACGTGGACCGTATCGGTTTACACCGACGACGCCGTGGGCGGTCTGGAGTCGCCCCTGTACCGGCAGCCGAGTTGGCACTTCCGCGACGTCCTGCCGGCCCTGAACGAGCCCGAGGAGTTCCCGCTCGAGGTCCTGACCCCCGGTCCGGATCAGGCGCTCGAGCTTTCTCTGCACGGCGGCGGCGCTGCTTTCATCCGCTTCGGCGTCGCGCCGGACGGACGAGCCCTCCTGAGAGCGAGGTCGGGCGAGGGCGCTCCGCCCGAGAAGCTTCGGGTCTCTATCATCCGCATCCGCTAAAAAAGGAAGACCCGGTAAAAGTCCGGGGTAGACGCCGGGCTTGCTCCCAGCCGGAAAGTTTTTACCTTGCGGGTAGATTACCCGCGCTACCGTCATGCAGACACAGACAGGGCGCCCTCTGCTCTCTCTCTCGCCCGGCGGCGACGAGCCGCTCCGCAACCCCGGTACCGAACTGGAGCTAGACCGGGTGCGTGAGGTGCGTGTCAACCGCAGCGCAGTCGAGCGCCGCGCGGCCACTCTGGGCAAGCGCCGCTCGGTCAAGCGGGAGTGGCAGGCGGCGTGGCTGCTGCGGGCGCTCACCTGCCTCGACCTCACCACCCTGTCGGGAGACGACACTCCCGGCGCGGTGCGGCGGCTTTGCGCCAAGGCCGCCCGGCCCGTTCGGCGCGACCTGCTGGAAGATCTCGGCGCTGGGGAGCTCCCCATCCGGGTAGCGGCGGTGTGCGTGTACCACCAACTGGTAGAGACCGCGGTCGACGCGCTACGCGGCTCGCCGATCCCGGTAGCCGCGGTCTCCACCGGCTTCCCGGCCGGGCTCTCGCCCCTCACCCAACGACTCGCCGAAGTCCGCGCCTCGGTCGCGGCGGGAGCCCGGGAGATCGACGTGGTCATCACCCGCTCCCACGTGCTCACCGCGAGGTGGGAGGAGCTCTACGACGAGGTACGGGCTTTTCGGGAGGCGTGCGGAAAAGCCCACATGAAGACTATCCTGGCCACCGGCGACCTCGCCACCCTGCGGAACGTAGCGCGGGCCAGTTGGCTGTGCATGATGGCCGGGACCGACTTCATCAAGACCTCCACCGGTAAGGAGGAGGTAAACGCCACCTTGCCGGTGGGACTGGTGATGGCGCGGGCGATCCGGGGGTACCGCGAGTGGACCGGTCACAGCGTCGGGCTCAAGGCCGCGGGCGGCCTCGGCGCCGCCCGACAGGCCCTCGATTGGCTGGTTCTCATGAAGGAGGAGCTGGGAGACGACTGGACCCGGCCGGGACTCTTTCGCCTGGGCGCCAGCTCCCTGCTCACCGACCTCGAGCGCCAGCTCGAGCACCACGCCACCGGACGATACTCGGCGGCTCACCGTCACCCCATGGGGTGAAGCCATGAGCAAAGTCGCCGAAATTTTCGAGACCCTGGAGTACGGCCCAGCCCCCGAGAGCCGCTTGGTCGCCGAGGCGTGGCTCGACGGGCACGGCCGGAGCTTCGGTCTTTTCATCGGCGGCGAATGGCTAGGGCCCGAGCAGGGAGAGTCGTTTGAGAGTGTGAATCCGGCCACGGGAGAGGTGATCGCCCAGATTTCCCAAGCCGGAGAGGGCGACGTGGGGCGGGCGGTGCACGCCGCCCGCGAGGCGTTCGGGCGGTGGAGCGAGTCCGACGGTCACGTCCGCGCCCGCCACCTGTACGCCCTGGCCCGGCAGGTTCAGAAGCACTCGCGGCTCTTCGCGGTGCTCGAGTCGCTCGACAACGGCAAACCGATCCGGGAGTCGCGAGACATCGACACCCCGCTGGTGGCCCGCCACTTTTACCATCACGCGGGTTGGGCCCAACTGCTGGAGAGTGAGTTCCCCGGCTACCAGCCGGTGGGGGTGGCGGGGCAGATCATCCCCTGGAACTTCCCCCTCCTGATGCTGGCGTGGAAGGTCGCGCCTGCCCTCGCCGCCGGCAACACGGTGGTGCTCAAACCGGCCGAGTTCACGCCCCTCACCGCGCTCCTTTTCGCAGAACTTTGCGAACGGGCGGGCCTGCCGGCCGGGGTGGTAAACATTATCACCGGCGACGGCCGAACCGGCGAACTGATCGTCCGCCACCCGGACGTGGACAAGATCGCCTTCACCGGCTCCACTGAGGTGGGACGCAAGATCCGCGTGGCCACCGCGGGCACGGGCAAGAAGCTCTCCCTGGAGTTGGGCGGAAAGTCTCCCTTCCTGGTCTTTGACGACGCCGACCTGGACAGCGTGGTAGAGGGAGTGGTAGACGCTATCTGGTTCAACCAGGGGCAGGTGTGCTGCGCCGGGTCTCGCATACTGGTCCAGGAGAGCGTGGAGGAGCAGTTGGTCGCAAAGCTGCGTGCGCGCATGGAGACCCTGCGTATCGGGGATCCGCTGGACAAGGGAATCGATATCGGGGCCATCAACTCGCCCCAGCAGCTCGACAAGATCGAGCGGATGGTGAGCCAAGGCGAGCAAGAAGGAGCCAGCCTTTGGCAGCCGTCTTGGAGCTGCCCGGCCGAAGGGCTGTTCTACCCGCCCACGCTGTTCACCAGGGTAGCGCCAGCGGCCACCATCGCGCAGGAAGAGATTTTCGGGCCGGTGGTGGTGATGATGACCTTCAGGACCCCGGCCGAGGCGGTCGAGCTGGCCAACAATAGCCGCTACGGGCTCGCCGCCAGCGTCTGGACCGAGAGCGTAAACCTAGCCCTCGACACCTCGCCGAAGCTCAAGGCGGGCACCGTGTGGGTAAACTGCACCAACCTCTTCGACGCCAGCTCCGGTTTCGGCGGCTACCGGGAGAGCGGTTTCGGTAGGGAGGGGGGGAGGGAGGGGGTGTGGGAGTACTTGAGGCCCGTCTGGGAGGGGGACCACGAGGATCGGGGGCCGGAGGACGAAAAGAGGGGAGTTGAACCGGCCCCAGACCCCTTGGGTGGCGAGAAAAATGGCAAGGGAACCGGCGGCCTGCCCCCCATCGACCGCACCGCCAAGCTCTATCTGGGCGGCAAACAGCTCCGCCCCGACCAGGGTTACTCGTACTCCGTGCTCGACCCTAAAGGCCGCCTGGTCGGCGAGGCCGGTTTGGGTAACCGCAAGGACGTCCGCGACGCCGTGGAGGAAGCCCACCAAGCGCAGCTGGTTTGGGCCACGGCTACTGCCCACCACCGCGCCCAGCTGCTCTACTACCTGGCGGAAAATTTGGCGGCCAGGGCGGGTGAGTTCGCGGAGCGAATCGCCGCCATGACCGGCGCCAAGAAGAAAGCCGCGGTGCGGGAGGTGGAGCTGGCCATCCGGCGGCTCTACGGCTACGCGGGTTGGGCCGACAAGTGGGACGGCGCCGTTCACCACACGCCGTTCCGCAACGTGACCCTCGCCATGCCCGAGCCGGTAGGAGTGCTCGGGGTGCTATGCCCGGACGAGCTCCCGCTGCTCGGCTTTATCTCCACGGTGATACCGCCGGTGGCGCTCGGAAACACCGTGGTGGCGGTGCCCGCCGGGCGCCATCCCCTGGCCGCCACCGACCTGTACCAGGTACTGGAGACCTCTGACCTACCCGCGGGGGTGGTCAATGTGGTGACCGGCAGACCTGACGAACTGGCGGCTGTGCTCGCAGCCCACGACGACGTAGACGGGGTCTGGTACTTCGGCACCCGGGAGGGGAGCAGGGAGGTGGAGAAGTTATCGGCCGGGAATATGAAGCGGAGCTGGGTGAATCACGGGCGCCGCCGCGACTGGCTAGATCCGCTTCAGGGCGAGGGGCCGGAGTTTCTCCGCCACGCCACCCAGGTGAAGAATATCTGGGTCCCTTACGGCGAGTAAGCCGCCTGGTGACTAGCAAGCCATGAAACGTTCGGTCTCGCAAGACGAACTCCTGGAGACTCTCAACCGCGAGCTCCTGAATCACGGCGCCTGCGACGGGTGCGAGTTTTCGGGGCCGGTTTTTGCCCTCTCCGAGCCCGACCGGGACGGCTGCAACTGGAACCGGACCGCAGTCATCCTCACCTGTACCGGCCACGCGGCGGGGGCGTGCCGCGGGGTCGCCTACCGGATCATCGACCAGGTGGCCCGCCGCTACAACCTGGCTCCGTAACGAGAGAGCCGCCGTGCGGCCACCACCTCCCCGCGCCGGTGTGGCGGACTGGGGGTGCTAGCTATAAGATAACGGCGTTCGCCCGCTGGTCTCCACTATCCCGGAGGGTTTCATGTCCTCGTTCGCCACTTACGTAATCGGGTTCATCATCCTCATCCTCGGACTCGCCCTGCTGGCGTTTTACCTGGGGGTACCCCACATCTACATCATCATCGGGGTAATCGTCCTGATCGGCATCGGCATCATCTCGGCCACCAGCAAGACCAAGCAGCCCGATCCGCCGCAAGGCGGGTGAGCGGCAGACAGGTAGCGTCTGGCTCCGGCGGCGGGAACGCGCCGGGGCACGCCCTGGAGCTTCGCTGGCAGGGGGAGATGCGCTACCAAAGCGGCACCCCCGGAGGTCCCGCCTTGGAGTTAGACGGAGACGGCTCCGCCCGGCCCTCGCCGGTGCAGGCCTTGGTGGCGTGCCTCGCTTCGTGCGCCGCCATCGATGTGGTGGAAATCTTGCAAAAACGCCGGGAGCCGCCCACGGCTCTCTCGGTACGGGTAAGCTACCAAAGGGCTCCCGACCACCCCCGCCGGCTTACCAGGGTGCGCCTGAACTTTGAAGTGACCGCGCCCACCGAACCGAAGCACGCGGAGCGGGCGGTCTGGCTCTCCCTGTCCAAGTACTGCTCGGTGGCCGCATCACTCGACCCCGCCATCCCGGTCGAGTGGTCGGTGACTGTGCGCCCATCATGATCGCGGGCGCGGGAAGATGCGCTTGATCCGGTCTAGCACGCCCACCCGGCGGTGGCCGTTTCCATTACTATCTACCTCCAGGATGCGCTCAAAGAGCTCGCGGCGTAGCCCCGCCGGGACCGGCACCTCCCGGTTCCGGCGCAAGAAGGTCAGGAAGGCGTGCCGGAAGTCGTACTCGGAAAAGCAGGGCGCGCACTTCTCCAGGTGGGCGTCGATCTCGGCCATCCGGTCGGCGCTGAGTTCGCCGTCCAGATATGCCCACAGCTCTTCCATGACTTGGGCGCAGTCTACGTCGGTGGCGTGGATCATCTCCTTTCCCGATTGGGCAAGTAATTCATCTCGGTGGCGTAGTCGAGGAGCGCCTCCTGGAGGAGCTGGCGTCCGCGGTAAAGCCGGCTCCGCACGGTGCCGACCGGCGCCCCCGTCACCTCGGCTATCTGGGCGTAAGAGAGGTCTTCCAGATCGCGCAGGATCACGGCCTCCCGGAACTGGTCGGGTAGCCGGTCGATGGCCGCCAGCACCTCGGGATCGATGAAGGAGTCGAAGAAGTTCCGCTCCGGGCCCCGGTCGGGCGGGCCCGCGAAGGCCGTCTCCGCCGCGCTAGCGGCGGGGTCGCCCGCCAGCCCGCTCGACGGTTCTTCCCTCTTCCTCTCCACCGCCCGCAAGAAGACGTTCCGGCAGATGGTAAACAGCCAAGAGCGGCAGTTGGTTCCGGGGGTGTAGCTGTCCCAAGCCCGGAAAGCTCGAAGAAAGGTATCCTGGGTGAGGTCGCCGGCGCTGTCCCCGTCTCCCCGGGAGAGCCGGAAAGCGAAGCGGTAGACGGCGTCGAGGTGGGGGAGCGCCTCCTCGGCGAAGCGCTCCCTACGCTCTCCGGCGCGTGTAACCATGCGGTAAAGGTACCATCCCCCTGGCGCCGGAGCCAGTTTACCCGGCGGAGGTGTAAATCAACGCCGACCGGCTATCCTACCCATAGCCATCCAAAGGCGGTGCCGGTGAGCGCAGCGTAGACGACCCCGTCGAAGCTGTTCTTTAGGGTGGTGCTCCACGCCCGCTTGTACCAGATCGAGTCCTGCCAGAGCGCGAGCGCATACCCTACGAATGCCACTGTGGCCGAGAAGCGGAAGACCTCCGAGAACGGGGCCGCAGGCCCCACCGCCCGGCCCACCACGTAGGCCGCGAAAACGGTAACCACCAGACAGTAGACAAACCACTGCATCAAGGTCTTCCCCATCGAGGGCGGCCCACCCGCTGCCAGCGTGAGGAACCCAACGGGCCCTCTTGCCAACCGCTCCAGGTACGAGGGGTCCTTCATCGCTTCCATCCCGGCCGCGTGTGGCATTGCATAGTCGCCGGGTTTAGCGCCGCCGCGTCGGAGCGCCTCCGCAACCTCGTCCTCATTGGGAAGCTCACGTAAGTCGTTGCGGTGGTAGCCAAGCGCCATGTGGATGGCGGCGCTCGCCGCGAAGACGAGCACGGCAGACACTACTATTGGGAGCCACAATTCGGGTAGAGTTACCACGGGCGCCTCCTAGGCCAAGGGTATGTGCCGTTCAAATTACGCGCGAAGCCCCCGCCGGACCAGGAGCTCGAACACCGGTCTCGGCGCTAGCTCCCCTTGAACTCGGCCGCCCGCTTTGCCAGAAAGGCCCCCATCCCCTCTCGCATGTCTCCAGTAGCGGCCAGGAGTCCGAAGAGGTGCGACTCCACGGCTAGGGCGTCGCCCACCGACAGCTCCATCCCCCGCGTCACCGCCAGGGTGGCCAGCCCCACGGCCACGGGCCCGTTCTTGAGCACCTTTGCCAAGAGAGAGCGCGCCTCCTGTTGCAGCGAACCGTGCGGCACCACCCGGTTGGCGAGACCTATGCGGTACGCCTCTTCCGCGCCTATCATTTCGCCGGTCAGGATCAGCTCCAAGGCCCGCCCCTTGCCCACGATCCGAGGTAGTCGGACGGTGCCGCCGTAGCCGGGTATAATGCCGAGCCCCACCTCCGGAAGTCCGAACTTGGCCTGCTCCGATGCCACCCTGAGGTGGCACGCCAGGGCCAGCTCGCACCCGCCGCCCAAGGCGAAGCCGTTCACCGCCGCCACGAACGGCTTGCGCGAGAGCTCGATGTCGCGGAATACCCGCTGGCCGAGCCGACTGGTCTCGATACCGTCGAGAGGACCCATCTTGGCCAGCTCTTTGATGTCGGCCCCGGCCACGAACGCCTTATCGCCCGCGCCGGTAACGATGACGCCGCGAACGTCTTCGCGCCCGGCGACTTCGCGAACGGCTAGATCCAACTCCCCGACCGTCTCCCGGTTGAGGGCGTTGAGCTTGCCGGGCCGGTTGATGGCTAGGGTGGCGACGCCACCGGCGACTTCGAGCGTGAGGTTTCGGTAGTCGGGCATGGGTCCAGGACCAGGGCGTGAGGGGGTGAAAGGTGGCGCAAAGTAGTGGCTGCGGTAAAGCTGATCAACGCTCCCCAAGGCCGGCTTCGGCCAAGACCCGGCGGAGCTGGTTACGGTCGGCGTCCGAAAGGGGGAAGAGCGGGGGGCGGGGCGGGCCGCCCCGGTAGCCGAGCAGGTCGAGAGCGGCTTTGATACCGGGCACGCCGAAGCGGACCGGCACCCCCTGGTGCACGGCCGCTAGCTTGGCCTGGAGTGCGCGCGCCGGCCCGCTTTCGCCCGCCCGCCACAAGCGCACAAGCTCCGTGCACTCTCCCGGCGCCAAGAGGGATACCGCCAAGACGCCGCCCGCGGCCCCGGCTTCCAGCGAATCCAGCAGCACCGAACCGTTACCCGCCAGCACGGCGAAGCTCTCCCCGACCGCGGCTTCCACGAATCTACGCAGCCCCTCCAGGTCTCCGGAGGAGTCTTTGAGCCCTGCGAGGTTACGGTGACGGGACAGTTTACCCACCAAGGCGGGGTCCAGGGGCATACCGCCGAGCGCCGGGGGAACCTGGTACAAGATCAGCGGCACGGGCGAGGCGTCGGCCACGGCCGTGAAGTGGTCGCAGAGGGCGGCGTGGTCCATCAGCGGCCGGTAGTAAGCGGGGGGGTGAACCAGGACCGCATCGGCCCCGGCCGCGGCCGCGGCGTGCGCCAGGGAGATAGCCCGGCGGGTAGACTCGGCCCCGGTTCCGGCCAGCAACAGCCGGTCCGGCCCGAGCGCCCTCCTGGCCGCGGCCAGGAGGGCGGGGCGCTCTTCGTCGTCGAGCAGGAGGCCCTCGCCGCTGGAACCGAAGAGGACCACCCCGGCCAGCGGATACTCCAGCCACCTGGCCAGGTTATGGCCGAGAGCGTCCGGGTCGGCGGCGCCGGTGGCCGGGTGAAAGGGAGTGGTGACGGGGGCTAGAACGCCGCGGAGGTTCACGCCGGCTCCGCGTTCGAGTCCAGGGGGAGCAAGATGACAAAGGTGGTGCCGATCTCTAGCTGGGAGCTGGCCTCCAGCCGTCCTCCGTGCTTCTCCACGATCTCGCGCGCGATGGGGAGCCCCAGCCCCATCCCTCCGCCCTTGCCCGACACGAACGGGGTAAAGATTTCGCCTAGCTGCCCGGGCGGTACGCCGGGGCCGTTGTCCTCTACCTCGACGCGGACGTGGCGCCCGCTCCGGGCCAGGCGGATCGTCACCCGGGGGTCGGGGCGCCCGGAGAGGATCTGGCGGGCGTTACGGACCAGGTTGTCGAGGGCTTGGCGGAGGTAGTACGGATCGCCGCGCACCACCACCTCCTCGAGGGTGGCGCTGAGCTCCACCCCCTCGGCCCGCATCTCGACCTCCTCCTGGTGGACCACTTCGCTCACCAGGGCGTGCAAGGGAAAGGGCTCGCTGGAGAGTTGCCTGGCGGTGCCCGATACGTACTCCGAGAGCTCGGCCAGCATGGTCACCAAGCGCTCGGACTCGCTCAGGATGGCGTCCCGGATCTCCCGCTTCGCCTCATCGGTGGCCGAACTGCGCTGGTCGTGTAGGAGTTCGGCGTGGAGCACCACGCTCTGGAGCGGGTTCTTGATCTGGTGGAGGATGCGGGCCGTGGCGTTGCCCACCGCCGCCATCTTCTCCTCCTCTACCCTGCGCCGGTAAGAGCGGGCCAGGATCAGCGAGATGATGCCCACCGAGAAGACGATTACCCCCGCCAGCACGGCAAGGTTGACGAAAAAAAGGAACCTGGGGTCCGGACCAGCTCTTTGCAGGAGGAGGGAGAAGATCACCAGGCAATCTTTCCCACCGCCCCGCGCGCTGTCAAGCGACTTGCCAGGTGGTGGCTTGACGGCCCGGGGCTCCCGCGTTATATTGCTACCCGGACCGCAAAATCACATTCCCGAACGTAGCACCAGCACGTTCCTTCCGCGGACCCTTTTTCCCGCTTTTACCCGTTCGCCTTTCTTTCAACCGTTCCAGCACGAACCGGCGGCGCCCGCCCCAAGGGCCGTCACGAACCCACCCTCCGGAGAGATCGAGTGCACATCACAGCCATACGCTCCAAGAACATCGCCGAACTTCATGACATGGCCGAGGGTCTGAACATCTCCAACTACTCGGGGCTCCGGAAGCAAGACCTCATCTTTCGCATCGAGCAGAACCTCCTCGACTCCGAGGTGGCGCTGCAGGGCGAGGGCGTACTGGAGGTCCTCTCCGAGGGGTACGGCTTCCTCCGCTCCCAGGACTGGAACTACCTGTACGGCCCGGACGACATCTACGTCTCCCCCAGCCAGATCAAACGTTTCGACCTGCGCACCGGAGACACCGTGCTCGGACAGGTGCGGCCCCCCAAGGAGGGTGAGCGGTACCTGGCGCTGCTCAAAGTCGAGGCGGTGAACGGGGACGAGCCCGACAAAGCCAAACACCGCATCGCCTTCGATAATCTGCGCCCTCGCTACCCCGACCAACGGCTGCACCTGGAGCGGAAAAACGGAGACCTGTCCATGCGGGTGATGGACCTCCTCTCACCGCTAGGCATGGGGCAGCGCGGGCTCATCGTGGCGCCACCCAAGGCCGGCAAGACCATCCTCCTGCAGAAGATCGCCAACGCCATTAACGAGAACCACCCCGACGTGCACCTCATAGTGCTGCTCATCGACGAGCGGCCCGAGGAGGTCACCGACATGGAGGAGAACGTAGACGCCGAGGTAATCTCGTCCACCTTTGACGAGCCCGCCGACCGCCATACCCAGGTCGCCGAGATGGTGCTCGAGAAGGCCAAGCGGCTGGTGGAGCACGGCAAGGACGTGGTGGTGCTGCTCGACTCCATCACCCGCCTGGCGCGCGCCTACAACGTGGTGGTGCCCCACTCCGGAAAAATCCTCTCGGGCGGGGTCGACGCCAACGCCTTGCACAAGCCCAAGAGGTTCTTCGGAGCGGCCCGCAACATCGAAGATGGGGGCTCGTTCACCATCGTGGCCACCTCCCTGGTAGAGACCGGCAGCCGCATGGACGAAGTCATTTTCGAGGAGTTCAAGGGGACCGGCAACATGGAGCTGGTACTCGACCGGGGCATCTCGGACAAGCGCATCTTCCCCGCCATCGACATCAACCGGACCGGCACCCGGCGCGAAGACCTGCTCCTGGACGAGACCGAGCTGAGCCGGGTGTACCTGCTGCGTAACTTTCTCTCGGACATGCCCGCGGCCGAGGCGATCGAGTTTCTCCTCAAGCGCATGCAAAAGACCGAGAACAACGCCGAATTCCTGGCTTCGATGGCCAAGGGGGGGTGAGCGCCGAGAACCGCCTGGAAAGGGCGCTAGGGGAGAGCGGCGGGCGCGATCCGCGCGACTACTACCGGGAGCTGCTCAAAGACCTCAAGCAGAAGGACCCCGGGGCGTACCACGAAGCGTGCGCCTACTACCGGGACCGGCTCACCCCGGCGGTGGCCCGGGACGACTCGGACCCGCTCGGAGAGTGGCTCGAGTACGGTCGCCGGCTGGCCGGGCTACTCGCTCCAGGCCGCACCGTGCTGATCGACCGGGACGGCCGCGCGGCTAACTACACCGCTACCCCACCCCGCGACCGGATGGTGCTACACCTCCCCGAGCAGGCCGGCGAGCCAGCCCTGCTGGTTGGGCTCCCCCCCGAACCCTCGCCCGCCCAGCTCGCCACCTACCGGCTCTTGGTCAAGAGGGCTCAGAGGTGAACGCCCTGGTGATCGCCGGCCACGGCTCCCACCTGAGCGCCCGGTCCAGCGAGCCGGTGTACAGGCACGCCGATGCCATCCGGCAACGGGGCGTCTTTGACGAGGTGCGAGAGTGCTTCTGGAAAGAGGAGCCGCCGCTAAGCCGGATGCTCGAGCTGGTGGAGTCGGACCAGCTGTTCGTGGTTCCGCTCTTCGTCTCCCAGGGGTACTTCACCAGAGAGGTTATCCCCCGCGAGCTCGGGCTCGACGGCCCCGCCCCCTCGGTGACCCGCAAGGCCGGCAAAACGGTCCACTACTGCGGCCCCATAGGCACCCATCCGTGGATGACGGAGATGATTCTGCGCCGCGCCGAGGAGACGGCCGGACTTTCGGAGCGGGAGGCGAAAGAGACGGCGCTGATCGTGATCGGCCACGGCACCGAAAGGAACGCCGGATCGTCCGGGGTAATCTTGCGGGTGGCGGACGAGGCCCGGCGGGCCGGTGTCTTCGCCTCGGTCGAGCCCGGCTTCCTGGACCAGTCGCCCGAGGTGGGCGAGGTACTGGAAAGGGTTAAGGAGCGGCGGGTGGTGCTAGTCCCTTTCTTCGTGGCGGAGGGGTGGCACACCCAGGAGACCATCCCGGACGGCTTGGGCATCCACCGTCCCGGGGTCTCTTCGGTGAGCGAGAAAGACGGCAGGGTTATCCACTACGCGGCGCCGGTGGGGACCTTTCCGGAGGTGGCCGACATCGTGGTGCAGCGGGCGCGCGAGGCGGGCGCAAAGCTAGCTGAGCCGGGTAGTGATGCTCACCGGACCGGCGGCGGCGGGATGGCGGCGGCGCGCGAAGCCTTGCTGGAGTGGATCGGCGAGGCAGGCAGGCGTAACTTTCTCCAGGTTGAAATCAGCTGCCTCGGCAAAGACCGCTACCAGGTCCGCCATCGCGACGACTCGGGCTTTGCTAGCCAGGCGCTTGACTCTTCGTCCGACCCGTGCGCGGCGCGCCGAATCGCCCAGAGCGACGAAAAGGGAGAGCACCGCCCGCTCAAGACCTCTCCCACCCTCCGGCGCGGCTGGGTGCTGACCGGCCTGGACGGGAGCGGTTTAGGGACCGCGCTCGACTACCTGTACCCCGGCTGCGCGCTGCACTGGCACCAGGGGCGCGAGGGGGCGGTGCGCACCACCAGTTGGCGCGAAACCGCGGCCCGCCAAAGCGGCATCCACGCCTCGGTAAGACTCCTCGAAGAGGGCGCCCTGCGAGACGCGGTGGAGGCGTGCTGCGCCCCGGAGGTCTGCCTGCGCGCCGTCCAGTGGGGGGTAGAAGAGGGAGCCCCGCCGGTGGCTGGCGGAGAGGGCGAAGCGGGTTCCCAGGCCGAAGTCCCTTGCCCCGAGGCGTGTTCGATGTTTATCTCCCTCGCGCGAGCCGTCCTGGCTGTCGAGCGGGGAGAGCGCGGCGCCGGAGCCACGCCGGGCGAAGCCCGCGAGGGCGACTTCGGCAACCCGGCCAACCGCCGCCGCCGCCGTTACCTGGCCGCCCGCCGGGCAGTTACTCCATGACCGGCACCCTCACCCGCACAGGTTGGGAGCTGCGCTTCCGGGATGGAGCTCCACCCCTGCGGGGAGACGTCCGCACTCTGGCTGGCACTCGGCCCCGCTCGGCGGTGGTGGTGTGCCACGGCTTCAAGGGGTTTCGTAAGTGGGGGTTTTTCCCCGCCCTGGCGCGCGAAATCGCGCTCGCCGGTCACGCCGCCGTGAGCTTTGACTTTGCCATGAACGGCGTGGGCGAAGACGGGGTGGACTTCTCGGCCCTCCACCTCTTCAAAGACCAGACGCACTCCCGCAACGTGGCCGAGATCCGCGCCGTACTGAGAGCGCTGCGGAGCGGCGGATTCAGCTCGGATCCGCCGCAAAGAATCGGGCTTTTCGGCCACTCGCGTGGCGGCGGCGAGGCCGTGCTGGCCGTCGTGGGCAACAGTTCGGTGGACGCGCTGGTCACCTGGGCCGCCATCTCCGAGGTGGACCGCTGGAGCGACGCCGAGCGCGAGCGGTGGCGGCGGGGACGGCCGGTGACGGTGCCCAATGCCCGCACCGGCCAGGATATGCCGGTGGGACCGGCGTACTGGCAAGATTTGGAGCGGAACCGCTCCCGGCTAGACATCCGCGCCGCCGCTGCCGGGCTCAGCGCCCCCTGGCTCATTATCCACGGCGGCGACGACGACACGGTGGATCCGGCCGAAGGGCGTGCCCTCCACGCCGCCGCTCCCCGCTCGGAGCTCCTGCTGGTGGAGGGCGGCTCCCATACCTTTGGCGCCGCCCACCCGTTCACGGGGCCCACACCGGAGCTCCGGCGGGCGGCCCGGGCCACGCTCGACTGGTTCGGCCGCTACCTGGGATAGCACTGCCTTGCCCAGCTCCACTAACACCACTTGTACGTTGGCGCCGGGCACGCTACCTTTTTATCAAGCGGGACCGGGTTGCTCGGGTCGCATACACACCCCGAAGCCACATGCCGTACATCATCACCGAACCGTGCATCGGAACCAAGGACGCGAGCTGCGTCGAGGTGTGCCCGGTGGACTGCATTTACGAATCGGATGATCAGTACTACATCAACCCCGACGAGTGCATCGACTGCGGGGCGTGCGAGCCGGAGTGTCCGGTACAGGCGATCTTCACGGACACGGACGTGCCGCCGGAGTGGTCAGACTACATCGAAAAAAACCGGGCCCTCTCGGAGTAGGGTGAGGATGGGCGGCTACAGCCCCGCGCTTCTGACCTGATCCAGGTCTAGCACGGGGATGGCGCGCTCTGGCCCGGCCGGCTCCTCCGGCTTGCGCACCTCCTGCCGCTGCCACACCACGGCAGCACTGGCGGCGACCGCCGCCAGCGTCATCAAGCCGATTCCGATTGTCCGGATGGTCTTTACGTCGGCCACTTGGCCCTCCAGTCCAGTGTGGACCCTCGTATATATAACGTTTGAGCGGCCCGATTTCTGACACCGGCCCCCCGCCCGCAGGGCGGGAACGACTCTTGAAGGGGGAGACTAGCACCCAGCACCGTCAACCCCGGCTCCATTTGCCCGCAAACGGAAAAACCATCTTGGTGGTCGACGACCAGCAGGATGAGCGCATCATCCAGCGCACCATGCTCACCCACCTGGGCTACGACGTGCGCGAGGCCGTCGACGGACAGGCCGGGCTGGAGGCCGCCCGCGCGTCGCCTCCGGACCTGGTCCTGATGGACGTGGCCATGCCCCGCATGGACGGCTTCGAGGCGTGCCGCCAACTCCGCGACGACCCCCGCACCCAGGCCATTCCGGTTTTGCTCTTTACCGCCTCGTTGGTGGGCGAGGTCTCGCAGCGGGCCGAGAAGGCGGGCGCGAGCGGCATCCTCTCCAAGCCGGTGGACCCCCACGAGGTGGCCGACGAAATCGAGCGGCTGCTGCGCGAGGGGGAGTCGTAAGCCACGCGCCAGGGTGGTACGGAGGTTGCGGAACACACGTTTTAGAGGCACCGCCGGTGCCGCCGTACCCACCCGATCCGGAAGAGGATACCGTGGACAAGAAAGACTTCAAAAAAGAAGGCGCCAAACACGAAGCCAAAGGCGCCGGCAGGGAGATGAAGGGCAAAACCCAGAAGGGCTGGGGCAAGATGACGGACGACAAATCCGATCAAGCCAAAGGCAAGGCCAAGGAGGAGGCGGGTAGGTTTCAGAAGGAGGCGGGACGCGCCGCCAGGAAGAGCTGAAGTAACCGGCTTTCTCCGCGAGTGCGCCTTGCGAACCCCCGGCCCGCCGGGGGTTCGCTGTTTTAGCGGCTATCGACAAACCGGGGCACAAAGGGTAGCTTCTCCGGCATGACCGGCACCAGCGCCCCCGAACCGCTGCAACCCACCCACCTTTACCGGACGGTGGGCGTCCTCCTGGCCGCCGCGCTGATCTTCTGGTACTTCCGCGAGATCAGCCGCGTCTTTCTTTTTCTCTACATCTCGGTGATCCTGGCGGTGGCCCTGAACCCCCTCGCCGGGAGCACGCGGCTGGGGCGGAACTGGCTGGCGGCGCTCTCCGGGTTGGGCATCGTTACTCTGCTGGGGCTCATCTTCTGGTTCGGAGTACCCGCGCTGGGGGATCAGCTGCGGGGGCTCATCCGGCGCATCCCCGAGTTTCAGGCGGAGTTGGCTGCGTGGGGCGACCGGATCGCGGAGCGGACCGGCTTCGAAGTGCGCGTTCCAACCGTGGAGTTCCAGGAGGTAGTCGGCCACGTTTGGCAGAGCGTGGGCGGCTTTCAGATCTTCGGGCGGGCGGGTGCCGTGCTAGAAGGGATGCTGATCCCTCTCATCCTGCTGTTGGGCGGGCTTTTCGCCCTTTCATCCCCCAATAAGGGGCTCTTGGTACCGCTCATGCGCTCCCTTCCCCGCGACCTCAGGCCCGACGTGGAGCGGATGTTCCAGCGGCTGGCCAAACGGCTGCGGGGTTGGCTGCGGGCAATGGTAATCTCCATGCTGGTGATAGGCACGCTGGTCACCCTGGCCCTCGCCGTGATCGGCGTCCCCTACGCCCTGCTACTTGGTGTCATCAACGCTTTGGCCGTCATAGTGCCGGTGATCGGGCCCACGCTGGGCGCCGTGCCCGCCGTGCTGGTGGCCTTTCTGGACGACCCCATGAAGGCGCTCTGGGCCACCCTGGCGCTGCTGGCGATCAACCAATTCGAGAGCAACCTCATCACCCCCATGGTGATGTCCAGGGAGGCCAACGTCCACCCCATGATCACCCTCTTTGCCCTCTTCCTGTTCGGGGGGATGTTCGGATTCCTGGGAGTGATCCTCTCCATCCCCCTGGTGCTCCTCTTCGGCACCGCCGTCGAAGTGCTGTGGGTAGAACGGACCCTGGGCGCGGACAAAGACCGCATCGAGCCCGTGGTGCAGGAGTAATTAGATCCCCAACCCGGCGAGCGGCTAGCTACGCCCTCACCTGCCCGGCAGGGGGAAGACCACCAAGCTCTCGTGTCCCCGGCGGTCGACCGCGGCCACCCCGAAGAAGTAGTTGTCTATGATGACGTTTTCGACCGTGAACTCGGTAGCCCCGCCCACCCACCGGGAGCGGCTCCACAGCGGCTCGGTGGGTTCGCGCCAGTAAACCCGGTACCCGGCCAGGTCCGGGGCCTCGACCGGCCGCCAGCTGAGGGTAGGTGATGGCCGCACCGCGCCCCTAATGGTGACCCCCTCGGGCGCGGGCGGCGCCCACGCCAGCGACGCCAACACCGCCGAGTTCAGAGCGGTGAGCTTGGCCGCGTAGTCGAAGTCGACCCCCTCCAGTACGTCTCCGTAGCGGACGCCGTCCTCGACCCGGATGTCTTGATGCTGGCGGTTGTAATTCTCGTGCGTCTCCATGATGCGCACCGCCGGAAAGCCACGCAGAAAGAAGGGCGTGTGGTGCCCGCCCCGGCCGAAACGGTCTAGCCGGTAGATGATCTTCATCTCCAGGTTAGGAAAGTAACGCTGCGCGGTCCGGGCCACGTAGCGGGCCAGCTGCCGGGAGGGGGTATCCAGCTCTCCCCCGGTGGTCAGGATTCTGCGCAGGTCGGCGGCGCTGGTCTCCGGGTGGAGTCCGGGGGCGAAGACACGGGCGGTGGTGTTTTCTATCACGCCGGTGATCCCCCGGATATTGCCGATCATATCGTTGTTGAGCACGCCGGTGATTTGCCAACCCCACGCCAGGGCGCTGTCGGCCAGGATAGCGCCGCCGAAGAGTCCCTGCTCCTCGCCCGAGAGGGCGGCGTACACCACGGAGCCGTCGAAGCGGTAGCGCGAGAGCACGCGGGCCGCCTCCAGCACCCCCGCCAACCCCGAGGCGTTGTCGTTGGCTCCGGGTGAGTCGGAGGTAAAGTCCATGCCGTCGGAGACGCGCGAGTCAATGTCGCCCGCCATGACTACGTAACGGTCCGGGTCGGACGCGCCCCGCTGGACGGCGATCACGTTGACCACCCGGGTGTCCACGGGGATGCGCGAACCCTCCTCTCCCTCCACCACTCCCGAGACGTAGCGGACCTCCAGGCAACCGCCGCACGCTGCCGAGACGCGCCGGAACTCCTGGTATATCCAGCGACGAGCCGCGCCGATCCCGCGCGTCTCCGAGAGGGTATCGGAGAGGGTGTGCCGGGTCCCGAAGCCGACCAGGGTGCGGATGTCCCGCTCAATGCGCGCGGGGGATACTTCGTCCCTGATCTCGTACAGCCGGGCATCCTCGCCCGACGGCACCACTCCCGCGGGGAGCGGCTCCGGTGCGGGGGCCGGGGTACCGGGGGCGAGGGCGGGCTCGGGGGGAGCCGCGGCGGGCCCGGGAGCCACGGCGGGCGAGCAGGCGGTTAAAAGGAGCGCCGCCAGCAAAGTTGTCCGGTACGGCATGTCTAATCTCCTGGTTGCGGTTCCCCGCCAAGATGGGAACCAGCGCTGGCTCGCGCCACCCCGGGCGTGGCGTTTGCACGGACGCCTGGCGTGCCAGACAAACCGAAACCTTACCACGCCATCGTGGTGGGGGGCGGCCCGGCCGGACTATCCGCGGCTCTGTGGCTGGCCCGCTACCGGCTGAGGGTGCGGCTATTTGACCGCGACGACCCCCGCAACAAACCGGCCTGGGCGGTCCACGGCTACCTCGGGCTCAACCACGTGGCCCCGGAAGAGCTGCGCCGTATCGGCCGCGAGCAGGCCGAGGGAGCCGGGGCAGAGCTCTCCCCGGGCACCGTGGAGCGGGTGAAAGCGGAGGGCGGCGTATTCCGGGTCCGGCTGGACGACGGCCGGGAGTTCAGCTGCCGGCGTCTTCTCATCGCCACCGGACTAAGGGACATCATCCCCGAGATTCCCGGGCTCCTCGACTTCTACGGCTCCAGCGTGTGGCACTGCCCGGACTGCGACGGGCCGGGGGTTGAGGGAATGCGGGTGGGTGTGATCGGCTGGGGCCGCCAGATCGCCGGTTTCTGCATGGAGATGCTCACCTGGACCGACCGGCTCACCCTGCTCACCCACGGCCACGAGCCCGAGCTTCCGGAGCGGGCCGCTAACGCCCTGGAACGCTTCCGTATCCCCGTGGACACGCGGGTGATCTCACGGCTGGAAGGCACGGGCGACTGCCTGGAGCGGGTTGCCTTCGCGGACGGACGGAGCCAAGAGCTGGACGCCTGCTTCTTCCATATCGCCTACGGCCCGGGCTCTCCTCTGCCTACCCAGTTGGGCTGTAAAGCCGACCAGGACGGTATCCTAAAGGTGAACCGGGAGCACCGCACTAGCTGTCCGGGGGTGTACGCGGCCGGCGACATCACCCCCGGCTCCAAGCTGGCCATGCGGGCAGCCGCGGACGGGGTGCGCGCCGCCATCGGTATCTACCGTTCGCTGCTACCCCGCGAGCGGCGGGTGTGAGCTATCTGGAGTCGGTGTCGGAGCGGCGCTCCACCGGCGCGGCTTCGGGCCAGAGCCGGTGGCGGCCCTTGAGGAGGGGGGCGAGGGCGGCCAGGAAGCCGGACACGGTCTGGAACCGTTCGGCCGGGTCGGGGGACAGGCAGCGGAGGATTACCCGCTCAACCGCGGCGGGGGTGCGGGGGGCGTGGAGCCGCGGCGGTACGGGCTGCCGTTCGAGCTGAGGGTAAAAGCGGGCGAGCTCACCGGTCGGCATCTCTTCCCTCCGGTCCGTGGTCATGGGGGGGCGAGGGGAGACGGTCTCGTCGTCGTCGTCCCAGGGGTCTTCGTCCTCGTCCAGCGGCTCGTCCGTGGGCCAGCGGCCGGTGAGCAGTTCGTACAGCAGGGCGCCCAGCCCGTATACGTCAGCCGAGGGCGCAAGCGGCTCGCGCCGGATCTGTTCGGGGGCCATGTACGGGGCGGTACCCTGCCGGTCGCCTGGTGCTTCGCCGCTCAGCTGCTGGACCACGTCGAAGTCGAGTAGCACGGGCACGCCGTCACGCAGTAAGATGTTGGCGGGTTTGAGGTCCCGGTACAGGTAGCCGCGCCGGTGCAGGTAGTGAACCGCGGCGCCCGCGTGTATGACCGCCCGAACGGCGTCGGGGAGGTGCAGCCGGCGCCTGGGCATGACCTCCAGAAGGTCGAAAAGGGACGGCCCCGCCAGGTATTCGAGCAGTGTATAGGTGCGCCCTTCCGCCTCGCCCCGGCCGAAGAGCCGCACGATGTTGGGGTGGTCCAGTTGGGAGAGGATGCGGGCCTCGGCCGTGAGCCCGGCGGCTTCGCTCCCGGGCAGCGCGAACTTTCCGGTAAGGGCGCACCAGTGGTCGTTGCTCCATACCTGGTACAGTTCGCTGGTGCGGCCGCGTGCCAGGTGGCCGATAACCGTCAACTCGCCGACCCTGGCGCCCACCGCGAGAGAAAAGCCGGGCTGCGGACGTACCGGGTCGGGGCGCCAGCCGCGCGCCGCCGCGAGCCCCTGGTAGCGGGGCCGGGAGAGGGAGTTTGACATCGCCGCCGAGCACCGCCAGAGACGTGCCGAACCACCAAAAGCTTCTCGCCGCTTACCGGACCACCCGTTGGACGGTGTACGGACCGAAGG
The DNA here is from genome assembly GCA_050732775.1 of Longimicrobiaceae bacterium. Taxonomy (GTDB): domain Bacteria; phylum Gemmatimonadota; class Gemmatimonadetes; order Longimicrobiales; family Longimicrobiaceae; genus JBOHRN01. Next base: position 60,006 of record JBOHRN010000025.1, on the reverse strand, counting down.
GACCCGCCGAGGTCCGCCCCGGCCAGCCCGCCCCCGGCTGGCTGCTCCGCTCCGGGGTGGTAACCGGCTGGAACCCCGGCTCGGAACTCCGGCAGGGGGCCATTAACCGGAAAGCCAACCAGCGGCTCCGGCGGCTCCTGGCGGGCGAGGGGGCCACTCTCTTCGCCACTACCGCCCGCGGCACCGGGGCCGGTGCCCGGCCGTGGACAGAGCCCGGTTTCGCCGTACTAGGGCTCGCCCGGGAGCGGCTGGTCGAGATCGCACACGACTTCGGCCAGAACGCGATCATTTGGATCGGAGACGCGGGCGTGGCCGAACTGGTGGCCGCCCGCCCGGGATTCGCCGGGCGCTCGCCGGGAGAGACGCTCTGAGGTATCTTCCGGTTGGTTTTTCACCCGCAAGGAGGTACGCCGTGACCCACTCCCCGCTTTTGCGCGCTCTCGTCCCGGTGGGGCTGGCGCTGGCCGGCTGCGCGCCGGACCGGCCACCCCTCCCCATCCCCCCCCCTCCCGAGATTCCGGCCGAGACCGAGGCACCCCGCCACCTATTGCGGCCGGTGCCCGTACCCGCACCGCTGATGGACGCCCGCCTGCGGGGTAGCCGGAGCGAAGACGGAGCTCCCGGCCCCCGCTACTGGCAACAAGAGGTCAGCTACGAGATCGAGGCCGAGCTGGACCCGGCCGCCGCCCTGATCCGCGGACACGAGCGCATCGGCTACCGGAATAACTCGCCCGACACCCTGAAAATCATCGTCCTCCACCTCTACCAGAACGTTTTCTCGCAGGGGGTGCCCCGTAACCGGCCGGTCACCCTCACCGGCGGCGTCAAGCTGGAGCGGGTGACGGTTCAGGGAGCACCGCTCGGCCGCCTATCTCCCCAGGAGTGGCGAGCGGAGCCGGAGCGCCCCGGGTTTTTGGTGGAGGGTACGCTCGGCCGGGTGCGCCTGCTCCGCCCCTTACCCCCCGGCGGAAGCGTGCCGCTGGAGATCGACTGGCGGAGCCGGGTGCCTCCCGACGGAAGCTTTCGCACCGCCTGGGAAGACGCCCTGGGCGGCCGGGCATTCCAGGTGGCCCAGTGGTACCCGCAGGTCGCCACCTACGACGACCTGCGCGGGTGGAACGACGCGCCGTACCTGGGAGACGGGGAGTTTTACTTGGAGTACGGGGACTTCGAGGTGTCGATTACGGTACCCGACGGCTGGCTGGTGGGTGCCACAGGGGTGCTCCAGAACCCCGAGGAGGTACTCACCGAAGAGGCCCGTACCCGCCTGGCACGAGCCGCCAGCTCCGACCAGATCGTGCCGGTAGTGACACTGGCCGACCTGGACGCCGACAACGCCACCCTCCACTCTCCCGACGGCGCACTCACCTGGCGGTTCCGAGCGCGCCAGGTGCGCGACTTTGCCTTCGTGACCTCGGACCGGTACGCCTGGGACGCCACCCGAGCTCTGCTCGCGGACGGCCAGGGGGGTAGCCGAACGGTGGCGGTCCACGCCCTCTACCGGCCGGGTTCGCCGCACTGGGGCCGCGCCGCCCGGCACACCCGGCACGCCCTGACCGTGTTCAGCGAGGAGATGGTTCCCTACCCCTACCCGGAGATCACCACCGCCGAGGGGCCGGTCTTCGGCATGGAGTACCCCATGTTGAGCTTTATCGGCCGGCCGGCTGACGAGCTTCCGCTCTACGCGGTCATCTCTCACGAAGTGGCACACCAGTGGTTTCCCATGCTGGCGGGCAGTAACGAAGCCGCCTACGCCTGGATCGACGAGGGACTCGCGTCGTACTGGGACGAGCTGGCCACGGCCGCGTACTTCCCCGGCTTCGAGCCCTTCGCCCGGCCCCTCGCCTCTTACCTGCGGGTGGCGGGGAGCGAGGCCGAGGTGCCGATGATGCGCCACACCGACCTGGTAACCCCGTACGGCGCGCGCGGGGTGGCGGCTTACACCAAGCCCGCCCTCATGTACCGCGCCTTGCGCTACCTGCTGGGCGAGCGGGCGTACCTCGACGCCCTAGCCACCTTCGCGCGCGAGTGGGCCTTCAAACACCCCACCCCGTACGACCTGTTCGCCACCTTCGAGCGGGCCGCGGGCCGGGAGCTCGACTGGTTCTTTTACCCCTGGGCGTTCGAGACCGGGGTAATCGATCTGGCCATCACCGGAGCCACCGAGAGCGGCGACGGGGCTCTCTGGGTAATGGTCGAGGACCTGGGCCAGCTGCCCGCCCCCGCCCTCTTGGTGGCGACTACCAGTTCAGGCGCCGAGGTACGGGCAGAGATCCCGGTGGAGAGGTGGCTGGAAGAGGGGAGGAGCGTGAGCGTCGCCGTGAGCGCCGGCGAACCGATCGTCCGCTTGGAGATCGACCCCGAGCGAATCTTCCCCGACGCCGACCGGAGCAACAACGTTTGGGAGCGGGATTAGAAGGCCGTTGATAAATCGCGCAGCTCTCGGTTGCCGCTCCTTCTTCCTCTTCCGGGCGTACTCAGACCAGGCACTCCTTAGCCCTCACGCTCCACCTCTTTCCAACCGCTCCTCAGGTGCAGGTCGCGCTGGGGGAAGGGTATCTCGATCTCCCTCTCCCGGAAGGCGGCGTCGATGGCGAAGCGGAGGTCGCTGGCTACTCTATGCCGGCGCAAAGGGTTGGAGAGCCAACACTCCAGGTCGAAGTTGAGGGAGGAGTCCCCAAACTCGCAAAACTCGACCACGGGGCTCGGATCGTCCAGCACTTCTTTGTGCTCACTCGCTACCTTCAGCAAGGTATCGCGTACCTTACCGGTGTCAGATCCGTACGCCACACCCACCGCGATCCCGACCCGCACCTTGCGGTCGCCGAAGGTTTGGTTGACCACGGTTTCGGTGATGAACTGACCGTTGGGCACCAGGATGTCCACGTTGTCGAGGGTAGTCACCACGGTGGCCCGCGCGCGGATCTCCCGCACTGTGCCCGTGGCTTCGCCGACTTGCACGAAGTCTCCCTGCTTGATGGGACGCTCCAGCAACAAAATGAGGCCGCTCACGAAGTTCTGCACGATATTCTGGAGCCCAAAGCCGATGCCCACGCCGAGGATGGCGCCGAGCGCGGCCAGCCCGGCGATGGAGACGCCCAGGTTGTCGAGGGCGATGTAGACGCCGATCGCCAGCACGGCGTAGTGGAGGAGCCGGTTGACGGCGTAACCCACGCCCTCCTCGATACCGCGGCGGCGGAAGGCTTGCGACACCAGCCTCTGGATGACGAGGGATACTGCCACCGTGAGCGCGACGATGAGAGCGAAGGTGACCACCGTCATCAGGGAGACGGGCGACTCTCCCAAGAAAAAGAAGGGGCGGGCTAGGGGGCCGAGAACGGGTTGGAGGGGGTCGGTAAGCTGCTCCATGGCGAGGCCCGCTTAACTTTCTTTCACCGGTACTACCGCCGCCTCTTCGGGCGCCCTGCGGCGGAAGCGGTAGATAACGGCGCCCGCCAGCAGTCCCGCCCCGCCGGCGAGTAGGTTCTTGGACGTGGCGCTGGCCAGGAATACCAGGCAGAGGGCGAGGGCGGCGGCGGGGATCAGATACCCCCCAGGTAGCCGGATGGCGCCCGGTCGGCCGGCGAAGCGCTTGCGCAAGACGGGTAGCGCCGCGGCTGTGCCCACGTAGGTGGCTAGCCGGGCGATGATGGAGAGCATGGCCAAAGCCACGAACGATCCGGAGAGGGCGAGCACTAGGGCCACCACCGACTGGGTTACGATAGCGGCGGCTGGGGTCCGGTACGAGGGGTGGACCCGGGCCAGCGCCCGGGGTCCGAAGCCGTCCCGGGCCAGGGCAAACAGGTACCTGGGACCAACCAGCGTGGTGTTGCCCACGTTGCCCCCTATCGAGACCATAGCTCCCACCGCCATCAGGGTCCCCGCCCAGACCCCCGCGAAGAGGACCGCCGATTCGGCCAGCGGAGAGGTAGATTCGGCGAGACCGGGCAGCGTGCCCAGGGCCACTCCTTGCACCAGCGTGTACAGGATGGTGACCACGGTGATCATGGCGAGCAGCGCGAAGGGCACGTCGCGCCGCGGGTTTTTGTACTCTCCCGCCGGCGCCGCCGTGTTCTCGAAGCCAGCGTAAGCGAAGAGAAGCAGCAGCGCGGCCTCCCCGATGGCACCGGGGGAGGGGGGTTCGGCCACGGCCAGCCGAGACCAGTCCACGAAAAAGACGCCGACGGCTACAAAGAAAAGTAGCGGCAGAACCTTGGCGATGGTAAGGCCGACGGCTACCCGCGCCCCCGGCTTTACCCCCACCACGTTGATCCAGGTGAGGAGGGTGAGGAGCAAGCTAATGAGCGCCGCCCGCGTCCACCCCTCGTCCGCGGCGGGCCAGAGAAAACCGGTGGCCAGCGCGAAACCTGCCGACAGCGACGCCACCGATGACACCCGCGCCAGCCACGTCATCCACCCCACCTCAAAGCCAACGAAGGCGCCGAACGCCTCGCGGGTGTAGAGGTAGCCGCCTCCCGGTTCGTCGAAGTAGCTGGCGGCCTCGGCGAAGCAGAGCACCAGCAGCGCTACCGCGCAGCCAGCCAGCACCACCGCCCACACGCTGGCGGGACCGAGCAGGAGGGCGGCTGCGGCGGGCAGCAGGTACACCCCGCTGCCGATGACGTCGTTCAGAGCGAGCCCCACGATCTCCCAGCGCGAGACCGCGCGGACCAGCGTGGGCTGGCCGTTACTCATCAGCCAACGCCCTTAGCAGGGCGGAGCTCGCCCAGCAGGGAGTGCCCCTCCGAACGAGCGATGTAGGTGGCCGCGGTGATGTCGCCCGTAACGTTGAGGGTGGTGCGGCACATGTCCAGGATACGGTCCACCCCCAGGATGATGGCGATCAGCGTGGGGTTGAGTCCCAGTGATACCAACACCACCACGATGAAGGGGATGGAGCCGCCGGGCACCCCGGCCGTGCCTATGCCGCCCAGGATGGCCAGGTAGGCGACCCCGAGCTGCTGGGCGAGGGAGAGCTCCACGCCCGCGAGCTGGGCCAAGAAGATGATGGTGATCCCCTCGTACAGGGCGGTCCCGTTCTGATTGGCCGTGGCCCCCACGGTGAGCACGAAGGAGTTGATCTCCTTGGGGACTCCCAGGTTCTCCTCCGAGACCCGCAGCGCCGTGGGCAGGGTGGCGTTTGACGACGAGGTCGAGAAAGCCGTCAACATGGCGGTTTTGACCCGGTCGAAGAAGTCGAGCGGCGAGAGCGCCGAGAAGAAGTACACCGAGATGGAGTAGATCACAAACATATGGATCGCGAGCCCGCCCAGCACGGTGGCTATGAACCACGCCAGAGCGCCCAGCAGGTCGAGCCCGAAGCCGGCGGTGGCGCTGAAGACCAGGCACGCGACCGCGTACGGCGCGATCTTCATGATGCCGTCGATGATCTTGGTCGAGATCTCGAACAGCCCTTGCAGAACCTTTACAAAGGGGGCGGCCACCGACGGCGCCACCAGGGTGGCCGCAATTCCTAGGATCAGGGCGAAGAACATCAGATGCAGCAGGTTCGGCGTCTCGCTGGCGACCGCCGTGATGGGGTTGGTGGGGATCAACGTCTCGACCACCTTGGTGAGCACTGAGACGTCGTCGCCACCGTTCTCGGCTGCCCCCACCCGCTCGGCCGCGTCCACGCCGTACCGCTGCTCCAGGCCCGCGGCGGTGGCCGGTTCTAGCCGCTCGCCGGGTCTGACGGTGTTGACCAGGGTGAGGCCGATAGCCACCGAGATGGCCGAGAGCACGATGGTGTAGACAAGGGTCTTGAGCCCTATCCGTCCCAACTCCCGGATGTCCCCCACCCCGGCCACCCCCACCACCAGGGCCGAAAACACCAGGGGGATCACCACCATGAGTAGCAGCCGCAAAAAGAGCTGGCCCACCGGATCGGCGATGTTTTCGACTACCCATACCAGAGTTGGGTTGTCCGAGCCGAACGCGGCGCTGGCCGTGATCCCGGCCACGGCGCCGATGGCCAGCCCGAGCAGGATGCGGGTGTGCAGCGGCATCCCCTTGGGCGGATCGGGAGTCTGGTCGTCGAGGTCGGTGGTGACCTCGCGCTCGAAGGCGTCGGAGCCGTCTTCCTGTAGGTCGTTGGGCATTAGTTTGCTAGTTTCGCGGAGCGTGAAGCGGGTGGCTATGAGCTGGCCGGTCGCCGGCTACGCCGGTCTTTCACCATCTCCACCACGATGGGGACCACCGAGAGGAGGATGATGACAACCACCACCAGCGAGAAGTTTTCCTGCACCGTCGGAACGTTGCCGAAGAAGTAACCACCGAAGACAAAAAGAAATACCCACACCACCCCGCCAAACACGTTGTAGAAGAGGAAGCGGGGGTAGTTCATCAGGCACGCCCCGGCCACGAAGGGGGCGTAGGTACGAACGATGGGCACGAAGCGGGCGATGACGATGGTTTTGCCGCCGTACTTGGCGTAGAAGCGCTCGGTGCGCTCGAGGTATTCGGTTTTCAGGATACGGGCGTCGTCCTTGAAGACCCGCGTGCCCACCATCGAGCCCACCCAGTAGTTTACCGTGTCGCCCAAGATGGCCGCGGCGGTCAGTAGCAGGAAGAGCCCGCCGGGGTGCATGGAACCGCCCGCCGCGATGGCCCCGGCGGCGAAGAGGAGCGAATCTCCGGGCAGGAACGGCGTCACCACCAAGCCAGTCTCCGCGAAGATGACGAGGAACAGGATCGCGTACGTCCACGCCCCGTAATCCCGCACGATCTCGTGCAGGTGGTCGTCTACGTGCAGGAAGATATCGATAATGGCCTGGATCAGTTCCATGCCGGCAAGCTCTTGGGGGCAAAAAGGACGGGCAGAATGAGAGCCGGGCGCCCGTATGTCAATACCTGAGCGGAGCGACCAGCAGAGCGGACCGGGCCACCAGGTCGTGGATCGAGCGGCGGAGCTCTTGCATGCCGAAGCGTCGGCGGGGCTCGTAGGTATGGTTGGTGAGGAGCACCACCCACGTCCCCCGGGCCGGGTCGATCCACAGGGAGGTGCCGGTGAAACCGGTGTGGCCGAACGACTTGGCCGACACCTCCATGCCCGCCGCCCCCCGCCCGAAGCTGTCCGGGGTGTCCCACCCCAGGGCGCGGGTCCCGGCCCCGGGTTGGCGCCGGGTGAAGTACTCCACCGTCTCCTCCCCTAGCACGCGCACTCCGTCCAGCTCGCCCCCGCCCAGGAGCATGGCCGCGAACCGGCCCACGTCGTGGACGCTTCCAAACAGCCCGGCGCTGCCCGCCACACCGCCGAGCCGCCTCGCGGTGGGGTCGTGAACCACCCCCTTGAGGAGCCGGCCGTCGTCCAGGATGGCCGATGGTGCGCAGCGGGCGCACGCCTCACCGGGCGAAAAGGTAAAGCTGCCGAGCCCGAGCGGAGCGAATACCCGCCTGTCGAGCAGCCGGAAGAGGGGCTCCCCCGCCGCCTCCTCAGCCGCCTCCCAGAGCAGGATAAAGCCCACGTCCGAGTAGCGAACCGCCCGCCCGGGGGCCAGTAGCGTGGGGGTGGTCATGATCAGTAGGGCCAGCGTTTCCATCTCGGTGGGCCCGCGCGCCAAGCTCCCGGAGGGCAAGCCCGAGGTGTGGGTGAGCAGATCCCGGATGGTGACGCGCAGCGCGCCGTCGTTCCGAAAGCGGCCGCGGAAGTTGGGCAGGTAGTCCGCCACCGGGTCGTCGAGCCGCAGCTTGCCGTCTTCGACCAGGAGCATTACCGCGGTGGTGGTGGCTATCACCTTGGTGAGCGAAGCCAGGTCATACAGCGTCAGGTCTGGGTCGGCGGCCGCAGCCTGGCGCGACCAGGAAAGCCGTCCTACCCCCTGTTCCAGTACCACCCGGTCTCCCCGCCCCGCGGCCACCGCCGCGCCCGGGAACACCCCGCCCGCCACCGCCACCGCCAGCCGCCGTACCACCTCTTGCAGCTCCCCGGACCGCATCCCGGCCCGCTCCGGCGCGCTCACGGGGTGGTGGGCGGGGGTGAACACTACTCCCGGCCCCCCCTGGGCGGCGAGGGTATCGGCCGGAAGGGCGAGAACGAAAGAGGCCAGGAGAAGGAGCTGGTTCACGCCCAGAAGTGTAATCAAGAACACGGTATAGAGGCAAGCTTCTTGCGCGGGTGGCTACTTTCTGCTAGCTAGTGTGGAGAGCCCTTTTCCGGACACACGCCGTGCTAGTCTGGCTACTGTTCATGTTCGTGGCGGTGGGCGCCAAGGTACTGCTCGCCCTGGCCACCATCTACCTGCTCCTTCCGGCCGACAGCCGGTGCAGCGCCTGCGACGGCGAAACGCTGCTCCTCCAGCCGGGCGGGGTGATGCGGCTCGTCGAGCGGCTGAGCCGCCAGAGAGTACAACGCCGCTGGTGCCCTCGCTGCGGGCGGGAGGGGGTGACGCGGACACCCCGGGGAGCCCCCCGCTGGAAGACGATCCGCGTGTTGGAGCCGCGCGACCAGCCCTAAAGTCAGTGCAGCACGTCTACCACCAGCCGGGCCGGCTCCCTCAGTTCAAAGACCCGGTAGCGGTTAGGTGAACGGACCCCCAGCACCCACTCCAGGTTAGCTTCGAAGTCGCAGGTGAGCCGCAGAGCCACCAGGTTGGGGAGAGCTGGCGCGCGGTTCCGGTTCTCGACCGTGGCGCGGGCCCCCTCTCCCTCGAAGGTGTGGGCTCGGGCGGGCTGGAGCCGCACCCGCAACCACCCCTCCCCCGCCACCTCGAACGGCTCGCCGGACCCGCAGTCCCGGATCGGCCGGTCGATATACTCCAGGTGGTAACCGGGTAACCCTCCCCCCGCGAACTCGAACACCACCCGGTCGAAGCCCCGGTTGCGCCCGGAGCGTACCTCGGTGAGCACGGCGGGCGGCGCCCTGGGCGGTTCCTTCTCCAGGATCCCGGCCGTCCCCTCAAAAGGCACCTCTTCTCCCTGCTGACCCGGCTCCTCCGGGCCCGCCGTGCCGTCCGCGGGTCGTTCCCCCAACCGCTCTCCGCCATCCTCGCCGATGTGCTCCTGCCACTCTTCGCGCAGATCCACCTCTTCGCCGCACGCCGCTAGCCCGGGCGCAAACAAGACGAGGAAGAGTATACGCCGGTAAGCTAGCTTCATTGGGTCGGTAATCCGGCGCCCGCCAAGCCGCGTTCGAGCACGATCCGTTCTTCTCCCGCGTAGACGTTGAAGCGGCCCCCGCGCAGGAAACCGACCAGGGTGATTCCGACCTCTGCGGCCAGCTCCACGGCTAGCGACGAAGGCGCGGAAACGCCGGCCAGGACTGGTGCTCCGGCCCGGGCCGCCTTCTGCACTAGCTCGAAGCTGAGCCGGCCGCTCACCAGCAGTACTCCCCCGGCTGGGAGTCCATCTGCTAGCAGGAGCGACCCGGTCACCTTGTCCAGGGCGTTATGCCGGCCCACGTCCTCGCGCAGCCGGAGTAGCTCCCCATTCAACGAGAAGAGGGCGGCGGCGTGCAGACCACCCGTCCTCTCGAACACCGGCTGGGCCGCGCGCAGAGCTTCCGGGAGCCCGAGGATCACCTCGGCCGGTACGCGAGCGCCTGCGCCGGCCATCCCCTCCGCGGGTGGCGCCTTGGGCAGGGCTTGTACCCGTTCGATAGACGCCTTGCCGCACACCCCGCAGCTCGAAGTGGTGTACACGTTCCGCCGCAGCCGTTCTGGATCGAAGCGAGCGCCCGGCCGTAGCTCCACCGTGACCGTGTTGTAGTGCTGGGCGCCGCCCTTGCAGTAGCGGATGCTCAGCACGTCGCCCCGGCGATCTACTACCCCTTCACCGTACAGAAAGCCGGCGGCCAGCTCGAAGTCGTAGCCGGGGGTGCGCATGGTCACCGAGACCGGGGTCACGGCTCCGCCCGCGGCCACGCGCACCTCCAGCGGCTCCTCCGCGGCCAGGGAGTCCGAACGGAGGCGGGTTTCCACCCCGGCGCCGGACCGCCGCACCTGCCGCACCCGACGCCGCACGACACTCTTAGGCCGCACCCTCACCCTCCCTTCCCGGAGCCGCACCGCACCGTCACGGGAACCAGCTTGGAGGCCGGGGTGTTGCTCCCCGCGGCGGTCCGGTCGAGCGGCACCAACACGTTGGCCTCGGGGAAGTAAGCAGCGGCCGAGCCGCGGGGTAAGTCGTACGGAACCGCCTTGAAGCGGGTGGCCAGCAGTTCGCGGCCGTCCCGCCCGCGCGAACGGACCTCCAACTCATCGCCCGGCCCGATCCCCCTCTCGGCCATGTCGTCGGGGTGCAGAAAGATGACCCGGCGCTCACCCCGGACTCCCCGGTAGCGGTCGTCCAGACCGTAGATGGTGGTGTTGTACTGGTCGTGCGAGCGGATGGTGAAGAGCCGCAACTCCCCCGGCTTCAGCCGGTGGCGGGGGATGGGCACGGGCACGAACTCGGCCTTGCCGCCCTTGCTCTTCCACTCGCGCCGCGACGCCGGGTGGGGAAGGGTAAAACCGCCCGGCTTGGAGATGCGCTGGTTGAAGCGCTCGAAGCCGGGGATCACCGCCTCGATCTCGTCACGGATCAGGTCGTAGCTCTCGCGCCACCCCGCCCAGTCGGCGCGCGGGTTCGCCGGCAGGGTAGCCGCGGCCAGCCGGCATACGATGGCGGGCTCACTCAACAGCTGCCCGGACGCCGGGCGGTTGCGGCCCTGGGAGGCGTGCACAGAGCTCATGGAGTCTTCCACCGTGACCCGCTGCACGCCTCCGGCCCGCCGGTCGCGCTCGCTGCGGCCCAGGCACGGCCAGATCATCGCCCGCTCCCCCGTGACCAGGTGGCTCCGGTTGAGCTTGGTGGCGATATAGATTGACAGCCCGGGCGTGCCCAGCGCGCGCGCCGTGGCTTCGGTGTCCGGGCTGGCCGAGAGAAAGTTGCCCCCCAGGGAGAGGAAGAAGCGGATCTTCGCCTCCCCCATGGCCCTGATGGTCTCGACCACGTCGAGGCCGGCCCTGCGCGGCGCTTGGAAGCCGTAGCGCTCCTCCAGCCGGGCCAGAAACTCCTCCGGCGGCCGGTGGGTGATCCCCATGGTGCGGTCTCCCTGCACGTTGCTGTGTCCCCGCACCGGACACGGCCCGGCCCCCGGCCGGCCGATATTGCCTTTGAGCAGGAGCAGGTTGGCGCACGAAATCACGTTGTCGACACCATGCTCGTGTTGGGTTAGCCCCATCGCCCAGCAAACGATGGTGGCCGGCGAGCGTATGTAGACCTCGGAGACCGGACGGATGCTCGCTTCGGAGAGCCCCGTCTCCCGCTCGATTTCTGTCCAGGTGGTGGTTTCCAGATCTGCGATCAGGGAGCCGATCCCGGTGGTGTGCTCCTGGATGAAGCCGTGGTCGAGCACGGTGCCGGGAGCAGCCCGTTCGTGCTCGAGTAGGTGTTTCATGATGCCCTTGAGGAGGGCGACGTCCGAGCCGGGCTGGGGCTGGAGGTAGTGGCTGGCTATAGGGGTAGACCTGCCGAGCAGAGCGTTCCACGGCTCCTGGGGGTCGGTGAAGCGCTCCAGCCCCCGCTCCCTGAGGGGGTTGATCGCCACTATCTTCGCCCCCCGGCGGGCTGCCCGCTGGAGCACGTTTAGCATGCGGGGGTGGTTGGTACCCGGGTTCTGGCCGATCACGAAGATGGCTTCGGCGCGCTCGAAGTCGCTGAGCTGGACGCTCCCCTTGCCGCTGCCGATGGAACGGGTGAGCCCCACGCCGCTCGATTCGTGGCACAGATTCGAGCAGTCGGGGAGGTTGTTGGTCCCCCACAGGCGGACAAAGAGTTGGAGCAGGTAAGCGGCCTCGTTGCTGGTCCGGCCCGAAGTGTAAAAGGCCGCTTGGTCAGGGCTTTCGAGCGAGCGGAGCGCCTCGCCCGCCAACTCGAAAGCGTCGTCCCAAGAAACGGCTTGATAGCGATCCGACCCCGCCGGTCTGAGTACCGGGTGGGTAAGGCGGCCTTGCCTGTCCAGCCAGTGGTCGGACTTATCGAGCAGTGCCGAGATGGAAAACTCCTCGAAGAATGAAGGCCCTACCCGCTCGCGGGTCGCCTCGGCCGCGACGGCTTTGGCGCCGTTCTCGCAAAACTCGAAGGCGGAACGGTCTTCCGGCTCGGGCCATGCGCACCCCGGACAGTCGAAGCCGCTCGTCTGGTTCATCACCCGTAGCGCCCTTACTCCCCGGCCGAGGGAACGCGCGCCCAGCAGGTGGCGCAGGGTGCTGGTCACGGCCGAGATTCCGCCCGCGGGGCGGTCGTAGGGGTTGAGCGAGTCGGGTTGGTCTGGCATGAGGGCTATCCCAAGCTGCGAAATCGGCTGGTGTCATGCAAGCGGGGTCGCTCCTCCCCGGCGGGCCTTACCACCCGCTCCGATAGAGCCGCCAGAAACTCGTTGGCGTCCGTCCGCCCCAGATCCACGGCCCCGGGCTGGCGCAGTCCGCTCGCGGCCGCGGTGTCGACGGTGACCGTGGCCAGTCCGTGCCGCCTTTGGAACGGGCTCTCGGTCTGGTGGACGGTCTGCACCTTCCGCTCCGGGATCACCCAGGTGATGCGGTTCCAAAAGCCGTTTCTGGCCACCACGAAGCCCGGCTCCAGGGCGTGGCCCAAGTGGCGCAGGTACACCCGCGAACAGAGGTACGAAACCGCTAACAGGGGCAGCGCCCAGAGCGAAGACCTCCATCCACCCAACCAGAAGAGGAGCAGCCAGAGCACGGCCACCGGCACCGAGTAACGGCCCAACGCCCGCCGCGCCGCCTTCGGGTGGGAGGGCCGGTAGCGGACCGCAGCGTAGTCAAAGTCATCGAAAAGCTCGGCCACCAGCCGGGGCACGTCGGCCCGGCGGGCGATGGGGATGAACGCCTCTGCCCCACCCCGCTGGCCCTGCCCGACGCGCGAACCGGCGGTCTCGATCTTGAGGGCAGCCAGCCCGAACGGACGTCTCAGAAGCGACTCCTCGACGCGCACCGCCTGTACTCGCTCCAGCGGGACGTGTGCCTCGGTGCGGCTCAGCAGCCCGTACCGCTTGCGCAGTTCGTCGCCCCGGCGGTCTAGTACGAAGCCGTGAAAACCGATCACCGTGGTTACTATGGAGATTACCCACCCCACGATCACCACCGCGAGGATGAGAGCCAGAGCCACCAACAGTACGCCAAAGACGGGCGTGCTGGCGAGCACCGACTCGGGATCCAGGTCGGGGACGGGCAGATCTATCCGCAGCTCGGTCAGGAGCTCGATGGCGCTGGCGATGCCCACGGCGATCAGGCCCGCCCGGTTGGCCGTGGCTCCGGCGATGGCCAGCTCCCCCACCGAGAGGGCGGCGACCCGGCGGGAATCGGGGGCGAGCGGGGCGGCCTCTTCGCCTGCTGACTCTCCTTTGCCGGCCGCTCTCCGGCGCCGGAGCATTTCGGCCCGGAGCGATTCGGCCTCGCCCACCCCCAGCACCACCAGCGACGCCTCCGCCCCTTCGCTGCTCGCCGTCTCGACCCGCACCTCGGCCACCTTGAGGAGACGTTGTAGAAAGCTCCGGCGGGTGTCGATGTTTTGCACCCGGTGTAGGGGGATAACCCGGCGTTTGCGCTCCAGCATGCCCGAGTCTATTACCAGCTCGTTCCCGGCCAGCCGGTAGCGAAAGGTCAGGTAGCGGAGCACGGCGTAGAAGGGCGCGGGGACGGCAATGAAGAGGGCCGTGAAGGCGAGCATGCGGATCAGGTCGTCTCCCCCCGTGCCCACCCCGGCCACCACGGCTGGGATCACGAAACTGCGGCCGAAGCGGATCGCCTCAAAGATGAGCGTCAGGGGGTGGAGCCGGCGTCCGGTCTCCGGATCAGACCGCATCGTCGTAGCCGCCCAGCTCCGCTAGCCGGTCGCGCATCCGCTCGGCGCGGGCGCTGGCCAGACCGGGAACGGGAACACTCGCGCCTTGTGTGCCCGCGGTGAACACCACCAAGGTGGCCAATCCGAACCCCCTCTCCAGCGGACCGCGCTGGGTGTCCACGTGCTGGATGCGGGTGTACGGAATCACGCTCACCGTGCGCCAGAACACGCCGTGGCGCGCCACCATCTTCCCCTCTCCCATCAGGAAGCTCCAACTTCGGTAGCGAGCCGGGGGCCACCAGATAATCCACGCCACCGCCAGTACCAGGGCGGCCGCGGCGAGGGCGTACCGGCCCGCCCCGGGGAGCATAAATCCGAGTGGAACCAGCGCCAGTAGACCGGCAAGTAGCAGCCCGATGGACGCACTCACCCGCCAGAGCCGGATCACGGCGGGATCTAGCCGCTCGAACTCGGGCTGAGAGGGCGGTTCAGGGGTCGCGGGGTGCGGGTAGGGCCTCTGGTACGGTGTGTCCATGCCCTAGAGTGTGGTCCGACCGGCCACTCTTGGCAAGTTCTACCGCGCCAGCAGACCCGGTCCGGTGTAAGCGCCCACGCCGCTACCCAGCACTTTGCGGGAGTAGCCGTTTTCAGGATCCATCCCCCCGCGCAGCACCCGCTCCACCGTGCCGGGACCGCGGTTGTACGCCAGCAGCCCGAGCCGCACGTCTCCGCCGTACCGCTCAATCATGCGGCGCAGGTAGCGGAAGCCCGTCCGCAGGTTCCGGTCGGGGTTCAGGATGTCGGCCTCGCTGCGGAGTGTGGGGTCTACGGAACGAGCGGTGGAGGGTAAGAGCTGTGTGAGCCCGAGAGCGCCAGACGGCCCGCGGGCACTGATCCGGAAGCGGCTCTCTACCCGCACCAGCCGAAAGCCGAGGTCGGGGTCGAGCCCCTCGGCCCTAGCCGCCTCCACGATGTCGGAGGCGAGTTCATCGGAGACCGTGTATTCTAGCGTGTAGCGCAGAAGGGAAAGGTCCGAAACGTCGGGCTCTCGGATCCTGCGGACTTCATCGCGGATGCGCCGCCACACCCCCTCCGGCCGGTGGACCTCCTGGAGCGTAAATACCCGCAGGGTGTCCAGCACTGACAACGGCCCCGTCGCCGAGGAAGCCGCCCGGGGCGGTTCGGCACGGGTCCAGACGGCCGCGCCGGCTACGAAGATGGCCGCCAGCGGGATCCAGAGCTGGAAGCGACCGCTGCACGAGTTCACGTCTCACTCCTTGGTGACCGGCTTAGCGCAAACCGTTTCAATATCGCTCCTTAGGCTGGATCGGACAAGCCCTCCCGCCAAACCACCGGGGGCGTCTCCTTGCCGCCGACCAGAGCCGCGATCTCCTCCAGCCAGTGGCGGTCCACCTGGTCGAAGGCGGCCTTCAAGGTACTATCCACGTCCAGCACGCCGATCAACCGGTCGCCTGTGTAGACCGGCACCACGATCTCGGAGCGCGACGCCGAATCGCAGGCGATGTGGCCGGGAAAGGTGTCCACGTCGTCCACGATCAGGGTTTCACCCCGCGCCGCGCTGGTACCGCACACGCCGCGGCCAAAGGGGATATCGACGCAGCCCAGCGTGCCCTGGTACGGCCCCACCCTGAGCAGTTCGGGCCCCACCCGGCGGTAGAATCCGGTCCAGAAGTAGTAAGGAAAGGCGTGGTGCAGGAGGCAGACGGTGGAGGCCAGGCACGCCAGCAGATCATTCTCCGGCTCGACCACCGCTCGGATGCGACGCAGCACCTCGGCGTAGCGCTCCTCCTTGGCGTGCTCCTCCATGCGGAGCTCGCCCGTCTGGGGCGCCACCAATGTGTCTTCGGCCATGTACCTACCTTCGCCTGGGCGCATCTTGCTGTCAACCACCCCAGCTCCGTAACGGCTTGGCGGCTACGTCGTACCGTTTTAGTACCACTGTTGGGGAACGGTTGCTCTCCGGGTCCGGGTTGGGTATGGTTACGCTACTCCACTTCACTCTTCATGCACGGGAGAAGACACATGCGAAGCAGCCTTCTGGTTCTCGCCCGCCCCCTGGGAGTCGCGCTGGTAGCCGGGCTCGCCGCCTGCGACGCCGCGCGGGTCACCACCCTCCCGGAGGCGGTTCCTCCCGCCACCCTCGCCACCGTTCCCGCAGCAGGCGACGCCTCCACGCTCGACTTCGGTACTTGGAACGTCGAGTGGTTCGGCGACCCGGAGAACGGGCCCTCGGACGAGCAGCTCCAGCTCGAGAACGTGCGCGACGTGGTCGCCGGCTTGGACATGGATCTCTGGAGTTTGCAAGAGGTGGTCAACGAAGACCACTTCGCCAATCTGGTCTCGCAGCTGGACGGGTATCAGGGGCTGCTCGCCAACGACCCTTTGGTGACGAACGGGCCGGAGTACTACAGCGACTTCGACAACAACGAGCTAAAGGTCGCGCTCCTTTACAAGACCTCGCTGGCGAGCGTGGACAGCGCGCGCGTGATCCTGACCGACCACGATCACGAATTCGCCGGCCGGCCCCCGGTCAAAGTAGACCTTACGGTCACCCTCAACGAGGCCACGAACCCGCTCGTTCTGATCCTCCTGCACGCCAAGGCCGGCAGCCGGGGAGACGCTTGGGAACGGCGCAAGGCCGCTTCGGACGCCCTGAAGTCGTACCTGGATACGAACTACCCGACCACCACCGTATGGGTGATAGGCGACTTCAATGACGACCTAGATGAATCGATCCAGCGCCCCTATGAATCACCTTACAAGAACTTTGTGGACCACGCCGCCGAGTACACCTTTCCCACCGAGGAGCTGACCAACGCCGGCGAGACCTCAACGGTCTACTACGACAACATGATCGACCACCACCTGAACAGTAACGAGTCTTACTCGAGCTACATCGCCGGCTCTGTGCAGGTGTTTCCGGCCGACCAGTACGTCGCCGACTACGACCAGACCACCAGCGACCACTACCCGGTGCTGGCGAGCCACAGTTGGGGCCAGGGGGGCGGGGGTGATGGGGGTACTAACAGCCCGCCCTCGGCGAGCTTCACTTATGACTGTACGGACCTCACCTGCGACTTTACCGACACCAGCACGGACAGCGACGGCACCATCTCGTCGTGGAGCTGGGACGTCGATGGCGACGGGGTGGAGGACTACGACACGCAGCATCCGTCGCACGGCTACGAAGCGGACGGCACCTACACAGTCTCTCTCACGGTGACCGACGACGACGGCGCCAGCGACAGTTACACCGCCGAGGTTACGGTCTCCTCCTCGTCGGGCGGCGGTATCTCGCTCACCGCGACCGGCTATAAAGTGAAAGGGGAGCAGCACGTCGACCTGGAGTGGAGCGGGGCGACTTCGACCAACGTCGACGTCTACCGCGAGGGCGCGGTCGTCGCCACCACCGAAAACGACGGCTTTTACACTGACGCGACCGGCCTGCACGGCGGCGGCAGCTACACCTACCAGATCTGCGAGGAGGGCACCACCACCTGCTCGAACGAGGCCACCGCCACGTTCTAAGCCAACTAAGCGTGGAAACCCGGCGGCCCGGCAACGGGCCGCCGGGCTAGCGCGGGCAACGTCTGGTGTTCCACACGCTCTTCACTTTTCCTGATCCTCCAGCCGAGTCGCCTCCCGCACCCGCCGCTCTACCCAGCGCGCCATTTCGGGGTGGGGCAGAACGCCGTTCCCCCGGTAAACGACCGGAAGCCCTTCCAGATCCCGGCGGATCTTCACCTGGCCCACCCAGCCGTTGGAGACCAAGATCGGCACCACCACCACCTCCCGACCGGTCACCTCGTGCTGCAGCGTGATGATCTCGCGGATGCGCCGCACCGCCTCGGCGCGCACCCTGTCGGGGGCGTCGTCACGGACCAGCCCTACCATCACGTTCCGGAAGCCGGTGAGGGCCTGCACGCTGTCGGCGACGGGGCGGAGGCGCGCCATCCACTCGGCGTAATCCTCGGCGCCGTTCGGCCCGTGGCCGATAATGAAGAGAGCCTGCGCCTCCGGCGCCTCCGCTAGCTCGTTGGCGTGATCGGCGAGCACGCGGGCGACTTCGGGAGAGTCGTCGATCGAGGCGGTGAGGCGCATGGGGACGGAGACGTCCGGTCGCTCGATCCCCGCCGTGTGCAGATGGTGCGTCATCACCTCGGAAAGAGTATCGGTTTTCCCGGCTAGGTAGCGGATCTGCTGGTAGTGGCTGCTGTGGCTGGAGGCGAGCACGGGAACTACCACGATCTCCGTCGCTCCTTGTTCCACCAGCTCGCGGGCGGCGTCCTGAAAGCGGTGCGTCTTGGCGCCCTCTCCCATCAGAAAGCTCACCTCGACCGGCCCTCCGGTCTCGGCCATGCGAGCGATCTCCATCACCCCCGCGTTCCACTCCTCGCCGCCGCCGTGGGCGACCAGCATAGTGCCGACGGTGCTCGCAGCACCCTGGGCCGGGAACTGTGCGGCGACGGGCACGGCGGCGAGCGCCAAGGCGGCCGCGACGAAAAAGATTACCCAACGGTTCATGCTCACCACTCCTCTGTGGAGGTTTGAAGTTCCAATCCGATATACAGGTGACGTCCCGCGTACCCCGGCCACTTTTCCGGCCTAGAGTCCAGCACGTTATCCACTCCAAAGGCCACTTCCAAACCGTACGGAAGCTC
This sequence comes from Longimicrobiaceae bacterium, assembly GCA_050732775.1. Classification (GTDB taxonomy): domain Bacteria; phylum Gemmatimonadota; class Gemmatimonadetes; order Longimicrobiales; family Longimicrobiaceae; genus JBOHRN01. The sequence continues at coordinate 41,548 of JBOHRN010000025.1, read as the reverse complement.
CTGCGCCATGCGAAGGTCAAAGCGGGTGAAGCCGCCGCGTTCCCTAAGCTCGAATCCGGCTTCGCTCGCTTCCCACTCGATGGGAGTCTCCCCGGTGTACAACCCGGTGGCGGAGGCGCGCAGGCCGAAGGGCCAGGCGTAGGTGAAAGACGCCCGCGCCGAGTGCATGGGGCGGCCCAGGAGCGGCCGTCCATCTGCCGCGTGGGCAACCAGATAGCTATAGCCGCCCTCCGCGATCAGGCCTCCCAGAGCGGCTCCCGCCTCCACCTCGCTGCCCCAGGTTTGGCCGTCCTCGAGGTTGCCGTAGGTGTAGAGAGTGATACCGCTCGAATCCCCCGCCAGGCGGGTCTCGATGAAGTCGTCGAACCGGTTGCCGAAGAGCTGGCCCCGCAGATAGACCCCCTCCCCCGCCCATTCGGCGCCCAGCGTGAGATTGGTCGAGGTTTCGGGGCGGAGGTCAGGGTTTCCCCGTACCGCGTAACCGTAACCCGGCCCGATGTTCAGGAAGTCCAGGTAGAGCTCCTTGAAGGCGGGCGCGCGGTACCCCCGCCCCACGGAAGCGCGCAGCGCGAGCGAACGAGCGGCCCGGTAGAGGATGGCGAGGCGAGGCGTCCAGTGCGCACCCCACTGCTCGCTCCAGGAGAGCCTCATCCCCGGGACCACGCTCCACCCCGCACCGCCAATCGTGATCTGGGCGAAGGGTTCGACGGAGTGGAGGACTCGCGCCTCCCCCAATACCCGGTCGGAGTCGATCTCCTCGCGGACCACCTCGATCCCCGCGTCGAGTGTCTCCCCGGACACCAGTCCGGTATAGAGGAGTTCTGCCTCGAAAAGGCGCTGTACCTGCCGTTCCCCCGTCCCCTCCACCGGCTCGGAGGCGTTGGCGCGCCGGGATAGATGGTCGAACTCCGTGGCGTACAGGGTGGGCGAGAGGCGGTGCTCCCCTCGTGCCCAATCCGCTCCTAGGCGTGCGCTCCACTGCCGGTTGTCGGCGAAGTACCAGAGCTGGCCGCTCCGCCACCGCTGGCGTTCGTCCAATACCAGCGCGCTCGCCTCGAGCGCGAGCGACGGACCCACCGTCCAGTGGAGCTTGGCGAGGCCGTCCCACCGTTCGGCCCGCGCCCCGGCCGCCTCGGCCTGGCCCGGCGTGACGGAGACTCCCCGCCGCCCCAGCTCCAGCACCCAGGAGGCGGGACCCGCTCCGCCCGACAGGTGCGCGCTGGCGTCTCGCCGATGCTGGCTACCCGCGCGGAGCTCCGCACCCACGTTCCAAGCGTCACCGCTGGTCCGGCGGGTGATGACGTTTACCACGCCTCCCATCGCCTCGGAGCCGTAGAGGGTGGATTGCGGTCCCTTGACCACTTCGATCCGTTCGATCATTGAGGCGGGAATACGGGAAAGATCTACCTTCCCCGAGATGCGCCCGATGAAAGGCTGCCCGTCCACCAGGACGAGGACGCGCTCGGAACCCATCCCCTGGAGCATCACCCCCGCGCCGGTGGGGTGTCCGCCCTCCAGCACGATTCCAGCGCGCTCGATGAGGACCGCCGCGAGGTCTGAGGCCCCTGTCCTCTCGATCTCGCGCCGTGAGATGAGCTCGGTGGCGACCGGAACGTCCGCCAGCCGCTGCGGGCGACGGGAGACGGTGACCACCAGCGAATCGAGCGGGATAACCCGCTCAGACAGGGCGGTGCTGTCCCCGGCTTCCTGCGCCGCTGCTCCTCCCACCGTGAGGAGGAGGCCCGCGAGGGCGAAAATCGTTCGCTGGCGCATCCGTTCAGCCCTCCAGCTTGGCGTAACGAAAGGTGATGTGGCGTGCCTCGCCCGTGTCGCTGTAGTAGTTGATGAGCTGGAGCTTGTAGACCTCCGCACCGCGCTTTACCAGGAAGACATCGAAGGTGGGCCAGATCTGGTGGTTACCCGCCAGATTGTAGCGGTACCAGCGGTGCTCGTCGAAAACCCCACCGAAGGCGTCGCCCCGATAATGGCGGGCCGAAAGGTCGCTCGCGTCGGTAATCTCGTCAAAGGCGCCGGCAGCGAGAGAGGCGCCCGCCCCGCCTTCACCGCTCACACCGCCGTTTATCCGGATGGTATACCCCTCGAAGAGGAGATCCCAATCGGAGGCGCCGGAGACTGCGCTGGTCTCTAGGTCAAAGTAGACCGGCGCGCCGGAGGAGAGGTCGACGGTCAGGGATTGGGGTTCTCCCATCGCCGCGCCCGCCGAGGGCTGCAGCGCGAACTCGAAGGTGACCTGGCCGGCGTTCTCCCGGGAAGGGTTCTCGATCTCCAGCACGTGAAACTTGGCGAAGGCGGGATCTTCTCCCGCGCCGCGAACTTTCCAGACCATCTCTGGAGCGGCGGAGACGGTGTGGGTGGCGTGGTCGTAGGCGTACCAGTCGTCGATCGCCGGGACCAGGGCGTCGCTCCGCCAGAGCGAGTCCGCGGCCGGAAGCTGCGCGGTGGTCACAGCTAGAAAGTCCTCCAGCTCAGACTCGGCGGTCATCGCCTGGATGTCCGCGTCCGTAGCTCCGGCGTGCTGGCAAAGGCAGTACCCCACGACTCCGCCGGGACCTGCCGCGCCACCGTTGAGCATCACCGAGGTGGCGAAGAATCCCAGCTCCCAGACGGTCGAGGTCTCTGGATCGGAAGGAGAGACCGTGGCGGACGGATCTCCCAGCGTTACATACGTCCAGCCCTCTTCGGCATTCACCGTAAGGGTGGAAACACTGGGCTGGGGCGGCCCAGTCGGGTTGTCGGAGCACCCGACGGCGAAGAGTATGAGCCCCGCGGTTCCCGCGTGGGCGAAAAGCTTGGCTGAACCGTTCATGTGATCTTCCTAGCGATAATAGTTATTGATATTGAGAACCATTCTCAATACCGGCCAGGAAAATACATCGACTCCTCCTCTCTGTCAACCCACCGCGGCTAAACGCCGCTGCTCCGCCGCTTCACTCCACGGTGACCGTCAGGACCATGCCGCTCTGCAGGTGGCCAGCCACGAAGCAAACGAAGTCGTAACTACCCGGCTCCGGAAAGGTGAAGTCCTGCTCCACCGTGGCACCGGGTGGTAGCTCGCTCTCCTCGACCTTGACCAGGGCCTGGCTCTCGTCGCGGACACCCTCGGGGAGAACCACCCAGTCGTGCTCCTGGATGCCTTGATTGACCAACACGAAGCGGTACGGCGTACCCGCCTCGAAAGTGGTCCTTTCCGGCTCGTAAGCGAACTCGCGCATGGTAACGCGAACCTCCTCTACCCCGTCGTCACCGCCTCCGCCGCAACCGCTTAAGAGCAGGACCGGCGTCAGGGCGAGTATACCTCTGAAACCACGCATAAAGTAGCTCCTGGAAAAGTTGATATCCGTTCTCAAACCACCCGGGCATGTTTATTCCACGGCACGCCGGTGTCAAGAGGTGTACTGTAAACTCCAAGCCGGAACTGGGTAAAAAGTACCCGTGACAAACCGTGACGGATAACTCCCGGCTCCTCCTCCTGGGCTGTGGCCACGCCCACCTCTTCGTGCTGGAGGCGCTGGCGCGAGAGCGCTTTCCCCCGGTCCGTGCCGTGCTGGTCTCACCCGACCAGGAGTACTTCTATTCGGGGATGATCCCCGCCGTAATAGCCGGACGCCACCGCTCCGAGCGAGCCCGCCTGCGACCACCTCGGCTGGCGAGAGCCGCGGGAGCGGAGTTCGTCCGTGACCGTGCCGTCCGCGTTGACCCGGCGGAGCGGGTAGTCTACCTGGCCGAGGGGCCTCCCCTCTCCTACGACCTGCTCTCCATCGACGTGGGCGCCGGTATGGCGGGCGCGGGCCTCCCCGGCGTACGGGAACACGCCCTGCCGCTCCGGCCCATGAAGCGGGCGCTCGAGCTAGTCCCGGAGGTCACCTCGGCCGTGGCAGGCGCGCCTCCCGGCTCGCGCACCGGGGTGGTGGTGGCGGGAGGCGGGGCGGGCGGGGTAGAGGTCGCGCTGTGCCTGGACGCGGCGTTGGAACGCCGCTTTGGCGGGAGAGAAAGTTACCGCGTCACCATCCTGGAGGCAGGCCCCGAGGTGCTCGAAGGCTACCCGGCGGGGGCGCGGACCCTCGCCCGGAAGCTCCTACGGGAACGAGGGGTCGAGGTCCGCATCACGGCAAAGGTTGCAGCCGTGGCCGAAGGGGTGGTCCAAGGCGAGGGGTCGGCTCGCTGGCCGTTCGACCGGCTAGTGTGGGCCACCGGCCCTGGGGCACCAGAGCTACCCGCCGAGAGCGGCCTGCCCATGGATACAGAGGGGTACCTGAAGGTAGAGCCAACCCTCGCCGCGCTCCGCCACACCGGTGTCTTCGCCGCGGGCGACTGCGCCAGCGTAGAGGGGTTTCCGTGGATGGCGCGAGCCGGGGTGTACGCGGTACGCCAGGGCCCGGTGTTGGCCCGTAACCTGGTCGCTTACCTGGAGCAAGAGCCGCTGCAGCGGTATCACCCCCAGCGGCACTGGCTCTCGCTACTGAACACGGGCGACGGCCGGGCGCTACTCTCCTACCGGGGGCGGAGCTGGCACGGCCGCCCCGGCTGGTGGCTAAAAAATTGGATCGACCTGAAGTTCGTGAGGCGGTTCCAGAAGTTGGAGGAGTGAGGAAGCTCGCTCAGGACAACTCCGAGGTGCAGTGGGCGCACCGCTTGGCCGCCAGCGGTACTTTGAACAGACAGAAGGGGCACTCTCTGTCCGTCGGCTCGTCCGGCGGGCTATGAAATCCTTGAACTCACTCCACATCGATTAGTCCCGCGGTACCAGCCCCACCACCTCGATCCCCCCGCCGCGGGCCGCGTCGATGGCGTCGATCACCTCTCCGTACAGTAACGTCTCCGCTCCCCTCACGAAGATTACCTTGCGGGGCCGGTTTTGAAATATGCCCTGGAGGCGCCGCTGGAGGTTCTGGCCGGAAACCGGGATGCCGTTGATGTTGTAGCGGGGGCCCGACTCGATTTCCAGCACGATCTGGTCGGGGCTCGGCTCTTCCGATGTCTGCTCTTCCACGGGTGGAACCTGCACCTCGATGCCCTTCTGGAGGGTGGGCTGGATGACCATGAAGATGATCAGTAGCACCAGCAGCACGTCGATCATCGGGGTCATGTTGATATCGTACGCCGGTCCCCCCCGGGGTCCCCCCGCCGCCATCGCCATGACTACCTCCCCTCCGCGCGCGCGCTGGCTAGCTCCCGGGCCGCCCCCTCGGGCAGCGACGCCCGCGAATCCGTGTCTTCCGGGGTGGTGATGGCGCCGATGGTGCGAATCCCGGCGGCGCGGGCCGCGTCGATGGCGCTTAGCACCACGTCGTAGCCCACGCTCCTATCGGCCCTTAGGAAGAGCAGGTGATCGCCGGGACGGTCGTAGTAGATGCGCTGGAGCTCATGCGCCAGCCTATTATCGGGTACCGGCTCGTTCTCCAGGTAAAAGACTCCCCGCGCGTCGATGCCCAAGGTGATCACGTCGTCGTCAGGCTCGGGAACCACATACTGGGCCTCGGGCAGGGTGGCCTCGTAAGCGAACAGAAGGGGGGTGATGACCATGAAGATGATGAGCAGCACCAGCATCACATCGATCATCGGGGTCACGTTGATCTCCGAGGTTACCCCGCTATCCTCCATCCCCGCCACCGCCGGGACCGCCGACCCGGCAAAGGTTCCGACGCCGTGCTTGGTCAGACCGGCCATGCTAGCGCACCGCGGCGGGCGAGGTCACATCGACCCCGCGCAGCGACTCCCGCTTCATCATCCAGTCGACCATCTCCCGGCCCGCGTAAGCAACTTCGGAGAACAGGGTCTCCAGGCGGCCGGTGAAGTAGTTGTAGAGCCAGACCGCTGGGATGGCGACCAGGAGGCCGATCGCGGTGGCGATGAGGGCCTCGGCGATACCCGCGGAGATCGCCTCCAGCCCGCCGCCGCCGGTCATGGCCATGCCGGTGAAAGAGTTGACGATGCCGATGACGGTGCCAAGGAGCCCCACGAAGGGGGCGGTGGCACCCACGGTGGCGAGGAGACCCAGCCCGGTCTTGAGCTCGTTGGCCAGGAGTATCTGTTCGCGCTCCACCGAGCGCTCGGCCGAGGAGATGGCGGCCCCCGCCATCCGGGAGTCGTCCAGCAGGGGCGCCACTTCGCGCAGCGACTCTCCCAGCACCCGCGCCACGTGAGACTCGGAGTGCTCGTCGGTGAGTGCCAGGGCACCCGGCACGTCATTCCGCTCGAGGGCCTCGGAGAAGGCGGGGGCGAACACCCTGGTGGCGCGTGACATCTTGCGCAGACGCCACCACTTGGCGCCGGCCACCGCCAGCGAGACAACGCTCATGCCCACTAGTACGAAAACGACGCCGCGCACGAACCACCCCATCTGGTTCCACATGTCCAGCAGAGACATTTCCACGGTGACCTCTCCTTGTCGCGAAAGTTAAAAAGCCCTCAGTCGAGCTGCCATACGATCGGCATCTGCACCACCTGGCGGACCGGCTGCCCCTGCACCTTGCCGGGGCTGAAGCGGAACTCGCCCACTGCGCTGCGGGTGGCGGAGCCAAAGGCCGGGTCGGTGCTAGATACCACCTTGAAGGACCCCATCTCTACCTGGCCGTTCTTGCCCACCACGAACTGGACCACCACTCTGCCCTCGACGTGGGCGTCACGCAAGTTGTCGGGGTAGCGCCTACTCAAGATGCGCGCCACGTCACCCCGGTTTCTCAACTCAGCCGGCTCATCCACTAGGTTGGAGCTGTAGGTGCCGTCGCCCGGTCCTCCGCCTCCTCCTTCGCCACCCTCTCCCGACGGCTCGGAGCGCGCCCCGGAGGCACGCCCGCCGGGCGTGCCGCGACCTCCGAAGTCCTCGGCCTCCACCGGGACTGCGTCCAGGTCGGGGGGCGGCAGCCCGCGCACGTCCAGGTCGGGGATGTCGAGCTCCTGGAAGCCGGCTGGCTCCTCGCTGATCTCTTCCGGGGGCGCCGGCCGACGGGGCTGAAAGGTCTCCCGGGGCGGCGTGGGTGAGCGGGGGGCCGGCTCTTCGGGAGCGGGCGGTTCTTCGAAGACCTCTTCCGGCTCGGGCTCGGGGATCTCGGTGACGTCTATGTAGGTAACCTCTTCTGGCTCTGTATCATCTTCGTCGTGAGCATCCTGCTGCATGGTGGCGTAGACTACCCCGCCGAGCACGAGCGCGTGCGCGGCCACCGAGGCCGCCACGGTACCCGGACTCTTCCACAGCTTACGCGCGCCGGGCGACGAAGCAATTAGTTTGTTGAACATGGTATAACGGAAAAAGCAAGAAGCATGCTCAGCGGTTTCTAGGGGTATCTCTCGATCTGTCAACCGTTTGCCAACTTAGGCGGCGGCTATGGAACCGCTGGCTCTTACCCGGTTACGATAGCTGGCTCGCGATCCATCCCGCGCCGCACACCGCATGGAGTATCGAGACCCCAGTCTACTAGCTGCCAAGGTAAGAGCCGCCAGCAGCGCGCTCGCCCGCGGGTGGCGGGCGTTCGTACTCCGGCTACGGGCGAGAGACCCGCGGCTGGTGGCGGCCGCTATCGCCGTACTGGGGGCGGCGTCGTGTTCGGTGGGGGCGGCCACCGCGGCGTGGAACCGGGCTTGCGCCGGCGGCTGCCCCACCGCCCAGACGGTGGTGAGCTACCAGCCGCAGCAGTCGAGTGAGGTGTACGACGCCGACGGCGAGCTGCTGGCGATCTTTTCGCGCGAACGGCGCCGCGTGGTCTCTATCGAAGAGCTACCCCCGCACCTACCGCTGGCCTTCGTGGCCATCGAGGACCAGCGCTTCTTCCGGCACGGAGGGGTAGACCTCCACCGCTTCTTCGGCTCGGTATGGGACAACTTGCGGGAGGGCTTCGGGGCCACCGGGTTCAGCACCATAACCATGCAACTCGCCCGCGACCTCTTTCCCCGCCACCTACCGCGCACCGAGACCTCCATCCGCCGCAAAGTGGCCGAGATAAGAGTGGCCCTGCGCATGGAGCAAACCCTTTCCAAGCAGCGCATCCTCGAGCTGTACCTCAACCACATCAACCTGGGCGCCGGTGCCTACGGGGTAGAGGCGGCGGCCCGGACCTACTTCGACAAACCCGCCTCCGGGCTCAACTTCGTGGAAGCGGCTACCCTGGCCGGACTCCCCCAGGCGCCCTCGCGCTACAACCCGAGACGCAACCCCGGGGCCGCCCGGGAGCGGCGCAACCGGGTACTCCGTTTCATGGCCGATAACGGGGTCATCACCCGCGAAGAGCTGGCGTGGGGCGTCGGGCAGCCGGTCTCGCTGGCCCCGCCCAGGGGCGCCATCCAGGCCCCGTACTTCGTGGAGCAGGTCCGGCGCGACCTGGAGGAACGCTTCGGCGAGCTCCTCTACACCGGCGGCCTAAAGATCCATACCGCCCTCGACGCCGACCTTCAGAAACTCTCCGAAGACGCGCTGGAGGAGCAGATCCAAGCCATTGAGAGCGGCCGCTTCGGCTACTTTCCTCACCCGGTATACGGCGAACTCTCCGCAGAGGAGCGGGCCGAGCGGGGCGGCCGCACCGGCTACCTCCAGGGCGCGGTGGTGGTCATGGACCCGGAGACCGGCCTGGTGCGCGCCCTGGTGGGGGGGCGCAACTTCCGTCACTCCCAGTTCAACCGGGCCACCCAGGCGCTCAGGCAGCCGGGTTCGGCGTTCAAGCCTTTCGTGTACGCGGCCGCGCTGGAGCGGGGCCGCTCGCCCATGTACCGGATCTCGGACGCCCCCGTCTTCATCCGCATGGAAAATGGTGAGACGTGGGCGCCCCGCAACTACGACGGCCGCTACGGGGGGATGGTGACCATGCGCCAGGCGCTGCGCCTCTCCAGAAACTTGCCCGCCGTGCGGATGGGCAGGGAGGTGGGGGTGGACGCGGTGCGGGCCGTGGCCCGGCGGACCGGGATCGAGACCCCCATCCCCCCTTACCCTTCTATCTTTCTGGGTGCGGCCGGAGTGTACCCCATCGACCTGATCGCCAGCTTTGCGAGCTTCGGGAACGGGGGCGTCAGGGTGGAGCCGCGGCTGATCTCGCGGGTGGAAGACCAGGACGGCAACCTCTTGTACCAACCGCCCCACCACCCCGTCCCCGCCCTGGACCCGGCCAGTGCCTGGATCCTTACCGACATGTTGCGCGAGGTGGTGGACCGGGGCACCGCCTACGACGTGCGGAGGCCGACCACCGGCAACCTACCCTACCAGATCCCGGCGGCCGGCAAGACCGGTACCACCAACGACGCCGCCGACGTCTGGTTTATCGGCTACACGCCCGACCTGCTGGCGGGGGTGTGGATGGGGATGGACCGGCGCCAGCGCATCAAGCGGGGCGCCACCGGCGGCGACCTGGCCGCGCCCGTGTGGGCCGAAATCGTGCGCCAGGTGTATGAGGGCAAGGAGCCACCCCAGGCGTGGGAAAAGCCGGAAGGGGTGGTGACACGCCGCGTCGACCAGTACACCGGCCGGGCGGTCACCGCGGACTGTCCCTACGCCTTCCAGGTTACCATGGACTACTTCGTGCGATCCAACGCGCCCACCCCCGCCTGCGAGCCGCCCGAAAGGTGGTTCGACCCCACGCCAGGGCTGCCAGGCCGCCCCGTTTTCCCGGACCGGGAGGAGCAGCGCGGGGTGCCGTGGCAAGAGGTGCTCCCCAATAGACGAAGCGACCGAAAGCAACGCTAAGCATGCCGTATACGCCTCCTCCCGAGCAGCCGGAAAAACCCCGGCGCCGGGTCCCGCGGGCCAGGGATCACCGGTTTTCCTCTGACCAGCCGTCACGGCGGCCCCTATTCGCCTGGCCGCCCGATATGGGTGGTACCGGCAAGCAGAGAACAGTCCGGCTCGGGCAGCTGGCTCTGCTCGCGGGCAGCGTGCTCTTTCTGGCCGCCTTCTCCTGGGTGTACTACTCGCCGTGCTGGCTGGGCGGGTGCGCCCCGGTCCAAGACCTCACCCAGTACCAGGCCGAGGGCTCAGAGGTGTTCGACTCCGACGGCGACGCCTTCGCCGTGCTGGCCACGGTCAACCGTCGGGTGATCCCCCTCGACTCGCTGCCCGACCACCTGCCGGACGCCTTCCTGGCCATCGAAGACCAGCGCTTTTACGGGCACGAGGGGATCGACATCAAACGGATGGCCGCCGCCATGGTCGAGAACGTCAAGAGCGGTGGGGTGGAAGAAGGGGGCAGCACCATCACCATGCAGCTAGCCCAGAACCTCTTCCCGGAGAGGTTCCCCTTCTCCCAGCGTTCCGTACTCGGGAAGCTGATGGAGGTCCGGGTGGCCCGCCAGATCGAGAGGACTTTCCCCAAGGACAAAATCCTCGAGTTGTACCTGAATCACATCTACCTGGGGCAGGGCTCGTACGGGGTCGACGCCGCCGCCCGGACCTACTTCGGCAAGTCGGCCGCCGAACTCGGCGTGGCCGAAGCCGCTGTACTCGCCGCCCTACCTCAGGCCCCCTCCCGGCTCAACCCACGCGACAACCCCGAAGGGGCCCTAGAGCGGCGCAACTTGGTGCTGCGGATGATGGTAATACGGGGTGACCTATCCCGGGGTGAGGCGCGCGCCCTCCAAGCCGAGCCGGTCGAACTGGCGCCCGAGGAGACGGCCGCCCCCCAGCCTGCGGCCTACTTCCTCGATCGGGTACGGCGCGAACTGGAGGAGAAGATCGGCACCCGCTACTACACCGCAGGGCTCAAGGTTCACACCTCCCTAGACCGTGTAGCCCAGAGCGCCGCCGAGGAAGAGCTGGCCGCCCAACTCGACGCCATCGAAGCCGGCCGCTACGGCGGCTACCGGCACCCCGGCTACCCCAGCGCCGAGGGAGCGGGGAAAGAGGGCGGCACCCCCTACCTACAAGGGGTGGTGATCGTAATGGAGACCGAGACCGGGGCGGTGCGCGCCCTGGTGGGCGGGCGCGACTTCGAGGACTCCAAGTTCAACCGCGCCTTTCAGGCCGAGCGCCAGGCGGGCTCGGCGTTCAAGCCGTTTATCTACCTGACGGCGCTGCGGCGGCACCGGGCGCCCACCTACAAGATGGAAGACGCCCCGGTGGCCATCCAGCTCAGCCGCACCCGCACCTGGCGCCCCCGCAACTACCAGAACCAGTACGACGGCTCCATGACCCTGCGAGAAGCCCTTACCCGCTCCAAGAACACGGTGGCGGTGCGGCTCTCCCAGGAGTTGGGCGTCGGCTCGGTGATCCGCACCGCCCACGAGTTGGGTATCACCAGCGACATCCCCGAGGTACCCTCGGTGGCCTTGGGCGCGGCCGCCGTCCGGCCCATCGAGATGACCACCGCTTTCGCCGCTTTCGGCAACGGCGGCTACCTGGTGGAGCCGTACTTCGTGACCCGGGTGGAAGACCGCGACGGGCGTATCCTCTGGGAGCAGAGACCCGAGCGGGAAAAGGTTCTGGACGCCGCCACCGGCTTCGTGCTCACCCGCATGCTCGCCGAGGTGGTGGAGCGGGGCACGGCGCGGGCGGTTCGGGGGGCGGGGTTCGGGGGGCCGGCCGCGGGCAAGACCGGTACCACCAACGACGCGGCCGACGTCTGGTTCGTGGGCTACACCCCCGACTTGGTGGGGACGGTGTGGATCGGGCTCGACGAGCCGGAGCGCATCGTCTACGGCGCCTCGGGTGGCACCCTGGCCGCGCCCGTGTGGGGGCGGGTAATGCGCCGCGTGTATCAGGAGCGCCCCTTGCCCGACGGCTGGAGCCGCCCTTCGGGGGTGGTCACCGAACAGGTAGACCGGGCCACCGGCTTCGTGGTTACCCCCTCGTGCCCCGCCGTGGGCGAGGTGTACACCGAGTACTTCGTGAGTGTACGCCCTCCCCGCCAGACTTGCTACCCCGAGGGGTACGAGGGGGTATTCGTGATGGGCGACAGCGCCTTTTGGGGAGACGAGGAGTGGGACGCGGTCGAGGGTTGGGGAGACGGCGAATTCTGGTCGTACGAAGACGAAGAGGGAGAAGAGCGTCCCGGCGTCTACATCCTGGATGGAGAACAGGGAGAGCCAGACGTCACCCGTCCGGGCCAGCCCGGCGAGGAGTCCCCCGCGGGAGAAGAGCCGAGTGAAGACGAAGCCCGCCCCGGTGAACAAGAAACCGAGCCCGAACCCGACGGGCCCTCCGGGGAACCCGAAGAAGAAGAAGAAGAAGACGGGCCGGACCTGCTGGGAGAGCCGCCGGAGAGTGACGGCTTGGACTGAGACTCCCCGCCGGGGCTCTTTCGATCCAGCCCGGTTTTCTCAACTGTATTCAGATATCCAGCCAGTAGTTGACTTTAACCAGGAGTACGTTCCGGGACGGCGCGTCGAAGAGAACAGCCAAGTCGTCCACCGGCCTGAAGCGGCCGTCCCCGTCGGTGTGGGCGCGGTCGTGCGACCAGACCAGGAAGAGGGTGGAGCCGAGCCGGTACTCCCAGCGCAGCACCACGTTCAGCTTGAAGTCGCGCACAGTGAAATCGCGCTCAGGAGTGTCTAGCCCGCCGCTGATGGGCTCAAAGCGGTCGTCGAAGCTGCCGGCGACGGGATCGGCCACCTCGAAGTAGTCGCGGTAGGCACCGGTGGCGATGAAGGGTTGGGCGTAGAGCTGGAGGGTGAGGTCGGGGGTAAAGGTCTGGTTCAGCCGCGCCGACATCCCCACGCTGCGTTGGTCCAGATCTCCGAACAGGTAGTGCCGCTCTCCGAGCGAGTCGCTGGGCGCGGAAACGTACTGCCACGGGTTGCGGCTCAACGAGTAGAACGGCTCCAGGGAGAGCTGGATACTCGCCGACGGACGCCACCCCGCGTCGAGCGACAGCCGGAAGTCGCCGCCCTCCGACTCCGGCTCTACTCCCCAGCCCCCGTTCAGCCCCACCGTAAACGGCTTGCGATCGTCTGAATCGACCCCGAACCATCCCCCGTAACGGACCGGCGAAATTATCGCCGGGCCTCCCCGCAAGGCCGTCACGTCGAGCGTTTCGAACTCTCTGCGCACTCCGCCGTACACCCTCCAGAAGTTATGGAACTGTGCGGAGCCTCTGATACCCCCGCCCAGTTCGACAACCTCTCCCGCGTAGTTGGCACCGCCAGAGAAGTTAGCCCCCAGATCGGAGCCCCGGAAGAGCCGGTTGGGCTCCAACTGGCGGTAGCTCGCATCCACACCACCGCCGACCACGTCGGCAAAGCGCTGGAAGCCGAGGTCGTTCACCTCGAAGCCGGGCGAACGCGCGATCACCCCCCCTCCCCCGCGCCACTTTCCCGAAATCTTACTAACCCCTGCGCTGGCCGCGTAGCCGGCTAGCGAGGTGGCGTCTTCGTCGACCTCCACGTGATCGGCGTCGGGGCGCTGGAAGTAGCGCTGCGGAGCCCTCTGGGTACGCACGATCGCCTGCTCGCTACCGCGCACCTCGGAGCCCAGCACCACGGCGGAAAGCTGCCAGCGGTCCGAGGCGAAGCGGTGCGAGACGTCGGCCCCGCCGGTAAAGGCCGAGGAGTGCAGAAAGTCTAGCCCGGTGTCGTCCAGGGCTCGCACTACTCCGGTCGCCACGGCGCCCACCTGCGTGCGCCCCCGGTTCAGGTCGCGACGAAGGCGTGCCACCGTGTAGTTGCTGAGCGGCTCCACCAGGTCGGCGTGGAATACGCCGGCGCTGTCGCGGACTCGCGCCGACTCCTGCGCGGTGACCGCGTTCAGGAGCCCTACCGACCAGCCCTGTCCCACCCGCCCCGACAGCTTGGCCGCCCCCAGGATGGTGGTCTGTTCGGGCGCCTCCACGAAGCCGCCGAGGGGGTCGGCAAAGCCCTGGGGCGGGCGGCCGATACGCCGTGAGTAGAAGAGGGATTCGTCGTTCCCCCCCGCGAGCCCGAAACGGAAGATGTCTGCGCCCTCGGTAAAGAAGGGCCTCCTCTCCCGAAAAAAAGTTTCGAAGGCGGTCAGGTTCACCTGTGAGGGGTCGGCCTCCACCTGCCCGAAGTCAGGGTTGATGGTCAGGTCCAGGGTGAGGTCCGAAGTCACACCGTACTTCACGTCGGCGCCCGCGTCGACCTTCCAGTCAGTAGCCGAGTAGAAAGGGTCGGCGGCGTCTCCGGGCGCCAGGTCTACGCCGGAGACGGTGTAGGGGAGCACCTCCAGCCGGCGCGGCACGGGCAGCTCCGTCATGCCGTGCAACTCCCCGAAGCGGGAGACCAGCCTGGGTTCGTCGTCCCGCTGGGGCGACCACGCCGAGAACTCCCCGTCTCGATGCACCTTCCGCACAACCTGGAACCCCCATACCCCGTCGCCGTCCGCGTCGAAGCGGAGAGCCGATAGAGGGATGCGAAACTCCGCCGTCCAGCCCCGCTCGTCCTTTGAGATTTCTACCTCCCACACTGCGTTCCAGGTGTCGTCGATATTGGAGTCGTCGGTAATGGTGAAGTCGCTCTTTACTCCCGCCGGATTGACCCCGAAACCGTACGCGGTGCGCCGGTCGTGGTGGGAGTCGAAGTTGACCGCTAGGGCGTCGGAGGCCGAATCGAACACATTGTCGCGCCGGGTGAGCTGGGCGGCTATCAGCTCCGGCTCGGGGTCGTAAGCGCGTACGCCCACGTATACCGCCTGATGGTCAAAGAGGACCCGTGCCACGGTATGGAAGTCGGAAGGTTCTCCGGGGGCCGGGGTCACCTCTACGAAGCCGGTGATGGAGTCGGCGGCCGCCCAAACCGCTTCGTCGAGCCGTCCGTCCAAAACGGGCGCGCCCTCCGAAGCCGAAATCCGGTGGGCGGCGACCCGGAGGATCTGCGTGGTGTCGGCCACGTACGGCGCCCCGGTGGGGAGCGCAGCGGCGCCTAGCAGAAGGATGTGTGCGATCATTACTTGGGTTCAATCAGGGTGGCGCTGTACCTCTTCCCGGCGCTTTCACCCCTCCCTACGGACGCGGGCAAGAGCGAGTTTCAGCAGTCTATTAGACACCGGAAGGGTGGTAAAGGTTGGCTGCTGGACGAGCAGGCGGCGACTTGCCCCAGAGTACCGCCCGCACCCTCCAGGCGAGCAGTAGCGCGGCGGCGGCCAAGCCGGCCGAGAGTCCCACCCACACCCCCACCGGCCCCCACCCGGCGCGAAAACCGGCCCAGTAGCCAACCGCTAGCCCCACTCCCCAGTACGAGAGGGCAGCGATGAGCATCGGCACCGCCGTGTCGGCGGCGCCGCGTAGCACGCACAGTCCGGCTACCTGGCCTCCGTCGAAGAGCTGAAAGGCGGCGGCCACCAAGAGGAGAGACGACCCCAGCCCGACCACGCCGGGGTCGCGGCTGTAGAGCGAGATCAGCAAGGAAGGCGCGGCCAGGAAGCCGAGCGCGCACAGAGCCATGAAACCGGTGGCCCACACGTAGGTGGCCCCGGCAGCCATGCGCGCCCCGTGCGTCCGCCCGGCGCCGATCTCCTGGCCAACCCGGATGGTACCGGCCAAGCTCACCCCCAGCGCCACCATGAAGGTGGTGGCGGCGACGTTGATGGTAACTTGGTGGGCGGCCAACTCAACCGGGCCGATCCACCCCATCATCACGGCGGCGAAAGAAAAGAGCCCCACCTCCAGCCCGAGCTGCCCCCCGATCGGTACGCCGACCTTGACGATAGCGCGCAGTAGGTCTAAGCGGGGCAGCCGTCCGGCTCCCCGCAGAGGGTGGAGGCCGGGCTGGAGGGTTAAGTACAGCGCGATTCCCCCTGCCATGCTCCAACGTACCAGAGAGGTGGCATACCCGGACCCCACCACCCCCATAGCGGGGATAGGGCCGGCGCCGTAGATGAACGCGGCGTTGGCCAGAGCGTTCAGCCCCAACCCTAGAAAGGTGGCGACCATCGGAGGTCGTACCCGGTTCATACCCTCCAGGAACTGCCGCAAGGCCATGAACGCGAGTAGCGCCGGTATGCCCGGCGCGAGCGCCGCCATGTACTCCCCGGCCACGCGGGAGAGCTCGGGCGACTGGCCTAACAGTAGGGAGAGCGCCTCTCCCTCCAAATTGAACCAGATTACGGGTAGCGACAGGAGCAGCGAGAGCCACAACCCCTGCACCAGTACCGACCGGCAGAGCGCTCGGTCGCCGGCACCGAACGCCTGGCTCACCAACGGCGCCATCCCCACGACCACCCCGGCCGAAACCATGATCGAAGCCATGTGGAGGGCCGAGGCCAGCCCCACCGCGGCCAGGGCGCCGGGGCCGAGCGGGCCCACCATCAGAGTGTCCACGGTGTTCATCCCCACCATCCCGAGCTGGCTCAGAACTATCGGCCCGGCCAGCCGCAGCAAGAGCCGGGACTGTTCCGCAAAGCCGTGGGGCGCGGGCGGAACGGGGGTGCGGAGAGAGACGGTCTGCATGGATCTCCGGAGTCGGGCCCTGGAAGGTATCCGCGTAGTCAAGGGCTCTGGCACGATTCCTCCACAAAAAACTGTGGTGAAAAACTCACACGTCGATCGCGGCCCCACGCCTCCTTACCGGAACGTGAGCCCGCGCGAGAGGTGGACATCGGTAGCGCTGGGAAGCGCGCTCCTGGCCGCCGGATGGATACGAATGCGGGCCCTCTTTGCGCTGGCCGGCGGAGAGCTCCTGCGCCGCGGGTTGAGCGGCTACTCGTACCTCTACGACGCTCTCGGGGTGGTGCGGCACGAAGCCGGGGAGGTAGAGGGCCGTCACACCCTGGTGTACGATGGTAAGTGCCGGGTGTGCGGCCACATCGTCTCGGTTCTGCGGGAATGGGATGGGGATGGGCGAGTCGAATTCGTCCCCTTTCAAGACTCCGAGGTCCCCAACCGCTTTCCATGGATTTCGCCCGCAGCGTTTGAGAGCTCCGTGCAACTCATAGAGCCCGGCGGAGCAACCCGGGAGGGGGTGGCCGCGGCAGAGGCGGTGCTCAGTCTTTTGACCCGTGGTCGGATGTTTGCGTGGGCGTTCTCGGCCCCCTACTCGGTGCCGGTCGCAGAAGGGCTCTACCGCGCCTTTTCCCGCAACCGCCACCGGCTGGGATGTAGCGAAGAGGCGCCTTCACTTGAACCGGAAAGACCATGAATCCGAAGAGAGTACTGCTTCCGCTCGCCGCCCTTTTGGCCCTTGCCGCGTGCGCCGACGAAGAGCCGTCTCCGGCGACTGACGTGGTGCCCGAGACCGAGACCAACGCCGGTATGCCAGAGCTGACCGAGGCCGGTACGGTGGTGGCGGTCCGGCTGCGGGAGTGGGCCATCGACCTCTCCCGCGACACCGTGCCGCCGGGCGAGGTAACCTTTCAGATCGTCAACGAGGGGAGCGTAGAGCACGAATTCGAGGTCCTCCGGGACGGCTTCGAGGAGGAGGTACACGGGATCGAGCCGAGCGGGGGGGTAGCGGACCTCACCACTAGCTTGGAGCCGGGCAGCTACGACGTGATCTGCGACCTGACCGCCGACGACGGTGAGAGCCACGACGACAAGGGGATGCGCACCACCTTGGTGGTGGCCGGACCGGAGGGTGACGAGGAGGACAGTTAGTCCGGTTCAGCCGAAAAGGGCACCCGCCAGCGCGAGCACCGCGCCTCCCCCCAACACTACCCAGAGGTTGTCGTCGGGGGGTAGGTCGGCGAGCTCCAGCCCGGCCGCCGCCGCCGCCCCCAAGAGAGCCGCGGCCGGCGAGACGCCCGGAATCAGAAACCCCACCCCCAGGCAGACGGCGAAGCCGGCAAGAGCCCCCTCCCAACTCTTGCCGCCGGTTGTACGGTGCCGCCCCCACCGCCGCCCCACCAGGGCAGCCGCCGCGTCGCCGAGAGCGCCGTAAAGCATCGCCGCGACCGCGACCGGCGTTGGAAAGAGTACGGCGACGGCGGCGTAAGCGAGCGCCAGATAGGTGGCGCCCGCAAAGCTCTTCCGCTCGCGGGAGCGCAGCATGTCGCGCGTCCGGCGCAGGAAGCCGTAACGGAAGCCGCGCAAGCGCAAGCGTGAGACGTCGATCGCGACGGCGAGGGCGGCAACTCCGATCAGCGCCAAAGTCGCAAGCCGCCGGGGAGAAAACCAGAAGAAGAGGGGCACGGCGACCGACGCCAGGTGGATCGCCTTGCGCAACTCTTCCCGGCGCCGCCCGCCACGGTTGGCGCCATCTCCGGCCTCAGCCCGGCGCTTCCCGGCCTCCGCCCTCTCCCCCTTCACCGTACAGTGCCCGGTAGATCGCCAGGTTGCGCGTGAGGATCTTTACGTAGTTTCGGGTCTCGCGGAACGGGATGCGCTCGGTGAAGAGCTCCTCGTCGCCGTACTCCGGGAAACCGCTCCACCTCTCGACGCGGTGGGGTCCGGCGTTGTAGGCAGAGAAAACCGAGGGCAGAGAGCCATCGTGCGCCTCCATCTGGTCGGCCAAGTAGCGCATTCCCAAGAAAGTGTTGATCTCGGGGTGGTATAGCACTTCGGGGTCCCACTCCCCCAGGCCGAGCGGCCCTGCCACCTGGCGGCCGGTCTCCGGCATCACTTGCATGAGCCCGCGCGCGCCCACGGGCGAGGTTATGCGGGCCTCGAACAGAGACTCCTGCCGGATCAAAGCCGCGGCCAGAAACGGGTCCAACCCCCGCTCGCGGGCCTCGGAAGAGATCAGCTCACGGTAGGGAAAGGGGTAGAGGATACGCAGCAACCGGGGGTTTGGCCTACTGACCGCGCGCTCCAGGGCCAGACCGAGGCGGATACCCCGCAAGGTGAAGCCACGTTCGTTCAACGCCTCGGCCAATTCGTAGTTGACCGCCCGGCTGGCCCCGGCGGCGCTGTCAGCAACGCGGTTCACCTCGGCCGTCGCCTCGTCAAACATCCCCGCCGCCCGCAAGAGGTCCACCCCCCGCATCCATCCCTCCACGGTGCGCCGGGCCGCCTGGTCCTCCGGCGGAGACGGACCCATGGGGGGCGGCCAGAACTCTTCGCCGAGACGTTTGGCCGCTTGCAGGGAGTAGTACGAGAGCGGCTCCCGCTGGCGCACCGCCCGGTACCGGCTCCCGGCCTCCTCGTTCTGCCCCGCCTGTTGGTACGCCCGCGCCGCCCAGTAAGTGGCCTGAAGCCAGCGGTCTCCCCCCGGGTAGCGGTTCCGGTACTCCTCCCAGAGGGCGGCGGCTTCGGCGTACTCCTCTGCCAGATACTCCATCCCGGCCAGCCGCATCACCGAGAGCCCCATCCGGTCGCGCCCCGGGTACTCCGCGGCGAGGCGGCGGTACCCTTCCCGGGCGCGCTCCAGTTCACCGGCGTCGTGGCTCAGATCGGCCACCAGGAAGAGGGCCTCCACCCCTAGCCCGGTACCGGAGCGGGAGCGGGCCAACTCCAGAAAGCTAGCGCGGGCGGCGTCCAGATCTCCTCGCCGGTTCTGGGCCCGGCCGATCAGCAAGAGGGCTTCGGGATCGCCCGAGAGGGGGCGGAGCGCCTCAATCGCCTCCGCGTGGCGGCCCGCGTCGAAGAGGGCGCCGCCCAACTCCATGCGCACCCGGCGCCGCTCAGCCGCGCCCCCCGCCCCGGAGTCGAGCCACGCCCGGTACCCGTTAGCGGCCTCCCGGTCTTGCCCCACCAGGTCGCGCTGGCGGGCCAACGCCAACCGGTCGGCAGCCGACAGCCGGCCCAGCCCCTCCAGGATACGCGCGGCTTCGCTGCCGTACTGGCTGGTCGGCGCTCGCTCCAGGGCGCCACGCAGCGCGGCGCGGGCGGGCGGCTCATCCCCCATCTCCAGCGCGGCGCGGGCGGAGTTCAGCAGAAACTCGGCTTGGCTATTACCGGTCCTGGCCCACGCCCGCGCCTCGCGGGCGATCTCGCGGGCCCGGGCAAAACCCCCGGCCCGCATGGCGGCCTCGAAGGCGGCGCGGCGCTGGCGGAGCCCCAGCACTCCGTCGTCGAAAGCCCCGATCAAGCGGTTGACCGCAGAGGTATCTCCGCTCACGGCGAGCGCCTCGGCGGCGGCCACTTCTACCCATTCGGCCGCGCTCCCGAAACGCTCCTTTACCGCTTCCACCTCGGTAACGCCGCGTGTGACCCTGCCCGCCCGCAGTAGGGCGAGCCCTAGGCGCAGCCGGGCCACCGTGCGCCGCCCGGCGGCGTCCCCGGGGTCGGCAGCCCGGAGGTAACGGTCGTAAGCGGCGGCCGCCTCTTCTGCTTCGCCCTCCTCGTCGAGGGCGCGGGCCAGCAGGAAGAGCCCCTCTCCCCCTTCCTCCGCCAGCCACTCCTGGCCGCCCAACAGCTCTCGCACCCTACTCCACCCCCCCCACCCGGCCTCGGCGTGGGCCGCCAAAAGGACCGCCTGCACGGACGGCTCCGGCTCCCGGTCCAAGTACTCGCGTAGGAGCCGGGCGGCTCGCCAGCTCCGGCCGCCCTCCATCAGGGCGCGGGCCTCGGCGAGGACTTCGTCCGGGTCCATCGCCGCCACCTGGGCGCTTACCCGGCGCTCCGCCTCGGAGCCTGGATCGTCTGCGGGAGCAAGAATCAGCAAGAGGGCGAGGGGCAGGGCTAGCAGTCCGGTCATGACCAGGGTTACGAGGTAGCGGGGCGACATGCCCTTCTCAGTTGGCAGGTTCCGCGCCGCAAGAAAAAAAGAGGGCCGCCCGCTGGGGCGGCCCTCCCGGGCGGGCGGCGGCGCTGGCTAGACGGTGGCGGTAGCGCGCCCTGCCTCCACCTCGTGCAGCGCGTCGATGGTCCGCTGGGCCGACTCCTCCATGTCGATCACCATGCGGTCGATCTTAGCCACGAAGTAGTTATGCATGATACTGACCGGAATGGCGATGATGAGCCCGGCAGCGGTGGTTATGAGGGCCACCTTGATGCCTCCGGCCACCAGGGTGGCCTCTACCTCGCCGGCCAGTTCGATGGCCTGGAACGCCTCGATCATCCCGATCACCGTACCCAGAAAGCCGAGCAGGGGACCCACCGTCGACACCGTGGCCAGGATCACCAGCCCGCGCTCCAGCCGGGCCATCTCGATCATGCCGGCGTTCTCGATCGCCTTGATGACCCGCTCGGTGCCCTCGTGGCTGCGGCGCAACCCCTCGGCCAGCACCCGCCCGGCCGGGGAGTCCGACTCTTCGGCCACCCGCAGCGCCTCCTGGAAGCGCCCCTGTTCTACCAGCTCGTCTACCTCGCGCAGGGTGCGCTGGGTGCGGGCCGACTTGGTGGTCAGGTCGACCAGCTTCCAGATGATTACCACCAGTCCGACCAGAGCCGCGGCGGCCAGGAACCACATCATGAAGCCGCCGTCTTCCCACAGCTGGGCGACCTGCTCGGTGAACGTCATTTCGGGCGCTTCGAGCCCGGGGATCTGAAGCAGAAGAGCGAGCGGACTACTCAAGGTTCGGCCTCCCGATGACGGATGGTGTACGGTTTCACGACCAAACACCCCGCCAGGAAGCGGGGACGAGAGCCGAAGTTACCCTCTCGTTCGGCGGGTGTCAAGAGCGGCTCGGACGTTCGTACGGCCTTTACTCTCCCTCTCCCAACTTCACCTTGATACAGGCGGCGAAGTGACGGCCTCCCTTGTCTACCAGGGACGGCTCGATTTTGCCGCAGTCGGCGTCCTTGAGCGGGTGGGGACAGCGGGGGTGAAAGGGGCACCCGGAGGGAGGGTTGGCTGGCGATGGCACGTCGCCCTCCAGCACCACGCGCTCCCTTTCTCTGCCCGGTTTGGGCACGGGCACCGCCGAGAGGAGCGCCCGGGTGTACGGCATGAGCGGGTTTTGGTAGAGGGGGTCGGCCTTGGCCAGCTCCACGATCTTGCCCAAGTACATGACCGCCACCCGGTCGGAGATGTGTTCGACCACCGAGAGGTCGTGGGCTATGAACAGGTAGGCGAGCCCGAATTCGTCCTGGAGGTCCTCCAGCAGGTTGATCACCTGGGCCTGCACCGACACGTCCAGCGCCGAGACCGGTTCGTCGCAGACGATCATCTCCGGCTCCACGGCCAGGGCGCGGGCGATGCCGATCCTCTGGCGCTGCCCGCCCGAAAATTCGTGCGGGTAGCGAACCGCGTGTTCGGGCCGTAGCCCCACTATCTCCAATAGCTCGCCCACCCGGCGGCGGGCGGCCTCGCCCTTCGCTAGCCGGTGAACCTTGAGCACCTCGCGCAACATATCGCCCACCGTCATACGCGGGTTGAGCGACGAGAACGGATCCTGGAAAACGATCTGCACCCGCCGCCGGTAGTGCCGTAACGCCCTCCGGTCCATTTCGAAGACGCTCTGCCCGTCGAAACGAACTTCCCCCGCGGTCGGCTCTTCCAAGCGCAGCAGAGTGCGGCCCAGGGTGCTCTTGCCGCACCCCGACTCCCCCACCAGCCCCAGCGTTTCGCCCCGGCGGATGTAGAAGTCGACCCCGTCGACCGCCTTGACGTCGCCGGTGTGCAGCTTGAGGAAACCCTTATGGATGGGGAAGTACTTCTTGAGCCGGCTGACCATCATGAGGGCGTCGCCGGGGGGCTCTACGCCGGAGGCGGGTTCGCCCCTCAGATCCGAATCTCCCTTGGCGGGGGGGAGTTCGGCCTCCGGGACGTGTTCGTGGACCCGGTCCGGAAGCGCGAGCTCCTCGTGGCCGGGAACGACCGCCGTCACGCTTTCTCTCCCGCTAGCTCGTCGTTGAGCCGGAGTTCGTCCGGGTCACCGGCCGCGGGAGTCCTAGCCCCCGTGCCGGTGAGCGCGCCCTGGGGGGTAAATCCGCCGGTGGTGCGGCGGACCTCCTCGCGCCGCTCCGGCTGCTCCACCAACCAACACTTGCTCTTGCGGCCCCCTCCCAGCTCGAAGAGCGGCGGCTCCTCGCGCTCGGTCTTCTCCCACCCGTACGGGCAGCGGGCGTGAAAGCGGCACCCTTTTGGCCAGTTGGTGGGCGCCGGTACCACGCCGGGTATCACCGCCAGCCGCTCCACCCGCGTTCCCAGCTTGGGGATCGAGCGCAACAGCCCTTCGGTGTAAGGGTTCTGGGGGTCGCGGAAGATGTCTTCGGCCGAACCCTCCTCGAACAGCTGCCCCGCGTACATGACCAGCACCCGGTCGCACACCTCGGCCACCACTCCCAGGTCGTGGGTGATGAGGATGATCGACATCCCCAGCTCCTCTTGGAGACGGTTCAGGAGCTCCAGGATCTGGGCCTGGATGGTCACGTCGAGGGCGGTGGTGGGTTCGTCCGCGATCAGCAGCTTGGGATCGCACGCCAGGGCCATCGCTATCATCACCCTCTGGCGCATCCCGCCGGAGAGTTGGTGGGGGTATTCGTTTACCCGCTGTCGGGGAATGGGGATGCCCACCGTTTCGAGCATCTCGATGGCGCGCCCGCGCGCCTCCTTCTTTCCCAACCCCTGGTGCAGCCGGAGCGACTCCTCGATCTGGTCACCCACGGTGAAGACCGGGTTGAGAGAGGTCATCGGCTCCTGGAAGATCATGGCGATATCGTTGCCCCTGATCTGCCGCATACGCTCCTCGCCGGCCCGCACCAGGTCTTCCTCGCCCCGGCCGCCGCGGAAGAGGATGCGCGACCCCTCTTCGATCCTCCCCGGCGGCTCCGGGATCAGCCGCATGACCGACAGCGCCGTGACCGACTTGCCGCACCCCGATTCGCCCACCACGCCGAGCGTCTCGCCCGGATTCAGGTGAAAAGACACCCCGTCCACCGCGCGGGCGGTGCCGTCTTCGGTGTGGAAGTAGGTGCGCAGGTCGTGGACCTCGAGGATGGGTTCCGTCATATCTTGAGCCGGGGGTCGAGGGCGTCGCGCAGGCCGTCTCCGAGCAGGTTGAAGGCGGTCACCGTGAAGACTATGGCGAGTCCCGGGAAGGTGGCGATCCACCAAGCGGTGATAAGCGCGTCGCGGCCGTCCGAGATCATGTTCCCCCAGCTCGCCGTCGGGGGCTGCACCCCCAGCCCCAAGAAGGAGAGGGCCGCCTCTATCAAGATGGTGTTACCGATGCCCAGAGTAGTGTAGACGATCACCGGCGCCAGCACGTTAGGGAGCACGTGGCGCAGGATGATGCGGGCGTCGGTCATGCCCAGTGCCTTGGCCGCCTGGACGAATTCGCGCTCGCGTAGCGAGAGGACCTCGGCGCGCACTATGCGGGCGACGGCCATCCAACCGGTGAGCCCGAGCACCGTCACCACCAGCCAGATCGACGGCTCAAACAGCGCGATTACCACGATTACCAAGACCAGCCGGGGGATGGAGAGGATCATGTCGGTAAAGCGCATGGCGACGCTGTCTACCCACTTGCCGAAGTAGCCGGCTACCGCGCCCAGGGCGGTCCCGAGAAGCACCCCGATGCCCATGGCCACGAAGCCGATGGTGAGGGAGATGCGCGCCCCGTAGAGGACCCGCGAGAAGATGTCACGGCCAAACTTATCGGTTCCCATCCAGTGTGCTAAAGACGGCTCCAGGTAGCGGGTGGCCACGATGTCGCCCTGGGCGTTGGGGTCGTAAGGGGAGATGAGAGGCGTGATCAGGGCTACCACGTACAGTAGCAGCATGAAGCCCAGCCCCAACAGAGCTATCCGGTTCTTGCGGAAGCGCCGCGCCGCGATAGCCCACTGGGAGTCGCCACTCCGTTGGCGCGGCCGCCCCGCCCGCGCCTTGAGGTCGTAGAGCGCCCACCCCCAGAGCCCTAGCAGGAGCGCCCCGGCGGTGGCCACGGCGACCGCCCCCGCCACCGGGGTGTGGCGGGCGGTAAATACTTCTGACACCTTGCTCCAGGTCAAGAAGAGAGTGCCCAGGAGTATCCCCCAGGAGAGGAAGAGTATGAAGCCCGGTGCCCACTCGCCGCGCAGCAGGTGACCCGCGCCGGGCAGCAGGGCGGAGGTGGCCAGCTCCCCGGCGCTAGCGGGAGCGCGCGCGCTGGGCACTCGCCCCCCCTCCGGCGCCCCGGCCGGCGGAAGCGGAATGGGGCGGCTAGACTCCGTATCGGGCGAAGTGGTGGTGGGCGGCATCCCCTAGGCGGTCCGGATGCGCGGGTCAACCACCGCGTAGAGCACGTCGGCGATCAGGTTGCCGGCCACCACCATGGCCGCGATCACAAAGCTGGTGGCCATTACCAGCGGATAGTCGCGCTGGAAGATGGCGTCGACGATGAGCCGCCCCATCCCCGGCCAGGCGAAGATGGTCTCGATCAGTACCGAACCCGCGAGCAGGAAGGGCAGGTAAAGCCCCAGCAGGGTGACGATGGGGATGAGCGCGTTCCTCAGAGCGTGCTTGAAGATGACCCTACGCTCCGACAGCCCCTTGGCCCGTGCGGTGCGGATGTAATCCTGGTGGATAACCTCCAGCATGGAGCCGCGCATGTAGCGCGCCACCCCGGCCGCCGCCCCGATCCCCAGCGCGGTAGCGGGCAGGAGCAAGTGCATGAAGCGGTCGAGGGCTTTCTCCCACAGCGGCATGAAGTCGTAGCCGATGCTGGTCATCTGCGACGCCGGGAAGACCACCGGCCACCCCCACTGGCTCGCCTTGAGCGAAAAGAGGAGGATCAGCATGAGGGCAAACCAGAAGCTGGGCATCGAGTAGAAAAACAGCGCTAGCACGGTGAGCACGTTGTCCGAGGCCGAGTACTGGCGCACCGCCTGGACGATGCCCACCAGCATGCCGATCAGGAAGATGAGCACCAGGGAGATTAGCGTGAGCTGCAGAGTGTTCCAGAGCACGGTGGGGAGGATGTCGCCGATCGGCCTCATCTGCCCGAAAGAGTAGCCGAACTCCCCGGTGGCGAAAGACCTGACCCACTTGAGGTACTGGATGTGGATGGGGTCGTTGAGCCCGAAGTTCTCGCGCATCTGCTCGATCACCTCGGGGCTCACATTGGGGTTGAAGTAGCGGGCGGTGGGGTCGCCCGGGGCCAGGTGGATGATGAAGAAGATCAGCGTGAGTACGCCGAGCAGGAGCGGAATTGACCCCAGAATCCTGCGCATGACGTAGCCTATCATGGCACCCCTGCCAGTCCGGGAGGAGAGCCCTCCATCACCCGGTTTGACCTTCGGCGGCGGTATCGGGACTCGCCTCCGCTTCTCCGGCTCTCCTCTGGAGCCCGCGCGGGATCCACCACTCCCAGGCGTTCTGGAAGGCGCCGTAGGTGTCGACCTTCATCCCCCGCAGCCGCTCGCTGACCGCGTCGACCTGGTCGAAGTAGTAGAGCCAAGTGTACGGTTGATCCTCCACCATACGGGCGGCGGCGGCCCGCCAGTAGCGGTTGGCACGCTCTTCGGTGGGCTGGGCCACGGCTTGTTGAAAGAGCCGTGTAACCTCGGGGTTTTCGTAAGAGATGAAGTTGAACGCCACCTCCGGCCCCCACAGGTTGGTGAGGTCCGGGGAGAGCCCCACCCCCCACCCCGCCAGCGCTGCCTCGAACTCTTTGTTCGTGAGCCGGTCGTAGAAAGTGTTGGTCTCCAGCGTGCGCAGCTCGACTTCGACCCCCACGCGGCGGAGCTGCTGCTGCAAGATCTGGCCGACGTCGATGCGCCGCTGGTTGCCCGCGTTGGTCACCAACGTGAAGCTCAGTTCGCGGCCGTCCTTCTCGCGCACACCGTCACCGTCCGTGTCGCGCCATCCCTTGGCGTCGAGCACGCGGTTGGCAGCGGCGGTGTCGTAAGCCAGCGGGGCGTGGGCGTCCGGGTCGTACAGTTCGCGGAAGATGGGGGAGTAGGGGCCGCCCGCCGGCTCCGCGAACTCCTCCATCTGGAGAGCATCGATGATCCCTGGCTTGTCGATGGCCAGCCCGAAAGCCCGGCGCATCTCCGGGTCGGCGAAGGCGTCCAAGGCGTTAGGGTTGTAGCCGATGTAGTCGTAGAAGCGCCTCTCCTCCGTCTCGAAGCTCAGCTCCGGGTTGGCCGCCCGGAGGGCGTCGATCTTGTCGAAGGGGACCGGCCGCATGAAGTCAAGGTTGCCGGTCTGCAGCTCGACCAAGCGGGTGGTCTCTTCGGGGATCACCCGGATCACTATCCGCTCCAGGTAGGGGCGCGGCCGGAAGTACAGGTTCGGCTCCAGCACTATCCTCTGCCCTTTGTCCCAGCGGGCCACCTGAAAGCTGCCGTTGACTACCAGCTTGCCGTCGCCGGGATCGGTGAGCGTCTGGTGGCTCCGGAGCCGGGAGGGGTCGGCGTCCGCGAAGACGTGTTCGGGGGCGATGCCGTGGCCGGAGTGGAAGAGCATCTCCGGGTAGCGCCGGTCAAAGTAAAAGGTGACCGTAGAGCCCTCCCCGGCCACCACCGAATCGATGTGTTCGGTGTAGTCTTGCCGGGGGGCGGCGGTGGCGGGGTCGGCGAGCGTCTGGTAGGTCCAGACCACGTCGTCGGGCGTGACCGGCTCCCCGTCAGACCAGCGCACGTCGGTGCGCAGGTGGTAGCGCAGGGCGGTGGAGTCGGGCGGCAGGTACTCGTACGAGCGGGCCAGCGCCATGGGGTTCTCCCCGGCGGTGAGGTAGACCAGGCGGCCGTCCCGCCACGCCCCGCGTAGCAGCGCCATGTACATGATGTCCTGAAGGTCGGCGTCGAGCGAGGTCTCCAACACGATCGGCATCGGCTTGCTCATGTCGGCCAGCTCGGCGATCACCGCCGTGCCGCCGCGCTCGGGCGTCTCGCCGCCGGTGACCCGGCCCCGGCCGTCACCCCGGTCCCCGCACGCCACCAGTACCGCTCCCGCGAGGACCAGGAGGGTACCCCGGGACGGCGCGTTCACTCGCCCCTCCTACCTTCCGGGACTAACCACCAATCCTGGGCGTTTAGCCAGTCGCCGCGGGCGTCGGGGTCCACGCCGCGCAGGCGGTTGTTTACCCCCTCCAAGCGCTGTTGGAAGTAGACTATGGTGTACGGCTGCTGCTCGGCCACCATGCGCTGGTACCGGTGCCAAAGAGGACGGGCCTGCTCGCGGCTCACGATGGTGGGCAGCGTGTCCAGGAGCCGGTCGAGCTCGGGGTCGCAGTGGCTCACCCACTGATACGGATCGTCGAGCTTGTCGCAGTGGAAAAGGTCGGTATCGTCGAGGCGGAACTCGGTCACCCAACCGATCAACAACGCCTCGAAGTCGCGCCGTTCGGGGTCGTTGATGCGGTCCAGCATCGCCCCCCATTCGGAGATGCGCGGCTCCGCGTCTATGCCGATCTGGCTCAGGTCGGCCTGCACCACCTCGACGATGTCGGCCCGCTGCTGGTTACCCTCGTTGGTCATGATCTCGAAACGGAACTCGTCGCCGTCTTCGTTCTCGAGGATCCCGTCGCCATCCCGGTCCCTCCAGCCGGCCTCGGCGAGCAGCTCGCTGGCCCGGGCGGGGTCGTGGGCCAGTTCGTCCCCGCTATCCTGGTACTGCCAGAAGATGGGGGGAACGGTGGAGTTGCCCACATCCCCGTAGCCGTACAGCACCCCCTCGATTATCTCCTCCCGGTCGATGGCCATGGTCAGCGCCCGCCGCACCCGGGCGTCCTCGAACATGGGCAGTCGCTGGTTCCACCCGATCAGCACGTAAGCCCGGTCGGGAAAAGAGAGGAGCCGCACGCCGCTGGCCTCTTCTATGCGCGCCGCCTGCTCGGGCGAGGGCGCTATGTAGTAGTCGATCCTCCCGGTGAGCAGCTCGGTAAGCAGCGTGGTGGGCTCGGGGATCGAGCGGTACACGATGCGGTCCAGGTACGGGCGTCCTCCCAGCTCCTCGGGAAAGTTTTCGTTCGCCTCGAATACCCACTCCTGCCCCACCCTGCGCGAGACGAACTCGAACGGCCCGTTGCCCAGCGGTTCGGTGGTGCTGAAAGGGTGGGTGCGCAGCTCGGCCGCGGGCACCTCTCCCAGCACGTGCTCGGGCACGAAGGTCAGCGACCGCCAGGGATCCATGAATCCGGCGTGCGGCTCCATCTCAATGCGGATGGTGAACGAGTCTATCACCGTGGCCTCGCCGTAGTTGGTCCAGAAGGCGGTATTGGCGAAGCCGGTGTCGGGATCTCTGGCTCGGTCGTAGGTAAACTTGACGTCGTAGGCGGTGGTCTTGACGCCGTCGTGCCAGTACAGCCCATCCAGCAGGTGGAAGGTGATCGCGGTGGTGTCGTCGTTCAGCTCCCACGAGCGGGCGAAACGTGGTACCGGCTCAAAGTTCTCGTCGTAGGTGATGAGCGGGGTAAAGAGGACGTACTGCTCGACCTGGTTGGCGGTGTGGTCGGTAGAGGTCAGCGGGTTGATGTCGGGGATGTCGCCGATAGCCCCCACCACCGCGGTGCCGCCGTAGCGCTCCTGCTCGGGCACGTCGTCGAAGCGGCCTCCCCCTTCCCCACTACTCCCCGCCCGGTCGCAGCCGGCGATAGCGAGAAGTGAAAAAGCTACGCCGAAGCGGCTGGCTGTTCTGCTCATTAGTAGTTCCGGGTGGACGTTGGTTCCGAGCGCGAGCTCCAAAGCTGCCCACTAGTGGCGCCGTGGGTCAAGGCGCGCGCTATCCGCGGGCGTGCGGATGGACGTGTTGACTAGCGCTGGCGGTCAGCCGGTATCCACCATTCGCCCACATTCACCAGCTTGCTGCGCACGTCCATCTCTACCCCCTGGATACGCGGGCCGATCCCGGCCAGGTCCTCCTGCCAGAATAGGAAGGTGATGGGCTGGTCTTGCTGCAGAACGCGGGTGTGCTCGGCCCAGGTCTGCCGGAGGGCGCCCTGGGGGCCAGCTACCGTCCTCAACCCCCGCTCCAGCAGGGCGTCGGCGTCCGGGTTACAGTAACCGGCCCGGTTGGCCGACCTCTCCGTGCGGGCCTCCCGGCAGGAGAAGAGGGGAGAGGGGTCGATCTTGAAGTTGTCCAGGATCCACCCCGAGATGATCGCGTCGTACTCCCGGTTACGGTGCTGGTCCAGCATGGTCTGGAACTCCGAGGTACGGATCTCGGCCGCCACTCCCACTTCCCGGAGCTGGCTCTGCACCACGGTGGCGATGTCCTGGCGGAGCCGGTTCTCCGAGTTGGTCAGGAGCGTGAAACGAAACTCGCTCCCGGCCTCACTTTCCATCACCCCGTCGCCGTCGCGGTCTTGCCAGCCGGCCTCGGCGAAGAGCCGCCTAGCCCGCTCGGGGTCGTACGGGAGCGGCTCGAGCTCGGTGTAAAACGGGCTCCAGGGCGGAATCATGCCCACCGCGGGCGCGCCGTACCCCAGCAGCAGCGCCTCGATGATCTGCGGCCGGTTGATGGACATGGTCAGCGCCCGGCGCACCCCTGCGTCCGAGAAGAGTTCGCGCTGGTTGTTCCAGCCGACGTAGGCGAACTCCTTGGAGGGGAAGTGCCGGAGATCGACGCCGCCCTGCTGCTCGATCTGTTGGGCCTGTTGGGGGAGCAGGGTATAGCCGATCAGGTCTACGCTACCGTTGAAGAGTTCGGTCAGCATGGTGGTGGCCTCGGGGATCACCCGGAACACCACCCGCTCGACCATGGGCGGGCCGCCCAGCCCCTCGGGAAAGTCGCTGTTCCGCTCCAGCACCAGCTCGCTTCCCGATTGCCAGGAAACAAACCGGAACGGCCCGCTCCCCACCGGATCCCGGTTGAAAGGGGCGCGCGCCAACTCGGCCGGGGAGACCTCGCCCAAGAGGTGCTCGGGCAGCGGCGACCACCAGAAGTTCTCCAAGGCCTGCGCGTGGGGGGCCACGAAGTCGAAGCGGACGGTGCGCGGGTCGACCACCGTGGCCGACTCCACCAACCCCAAGAACACCGTACCGATCAAGGAGGCGGCGTCTTCGTTCTTGGCCAGGTCGAAGGTGAACTTGACGTCCTCGACGGTGACCGGTTCGCCGTCGTGCCAACGCACGTCGTCGCGCAGCCGGAAGGTCACGTGGTCGTCCTCGAGCTCCCACGACTCGGCTAGATACGGCTGCACGTTCAACTCTTCGTCGTACTGGACGATGGGGGTGAAGAGCATGTAGCGCATCACGTCAAAGGTGGCGGAGCTGGTGTTGGTCACCGGGTTGAAGCCGCTGAAGTCGGCCAGCACCCCGAAGACGGCAGTGCCGCCGGGCTCGGGCTCGCCCACCGGCCCGCCGCCCGCCTCCGGACCCCGGTCGCACGCCACCACCAGAGCCGCCCAGAGGACCGCCGAGGCGATCTTTTTACAGCTAGACATATTCACCCCACTGGTTGGAGAGTTGACTCTGGCACCCTTCCCTGCCAGGTCCATGCCGGATTTCCAAAACGGCTCTCCACCAGCTCTCTGGCGCGCGCGCTTTCCTCGGCGGAGAGGGCAGAGGCGACCAGCTCCACCCCGAACTCTCCAGCGAATCCGGCTGCGAGCGCGACGGCGAGGTGTTTCCAGCTGGGTAACGGGTCGAGCCAAGCGGAGAGCCGGGCTGGAGCTGTTGCGAGCGTCTCCGGCGGAGAG
The DNA here is from genome assembly GCA_050732775.1 of Longimicrobiaceae bacterium. Lineage (GTDB taxonomy): Bacteria > Gemmatimonadota > Gemmatimonadetes > Longimicrobiales > Longimicrobiaceae > JBOHRN01. The sequence goes on along the minus strand of JBOHRN010000025.1, from coordinate 10,278 downwards.
CAGAGCAAGCCGTGAACCTCGGACTGGTCACCGTCCAGGAGCAAGGAGCCGTGCTGGAGGATGGAGCTCTGGTAGCGGGCTTGGGCGCTCCCCACTAGCTTGCGTCCGGCAGCTATCACCTCTCCGGGCACGGCGTCGCCGAAGCAGGGGGTTAGTGACGGCTTGGGAAGTGATCCGTTCAGGGAAGGAGCTAGCGACACGGGCACTCCCAGCGATCTGAGCCCGCGTACCAGCGCCCGGTTCACGCTCTGGTACAGCTGGCGGGGCCTGCCCCGGCTGGCGGGCAGGCAAACGGAGTAGGTCAACTCCCGCTGGTGGAGTACCGCGCGGCCGCCGCTGGGCCGCCGGACTACGTCCACGCCCGCGCGCCGTACCTTATCCTGGTCGTAACGGCCGTCCGCGCTCTGGTGGCGACCGAACGATAAACAGGCGGGAGACCAGCGGTAGAAGCGGAGCACGGGGGCGCCGCCCCCGTCCACCGACCCGGCCAGAGCCGCGTCTACCGCCATGTTCCAAGCCCCACGGGCGGGCGGAGTGTCGAGGAGGCGCCAGCTACTCAGAACTGCCAGCTCTCCCCCGGCTCCAGCACCCTGACCTCGGCCCGGCCCGCCACCAACCGGCGAAACTCCTCGGGGTCTTGCTCGATCGGCGGCCAGGTGTTGTAATGCATCGGTATCACCGTCTTGGGCTCGATCATCTCTACCGCCCGCGCGGCGTCTTCCGGCCCCATGGTGAAGTAGTCGCCGATCGGCAGCAGCGCCACGTCCACCTGCCCGCGTAGCAGCCCCATGTCCATGGTCAGGGCGGTGTCGCCCGCGAAGTAGAGGCGCTGACCGCTATTCAGCGTGAGCAAAAAGCCGCAGCAGTCGGTGGTGAACGCGCCCTCGTCGTCCCCCGCCACGCTTCCGGTATGGACGGCCTGGGTCAGCTTTACCCGCCCGAAGGGGAAGTGATGCCCGCCGCCGAGGTTCATGCCGTGGCCGTTCTTCACCCCCCGCTGCTCGCAAAAAGCCACCAGTTCGAGGGTCGAGATTACCTCGGCACCGGTCTTCTTGGCGATCTTCAGGCACTCCTCCCCGAAGTGATCAAAGTGGCCGTGGGAGACCAGGATGTAGTCCAGCTGATCGATCTCGCCGGAGCCGATCTTGGCGGCCGGGTTGTGGTCCAGAAAGGGGTCAAAGAGGAGGCGCTTGCCGTCGCCCGCTTCGAGTTGAAAGCAGGCGTGTCCGTGAAAAGTTAGCTCGGCCATGGTTACCCCACGTGCAAGGCGTACTCCGCCGCGTCGAGGAGTTGCTCTAGTTCCGAGGCGTCTGCTAGGCGCACTTTGATCATCCAGCCCTCCTGGTACGGATCCGAGTTAACCCTCGCCGGGTCGTCGTCGAGGAAGTCGTTCACCTCTACCACCTCTCCGCCGACGGGCGCGTACAGATCCGAGACCGCCTTGACCGCCTCGATGGTGCCGAAGACGTCGCCCCGCTGGAAAGTGGCGCCCACTGGGGGGAGCTCCACGAAGACCACGTCTCCCAGCTCTCCCTGGGCGTAATCGGTGACACCCACGGCGAAGACACCGTCTTCGTCGGTACGCTTCAGGTACTCGTGCTCGCGGGTGTAGTGAAGGTCGTCGGGGATATTGGACATGGCGTCTCTCCGTTCCACTAGCTAGGGGAGGGATATTGGGCGGAGTATAGAGGAACGTCAAGGTTGGCCGGGTAAGCGGCCAAGCCTGGCCCGCGCTACCCGCACCCTGGTGGGGGAGGACGCCTCGGTCCAGGCGATCCACACCTCGCGCCCGACGCGAGCCATGCGCGGAAACCCGCTCGCGCCGGTGGCGACGGTTGCCGAACTGGCGAGCGGCCGGCCGGTACGGTTCGCTGAAGCGCGTCCGGAAACGAGGCGGCGAACCCTTAGCTCGCCGTGGTCGCCCGCGTTCTCGACCCAGCTCACCAGCGCGGAGCCGTCGCCCGTGAGCAGGGCGTCCACGCGGCCCCGCGGAGCTCCGTCGTCGACCCGCAGCGGTGGCGAGAAGGTAGCGCCCGCGTCGTCCGAAAAAGCGACCATCACCCGGGCCGTGTCGCGGGCCGCGGTGTACCAAGCGACCACCACGCTCTTCCCCTCGGCGGCCACTGCCGGGCCGTTTACCGGGCAGCCCGCGATCACCCAGCCGTCCGCGTGCACCGGCCGGGGCCGGCTCCAACGGCCGCCCGTATAGCGCAGGTAGTGGATGTCCCGCACCTCCTCCGGCGAGCGGCCCCGGTATACCACCAGCGGCCCGGCCGCGGTCAGCGCCGCGTCGGTCTGGCAGCACTCGCATACGCGCTCGTCCAACAGCACGGGCGGGCCGAGCTCGCCCTTCCCGCCGAGCCAGGTGAAGCGGAGCGTCATCTCCCCGCCCTCCTCGACCATCTCGCGGCCGTCGAGCCAGACCAGCCCCAGACGGTCGCCTTCCCACGGGAACATCGACACGAAGCCGTGCTCCGTGGCGGTGCTGTCGGTGTGCGGTGTCACTGGGCGGGACCAGCTCCGGCCGCCGTCGGGAGACTGCGCCACGCGAACCTCGTAGGCGTACGGCGAAGGTCCCCCCCAGTCCAGCCAGTGCGCGGCCAGCCGGCCACCGGGAAGTTCGACCAGGGAGGGAAAGTCGGCCGAGTTCACGAACCAGTCACGCCCCCGGGACACGGTCCGCGCCGCCGTCCAGCCGCCGTCCAGCCAAGTTGCGTAGCGGAGCGCGAACTCGTCTTCCCCCGCCGGTTCCAGCCAGCTCAGGTACACCCTTCCGTCGCTGGAGGCGAAGACGCTCGGCTGGCCGCTGCCCGCTCCGGCCGGGGAGTCGGTCTGGTGCACCGACTGGAAGGGCGTGGGGGTAGCGTCGCCGCACGCCGCCAGCAGCCAGGCGAGCAGCAGGGCGGCTAGTCTCGGATAGTCGCGCCCGCGGCTAGAGCGCTGATCGTCATGGATGTCGGACATCGGCGTGGCTCCGGTCTACCGCTGGAGATGGATACTGGCCAGGCTTGCGGAGGTCGTCAAGGGTGTCTCTCACCCGCACGGCGACGGGCGAGCTTCCCCCCCTCGGGAGCGTCCCGTGGTCGCCGGTCGCCCACGCCAACCGCAGCGTGTGGCGTCCCGCGGGCAGGGAAACCTCCCAGCGGTAGCGCCCGTCGCCCAGCGGTTGGACGTCCTCAAACCCCGGCATGTATGCGCGCCTCCCAACCAGAAGGTGGAGGTGGAGGGGGCCGATCCCCCACCCTTCCCGCTGCCGGAAGAGCCGGCCCTTCACCGAGAACACGATACCAACCGGACCCTGCACCGTCTCGCCGTCCAGCGGCCCCAGAAGCGTGATCTCGGGCGTTTCGACGGCCCCCGGATCGACCTCGGCGGGGATCAGGGCGCGGATAGCTACTACCAGGGCAGCCAGCACCAGCAGGGCGCTGAGCCAGCCGTAGACGGCGGTGGTCCGGTCCGGCGGCACAGTCAACGGTGATAGTCACTCGCCACGGAATGGGATGGCTCCGGCTGCTTCGCGGGGGGGAGCGACACCAGCAACGCCGCCGCCGCGAGGATCGCCGCGCCCAGCACGGCCTCGATCCCCACGCTCCGCCGGAAGCGGCTCACCAGCGCTAGCGCCTCCTTCTCCGAAACGGCCCCCGCCGCGAGGTGCGGCCGGACGCGAAAGCGGTTCGTCGCCGCCGGAACCAGGATCAGGGCCACCAGCAGGAGTTTGGCGAGGAGCGTCTGGCCGTAGGCCGTCGAGGCGAGCGCCGCCGGGCTCCCAACGTGCCTCCAGGCCGGGTATAGACCGGTGAGCACGAGGAGCATTACGCTGGTCAGCGCGAGCCTGGAGAAGCGGGGGACGAGCACGCCCAGTACCCGCGCCCGCTCGCCAGTGGGGCGGCCGCCGAGTGCGGGGAAAACCGCCAGCGGGAAGGCAATCAGCCCACCGACCCAGGCCGCGGCCGCGGCCAGGTGGACCCAGTCGACCGACACCGAAAGCCAGACCGGATCGGTGGTGGCCGCGTGGCCGCTCATGCTGGTGAGCAGAAGGAGCGGCGCGCCCAGCGCGAGCCCCGCCCACGCGAGCCGGGCGGAGCGTGACGCCCGGCGCCGCTCGGCGTAACCGGCCAGCGCCAGCAGCAAAAGGACGAGCAGCAGCCGCCCGATCCAGAGCTGGCCGTAACGGCTCGCGAGGACCGCCCCCACCATCTCCGCACGCGCCCCCGCCGCCAGCGAACCGCCCAGCGCCGCGCCTTGGGCCAGGAGCGTCCACCCCGCCGCCAGGAGGAGCAGCAGCGTACCGCCGAGACTGACCCGCCAGAGCCGCCAGAAAAGGATCGAGCCGGCTGCCTCTTTAGCCAAGAGCCCGACGACCAGCGGACCGAGTGCGAGTGCGAGCCCGACGAGGTGCAGCCACCGGCCCAGCGCGAGCCCGGGGACACCGCTCGCCTCCGTTTCAGGGGGTGGGGGCCGGGCTTCGGCCGGTTGCTCCGGCGGAGCGGTGCCCGGCGTAGCCGCCCTGTCAGCCGCTTCGGTTCCCGACTCGACGGTGAAGCGGTACCCGCCGCGCACCGGGTGTCCGTCGGGCGAAAGGACGCTCCAGCGCACCCGGTAGACACCCGGCAAGGCTGCGTCCAGCGCCACCGTCACGATTCGGGAGTCGCCGGAATCGACACCGGCCTCACCCCGGTCCACACGGCGGCCGTCAGGCCCGATGACGACAATGGCGTCCGGTGGCAACTGCACACTAGTAGTGAACCAGAGCCGCACCTCTGTGGGCGGCCGGCCCAACACGGCGTCCGCCGCCGGCTCGGCGCGCCGGAGCTCAGTGTGCGCCAGGGCAGCTTCGGGACCTACATGGCTCCACAGCGCGGCGAGAAGCGCCGTGCGAAGCACCAGGCGCGAGCTGAGGAAGCGCATCAGAGACTTCCCTGTTGATCCGTAGGAAAACCGACCCGCACCGACCGAACGCGGGCTGCCTCTCCGTCCGGCGCCGCGGGGCTACACGTGCTAGCGAACGGAAGTAACGCAGCGGAACGTAAGGCAGGATTACCCGCAACGGCCCGGGAGGTTTCGCGAAACATCGACACCCCGGTGGCGGTACGACTACCCGGGCAAAGCACGACACCTTGAGCACGGAGGTCGTCATGAGAAGGATGATCCAACCCAACGTCCGCGCCTCGTTCGGGCGTCTGGAAGCCGAGTTTCTCCTTTCTCTGGCGGGTGAGGGCGGAGAGTCACGGCTGCGCGAAGAGGGCGTCGACGCGCTGCTGGACGACGAGCGGGTCTTCCGCCGACTCCTGCGCCGCGGCGAGCTGGAGACGGCTCCGCCCCGGCTAGTTTTCTACTTGCTGGTGCGGCACTCTCTGCTCTCCCGCCAGCTCCGCGACCGCCGCCTCGCCGACTACACCGCGGCTCTCCTGATCGAGTTTGGCAAACAGGGCCGCGCCCACCAGCCCGGAGACGGCGAAGAGCGGGAGTTCCACTACCTGGCCGACATCCTGCTCGAACTGGAGAGGGCGCGCGGCGAACGGGAGTTCCTGCTCAGGGTTCACCTGGGCAACTTCGCCCTCTGGTTGGCCGGCGTGTTTCCCGACCACATCACCCACCGGGTAAGGCGGCGCGGCGCCCCCCCACTGAGTTACTACGACGAACTGGGGGCAGCGGGCTTCCGGGGCGCCGCCCGTACCGGATTGGCGGCCCAGTACGGCCTGGGCGACCTGTTCGTGCAGGCGGCGGACGAGTTCTCCAACCTCCGCTCGGCGCTCAACTCCCTCTCCGACGCTCTTTTTTTCCCCCGTCCCAAGGATCCGGTCGAGCGGGTGCTGCGAGAGGTCGGGGAGCGCTTCCAACGCCCTAGGTAACGCCCTACAGCGCCCCCATCCGCCACGGCCCCCGGATGGCGAAGGTCATGCCGGGGTTGCCCGGACCGCCGCTCTTGGTATCTCCCTGGATGTTCACGAACAGGGTCTGGCCGTCGGGGCCGAAGCAGGCACCCGCGAACTCGCGTTGGTTGACCACGTTCCTGGCAAAATCGAAGATCTTGCCGTCCTTGGTGAGCCCGCGCAGGTACGCCCCCGCGCTGTCCTCGCAGAGCACCAGGCCGCCTCGCGGGCTCACCGTGATGTTGTCGGGGGCGGCGAGCACGCTGGCGTCGGGTGACTCGAAAATGAGGGTCAAGCTCCCATCGCCGGGCGCCGGGTTGTACCGCCACACCTGTCCCAGCTCTTGGTCGCCGCCGTCGGTGGCGTGAAAGTAAACGCTCCGGTCCCCGTACCAGCACCCCTCTAGCCGCGAGAACACGGCGCCGCCCCGCTCGTACCCCTGTTCGAACACCGCGCTGGAGTTGCTCCCGGCCCCCGCGGGGTCAGGGTCGGCAATGTCGACCCAGGAGACGGGCAGCGTGACGCCCGGGCGCTGCCCGGCGACGGTGTGGTAGCGCGGCCGGCCCTCGACGGCGAGCATCTGCACCCGTCCCCCCTCGGAGAGCCGGCCGGGAACGCGGGGGATAAAGCGGTAGAAGCCGGCGTCGCCGGTGTCCTCGGTCTCGTATACCACCCCCGTGACCGGGTCGACCGCCACCGCCTCATGCACGAAGCGACCGAGCTCCTTGAGCGGTTCGGCTGAGAGCCCGGAACCGGCGGCGGCCACCTCGAAGACGTAGCCGTGGTCTTGCTCCCACCCCTGTTCCCGGCCCGCGGTGCTCTCCTCGCAGCTCAGCCAGCTCCCCCAGGGGGTGGGGCCCCCAGCGCAGTTGACGATGGTGCCGTTCAAGGAGACGAAGTCGCGCACCAGTTCGGGGGTTCCGTCCGCGCCGATCCTTACCTCGAGCGAAGTGGTGCCGCCGCCCGCCTTGCGGTCGTAAGCCGCGGCGGGGCTCCCCACCAGCTCGGCCTCTCCGGGCTCATCCCGGTCTTCGTGGTTGCGGATGAGCAAGGTATTTCCGTTGGCCAGGGCAAACGCTCCCATGCCATCGTGCGCGCGCGGGGTCGGATTGCCGTCCGACATAAGGTCTCCCTCCACTCCAAACATCACGTAAGAGAAGCCCGCGGGCAGCGCCAACTCCGGCCCGGTGGAGACCAGCGGGCCGTACCCCCCCTGGCCGGGCCCGCCACTTACCCGGCCCAGGCGGGCGCACGCCACCAGCCCCTGGAGAGAAGGCGCCAGCAGGGCGCCGGTGCCCACTCGGGCGGCGCGGCGGAAGAAGTCGCGGCGGGTCACTTCGGTCATAAGCTCTCCCGTTGAATGGAGATCAACTCTTGCCCCAGCCACTTTACACTCCAACCGAATCATGGCCCGGATTGAGTGGCCGCGCAACACGCCCCCGTCCCAGACTTGTCACCACGGCTCCGGGGGGCGATGATCCGTACTACCAAACGCACCCCGTTCCGATCATGGTTACTCCGCTCACCTTCGACTCCGCCGCCGCGACCGATCTCTTGAACGCCGCCCGGCGAGCGCGCGACAGCGCCTACTCTCCTTACAGCCGATTCGCCGTGGGCGCCGCCGTGCTGGCCTCCAGAGACCGGGTATTTACCGGCTGCAACGTAGAAAACGCCTCCTTCGGGCTCACCTGCTGCGCCGAGCGCGTGGCCATCTTCAAAGCCGTCTCCGAGGGCGCGCGCGACTTCGTGGCGCTGGCCGTGATGGGGCCGGAAGAGGGTACTCCCTGCGTGCCTTGCGGCGCCTGCCGCCAGGTCATGCACGAATTCAGCCCGGGTATGGTGGTGGTGACTCACGTCGCACCCTCAGCCATTTCTCTCCACTCGCTCAGCAAGCTACTGCCGCGCGCCTTTGGCCCCGAAAAGCTGCCGGAGTAGTAACCGTGAACGCGGTAGCTCTGATCGACGCCAAGCGGCGGGGACAAGAACACTCCGCCGACGAAATATCCTTCTTGCTGCGCCACTTCCTGGACGGCCGTGTCTCCGACTACCAGATGGCCGCCTGGCTGATGGCGGTGTGCTGGCGGGGGATGACGGGCACCGAGACCCTGGCCCTCACCCGGGCGATGGTCGGGAGCGGCGCCACCCTGGCGTGGGACGAGTTGGACACTCCCCCGGTCGACAAGCACAGCACCGGCGGGGTGGGAGACAAAACTTCGTTGGTGCTGGTCCCCTTGATGGCCGCGGCCGGACTCCCCTTCGTAAAGATGTCCGGGCGGGGGCTGGGCCACACCGGCGGCACCCTCGACAAGTTGGAGGCGATTCCCGGGTTTTCCGTCGAACTGGGGCCAGACCTGCTCCGCCAGCAGGTAAAACGCATCGGTTGCGCGCTGGCCGGCCAGAGTGCTGAGTTGGTCCCGGCCGACGGCAAGCTGTACGAACTGCGCGACCTGACCGCCACCGTGGAGTCGGTCCCGCTCATAGCAAGTAGCATTATGTCCAAGAAGCTGGCCGCGGGCGCGCCGGTGATCGTGCTCGACGTGAAGTACGGCTCGGGCGCCTTCATGCCCACCGTCTGGAGGGCGCGCGAACTGGCGCTGGCGATGGTGGCGATCGGTACGGGCGCCGGGCGCCGGGTGCGGGCTCTGCTCAGCCCGATGGAGCAGCCGCTCGGCCGCACGGTGGGTAACGCCCTGGAAGTCCGGGAAGCCATCGAGAGCTTGCGAGGCGGCGGTCCCGAAGAGCTGTGGGCACTGGTGCGCGAACTGGGCGCCCACCAGATGATGCTGGCGGGGGTGACCCGCGGTGTGGAGGATGGGCGCGAGCGGCTGGACCAAGTCCGCGCGAGCGGCCGCGCGGCGGAGAAGTTTGCCCAGCTAGTCGAGGCCCAGGGCGGCGACCCGCGCGTGGTGGACGACCCGGACACGCTCCCCGCCGCCCCCGTGGTTCGCCGCGTCTTAACGGCCAAGGACGGCTTCGTGGCAGGGGTGGACGCACGGCGGGTGGCCGCCGCCGCGCTGGCCTTGGGTGCGGGGCGAAAAAGTCCGGGAGACACCATCGACCCCGCGGTGGGGGTCCGGCTGCTGGCCAAAGTGGGCGAGCGGCCAGCCGAAGACGGCGCGCTGGCCGAGGTCCACGCCTCCAGCGAGCGCCTCGCCGGCGAAGTCGCCGAAGGGCTACGCTCGGCTTACCGGCTTACCCCGGAGCCCGTACCTCCCCCTAGTTTCGACTTCGAGGTCGTGAAGAGTAGCTCGTAGCCAGCCGGAGCCGCGCCCGCTAACCGCGAGCGCGCTCCGGCTACCGGACTACGATCCCCTAGTACTGCCTCTGTACCTCTTGCCGGTAATCCTCGCTGGCGTAGATCGCGACCTCGACCCGCCGGTTCCGCTGGCGGCCGGAGTCGGTCTCGTTAGAGGCGATCGGTTCGGATTCGCCTCTACCCATGGTGCGCATCCGGTTCCAGCTCACGCCTTGCGAAGCCAGGTAGCGGGCCACGGAGTCGGAGCGCCGGTCCGACAGCCCCTGGTTGTAGGAGTCGCTGCCCACCGAGTCGGTGTGCCCCACGATCAAGAGCTCGGTCTCCGGGTTGTTGCGCAAGCTCTCGGCGAACTCCCTCAGGTCGGCCCGCACCCCCGGCCGCAGGTCGGAGCGGTCGAAGTCGAAGAGGAGCCCGGACTCAAAGGTCACGATGATGCCCTCGCCCACCCGCTCTACCCGGGCGTCGGGGAGGTCGCGCTCCAGCTCCTCGGCCTGCCGGTCCATTTGCCGGCCGATGATCGCCCCGGCCGCGCCGCCGATGACCGCTCCGGCGATGGCCCCAACAGCGGTGGAACCCTGCTGCCTGCCGATTACCCCTCCCACCGCGGCTCCGGTGGTGGCGCCGATAACCGCGCCCCTCTCGGCCTGGCTCATCCCCGCGCACCCGCTCAGCGCGGGGGTGGCGAGGGTAAGGGCGGCCACTACCCAGGTGATTGATCTTGCTCCGTACCTCATGGTATCCTCTCCAGCGTAAAGTGTAAGTGCTGCCTCTTCCGGCGTTACGAGCAAGGGGAATGCCAGGCCGAGAGGGGTGGGACCAAAACGGCGCGGAGAGTCACGGCGCGGCGCGGATCTCGCTGGGGCAACTAGCTCGTGCCAGCGCAATCCGGGGAGTAAACGTCGCTTTGCCCGGCCCGCCCTCGACCTATAAAGAGGACATAATGGAGCTAGAGCTGGTCGTCATCGCCCGCTTTCACTACCGGCACCAAGCCGAGATCGCCAAGGGGTACTTGGACCACGCCGGTCTCGAGGCGGCCCTGTTCATCGACGACGCGGGGGGGATGGACGTGGGCATGGCCTTCGCCAACCCCGGGCGCCTCATGGTACGCACCGGCGACCGGGAGCGGGCACTCCGGGTGCTGCGCCAGGC
>JBOHRN010000024.1:0-15954 GCA_050732775.1 Longimicrobiaceae bacterium | reverse complement strand
CCCGCGGCCGGGGTGCCGGTACACGTGGTGGTACCGCGTCACACTCCGCGCCCCATCCTGGAAGAGATACGCGCCTTGGGGGCTGGGCTGGAGCTGCTGGACGGTGTCATCTCCGACTGCGCGCTGCGGGTGGCCCAGGGGGTGGAGCGGCACGGCTGGTTCGACCTCTCCACGCTCAAAGAGCCGTACCGGGTAGAGGGCAAAAAGACCCTGGGGTACGAGCTGGCGGAGCAGCTGGGCTGGCGGCTCCCTGACGCCGTCATCTACCCTACCGGCGGTGGCACCGGGCTGGTGGGTATGTGGAAGGCGTTCGACGAGCTGGAGCGGCTCGGCTGGATCGGTCCCAAGCGCCCGAAGATGGTCTCGGTGCAGGCCGCCGGGTGCGCGCCCATGGTGCGGGCGTGGGAGAGCGGGGCCGAGGCGGCCGAGCCGTGGGAAGGGGCCGAGACCTACGCCTCGGGGCTCTTGGTGCCGAAAGCGGTGGGAGACTTTCTCATTCTACGGGCGCTACGGGAGTCCGGCGGCGGGGCGGTGGCGGTCAGCGACGAGGAGATGGCCGCCTGGACGGGCATCGTGGGCACCGTTACGGGGGTCTTCTGCGCGCCCGAGGGGGCGGCCACCGCCGCGGCTGTAGCAAAAACTCTGCAGCAGGGGATACTGTCTCCCGACGACGAGGTGGCGCTCTTCAATACCGGTAGCGGGCTGAAGTACGTCTAGTCCCGGATCACGCCGTAGACGCTGAGCGCCAGCCCGGGGTCTCCCTTGACCCAGATCTTCCAGCCCGGCTCCACCCGTCCCTCCGCCCCACTGAGCGGGTAGCGGGTACCGTCACTGGTTCGGAGCACCAACTCCCCCTCCTCGCCCCGTTCCACCACCCCGGCCACCACCGGGTCGCCGTCGAGTGAAAGCACCTGGTAACGCTCCACCTCGATCCAGCCGGGCCTCTCCGGCTCTTCCCCCTCCACCGCCACGGTGAGGCCGGAGAGCCGCCGCAGCTCGCTAACCAGAGGACCAGTCAGGTACGGGTTGAAGGCCCGGGGGTCGTCGTCGCGCAGGACGACGGCGACGTTCATCGGAGCCGAACCCACCACCGCCACGGTACCCACCCAGCGGGAGGTGCCCGCGGCGGTCTGTTCGCCGTCCTCCCCGTCATTGGGGACGGCGCACGCCGCCGGGAGTACGAGCAAGGCCAGCAAAAGTAGGGGGCGCATGTCATCAACTCCGGTCAAGGGGTCGGACGAACCGCTCCTCGTACACCTCGCGCGCGAACGGGATCAACGGTTCCAGTTCCCGCTTGGCCCGCTCCAGCAGGTCGCGGTGGAACGCCGCGTCGGGCTTGAGCCCAAACTCGAGCCAGGGAGAGGTCAGGGCGGGACCGGGCGGTGCCGGTGCGGCCCTCCTGCTCGCCCAGGGCGCGAGCGCCAAGGCGGGCTGGGCCCCGCTGGAAGCCAGCGAAAGCGAGACCGTAGCCGAAGGAGCGGGCGAGGAGTGGAAGGGGATGAGCAGATAGCTGGCCCCCCCGCTCCCCCCCGCGAGTTCGATGCTCCCGGCGTCGGCGCCGGAGTGTACGGTGACCTGGCCGGTCTCCTCGTTTACCACCGAGACCTCGACCTCTGCCGGCGGTGGGCTCCCGCCCGAAGTTATCGTGACCTCCGCCTGGCCCCCGGCCAACACCCCCACCCGCACGAAAAGGGCGGTGCCACCCCCCACCGAGACCGACACCTCCGAGACGTCGTCTAACGGCTCCACCTGGAGCGGGAACTCGGGGAAGACCGGTTTACCGTCCGCGTCCCGGAAGGCCGGGTAAACGGCGCGGAAGTTCCAGCTCGGTTGTGTGAAGCGGGCTTCCACCGGGGCCTGGTCGTCGGCAAAGACGGCCACGCTCCACTCACGCAGCCAGTCGAGGGGGTCTACGCCCAGCGCGCGCTCCAGGTTTTCCAGACCGGCGGTGCGGGTGTTGCCCAGGTCGAACCAGAGCCCCTGCTGAGAGCCTTTCCGATCGGCGGCGTAGCGCAAGAAGGTCCAGATGGAGCCGCGCGTGGCCAGCGACACCTGGTCACCGTTCAGGGGCGAGCTGGAAGGGGGAGGCGGTTCCTCCAGGTACGAGGCGTAGCGCAAGAAGTTCTGCACGGCGAACTCGTTGAAGGCGTCCAGCACCTGGTCACTCTGCCGGATGGTCGTGGTGTCGATGTTCATGTCCGGACCCAAACCGGCCTGGCGGAAGAACATCAGCTCCTCGGTGACGTGGCTCAACCCCTCGTTCAGCCAGGTCTCCTCGAACTGGAAACCGTTCTCCTCGATCACGTACATGCGGCGCGAGGCGTTGACCAGATGTTGAAATTCGTGGCCGATGGTGCTCACCGCGATGCGGGCCACGAAATCTTTGGAGAAGGCGCGGCTCACCTGGCCGAGCGGGTCGGGTACCACAAGGTAAAAGATCTCGGCGTAGTTGCTGATGGGGCAACCCGAGAAGCCGTCGGCGCTTTGGCGGGGGAATAGGTCGCCGGGCCAGAAGAAGCCACCCACGTACGAGTCACCCTCCGGGTCGGTCAGTTCGTTGACGGCGCGGGTAAAGAAGATGATGGAGCGGCCGCCGTTCTCGTCCAGGTCTACCGGTTCGCCAAAGTTCTCGACCACCACCGGGTAAGCTAGCTGGTCAAACGCCTCACCGAACGTCCGGTATTCGGCGTCGCTGAAGCCGCCCCCAGGATTGGCTGTGTCGGCCACCACCACCGCCCGGTCCGTGACCGCCACCACCCGGCCGAAGTGGTAATCCTCTTCTTCGCACTCCGGGTCGGCGCTAGTGTTGAGCCGGAGGATATCCCCTGGGTTGGGAACTCCCTTGGAGTTTCCTCCCCCGTTCCCGTTCCCGTTCCCGTCGCCGGGATCGCTGGGAGAGTCCGAGCAGGCGGCCGCCAGTAGTAGGGCCGTAATTAGGAAGTTGAGTGGTCGGTTCATCGCTTTCGTGAGGTTGGCCCTTCCGGGTACCCGTTTAGGGGCGATTTGCTCCGCGCGGGCTGTGGTCTACCAGAGAACAGGGTGATAACTTGGCAACCGTCGGCAACTGCCCGCCCACCGTTAGACGATCCGTTGATGCCATCCGCCACTAAGCGAGACTTCCTGGCCATCCCCGACTTTACCCGGAAAGAGCTCTCCGCTACCCTGGAACTCGCCCTCGAGATGAAGGCGGGGCGTTACCGGGAGCGACCGCTGGAGGGCAAGACGCTGGCCATGATCTTCACCAAGAGCTCGACCCGCACGCGCGTCTCCTTCGAGGTGGCAACGCTCCAGCTCGGCGGGCACGCCCTCTTCCTCTCGGCGCGAGACATCCAACTCGGCCGGGGCGAGCCCATCAAGGACACCGCCCGCGTGCTCTCGCGCTACGTGGACGGCGTCATGATCCGCACCTTTGCCCACGCCGACGTGGAAGAGCTGGCCCGGCACGGCTCAGTCCCGGTGATAAACGGGCTCACCGACCTCCTCCACCCCTGCCAGGTAATGGCCGATCTGCTCACCGTGCGCGAACAGCTCGGCGAAGGGTTTGCCTCGCTGAAGGTGGCGTGGATCGGGGACGGCAACAACATGGCGAACTCCTGGCTCGACGCGGCGTACCGGATGGGGTTCGAGCTATGGCTCGCCGTGCCCGAGGGGTTTGACCCGGATCGTGAAATACTCGAGCGCGCCCGCGGCGGGGCGCGGGTGATACTGACCAGGGACCCCGCCGAGGCGGCCGAGGGCGCCGACGTGGTCAACACCGACGTATGGGCGTCGATGGGCCAGGAGGGGGAACAGTCAGAGCGGGCGCGTAGCTTTCAGGGCTTCACGGTGGACGAACGGCTGCTGGAGCGGGCGTCGGAGCGGGCTATCTTTCTCCACTGCCTGCCCGCCCACCGGGGCGAGGAGGTCAGCGAAGGTGTGATCGAGGGTGCTCGCTCGCGGGTCTTCGACCAGGCGGAAAACCGGCTCCACGTCCAGAAGGCGATCCTGGCGCGGCTGATGGCATGAAACGAACTCCGCTTTACCAAGAACACCAGCGCCTCGGCGCCAAATCGGTGCCCTTCGCCGGGTGGGAGATGCCGGTCCAGTACCCTACCGGCATCACCTCTGAGCACCGGGCGGTGCGCGAGCGCGCCGGGCTCTTCGACGTCTCCCACATGGGCGAAGTCGAGGTGCGCGGCCCCGGTCGCGAGCAGCTGGTCCAGTACCTAACCAGCAACGACGTCTCCCGTCTGGAGGAGGGACAGGCGCAGTACTCCACCCTGCTGCTGGCTAGCGGCGGGGTGATCGACGACCTGATCGTGTACCGCTTTGACGACCGGCTGATGCTGGTGGTCAACGCAGCCAACCGGGAAAAGGACTTGGCGTGGCTCCAAGAGCACGCCGCTGGCTTCGACGCCGAGGTGAGGGATACTTCAGACCAGACCGCCCTCTTGGCCCTGCAAGGTCCGGGGGCGGCGGCCATGCTGGCGCCACTCTGCTCGGCAGAGCTGGGCGGGATCGGCTACTACCGATTCGCCGAGGGCGAGGTGGCGGGCTGCAGGGCGGTTATCAGCCGGACCGGGTATACGGGCGAGGACGGCTTCGAACTGTACCTGGCGTGGGACGACGCCCCCCGGGTGTGGCGCGAGTTGCTGGCGGCGGGAGAGGGCGGGGGGCCCCTGCCGGCCGGCCTCGGCGCCCGCGACACCCTCCGGCTGGAGATGGGGTACGCCTTGTACGGCAATGACTTGAGCGAGGAGAGGACCCCGTTGGAGGCCGCTCTTGGTTGGATCGTGAAGCTCGACAAGGGGGAGTTTATCGGACGGGGCGCGCTCTTGCGGCAAAAGGAGCAAGGGATTAAAGCGCGGCTCACCGGCTTTGAGTTGGAGGGGCGCGGCTTTCCGCGGCCCGGCTACCGGGTGCTCCAGCGCGGCGAGCAAGTCGCCCGGGTGACCAGCGGTACGCTGGGGCCGTCGTTGGGCAAAGGGGTGGGGCTCGCCTACCTGCCGGTAGAGCACGCCCGGCCCGGGACCCGGGTAGAGGTCGAGATCCGTGGGGTGAGGGTAGCGGCGCTAGTGAGGAGGCCGCCTTTTTATCAAGACGGAACCGCCGGAAAGTAGCCATGCCAGACCTGGTCGCGGTCACGGCGGACGACCTGGAGCCCGCGGTCCGCGCCAAGGACGCCTTTCAGGCGGCCGGCTACGCCGTAGAGCTGCTCACCACCAGCGAGACCCTCCGCCACGCCCGCGGCGAAGTTGCCCTGTTGGTGCTCACGGACGGGATCTCCGGAGGCCGGGCCCGCAAGCTGCTGGCTCAGGCGCGCGAGCGGGGCGGGGTACCCGTGGTCGCGCTAGTAGACGAGGACGCCGGTACCCTCAGGCGGGAGGCGCGCCGGCTCGGCGCCGCCGAGGTGATGGCCAAACCGGCCGACCCGGAAGAGGTTCTCCTGGTGGGGCGGCGGCTGATCGAGCGGGAACGGCTGCGCCAGATCACCGGCATCGTGGGCACCACCGAGCCGATGGAAGAAGCGCTCGAGCGGGTGGTCCAGATCGCCCCGGTCGACTCCACGGTGCTCATTCAGGGAGAGAGCGGCACCGGCAAGGAGCTGGTGGCCCGCGGGCTTCACGCCCTCTCCCCCCGCCGCCACCGCCCCTTTATCGCGGTCAACGTAGCCGCTCTGCACGAGAACCTCCTCGAAAGCGAGCTCTTCGGCCACGAGAAAGGCGCCTTCACCGGCGCCTCCTCGTTGCGCAAGGGGTTTTTTGAGTTGGCTCACGGCGGCACCGTATTCCTGGACGAGATCGGGGAGATGCCCCCCGCCACCCAGATCAAGCTCTTGCGCGTGTTGGAAGAGCGCGAGTTTCGCCGGGTGGGTGGCGAAGAACAGATCCGGGTAAACGTGCGGGTGCTGGCGGCCACCAACCGCGACCTGCGGCGGCAGGTGGAGCTGGGCGAGTTCCGGCGCGACCTCTACCACCGCTTGGGCGTGCTGCGCATCGACATGCCGCCCCTGCGCGACAGGCGGGCCGACATCCCCCGGCTGGTGGAGAGGTTCGCGGACGAGTTCGCCGGGCAGTACGAGCGGAGCTTCCAGGGGCTCGAGCCCGAAGCCCTGGAGATACTCGTTCAGTACGACTGGCCGGGGAACGTGCGCGAGTTACGCAACCTGGTGGAGTCGATGGTGGTGCTGGCGCCGGGCCGGGTGATCCGGGCCGGCGATATCCCGCCCGAGATCAGCGCCCGGCGCGCGGGCGGCTCCCTCCTCCCCGTCCCCCTCACGCGCCCCGGGGAGCGGCGTGACGCGGCCGGAACCATACCCGAGTTGGAGTTTGTTTTCCGCACCCTGGTGGAGCTGAAGATAGACGTGGAGGATCTGCGCCAGGAGTTCGAGGTGTACCGGGAGCGTAGCGGCGAGCGGGCCGAGTTGGCCCTGCCCGCGCCCCCGCTGGAAGAAGAGTTCGAGCCCGACGGGGTGGTTCTCTACCGGCCCGGAATGTCCATGCGGGAGGTCGAGAAAGAGGCCATCCAGGCCACCCTCGAGGAGGTGGGGGGAAATCGGCGCAAGGCGTCCGAAGCCCTCGGTATCGGCGAGCGAACCTTATACCGCAAGCTGAGGGAGTATCAAATCGGTGGGTAAGACGCCCCCTCCAAGAGCTCGCCCACCGCGGCCAGCAACTCCCCCCGCCCCTCTCCCGTGAGAGAAGAGAAGGGGACTACTTGGCCGGCCCCTACCCCGAACAGCTCCGCCACCTCCTCGACCGCCCGCTCCCGCCCACTCCGCTTCACTTTGTCAACCTTGGTAAGGGCAAAGAGAAGGGGGGCGCCGAGTCTGGCCAAGTACTCCACGGCCCGCCGGTCGTCCGGGGTGGGGGGGCGGCGGGCGTCGATGAGTTGAACCACCCCGGCCAACCCCCGGGCACTCTTGAAGTAGCTTTCGACCAGCGCTCCCCACCTCTCCCGCACCGGACCGGGCACCCGGGCGAAGCCGTAGCCGGGCAGGTCCACCAGCACGAACTCGGGGCCGTCGCCGCGTATGCGGAAAAAGTTGACCTCACGGGTCTTCCCCGGCTGGCGCGAGACCCGGGCCAGGGGGGTGCGGGTGCGGCCCAGCAGCCGGTTGAGAAGGGAGGATTTGCCTACGTTGGAGCGGCCCGAAAACGCCACCTGGGGAAGGGAGCCCGCTAAGGGGGGCAGCGGCTGTCCGGGGGAACCGATGGCCCCTATGAATTCGGCGGCGTGGACCTTCACGCCTCCTTCTTCCGCTTCTCCTCGTTGGAGAGAATCAGCAGCGGGGGGATCCCCTCGGTTACGGATTCGCAGGTGACTATGATTTCGCGCACGTCTAGCCGGGAGGGGACGTCGAACATCACGTCGCGCATGATCTGCTCGATGACCGCGCGCAGCCCCCGCGCCCCCGTCCCCCGCTCGAATGCCTTGGCGGCGACCGCCCGCACCGCTGCCGGGTCGAAGGTAACCCCCACCCCCTCGATGGAGAGGATCTTCTCGTACTGTTTGAGCAGGGCGTTCTTCGGCTCCAGCAGGATGCGCACCAGGGCTTCGCGGTCCAGCTCGTCCAGGGGGACAACCACCGGCATGCGGCCCACCAGTTCGGGGATGAGCCCGAACCGCAACAGGTCTTCCGGCTCGATGTGGTGCAGCGGGTCGGAGACGGGCGCGCGCGCGGCCCCGCCATCATCCCCGTCTCCCTTCGCCTCTTCCATTTCCTTGCGGGAGAAGCCGATCTGGCGCTGGCCCAGCCGGGCCTCCACGATCTTCTCCAGTCCATCGAAAGCCCCGCCGCAGATGAAGAGGATGTGGCGGGTGTCGACCTGGATGTACTCCTGTTGGGGGTGTTTGCGGCCTCCCTGCGGCGGTACCGAGGCGGTGGTCCCCTCCAGGATCTTGAGCAAGGCCTGCTGCACCCCCTCGCCCGAAACATCCCGAGTGATGGAGGGGTTCTCGCTCTTACGCGCCACCTTGTCGATCTCGTCGATATAGATGATGCCGCGCTCGCACTCGGCCACCTCGAAGTCGGCGGCTTGGAGGAGCCGGACCAGAATATTCTCCACGTCCTCGCCCACGTAACCGGCTTCGGTGAGGGTGGTGGCGTCCACGATGGTGAAGGGGACTCGGAGAACCCGGGCCAGGGTCTGGGCCAGCAGAGTCTTGCCCACGCCGGTGGGGCCCACCAGCAGGATGTTGGACTTCTCCAACTCCACCTCGTCCACCACGCCCTGGTGATCGACCCGGCGGTAGTGGTTGTAAACGGCCACGGAGAGCGACTTCTTGGCCTCCTCCTGGCCGATCACGTACTGGTCGAGAACCTCCTTGATTTCCCGCGGGGTGGGTAGGGGGGGCGAGTCGGAGCCCGTCTCCTTCTCCTCCTCCTCGGCGAGGATCTCGTTGCAGAGAGAGACGCACTCGTTGCAGATGTAAACCGACGGCCCGGAGATGAAGCGCTTGACGGCTTCCTTCGACTTGCCGCAGAAGGAGCAGCGCAGATGTTTGTCAGCGGGCATCGGTTACCCCTCCGTCTAGGCCGCTAGGTCCCGGTTTCGGCGATCTCGTGCTGTACCTCCACCACCTCGCCCCGGTTCCCGATGATCTCGTCGATGAGCCCGTACTCCTGAGCTTCGTCCGGAGACATAAACCTATCCCGGTCGATGTCCTTTTCTATCTGTTCGACTGGCTGGCCGGTCTTATCGGCGTAGATGCGGTTCAACTTGTGGCGCGCGTCGAGGATCTCCTTGGCTTGGATCTCGATGTCGGCGGCGGTGCCGTGAGTCCCGGTCAGAGACGGCTGGTGGAGCATGATGCGGGAGTTGGGCAGGGCGAAGCGCTTCCCTTTGGTGCCGGCCGCCAGCAGCATGGCGCCCATGCTGGCCGCCATGCCCATGCAGTAGGTGTTGACGTCAGATTTGAGAAACTGGAGGGTGTCGTAGATCGCGAGCCCGGCGTATACCGATCCGCCGGGCGAGTTGATGTACAGGTAGATGTCCTTGTCCGGGTTGTCGGCGTCCAGGAAGAGGAGTTGGGCGATAATGACGTTGGCCACGTCGTCGTTGATCGGGCTTCCCAGGAAGACAATGCGGTCCATGAGCAGCCGCGAGAAGATGTCGTATGACCTTTCTCCCCGGCTGGACCGCTCGATGACGTAAGGTGCGTAAATGGTCATGTGGATTCTTTGACGGTGCTCTGCGATTTCAGGTAGTCGAACACCTTGCTTTCGGTAATCTCCCTCTCCAGGGCGTCGAGCTGCCCGGACTTCTCTAACCGCACCCACAACTCCGACGGCTGGCGGCCGTGCTTTGCGGCCAGCTCCTCTACCCGGACGTCGACCTCTTCCCGGCTGGCGCCGAGTCCCTCCTTACCAGCTATCTGGTCAATAACCAGCGTCCGCTTGAGAGACCACTCGGCTCCTGGGCGGAGCCGTTCGCGAACCTCCGCGCGCCGGGCCAGGTCGTCGTCGGATAGCTGCTTGTCCCCATCCCTAACTACGCCGTCCAGGTAGCGCTCCACCATGCCGGCGGGCAGCTCGAACGGGTTGGCTTCCAGGACGCACTCCACCAGTTGGGAGCGTAGCTCTGATTCGGCACTTTGCGCGGCCTCGCGCTCCAGGTCTTCCTTTACCCGCGCCTCGAGGGCGGCAAGGTCCTCGAAAGTGCCCACGCTCTGGGCGAAGGCGTCGTCCAACTCGGGTAGCTCTTTGCGCGAACCGGCCACCAGGTGCACTTCCATGCGCCGCTCCGCTCCCTGCTGCTCCCGGTCGGGGAAGTCGTCGGGAAAGCGCACCTGGAACTGGTCTCGCCTCCCCGGGCGTAGGGTGGTGATCGCCCCTTCCACCTCGGGGATCGCCTGGCCCTCGCCGAGCACGAACTCGTAGCTACGGGGCTCGGTTTTCCCTTCGTCGAGGTCTACGATGTCGACCCGTACCTTGTCACCCGGTCCGGGAGAGCTGTCCTCGAGCGGGCGCCAGAGCGCCTGTTCGTCCCGTAGCCGGTCTATGACGGCGGACACGTCGCCAGCGCTCACGGTGGGGGCGGGGCGGGTCACCGCGAAGCCGCCCAACCGGGCCAGCTCGGGCTCGGGACGGACGTCAAACTCCACCTCGAAGCTGGTGTCGGTACCCGGCTGGTAGCGGACGTTCTCTACCTTGCCCTCCGATACGGGCCGGAAGCCGCTCTGCTCCAGAGCCTCCGGGTACGCTTCCTTGACTACCCGGTCGACGGTTTCCTGCTCGATCAGGGGCCCGTAACGCTGCTCGACCATACGGCCCGGCAGCTTACCCGAGCGGAATCCGGAGAGCTTGGCCCGTTTGGCGATCTCGGCGGCTATCCGGCCGCGGGTTTGCTTGACCCGCCCGGCCGGCACGGTCACCAGGAGTCGGCGCGTCCAAGCCGCGCTTTCACGCACCTGGACCGAGATGTCGGAAGACGGAGTTGCGGTCATCCCGCGGGGGCGGATCAGTCAAGTTAAGGTATGCGAAAGGGGGGATTCGAACCCCCACGGCCGGAGCCACCGGATCCTAAATCCGGCGCGTCTACCAGTTCCGCCACTTTCGCTCGCAAGAAGGCGGGAATATATCCCGCCCCCCGGCGGGCGGCTACCCCGGCACGCGCACGTTTACGATCAGGACTTGCCCCTCGCGGCTCTCCAGGATGATGGATAATACTTCGCCGGTGCCGGCCCCATCGACCGCGCGGCGGAGTTCATCGGCGGTTCGCACCGGCTGGCGGTTAATGCTCTCGACCCGCAAGGGAACCGCGTCGGGGGGGATGCCCTCCCGGTGGAGGACTCCGTACGGGGTGATGCGGGTAATGAACACCCCGCCCTGGTCAAAGCCGTAACGGCTGGCCTGCGCTTGCGACGCTTCGGTTACCCCGATGCCCAGCGTCTCGGCGCGGCTCTCTTCTCGGGGTTCGGCCGCGCTTTGGACGGGCTCGGTGTCGGCCCGCGTGAGCCGCACCCGGAAGCGCTCCCTTTCGCCGTAGCGGACCACGTCGAGGGTAACCGTCTCGCCCGGTTCGCGGGCCGCGATCTGGCGCTGCAGCCCGCTGTTCCGGTCCACTCGCTCTCCGTCTACCGCCACGATCACGTCTCCCACCTCCAGACCCGCCCGCTCGGCCGGGCTGTCCTCGGGGAAGCCCTGTACCAGCACACCGCTGATCTCTTGCAACCCGAACGCCTCGGCGTCTTCGGAGTCGAGCGGGGTGCCCCGGATCTGTACCCCCAGGGCGGCGCGGCGCACCTCACCGTGCCGGATCAGGTCTTCGACAACCTGGCGGGCAAGGTCTATCGGCACGGCGAAGCCGTAACCGGTATAGAAGCCCGTGAGCGAGCCGAGGATGGCCGTGTTTACCCCGATCACCTCTCCCCTCAGATTGACCAGCGGTCCGCCCGAATTGCCGCGGTTGATGACCGCGTCGGTTTGGATAAAGTCTTCAATCGCCCACTGGCCTCCGGACTGTTGCAGGATTTGCAGCGGGCGTCCCTTGGCGCTCACGATGCCCGCGGTAACGGTGTGGTTGAGGTCCAGCGGGTTGCCGATTGCCACCACCCACTCCCCCACCCGCGCCCGCCCGGAGCTACCCAGTCGCACCGTGGGGAGGTTGCTACCCTCGATCTTGATAACCGCTATATCGGTGGTCGGGTCGCGCCCCACCACCGTGGCGTCGAAGGTGCGGCGGTCTTGCAGCGTGACGTCGATCTCGTTGGCTCCCTCGATCACGTGATTGTTGGTCACGATGTAACCGTCGCCGGAGATCAGGAAGCCGCTCCCGGCGCCGAACTGGGGCTGGCTCTCACCCCCGGGAGGAAGCATGGGGAAGAACTCCCGGAGCTCGCGGGGGATGGCGGGAAAGTCGCGGCCTGGCTCCGCGGTGCTCTCGACCCCGATGTAGACCACCGCCGGGGTCACCGATTCGGCGATGGAGACGAAGGCGTCGCTCAAGCCGGCCATATTGCCGCTATCCGGGCTCCCCCCCGGAAGCTGGAAAGAGGAAGAGGCGTAAGAACCGGCGGTCAGCTCCAGACCGGAAGCCAGTAGGAGCCCGGCCGCGAAAGCGGCCGCGGTAAAGCCGAGGGTCTTGGTCTTGGCGCGAACTGGGTCGAGCATAATGGGTGGTGTGATTTCGGTTAGCTGAAAATATTCGGGCGGGAGTAACCTCCCCGCCTGTTTTGTTACGTCTCCCGCGGGCACTGGTTCCGCTGGCGAAAAAAAGCTACTTCTTTTCCTCGTCTACGATCTCGTAATCGGCCTCCACCACGTCTTCCTCCGGTTCTGACGCCGCGGAGGCGCCGGGGGTTGCCTCTTCCTCCCCGCCCGCGCCGGCGTCCGCGCCCTGCTCGTCGGCGGCTTGCTCCTGTTGCTGCTGGTAAATCCGTGACCCCGCCGCGCTGAACGCCTGGGACAGCTCTTCGGTGGCGGTGCGGATATCCGCGGTACTCCCCTCCTTGAGCGCTTTCTTGGCCTTTTCCACGGCGTCGTCGAGCTTCTGCTTGGCGTCGGGGTCCAGTTTGTCGGACCACTCCTGGGAGTTTTTTTCGACCTCGTAGACCAGGGTGTCGAGCCGGTTACGGACCTCGACCTCTTCCTTGCGCTCCTTGTCCTCGCTGGCGTGCTCCTCGGCGTCTTTGATCATCTTTTCGATCTCCTGCTCGGAGAGCCCGCTGGACGCCTCGATGCGTATCTTCTGCTCCTTGCCGGTGGTCTGGTCCTTGGCCGAGACGTGCAAGATACCGTTGGCGTCGATGTCGAAAGTCACCTCGATCTGTGGCATCCCCCTGGGCGCGGGCGGGATACCGGTGAGTTGGAACTTGCCGATGGTTTTGTTATAAACCGCCAACTCCCGTTCGCCCTGCAAGACGTGGATCTCTACCGTGGTCTGGTTGTCCTCCGCGGTCGAAAAAGTCTCCGACTTCTTGGTGGGGATGGTGGTGTTGCGCGAGATCAGGGTGGTGAAGACGCCACCCAGCGTCTCGATCCCCAGCGAGAGGGGAGTCACGTCGAGTAGCAGTACGTCCTTGACGTCGCCCGCCAGCACCCCCCCCTGGATGGCCGCGCCGATAGCCACCACCTCGTCGGGGTTGACGCCTTTGTGCGGCTCCTTGCCGAAGAACTCCTTGACCGTATCCTGAATCTTGGGGATGCGGGTCGAGCCACCCACCAGGATGACCTCGTCGATGTCGGGCGGCTGGAGTCCGGCGTCTTGCAGCGCCTTTTGCATCGGCTCCTTGGTGCGCTGGATGAGATCGTCCACCAGCGACTCGAACTTGCCCCGGCTGAGGGTCACGTTGAGATGCTTGGGGCCCTCCTGGGTAGCGGTGATGAAGGGCAGGTTGATATCGGTCGAGGAGGTGGTCGAGAGCTCCATCTTCGCCTTCTCGGCCGCCTCCTTGAGGCGTTGCAGGGCCATCGCGTCCTTGGACAGGTCGATGCCCTGATCCTTTTTGAATTCATCCACCAGCCAGTCGATCACCCGCTGGTCAAAGTCGTCGCCGCCCAGGTGGGTGTCCCCGTTAGTGGCCTTGACCTCGAACACGCCGTCGCCCAACTCCAGGATGGAGATGTCGTAGGTGCCACCCCCCAGGTCGAAGACGGCGATCTTTTCGTCCTTCTTCTTGTCGAGCCCGTAAGCGAGGGCGGCCGCGGTGGGCTCGTTGATGATACGCAACACTTCCAGCCCGGCCACCTTGCCCGCGTCCTTGGTGGCCTGGCGCTGGGCGTCGTTGAAGTACGCCGGCACGGTTATGACCGCCTGGTTTACGCTCTGTCCCAGATAATCCTCGGCGGTCTGCTTCATCTTTTGCAGGATCATCGCCGAGATCTCGGGCGGGGTAAAGGTCTTGTCCGCGTTGGGAACCTGCACCTGCGCCAGCCCGTTGGGGCCGCTCGCGACTTGGTAGGGGACAATCTTCTCTTCCTCTTTGACCTCGGCCTCTTTGCGGCCCATGAAACGCTTGATAGAGAAGACGGTGTTCTGCGGGTTGGTGATCGCCTGCCGGCGCGCCACTTGGCCCACCAGCCGTTCGCCATCCTTGGTAAAAGCCACCACCGAGGGGGTTGTCCGGCCCCCCTCCGCGTTGGGGATCACTACCGGGTCGCCGCCCTCCATGACCGAGACCACCGAATTGGTGGTGCCGAGATCGATGCCTATGACCTTTGCCATCCGTTGCCTCGCTAGCTATGGGGTTGTGTCTCTTGCCTCCGCGCGCGCCTGAAGGGGAGCAACCGACGTGCCAGGGAAACGCCCCAGAATCCTGCGTTACCGGCAGGAAAGCCGGCACTTCGGCCAATTTGGCATTGACGGGGCGGCACCGCTCCGCCATCCTTCGGCGTGCATACGCTCCCAGAGGCGGTTTCCTGTCTGCGCGCGCGGGCGCCGGTTACTCCCCGGGTCATCCTGGTGCTAGGCTCCGGGTTGGGGGGGTTGGCGGACGAGTTGGGGGAGCCGGTGGTGATCCCCTACGCCGGTATACCCGGATTTCCGCACTCTACGGTCGAGGGGCACCGGGGCCGGCTCCTGTTCGGCGAGCTGGAGGGTACGCCGGTGGCCGCCATGCAGGGTCGCTTTCACCTTTACGAGGGGTTCACTCCCGAGCAGGTGGTCTTCCCAGTGCGGGCCTTGGCCGAGTTGGGCGCCACCACCCTGGTGGTGACCAACTCGGCCGGGGCGGTATCGCCCCGCTTGCGGCCGGGCGAGCTGATGCTCATAGCCGACCACATAAATCTACTGGGAGCCAACCCGCTCACCGGCCCGGTTCTGGCCGGCGAGGAGCGCTTTCCCGACATGTCTTCTCCTTACCACCCGGGGCTCCGGGCCGCGGCGCGGAAGGTGGCGCTGGAGGGGGGAGTGTGGCTTTCTGAAGGCGTCTACGCAGCGGTTCCCGGACCGAGTTACGAGACCCCCGCCGAGGTGCGCGCCCTTGCGTGGCTGGGAGCCGACGCGGTGGGCATGTCGACCGTGCCCGAGGTGCTGGCGGCGCGGGCGCGCGGGCTGCGGGTACTGGGTATCTCGTGCCTTACCAACCTGGCGGCGGGGCTGGGCGGCGGGCCGCTGTCGCACGACGAGGTCATCGAGGTCGGTTTGCGGGCGCGGGGCCGGTTGGCCGCTTTGCTACGCGGGACACTAGCCCGGATCGGGACGGGCGAATAGTGGGTCCGCCAGGGATGGCGGATCGAAGCCGCCGAACGTACCCCGCGCGCTTCGGAACCGAGCGGGAAAAGGAGGGGTACGGATTCGCGTCACCATCCGATCGACGCGAGGGGAGGGACCACATGCAACGGGCGATCGAGACGACGGGGACGGCGGACGAACAGGGACAGTTGCGGCTGAACGAACCGCTGGCCGTTTCGGAAGCGTCCGCCGTTCGGGTAATCGTGCTCCTCCCTTCGGACGAGGACCCGGATGAAGGAAGTTGGCTTCGAGCCGCCAGCCGAAATCCCGCCTTTGCCTTCCTCGACGATCCGCAGGAGGAGATCTACAGCACCGCGGACGGAATCCCTTTCGAGAACGCCATACCGCCGTGACCAAAGGCAAGGTCGTCCTGGTTCCCTTCCCATTCGATGACCTCTCGGCTTCCAAGGTGCGTGCGGCGGTCTGCCTGACCGAGTCGTTCGGGCCGCACCGGCACGTGGTTCTCGCCTTCATCACGAGCGTTCTTCCGTCACCGCCTACGGAAACCGACCTGGTCCTGACGGCAACCGATCCGGGCTTCGGCCAAACCGGTTTGAAGGTGCCGTCGGCCCTTCGGCTGCACCGGCTGCTGACCGTCTCGATGTCGCTCATCGTACGCCAACTCGGTGCGCTCTCGCGGGACCAGCAGAAGGCCGTGGAGGACCGGCTCAGGTATCTGTTCGGTCTCTGACGGCGGGACGGCGCTGGAGTCCCGGGAGGAGAGGATCCATCCGTTCCGCGCGCACGTCGAAACGCCGCTCTCCTTCATTATGCATTGTGCAGTATCAATTGCCTACGG
>JBOHRN010000023.1:0-99498 GCA_050732775.1 Longimicrobiaceae bacterium | reverse complement strand
CGGATAAAAGGTACGCTGGGGATAACAGGCTTATCGCGCCCGAGAGTTCACATCGACGGCGCGGTTTGGCACCTCGATGTCGGCTTGTCACATCCTGGGGCTGGAGAAGGTCCCAAGGGTCCGGCTGTTCGCCGGTTAAAGCGGTACATGAGCTGGGTTCAGAACGTCGTGAGACAGTTCGGTCTGTATCCGTCGTGGGCGTTGGACGATTGACGGGAGCCGTCCCCAGTACGAGAGGACCGGGACGGACCGACCTCTAGTGTACCGGTTGTCCTGCCAAGGGCATGGCCGGGTAGCTACGTCGGGACGGGATAACCGCTGAATGCATCTAAGTGGGAAGCCCCTCCGAAGATGAATCGTCCCTGCACCGCAAGGTGCCTGAAGGGCCGTGAGAGACCATCACGTCGATAGGCGGCAGGTGGAAGCGCAGCGATGCGCGGAGCCGAGCCGTACTAAGGGCCCGTGCGGCTTGACCGGTTGGTTGGTAGTAACCGTAGGCCTCACCCCTACACATATAGCGGCAGTTCTCGTACCCCTTTCCCTACACCTGATATAAAGCTCGACGATTGCTGGTGGTCATGGCACGGGGGCCACACCCGATCCCATCCCGAACTCGGAAGTTAAGCCCCGTCGCGCGGATGGTACTGCCGGGTTTCCCGGTGGGAGAGTACGTCATCACCAGCTTCTTTTGAACCGGCCCCGCTTTGCGGGGCCGGTTTTTTTGTGCCCCCGGCTCTTTCCGGCTGGTGCGAAGTTTGCACCGGCAGGGCCGGGCTGAAAACATCAATTTACTCTCAAGGAGGCGGCCATGAGCGACGGAATCGACAACATTCAAGAGCTGTTGCGGGGCGAGATCTCCGCGGTGGAGACTTACCGGCAGGCGCTAGAAAAGGTGGATGACCAACTAGAGGCCGCCGACTTGAGGCGCCTCGAGAGCGAGCATCAAGAAGCGGTGAACCGGCTTTCGGAGGCCGTGTCCCGGCTGGGCGCTACCCCCGAAACCGACTCCGGGGGCTGGGGGGCGTTCGCCCGGGCGGTCGAGGGCACCTCCAAGGTGTTCGGAAACCGGGCGGCCCTCGAGGCGCTGAAGAAGGGGGAGGAGCATGGACTCAGTGACTACCGGGAGGCCTTGGACGACAGGGCCACGGACCCGGAAGTGAACCGCTTGATCCGCGGCACCTTGATCCCCCGCCAGGAGGAGCACATCGTTACGCTCGACCGGCTGATGGAGGCGAGCTGAAGCGGCGCCTGCGCGGCCACCCTTGCACCAGCCCGCCGAAGTAATTTCGGCGGGCTTTTTGCCTTAACAGGTGGTTGATAGGCGCCGGGCGGGGCTGGCATGAACGCCTCCCCAGCGTAGATTGACCCTGGCGAACGATGGACCGCACGCCCCCACTCCCGGTTTCTTCCTCTCCTCCGGCTACCTCACGGCGGCGGTTGAGCTTCGGGCGCACTCTGGTCCGGCACGCCGAGCGGGCGATGATCCGCGCCTCCGATGCC
The DNA here is from genome assembly GCA_050732775.1 of Longimicrobiaceae bacterium. Taxonomy (GTDB): domain Bacteria; phylum Gemmatimonadota; class Gemmatimonadetes; order Longimicrobiales; family Longimicrobiaceae; genus JBOHRN01. The sequence goes on along the minus strand of JBOHRN010000023.1, from coordinate 97,998 downwards.
AACCTGGTGCGCGGAAACAGCGCCCGGCTACTGATCGACGGCACGCAGGCCTTCCCCGCCTGGCTGGAGGCGATCGGGCGAGCCGAACGCTACATCCACCTGGAGAATTACATCATCCGCGACGACCGTACCGGCCGCCACTTTCGGGAGGCGTTGGCCGAAAGGGCGGCCGCCGGCGTAAAGGTGAGTGTCTTATACGACTGGGTCGGATGCTGGGCCACGCCCCAACGGTTCTGGACCCCTCTGCGGGAGGCCGGGGCCGAGGTGCGGGCGTTCGCGCCGCTCAGCGCGCGGGACCCCCTCAACGTGCTCAGGCGTGACCACCGCAAGCTGGTGACGGTGGACGGTAGTTACGCTTCGGTGGCGGGGATGTGCATAGGAGACCAGTGGGCGGGAGACCCCGGAGCCGGGGTGCCTGCTTGGCGCGACACCGGAGTGGAGTTTCGCGGCCCGGTGGCCGCGGCCATGGACGGGGCTTTCGCCCGCACCTGGAGCGAGGCCGGAGACCCTCTCCCTCCCGAGGAGGTAGCGGACCCCGGCCAGGCGGAGCGGCAGGGAGACGTGGCGGTGCGCGTGGTGGAGGGCGAACCGGGCCGCTCGCGCATCTACCGGCTCTCCCAGATCGTGACCGTGGGAGTAGTCCGCCGGCTGTGGATCACCGACCCTTACTTCGTGGCGCCCCCGGCGATGACCGAGGCGTTGGCGGCCGCGGCCCGAGACGGGGTAGACGTGCGGGTCATAGTTCCGGCCTACAACAACTGGCCGGTGGTGGGAGGATTCTCACGCGCGGGCTACCGGCCCTTGCTGGAGGACGGAGTACGCCTCTTCGAGTGGGAGGGGCCGATGATCCACGCCAAGACCGCGGTGGCCGACGGGGTCTGGTCGCGAGTCGGCTCCAGCAACCTTAACTTGGCTAGCTTACTGGGTAACTGGGAGCTCGACGCCGCCATCCTGGACCGGGACTTCGGCCGAGAGATGGAGCGGCTCTTCGAGCGCGACATGGCGGCGTCGGTAGAGGTCAAGCTGCGCGACTTTTCGCGCCCGCGCCGTGGCCCCAAGGGTGCTAACGACCGGCGCGGGCTCGAGCGCTCTCCGGTGAGCCCCGAGCGCTCGGGAGAGGTTCTCTCGGCTCGCAGGGCGCGCCAGCTCGCTCCCCGCGGGAGCGGCGCCGGCCGGCTGCTTGGCCGGCTGGCGCGGGCCATATCGGTTTTGGGCCGCGCCCTGGTGGGGCGGCGGGTGGTGGGGCGTGAGGATAGGAGTTGGGTGGCTGCCCTGGGGGCTGTCCTGGTCGTGCTCTCGGCCCTGGGGGTCTGGCAGCCCCGCCTGCTCGGCTGGCCGCTGGCCTTTCTCCTCTTCTGGTTGGGGGTCGCCGCCCTCTTGCGCGCCTTCTCGGGGGTCCGGCGCCGGGAGTGAATCCGGCTCCGCCCCTGGCCGTTACTTGAAACGGTAGGTGATGCGGCCCCGGCTGAGGTCGTAGGGGGAGAGTTCCACCGTGACCGAATCTCCCGCCAGGATGCGGATGTAGTGTTTGCGCATCTTCCCGGAGATGTAGGCGAGCACGGTGTGTCCGTTCTCCAGCTCTACCCGGAAGTTGGTGTCAGGTAGCACTTCGGTGACCGTGCCCTGCATCTCGATAACTTCTTTTGCCAAGCCGCTCTTCTCCTCAGGGTGGAGTGCCGTGGAAACCCTCAATATATCCGTTTGCCGCGGAAACAACAGGGCGCGTCCCGGCGGCCTGGACCGGGGGGCCGGCGAGGGGGTACCTTCCGGCCCCTAGTGCAACTTTGAACCGCTAAGAGCTAGCTCATGAAAACGCTGGTGTTGGGCGCTGGCCAGCAGGGATCGGCGTGCGCTTACGACCTCCTGACCCGAAGTGGCCACGAGGTGATCCTGGCCGACGCCGGGGCCGGTGAACCGGCTCCCTTTCTGAGGCCGTATCTAGACGGCCGTCTCCGGCTGGAGACGGTCGACGCCACCGACAGCTTTGAGCTGCGCCGGGTGATGGAAGGCGTCACGGCCACCATGAGCGCGCTCCCTTACTACCTGAACTTGGACGCCGCGGTGGCAGCCATCGACGCCGGTTCGCACTTCTGCGATCTGGGCGGCAACACCGAGATCGTGCTCAAACAGAAGGAGCTCGACGGCCGCGCGCGAGACGCCGGGGTGAGCGTGATTCCGGACTCGGGGCTGGCGCCGGGGATGGTCAATATTTTGGCCGAAGACGGCATCCGGAGCTTCGAGCGGGTGCGCTCGGTGCGCATCAAGGTGGGCGGCTTGCCACAGTACCCCGAGCCCCCCCTGGACTACCAGGTGGTGTATAGCTTGGAGGGTGTCCTGGATTACTACCATACCCTTTCCTGGATCCTGCGCGGCGGCCGTCTGATGCAGGTCGAAGCCCTCTCCGGAGTGGAGCAGGTGGATTTCGATGAGGTGGGCAAGCTGGAGGCGTTTCACACCGCCGGGGGTCTTTCCACCATGGCCGAGAGGTACCAGGGGAAGATCGAAACCATGGAGTACAAGACGCTCCGCTACCCCGGCCACGCCCGCGTCGTGGAGGCGATCCGGGAGTTGGGGCTCATCGATCCCGAGCCGATCCGGGTGGGCGACCAGCGGGTGGTGCCCCGGGACGTATTCATCGCCTGCGCCGAGCCCCGTTTGCGCAAGCATCCGGCCGAGAGCCCGGACCTGGTGGTGCTGCGGGTAGAGGTGAGGGGAGAAAAGGACGGCGCGGAGGAAGCGGTCCGTTACGAGCTGGTCGACCGCTACGACCCCGAGACGGGGATCACCGCCATGATGCGGAGCACCGGCTTTTCCCTCTCCATCACCGGCCTCCTCCAGCTGGCAGGGGAGATCGAGCCGGGGGTACGCACGCCGGACGAAGCCGTACCCGCCGGACCTTACCTCGAGGCGCTGGGCGAGCGGGGGGTCGAGGTCTTGAAGAGTAACTCCGCGGCGGTCCCTGGCTGACGGCTAAGTCTGGAAGCCGCTCACCAAGCGCTTGAGCCGTTCGGCCGAATCGAGGAGTTCGCCGCTGGAGGCCGACAACTCCTGGGTGGCGGCTGACTGCTCCTCGGCCGCCGCCGACACTTCCTGGGCGCTGGCGGCGTGAGATTCGGCGGTGCCCAGCACCTCGGCCAGAGCTTCTTCGACCCCCTCGGCGGCTTCCCGGTTGCGGTTGACTGCGCCGGCCACCCGCTCGGACGCGGTTCGCACCCCCTCGACCGAAGTAATGATCTGCTCCAGAGCGGTGTCGGCGTCGCGCGAGACCTCTTCTACCCCAGCCACCTTGTCCCGGCCGTCCTCCATGGTAGAGACCACCTGGGTTATCTTGGAGCGGATCTCAGCCACGCTCTGGGCCACTTCGCTCGCCGCCTTGGCCGAACCCTCGGCCAGCTTGCGAACTTCGTCGGCAACCACCGAGAAGCCGCGGCCGTGCTCTCCGGCCCTGGCCGCTTCGATGGCCGCGTTCAGGGCCAGGAGGTTGGTCTGCCGGGCCAGCCCGGAGATGGTCTCCACGAACTGGTCGATCTTGGTGGAAGTCGCCTCCAGTTCGGTGACTTGGCTGGCCGAGGTCTGCACCACCTCGCGCACCTCCAGGAGCCGCTCCAGAGCTCCGGAGACTTGGGCGCGGCTCCCCGCCGCGACTTCGTGGATCTGTTTGCTCAGCGTCTCCACGCTCTCGGATGCCTCGGCAATCTCCCGGGAGCGGCGCCCCATCTCCTCCAGCGCCTCCTCGGTGGTACGCAACCCGCGCGACTGCCCCTCGGCGCCGGTGGTGATTTCGACCATGGCGGTGGCCACCTCGCCGCTGGAAGCCGCCACCTGTTCGCTGATGCTCGACAGGTCGGTGGCCGAGGAGGAGATGTGGTCGGCCGTGTCGACCGTTTCCGAGACGATCTCCCGTAGCTTGGCCGCCATCTGATTGAAGGCCAGGGCGACAGCGTTGAACTCGTGCAGCATGCGCTCCTGGAGCTCTACCCGCAGGTCTCCCTCGCGCAGCCGGTTGGCCGACACCACCAGCTGGTTCATGGGCCGGTCGACGTTGCGGATGGTCATCCACAATACCAGGAAGCCGATCAGTACGGTAACCAAGAGGGCCGCCAGTAGGAGGGCGCGCCGCTCGTTGGCAAGCCGCTGGAGCTCGCTGGTGGCCCGCGCCAACTTACCGGCTTCGTTCGAGGTAAGCCCCCGGACTTGATCCTGGAGCTCCTCTAGCAGGGGGAGGGTGGCGGTGGCGCGGGCCACCGCGGCGTCCTGGTTGCCGATATCCAGCAGGGCGTGGGCCAGGGCGTACTCCACCTCGAGCCGGGAGTGGCTGGATTGGATCGCCTCCACCTGGGCGAGCTCCGACGGTTCGAGGTCCAGGTTGGTGTAGCGGCGCTGGAGGTCGTGGGCCTCCCAGCCCAGATCCTGAAACCGGTCGCGAGTGGCTTCGTCGCGGCTCACAAAGTACCACTGGGCCGCCGAGATCTGCTCCAGCACCCTGGTGTCCAGTTCGGTGGCGAGCTGGAGACTCTCGCGCAACGACTCCAGGCGGGTGTCGATCTCTGAGGAGAGCCGTCCCACGGTGGCGTAGCCGATCCAGGTGGCCGCGACGATCAGCACAAAGATCGCCAAGGCGCCCAAGATGAGCCGGCCCCGGATGGTGTTGAGAAAGTTGGCCACGTTCGGCGAAACCGGCATGAACGCGGCTCCGTCCGAGGGTCTCTGCCCGCTGTCCTTTTCAGCCATCGCTCTTCTCCGTGGCGTTATTGGCTGGGAGCGAGGACGATCTCCCCGTCCCGGATCACCCCGATATCGAAACGTTTGTCCACCGGGTCCCCGTGCTGGTCGAAGCGGATAGTGCCGGCCACCCCCCGGTACGGCTCCGAGCCACCGTCGCGCCCCACCCCCGCCAGGTAGTCGCGGATGGCGGAGCGGCTCGCTCCTCCTTCCTCCGCCGCCCGCGCCACCAGCATCACAGCGTCGTAGGCCAGGGCCGCGAAGGAGTCGGGCTCGCGGCCGTATTCGGCCCGGAACAGTTCGGCGAACTCGGCGGCTCGGGGCGAGGCGTCGGGGTGGTACATGAGCCCCACCAAGGTACCGTTGTACGTCTCTCCCATGGTCACCAGCCCCTCTACCCCGTCGCCGCCGATGAAGCGGGCGTCGATGCCCATCTCCCGCGCCTGGGAGATAATCTCCGCGGCTCCGGCCTGGAGTCCGGCGATGAAGATGAGCCGCACCCCCTGGCGCCGGAGCCGCTCCAAGTAGGGGTAGAAGTCTTCGGTCGACTCCAGGTACGGGTCGGTCTCCAGCGGCGCGGCGCCGAAGCCGGCGAGGGCGGTTATGAAGCTCAGGGCCAGCCCCCGGCCGTAGGCGTTGTTCTCGTACAGCAGGCCGGTCCTGTCCGCGGCTAGCTCCGCGCTCCGCTCTGCCAGGGCCACGGCGTTGGCCGAGTCGCTGGAGGCGACCCGGAAGAGCCAATCGCTCAACTGGCCGATGACCGGCGCGGTGGCGCTGGTGGCCACCGCCGGGAGCCCGCGGTCGTAAATCGGCGCCGACGCCGTCACCACGCCCGAGTTGACGTGCCCGATCACCGCCACCACCTGGGGAGCGGCCAGTAGCTCCTGGGACACTTCGATGCCCTGTTCCGGGTCGGCGCCGTCGTCGCGGGCCAGGAACTCCAAAGGGCGGCCGTTTACCCCGCCGGCTCGGTTGATCTCGTCGCGGGCGAGCTCGGCCCCGTCCTGCATGGAAGCCCCGTACGACTCCCCGAACGGGCCGGCGAGTCCGAAGGTCAGGGCGTCCCGGCCGGCGTCGCCGCAGCCCGGGAGCAGGGCCAGGGCAAAGAGAACGGCCCAGGGGAGGAGTTGGCGCTTCAAAGAGTTGGCGGTCGGGGGGAAGCGGGTCTCGGGTGCAGTTTTGCGACAAGTTAGGAAAAGGTACGAGGAGCGTAACGGACTGTCAATCCAGTTACCCTCCACGGTGACAGCTATGCCCGGCTGCTACCGTCCCTTCCATCCATGCCCTATCTTCGACCGGCCGCGGTAACAATGAAAGCGTACTCCACTTGACTTACCAAGAAGAAGACCGGCTCGGCAAGGCGTACGACGCCGGGCTCATGCGCCGCCTGCTCGGCTACCTGAAGCCGTACCGGGGAAGGGTGGCGTTGGCCATCGTGCTGCTGCTGGCCACCTCGGCGCTGGAGCTGGTGGGGCCTTGGCTCACCGTGATCGCCCTGGACCGGGCGGTGCCCGAGGGAGACCTGACTCTCTTGGCGTGGCTGGCCGGGCTGTACGCCCTCTCGCTGGTGGCTGGCTTCCTGCTCGAGTACGCCGAGGTCTTGCTGACCACCTGGTTGGGCCAGCGGGTAATGTACGACCTGCGCACCCGTCTCTTCGCCCACCTGCAGCGGCTCTCGCTCCGTTTCTTCGACAAGAACCCGGTGGGCCGGCTGATGACCCGCGTCACCAACGACGTGGAGGCCCTCAACGAGCTGTTCAGCTCGGGGGTGGTCACTGTCTTCGGGGATCTGTTCACGCTCACGCTCATCCTGGGGGCGATGTTTGCCCTCAACTGGCGGCTCGCCCTGGTGACCTGCGCGGTGCTACCGTTGGTGTTCGTGGTGGCGTTCGTGTTCCGCGGGCTGATCCGCAAGGCGTACCGGGAGATCCGGGTGCGGCTGGCGCGCATCAACGCCTACCTGCAAGAGCGTCTGGGGGGGATGTCGGTGGTGCACCTGTTCGGCCAGGAGGAGAGCTCCTTCCGCCGCTTTGACCGCATCAACCGGGACCACCTGGACTCCCACCTGCGCTCCATCACCTACTACGCCCTCTTCTTCCCGGTCATCGAGGTGCTCACCGCGGTGGCCTTGGCCCTCATCCTCTGGTACGGGGGCGGCGAAATCTTGCGCGACCTCACCACGGTGGGTGTGTTGGCGGCGTTCGTGCAGTACGCCCGGCGCTTCTTCCGGCCCATCCAGGATCTGTCCGAGAAGTACAACCTGCTCCAGCAGGCGATGGCCGCCTCGGAGCGGGTCTTCCACCTGCTGGACACCCGTCCTGAGATCGAGGACGCGGCCGGCGCCATCCCCCTGCCCGACGGCGTGCGGGGCGAGGTCGAGTTCCGGGACGTCTGGTTCCGCTACGACGACCGTAGCGACTGGGTCCTCAAGGGGGTGAGCTTCCGGGCTACGCCGGGGGAGCGCCTCGCCATGGTGGGGGCCACCGGGGCGGGCAAGACCACCATCATCAACCTGCTGCTGCGCTTCTACCGCCCCCAGCGGGGGGAGATCTCGATCGACGGCGTGCCTCTCGAGCGGATTACCGCGCGCGAGTTACGCGCCAGGGTCGCCCTGGTGCTTCAGGACGTGTTCCTCTTTAGCGAGGAGGTGGGGTACAACATCCGGCTGGATAACCCGCGCGTCGGGGAGAAGGAGATGCGCGCGGCCGCGGCTCGGGTGGGGGCCGACCGCTTTATCGAGCGGCTACCGCGGGGTTACGCCGAGCCGCTGGGCGAGCGGGGGGCCTCTCTATCGGTGGGGGAGCGGCAGCTGGTGTCGTTCGCCCGGGCGCTCGCCTTCGACCCGCTCATCCTGGTGCTGGACGAGGCCACTAGCTCGGTAGATTCGGAGTTGGAGGCGCGCATCGAGGAGGCTCTAAAGGAGTTGATGCGGGGGAGAACTTCCCTGGTGATCGCACACCGGCTCTCCACCGTGCAGGGGGCCGACCAGATTCTGGTGCTCCACCACGGCGAAATCCGCGAACGCGGCAACCACGGCGAACTGCTGGAGAGGGGGGGGCTGTATGCCCGGCTGCACGAGCTCCAATTCGCGGCCGGGCGGGGTGGGGGGGTACGGGTAGAGGGGTAGACGTCAGTGAGCTAGTGCTAGCGCCAGCGTTTTCACTTCGCCGGCCGGCTTCCAGGCGCGGGCGCAGAGACCGGTTATCTCACCGGCCGCGGCGCCGGGCGCCACCGAGCCTTCGCGCAACCCCTGCCCCACCCTGATCGCTATCCGGCTGAGCCGCAGGTCGTCTTCCTGCCCGGCCGAGTAGTCGCCCGCCCAGCCGATCGCCCCCTCGGCCAACTCCCGGCCGTACACGTAGGCGATGGTCAACACCGACACGAAGTGGCCGGGTTGGTGGTTGGGTGCGCCACGGCGCCGGAGGTCGGCGAGCTCGGGCCGGAACCCGCCGTCGCCGGCGTACAGGTAGTACCGGTTCCAGCGGCCCTGCCGGAGCCGGTCGCGCAGTTGGAAAGGAGTGCCCGTGCCCCCCACCACCTCGCCCGCCAGGGCGTCCACGTAGCCGCCCGAGTCGCCAGCGAACCAGTCGGCCAGCTCGCGCGCGTGGCGGGCCAGCCGCCCGCACGGTGTCTCCACTAGCAGCAGCGGATCGGGGCCGGGGATGGTGAAGCTAGCAAGTATCTCCGCGGTGACGGGGTTCCCGACGGCCGAGGCCGGCGAGCTCCAGCCGACCGCGGCGCCAAGGGCGAGAACGATCAGCCACGCCTGGAAACGCCGGCTGGTCATGTCGCTTTCCCCTTTTCGATCCGGTTCTTGGCCGCGTACAGGTTCCAGTCGGCCATTTCGATGAGCTGTCCGCCGTCTTCCACCTCGGCGTTGTACTCGGCCACGCCCGCGCTTACCCCCACCCGCTTGCCGAGCCGTGCCCGGAAGCGCTCCACGAACTTATTGGCACCCTCGACGCTTCCACCCGGCATCAGCACCAGGAATTCGTCTCCCCCGTAACGCAGCACCAGGTCGGAACCGCGCACCTCCTCGCGTAGGACGTCGGCCACTTCACAGAGGAGGCGATCACCGGAGGCGTGTCCCTCACTGTCGTTGACCTCCTTGAACCCGTCCAGGTCGAGCATCACCAGCGTGAGGGGCTGTCCCCGCCTCGCCGCGGCCAGGGCGTGCTCCAGGAACACCGAGAGCTGCCGGCGGTTGGCCAGCCCAGTGAGGGGGTCGCTGAGGGAGAGCTCCCGCACCTGCTGGAAGAGACGCGCCCGCTCCAGCGCGGCCGAAGTCTGGGCACCCATGGCGTGCAGGAGGTTCCAGTCCTCAGCGTCGAAGTGCCGGTCGTCGCGCCGTTCCACCAGTACCAGGACTCCCTCTTCCTCGACCGGTAGGTACGCCAGTTGGGCGGCCCCGGTCTCCGAGAAGAGGGGCGCCAAGCCGTCGAAGGGTCCCCCCGTGCCGGGCGCTGCCTGGTCCGGGGTGACCACTCCGCCGCGCGACAGCGCCGGGTCCGGGTCCAGATAGACGGACAGCGCGCAGTTGGCCTGGAAGGGCAAGAGCCGCGTACGTTCCTGGTTTGGTACGAAGAGGATCGCTTGGTAGCCGCCCACCACCCAGGCGGTGTGACGCTCCAGGGCCGAGAGGGCTTGTTCGCGGGTGGTGGCGTGGGCAATCTCGGAAGTGAATTCGATCAGCCGCTTGGGAAGCGACATCCGGCGCAAGACCCGGCCCCGTTCCCGGCGCCAAGCCGCGGCCCCCTTGGCCGCGCGGGAAAGCAGCTCCTTCTCTCCCTTGCCGCGTGGGATGCGCCGGAGGGACGCACCCGCCACCAGCAGGACGTCTTCTTGGCCGTCGTCGAGGATAAAGGCCGCCTCCTCGGCCCTCGCCAGCGACCCTTGCTCGGGCAGGCCCCGCACCGGGGCGTCGCCCAGCTCGAGGGGGCGCAGGGTGACTTGTGTCTCGCCCGTGGCGCCCTCCTCCCCGCTGGTGATGGCCAGGAAGTTCTCATGCCGGTCGTCGAGGCGCCTTCGTGGCGTGGTCATGGTAGTCATGCGCGCATCGGGTTTTAAGGTTGCCAGCTTCACGAGCAACCGCCGTACCCACTCTTGCGCGCTTTCGTCAAGTGGTTACTATTGATTAGCTTAGCAAGAAAGGAAGGCGCGGGGGAGGCAGCCGGGAGGGGACATTTTGTACCATGCATGTCCCAAGGGGGGCGCCGAAGTCCCGCGTGGGAGTGGGGCAGCGTGGTAAAAGGAGCCCTCTTTTTGGGCGAAAACGGCGATGTGGCTTGCTTTTTGCCTTTCGCGCCTATTTCTGCACGTTCCTTTTAGCCGAACCGAGCCGTGGAGAAGACGAAGATCCTGGTGGTGGACGATAACCACGACAACGCGGAGATTCTCCGGGCTTACTTGGAGGCGGAAGGTTACGCCGTGCCCGTGGCCTACGACGGCAAGACCGCCCTGGCCAAGCTTGAAGAGCTGGAGCCCGAGCTGGTACTCCTGGACGTGATGATGCCCGGCATGGACGGCTGGCAGGTCTGCCGGAGGATCAAAAAGCACCCCCAGTTGAGCCGGGTCAAGGTCATCATGGTGACCGCCCGCGGGGGCTGGGAGGACAAGCACGAGGGGATGCGGGCGGGCGCCGACGACTACGTGGTCAAGCCGGTGGATCTGCAGGAGCTGGCCCGCAAGGTCGAAAGGAACTTGAAACGCGGTTGAAGATCCTGGTACAAACGGACGACAAAGAGTCACGCGCGGTCTTAGAGGAGGCGGCTGCTTCGCTGGGGGCCGAACTCATCCTGGTGGGTGGCGAGGCGAATGGCGGCGACCAGTTCGGCGACGCGCTGCGTTCGCACCCCGACGCGGTGGTGGCGAGGGTAGATTCGTCCGCGGCGTTCCGTGCCCTGCGCTCCGAGACCCGCGTTAGGGGCATCGCCCTGGTGGCCCTGTGCGACAGTTCCGGCGCCGGTGTGGCCGCCGCGCTCGAGTGCGGGGCCGACGAATGGATCGCGACCCCCGCTAGCGCCGCCGAAGTGGCGGCGCGGGTCCGTTGCGGGGTAGACCGCGCCGGCCGCGCCGAAAAGCCGGAGCAGGTCGAAGAGATAGCCGAGCACTTCCAGTACGAGGAACTCCTCTACGACCGCTTCACCGGCTTTCCCACGCTGCCGGTAATGATGGAGCGAGGCCGGGAGCTGCTCGAGCAGAACGGCCGGCTGACCGTCGTCTACGTGCAGTTCGTCCGCTACTCCAAGCTCGAGGAGATTTACGGCTGGCAGAAGCTCGACGAAGTGCTCCAGAGTACCGCCAACGCGGTGCGCGACTACTACGACCAGGAGCACGGCGGTCACGAGAACCTGCTCATGGTATCCCACGCCGGCGACGACGACTTTATCTTCTTTACCCATATCGACGGGCCGCCCGAGGAGGCCGAGCGGCACGTCAACCGCATCGCCGATGGGCTCGAGAGCCACATCCACACGCGCCTGGAGGAGCAGCACGGAGAAGACGTGGCCGGGCTATTCGGTACCTACGTGGGCGTGGTTACCCTGTACCGGAACCCCAAGGTACGAACCGAACGGATGATCTACCGGGGCATCCGCGAGGCGGCCCAGGCGGCGCGCGGGGTAGAGCAGCGGGAGCGGACCCGTAAAGTAGCCGACCTCAAGGCCGCCTTGCGCGAGGGAGATATCTACGTGGAGTATCACCCCATCGTGGTCACCGCCAGCGCAGAGGTGTACGGGTACGAGGCGTTGGCGCGGGGGAGAAGCAAGGGTTTGCGCTCCCCCGAGGTAATGTTCGGGGTGGCCGAAGAGGCCAACCTCATCTGGGAGCTCTCTCGGCTCTGCCGCAAGCGGGCCATCGAGGGTATCGGGGAGTACCTGGAGCCGGACCAGCTCCTGTTCATCAATATCGACCCTCACGACTTCCGGGACCCGAGCTTCCGCGCCCTGAATCCGGAAGAGCTGGGCCTAGACCAGCCGGAGCGGATCGTGCTGGAAATCACCGAACGCATAGCCATTACCGACTACCCGAAGTTCCAGGAGTACCTCAAGGAGTTCCGCCAGCGCGGCTTCCGCTTCGCCGTGGACGACGCCGGATCGGGGTACGCCGGCCTGGGGAGCATCGCCAATCTGGAGCCGGACTTTATCAAATTGGATATCTCCCTGATCTCCGACATCGACTCCAACTTCATGAAGCAGAACCTGGTGGAGACGATGGTCAACTTCGCCAACGAGCACGACATCAAGGTGATCGCCGAAGGTGTCGAGAGGGAGGAGGAGTGGCAGGCGGTCAAAGAGCTCGGTGTACACTTCACCCAGGGCTTCCTCTTTCACGAACCGAAGTATCTTGGTAAAGTAAAGGGAGAAGTGACCACGGTGAGAAAGGTGTCGCCATGACCGAAGCAGCCGAGAAGGTGTCCGCGGTTCACGGGGCTGAGCCAGAGCTCGCGTCCGAGGGGCGTGCTCGGGAGCTGGCCTCCCTACTGGAGCGGCACCGGGGAGAGCGCCATCTGGTGGCCATCCAGGACTTCCCGGACCCGGACGCCATCTCCTCGGCGCTCGGTTACCAGGAGTTGGCGCGCGCCTTCGACATCCGCGCCGACGTTTTTCACGACGGCCTCATCAGCCACCCGCAGAACCTGGCCCTGGTGAACCTGTTGGAGATAGACGTTCGCCGCTTTGACCACCGGACCAGGCTGGACCGGTACGACGCCGCCGTCTTCGTGGACACCCAGGGGACCACCACCAAGCTCACCGAGCGGCTCGAGCAGGCGGGGGTGCCGGCCCTGGCCGTCATCGACCATCACGACCCCCAAGAGCGGCTGAAGCCGGATTTTGCGGACATCCGGCCGGTGGGGGCCGCCGCCACCATCATCGCGGAGTACCTCGAGTCCGGCGAGATACTGGAGCTAGACGCCGAGACCGAGGGCCACGTCCGCTTGGCCACCGCGCTCATGCACGGGCTCCACAGCGAGACCAGCGGCTTCATACTCGCCGGCGGGCCCGACTACCAGGCGGCGGCCTTCCTGCGCCCCTTTCTGGACACCGACCTGCTCGAGCTGGTGCTCACGGTCAAACGCTCCCGGGGCACCATGGACGTGATCCAAGCGGCGCTGGCCCGTAGGGTCATCCGGGGCGGACTCTCGCTGAGCGGAGTGGGGTACGTGCGCTGGAGCGACCGCGACGCCGTTCCCCAGGCGGCAGATTTTCTACTCTCGGAGGAAAACGTTCACACCTCGGTGGTCTACGGCATCCTGTGGGACGAAGACGGCCGCGAACTGGTAATCGGGAGCTTGCGCACCCTGAACGCCACCCTGGGGGTAGATAGCTTCCTCAAGCGGGCCCTGGGCACCGACTCCCAGGGGCGTTCCTACGGAGGCGGCCGGAGCCGGGCGGGCGGCTTCGAGATCGACACCGGCTTTCTGGCCGGGGGTCCGGGCGACCGCCGCCAGAGGGAGATCAAGTGGGAGATCTACGACCGGCAGATCCGCCGGAAGTTTTTAACCGCCGCCGGGCTCGACTCCGAGGACGAGGAGCGCGAAGGCGGGGACGCACTCTTGCCCCTCTTCCCGTCCGAGGAAGAAGGTCCCTAAAACCCCCGCCCAGGTAGTTTGGAAGCTCTCTTCGCGGGGCCGTTCGGCCCCCTGGTTATCTTTGGGCTGCGCATCGTGGACGTCTCCCTGGCCACGGTGCGCATGCTGCTGGCGGTGCGGGGAAAGAAGTTCGTGGCCCCGGCCATCGGTTTCTTCGAGATTTTGATCTGGATCGTGGCCGCGGGGCAGGCCATCCAGCACCTCGGCTCTCCCCTGCACGTGCTCGGCTACGCGGCCGGCTTCAGCTCGGGCACCATGGTGGGGCTATGGATCGAGGAGAAGATCGCCGTGGGCGTGTCCATCCTGCACGTGGTCTCCAAGCACGGCGGAGTCGAAATAGCCGAGGCGCTGCGCCAGCAAGGGTTCGGCGTGACCGAGTTCTCGGGCCACGGCAGGGAGGGTCCGGTCGAGGTGATTCACGCCGTGCTCCGGCGCCGGCATCTACGCGAGGCGTTGCGCCAAATCACCGTCTGGGACCCCGACGCTTTCGTGACCGTGGAGGAGCCGCGCTCCATCCAGCGCGGCTGGATGTACAACAAGCGCAGAAAGTAATAGCTAAGAGGGAGCCCTATCGGCGCGGGCGCCGCTCAGGCGTTTTCGTAGATACGCCACTCGCAGCTGTCGTCGCCCCTCGCCCCGCAGCGGAAGTGACGGGCCCGGTAGTCCTTGCCCGTGTAGCAGCCGAAGAGTTCGCTCGCCGCGCCCGCGTACAAGGCGCAAGCCGCCCCGCCCGGATCGGCCATCACGCCCAGGCAGTCGTGGATAACTAGGCGTTCACCCCCACCTTCCAACTCGGCGCGGCCCCGCCCGGCGATCTCTTCCAGCAGCCGCTCCAGCTCCTGGCAGGCCAGCCGCAGGGAAAGTCCGGCGGGGAGTAGCCGGATGAGCTTGCGGAGCGGCGCCGGCCGCCGCTCCCAGAAGTGCCGCGCCACTCCCCGGCCCGCCTCCTCGAACACCTCCTCGGCGTCGGGGCGGCGGATCACCAGGCGGACCAGGTCCGTGACCACCGCGTCGGGTTGCGGCCGGCCCCGCCTGACTTCCTCTTGGAAACGGTCGATCTGGGCGTTTACCACCTGGTTGAGCCCGAAGCGGCGGGGCATGCTCGCGTACAGATTCTCCTCTTCCAGGAACTCCGGCGGTAGGTCCATGTCGCGCACCGTCTTGAGCAGGAGCAGCGGAAGCACGGGCGATACCGTCGCCCGCTCGGTGGGCGGCGAGGGCGGCGTAAGCGGGGGGCGGGGGGTCTCCATATCGTTTGCGCTAAACGGAGGCGGGAATCTGGCCTCCAGGTTATCTTTCGGCAAGCGTCTTGCGAACCGGCGTGCCATCCAGCCCCGCGGAGGAGCATGAACCTTGACCAGAACCCCGCCTGCGTCTTCTGTCGCATCATCGGCGGAGACGAGACGGTGAGCGTGATCCACGAGGACCAGGAGGTCATCGCCTTCCTGGACGTCCAGCCCCTCCACCCCGGCCACCTTCTGGTGGTACCCAAGGAGCACTTCAAGAACCTTTTCTACGTGCCCGAGGAGCTGGCCGCCCGCGCCTTCGCCGTGGCCCGGCGCATCATGCCCGGACTCCGCAAGGCGACCGGGTGCCGGGCCATCAACCTGTTCTCGCCCAACGGGGCGCACGGCGGCCAGGACGTCTTTCACTTTCACCTCCACCTGATCCCGGTGCCGGAGGGAGAGCCCTTTCCCCTCCAGCTCCCTCACCCCGACGCCGAGGTGCCCTCGCGCTCCCAGCTCGACGTCATGGCCGTGCGCATAGGCCAGTGCATCCGGGAGGACGCGGAGGAAGGATGAGTCGAGCCATGCTACCCCGGTGAAGCGCTACGCCGCCTACGACCCGCCCGAGTATCGGGACTGGGTGCCCGACCCGAAAGTGGTCGAGGAGTACCGCCTGCGGGTTTCGGCCGACCGGCCGCGCGAGCAAGAGGTCCGTTCTCTCGACGAAGACTCCTTGCTCTCTCTTTACGCTGGGCTGCTGCGCAATCGGCTGCACGACGTGCAGCTCAAGCGCTGGGTCAAGGGCGGGGTCATTTCCAAGGCGTGGCTGGGCACGGGCGAGGAGGCGTCGACCGTGGGTCCCGTCCACGCTCTCAGGCGCGAACAGCCGGGCGACGTGGTGGCTCCCATGATCCGCAACGCGGGCGCCTGCCACGAGATGGGTATGCCGCTAGCCGACATGCTGCGCAGCTACCTGGGCACGGAGGACTCTCCCGCGGCGGGGCGCGACCTCCACATCGGGGATCTGTCAAAGGGCGTGGTGGCGCCCATCTCCCAGGTCGGCGATGTGGTGCCGGTCACGACCGGAGTCGCCCTCAGCTTCAAGCAGCAGGGAGAAGAGCGGGTGGCTCTTACCTGGATAGGCGACGGCGGCACCAAGACCGGGGCGTTTCACGAAGGCGTCAACCTGGCGGGCGTGCTGCGGCTCCCCGCGATCGTGGTTATCCAGAACAACCAGGTGGCGCTGGGCACCCGGCTCGACCAGCACAGCCGGGGCGACTTTGCCCACTGGGGCAAGATGTACGGGGTAGCGTGCGAGCGCTGCGACGGCAACCACGTCCTCGACGCCTACGCCGCCACCCGGCTGGCCGCCGAGCGGGCGCGGGCGGGAGAGGGCGTCACCCTACTGGTGGCCGAGACCTTCCGCATGGGCGGCCACGCCACCCACGACGAACGCGAGGCGCGCGAGACTTTTGACGCGGAGCTTTTCGAGCAGTGGGGCCGGCGAGACCCCATTGGGCTTTACGAAGCGTGGTTGCAAGCAGAAGGGGTCGGCCGCGGCCGGCTGGAGGAGATCGAGCTGCGGGTGGTGGCCGAGGTGGAGCAAGCCGCCGGCGAGGCGCTGGCCAGCCTTGAGGTCGCTACCCCGGCGGGTGAGAGGGCAGCAGAAGGGGTATACGCTCCGCCTCCCTAGCTGTTCTTCAACGCCCCGCTAGTATTTGGGTAGTGAGGGGTCCACCTGGTCGGCCCAAGCGAGGACACCCCCCTTGAGGTTCCAGAGCCGGTCGAAGCCCGCCTCCCGGAGCTTGTGCAGGGCCTTGCTGCTGCGCCCGCCCGACCGGCAGTGCAACACGATCTCGTCCGAGCTGTCGAGCTCGTCGGTTCTCTCTTCGAGCTCCCCCAGCGGAATCAGCCGGGCTCCGTACCGAGCCAGGTTGACGATCTCCCACTCGTGCGGCTCGCGAACGTCGACGATGGTGAGCGGGTCGCCCCGGTCGAGGCGCTCTTTCAGCTCGCTGGCGGTAACCTCGGGGACGCCGTCCCCACTGGGCTCAACGGCGCAAGCTGCCGATGTCCCGCAGAACTCCTCGTAGTCGATTAGCTCGCGCAGGGTGCGGTTATCGCCACACACCGGGCACTCGGGGTCTTTCCGTAGTTGGAGTTCCCGCCAGCGCAATGGGAGTCCGTCAAAGAGGAGCAGGCGGCCGATGAGCGGCTCCCCGATCTGTAAGATCAGCTTGATGACCTCCAGCGCTTGAAGCGAGCCGATGATGCCTGGGAGCACGCCTAGCACGCCGGCCTCGGCGCACGAGGGCACCAGCCCCGGCGGGGGCGGCTCGCGGAAAAGGCAGCGGTAGCAAGGTCCCTTCTGGGCCCAGAAGACGGAGAGCTGGCCCTCGAAGCGAAAAATGGAGCCGTACACGTTCGGCTTTCCCAGCAGGGCGCAGGCGTCGTTGACCAGGTAGCGGGTGGGAAAGTTGTCGCTGCCGTCGGCCACCACGTCGTACGCTTCCAACAGCTCCAGCGCGTTCTGGCTGGTGAGCCGGAGCGCGTGCGGGACTACCCGCACGTGCGGGTTGATCTCCCGCAGCCGCTCCCGCGCCGAGTCCAGCTTGCTGCGCCCCAGGTCCGAAGTGCCGTGGAGCACCTGCCGTTGCAGGTTGCTGAGATCCACTTGGTCGAAGTCGGCCACCCCGAGGGTGCCCACGCCGGCGGCCGCCAGGTAGAGCGCGAGGGGCGAGCCGAGTCCGCCCGCCCCCACCACCAGCACCCGCGCCCGCTTGAGCTTCGACTGCCCCTCTTTGCCGACCTCGGGGATCACCAGGTGGCGGCTGTAGCGGAGCGTCTCTTCCCGGGTCAGGCCGGGTAGGTCGTTACTTTTTGGCTTCATCGCGAAGTTCCATTATACTCTGCAGCCGGCTAGGCACCGCCGCCCGCCCAGGGCGGAAAGGGTACCGGTGGCGCGCCAACACCGGTAAAACACCACAGGGGCCCCATGCGTGCCCCGGGTACCAGCTACGGTACTATTGCGCGGGATACAGAAAGTGTGTATACTTCCTGCGTCACAATTCGAGTGGCGGTACGGTGGAGAGATTTGCGGCTGCTTGCAACCACCTAAAAAAAAATGCTAAAATGCCGGGATACTCCTTGGACTTACAAGGCCCCCTGGCTGATGAGAGCCGCGGGGCCTTTTTCATTGCCACGGGGCGAAAGATGGCGAGTTCAAAAAACCCCTACCTGGAAAGAGTGGCCGCCGCCGTAGTGGTCTTCGACGGCGCCATGGGGACGTCGGTCCAGGGGTACGGGCTCTCCGCCGCGGACTTCGGCGGTGAAGCCTTGGAGGGGTGTAACGACTACCTGGTGATCTCCAAACCGGAGCTGATCGAAGAGGTCCACGCCTCGTTCCTGGAGGCCGGGTGCGACGTGGTTGAGACCGACACTTTCCGGTCCAACCGCATCACGCTGCGGGAGTACGATCTGCACCAGTGCGTGCACCAGATCAACCTGGCGGCCGCCGCGCTCGCGCGGCAAGTGGCAGAACGCTTTTCTACGCGCGAACGGCCCCGCTTCGTGGCCGGCTCCATCGGTCCCTCCGGGCTCCTGCCCTCTGCCTCTGACCCCACGCTGGGCAACGTTACCTTCGCCGAGCTGGTCCCCGTCTTCGAGGAACAGGCGCGGGGGTTGGTCGAAGGCGGAGTGGACCTGCTCCTGATCGAGACTTCGCAAGACATCTTGGAGGCAAAGGCGGCGATCTTCGGCTGCCGGCGCGCCATCCGGGAGGCCGGACGCCCCGTTGCCCTACAGGTGCAGGTTACCCTAGACACTTCGGGCCGCATGCTCCTGGGCACCGATATCGGCGCCGCGCTCGTGACCCTGGAGGCGCTCCGTCCCGACGTTATCGGCCTCAACTGCTCGACCGGCCCGGAGCATATGCGGCAGTCCGTCCGCTACCTGGGCGAGAACTCCCGGCTCCCCATCTCCGTCATTCCCAACGCGGGTATTCCGCACAACCAGGGCGGGGTGGCCGTCTACCCCATGGAGCCGGTTCCCTTCGCCGAGGAACTGGAGGAGTTCGTAGAGGAGTTCGGGGTCAGCGTGGTGGGCGGGTGCTGCGGCACCACGCCCGAGCACATCAGCGAGCTGGTCTCCCGGGTCGGCGGCCGCCCGCCTGGCAAGCGCGTGGTCGCATACGTCCCCCGGCTCTCCTCGGCCATCCGCGCGAGCGACTTGGCGCAGGAGCCGCGCCCCACCATGATCGGAGAGCGGGTCAACGCGCAGGGGAGCCGCAAGGTCAAGAAGCTGCTCCTCGCCGACGACTACGACGGGGTGCTAGAGGTAGCCCGCCAGCAAACGGAGAGCGGGGCGCACCTCCTGGACGTGTGCGTGGCCCTCACCGAGCGGCAGGATGAGGCCGGGCAGATGCGCACCCTAGTCAAGCTCCTCTCGCAGGGGGTGGACTCGCCGCTTTCGATCGACTCCACCGAGTCGGAAGTGATCGAGGCGGCACTCGAGCAGTCGCCCGGGCGCGCCCTGGTCAACTCGATCAACCTGGAGAACGGCCGCGAGCGCATCGACGCCGTGCTCCCCCACGTCGCCGCGCACGGAGCGGCGGTGATCGCCCTGACCATCGACAACCAGGTCGGGGGGATGGCGAAGACGGCGGCCGACAAAGTAACGGTGGCTAAAAAGATCCACCGCATCGCCACGGAGGAGTACGGCCTCGCGCCCGACGCGCTCCTCTTTGACGCGCTCACCTTTACGCTGGCCACGGGCGACGAAGAGTTTCGCCGCTCCGCCTTGGAGACCATCGAGGGCATCGCCGCCATCAAACGCGAACTGCCAGGCGTGCTCACCACGCTCGGCGTCTCCAACGTCTCCTTTGGCCTCGGGCCGCAGGCCCGCGCGGTGCTCAACTCCGTTTTTCTCTACCACGCGGTGGAGGCGGGGCTCGACGCCGCCATTATCAACCCGGCGCACATACGCCCTTACGCAGAGATTCCGGAGGAGGAGCGGGAACTCGCGAACCAGCTGATCTTTGACCGGCGCACGGAAGACAAAGACCCCCTGGCCGAGTTCATCGCCTTTTACCAGGGTAAGCCGGCCGGCGCGGAGACCGCGGCCGACCCTACGGCGGAGATGCAGCCGGAGGAGGCGCTGCACTGGAAAATACTGCACCGCAAAAAGGAAGGGGTAGAGGAGCTGATCGACCGGGCGGTGGAGAAGCTCGGCGCCGTGCCCGTTCTCAACCACGTCCTGCTGCCGGCCATGAAGGAGGTGGGAGACAAGTTTGGCGCCGGGGAGCTGATCCTCCCCTTCGTGTTGCAATCGGCCGAGGTAATGAAAAAGGCCGTCGCGCGGCTGGAGAATTTCTTGGAAAAGAAAGCGGGGCAGAGTAAGGGGAAGGTAGTCCTCGCGACCGTCTACGGCGACGTGCACGACATCGGCAAGTCGCTGGTCAACACCATCCTGACCAACAACGGATACACCGTATTCGACCTGGGCAAACAGGTTCCGGTAAATACCATTGTCGAGAAAGCCGAGGAGGTCAACGCCGACGCCATCGGCCTCTCCGCGTTGCTGGTCTCTACCTCTAAGCAGATGCCGCTGTGCGCGCGGGAGCTACATAAGAGGGGTCTGAATTACCCGCTGCTGGTCGGCGGCGCGGCCATCAACCCGAGCTTCGTGCGGAGCGCAGCCGAGATCGGAGAGAGCGAAGTTTACCCGGCCGGGATGTTCTACTGTAAAGACGCCTTCGCAGGTCTGGCTACCATGGACCAGCTCCAGGGCGGCCAGCGTGAGGGCTTCGTGCTCGCGCACAACCGGGAGATGGTGCGCCGCGGCCGCGAGTATTCGAAGCGTAAGGCGCAGGCGCATCGGCACCGCCCCGCCGCAAGCGAAGCTTCGCTCCCCCTCGCTGACGTTCCCGAGCCGCCCTTCTGGGGGTTCAAGGCGCTACCCGGGCTGCCGCTGGACGAGGTGGTGGCGTGTATCGACCGGAACACCCTCTACCGCATGCAGTGGGGGGCCAAGAACCTCAAGGGGGAGGAGTGGGAGCGTCTGGTGAGCGAAGAGTTCGAACCGCGTCTCGCCCGTTACACGGTGGAGGCGCGCAGCCGGGGGTGGCTGCGGCCGCGGGCGGTGTACGGCTACTTTCCGGCGGGGCGCGACGGTGACCAGTTGGTGGTCTTCGACCCGGCGGAGAAGAGCCAGGAGATCGGGCGCTTCCGCTTTCCCCGCCAGGATGACCGGGAACGTCTCTGCCTGGCCGACTACTTCCGGCCGCTAGAGGAAGGGCGCCCCGCCGACCTGGCTATCTTCCAGGTGGTAACCAGCGGTGACAGCGCCGGGGAGTTCGTGGCCGAGAAGAGTGCGCGCGCCGATTACAGCGAGGGCTACTACCTCCACGGCTTCAGCGTGCAGGCGGCCGAGGGCGCGGCCGAGCTGGTAAACCGCCGGGTGCGCGGCGAACTGGGGATGAACGGGCCCAGAGGGCTCCGCTACTCTTGGGGGTACCCCGCCTGCCCCGACCTCGAACAGCACCAGCTCCTCTTCGAACTCCTTCCGGTGGAGGATGCTATCGGGGTAAAGCTAACCAGCGCCTGGCAGCTCGACCCGGAGCAGTCTACCGCCGCTCTGGTGGTACACCACCCGGCGGCCAAGTACTTCAGCGCGGGAGGTTGAGGTGCCGTCGTTTCACGACTTTCTCCACGACCGACACCCGCACGTTTTCGACGGGGCCATGGGCACCATGCTGTACGCTCGCGGCGTGTACATCAACCGCTGCTACGACCAGCTGAACCTGACCCAGCCCGAACTGGTGAGGGACGTTCACCGGGCCTACCTCAAGGCGGGCGCCGAGATCCTGGAGAGTAACAGCTACGGGGCCAACCGCATCAAGTTGGCGGGGCACGGACTGGAGAGTGAAGTACGGGCCATCAACGCGCGCGCCGCCCAGTTGGCCGCCGGCGTGGCGGGTGGCCGCGCCCTGGTAGCGGGCGCCATCGGACCTCTTGGCATCCGCCTCGAGCCGTACGGCCCCACCTCGGTGACCGAAGCGCAAGCCCTTTTCCGCGAACAGGCCGAGGGGCTGCTGGAGGGAGGGGTAGACTTTATCGTCATCGAGACCTTCAGCGACCTGAGCGAAATTCAGCAGGCGATAGCCGCCGTCCGCTCCCTCGGCGAGGTGCCCGTGCTGGCGCAGATCGCCATCCAGGAAGACGGGCGCACCGCCTTCGGGACCGACGCCGCCCTCTTCGTCCAGCGCGCCGAAGAGTGGGGAGCGGACGCGGCGGGGCTCAACTGTAGCGTGGGACCGCACGCCATGTTGGGTGCGGTGGAAGAGATGGCCGCCGTCTCGCGGCTACCCCTGTCGGCCCAGCCCAACGCCGGTCTGCCCCGCGACGTGGACGGACGCAAAATATACCTGGCGTCGCCCGAGTACATGGCCAAATACGCCTCCCGGCTGATCCGCAAGGGGGCCCGTTTCGTGGGCGGTTGCT
This sequence comes from Longimicrobiaceae bacterium, assembly GCA_050732775.1. Lineage (GTDB taxonomy): Bacteria > Gemmatimonadota > Gemmatimonadetes > Longimicrobiales > Longimicrobiaceae > JBOHRN01. The sequence goes on along the minus strand of JBOHRN010000023.1, from coordinate 75,961 downwards.
GCGGCACCACCCCCGAGCACATCGCCCGCATCTCGGACGCGGTCCGCGCCCTGGTGCCCCGCTCGCGTCCGCTGGCCGTTACCGCTCCGGTCGAGCAGCCAGCGGGTAGCGAGCCCCTGCCGCTCGAAAGGCGTTCGCGCTTCGGGCAAAAGCTCGCGGCCGGAGAGTTCGTTACCAGCGTGGAGATCGTTCCCCCGCGGGGAGCCAATCCCGAAAAGGTGTTGGCGGGGGTGCGGCTGCTCAAAGAGGCGGGCGTCGACGCGGTCAATGTCCCCGACGGTCCGCGCGCCCAGAGCCGTATGGGCGTGCTGGCGACTTCACTGTTGATCTTGCAACAGGTGGGCATCGAGCCGGTGGTCCACTACTGCTGCCGCGACCGCAACCTGCTGAGTATGCTCTCGGACCTGCTGGGAGCGCAGGCGGTGGGCCTGCGCAACCTGCTGCTGATCACCGGAGATCCTCCCAAAATGGGACCGTACCCCGACGCCACCGCGGTTTTCGACATCGACTCCATCGGGCTCACCAACCTGGTCTCGCGGCTGAACCGCGGGCTAGACCCCGGCGGTAACGCCCTTGACGAGCCCACGGAGTTTGTCATCGGGGTGGGCGTAAATCCCGGCGCCACCGACTTTGAGCACGAGTTGAAGCGCTTCTACTGGAAAGTGGACGCCGGGGCCGAGTACGCCATCACCCAGCCCGTCTTCGACGTTGGGCAACTGATGAACTTCCTGGAGCGCATCGAGCGAGAGAATCTCAATATCCCCGTCATCGCGGGAGTCTGGCCGCTGGTCAGCGCCCGCAACGCCGAATTCCTGGCTAACGAGGTACCGGGGGTGGTGGTCCCGGACGAGATTCTGGCGCGCATGCGCGTGGCCGGCGCGGCGGGCAAGGAGCGGGCGATCCAGGAAGGGCTAGCTATCGCCCGCGAGATGCTCGCCGAGGCGCGGAGCGCCACCCGCGGGGTGCAGGTGAGCGCCCCCTTTGGAAAAGTTCCCCTGGCGCTCAGTGTCTTCGAGGAGCTGGAGCCGGGCGCCCGCCCGGTCTCGGTCAGCTGACCGGCTCTGGGGCGGGGTGCGCCACCGGTTTGGCCGCGGCCCGGCGCTCCAGGGCGGCGTCAACGCTCCACGGGCCCGCGCCGCGGGCTGACAGGTAGAGAAAAAGGAAGCAGTAAAATGCGGCCGGCTCACCGCCGTTGAGAATGGGCCAGAAGCCCTGCGGAAGGTGCACCATGAAGTAAGCGACAGCCATCTCGCCCGCCGCCACGAAAGCCACCGGACGGGTAAAGAGCCCAACCATGATAAAAAGTCCGCCGAACAGTTCGATAAAACCGGCCAGCCCCATGAGCGAAAAGAGTTCTACCTGGTTTCCCTCCAGCAGTCCGAAGAGTTTCTGAACCCCGTGTTGGAGGAAGAGGAACCCGGACACTAGGCGGAGCAGGGATAGAGTCTCCTCCTCGAAGCGGCTCATGAAGAAGGTGTGCATGGCGTTTCTCGGGCAAGGGTGAAAGAAGACTTCTCTCCCTAAGATACGCGCTCTAGCCGGAAAGGGAATCCCCCCGGGGCGTGTCGCCCCACTTGAGGTATTCGAAGCCGGTGCGACAACCCCCGCACCAGTACTGGGCCACCGACATCTGTCCGCCGAAGGGGGAGATCAGCTGGGTGTCCGGGGAGTCGCAGAAGGGGCAGGGGGGGTGGGGGGGGAGGCCGCCGCCATCCGGGCCGGTGTCGCCCTGCTCTGGGGGCGAGGTGGCTTTACGCCGCCCGTTCACGGAAGCTTGTTGGCAGGCCCACCGCGTACTTCCTCGTCTTCCAACTCGATAATATACGCGGGCAGCTTACCCGATGACATCAGCCAGATCATCCCGCCCACCAGCAAGAGCACCACGGTGATCACCAACCATTCGAGCATCCCCAACTCCTCGCCGCCGCCGGGTGTGGCAAACGCCACGTAGGTCATGACCCCCCACAGCACGGCGAGAACGGGGATCAGGGGCCAGCGCACCCAGCGGGGCATAAACACCTTTAGCTGTCTAGTCACGGCTGTCTGGTTCGCGGTTACTCCACCAAGAAGGCCCGGTTGAGGTCTCCCCGTACCCGAGCCAGGGTGCCGGCGTCGGGGCCGCCCTGGTTAGCGCGGCGGGTGGTGTCGTCCCAACCGTCCCAGTCGATCTCGCCCTCGTACCGCCAGCTGCCCGGCTGGCCGGAGAGGGCCAGGCCGGCTAGCCCTGGCTCTAGCAGGACGGGTGCCACGCGCTCCAAGAGCCGCTCCCGGAGCTGGTCCGGTGCGGCGTCCGCGATCCCCTGCTCGACCAAGGCGCGGGCCGTTTCGGACCCTCCGGAGCCGAACCAGCGGAGCGCCGCGGGCAGGAGCCGCCGCGCGTGTCCGGCGAATTCTTTCCGCGGCTCCGGCGAGCTAGCGAGCCGCCGCGCCCACCCCGCCGCGTGCCGGTAGTGGAAGGCCTCCTCGTCCAGGAGCTTCTGTACCCGGTTGTGGAGCGGCTCGTAGCGGCTGCCGGCGAGGGCGGCGTACTGCACAGCGAAGGCGGTGTCCAGGATGAGCCCGGCGGCGGTCATTTCGGCCCACGAGGAGAAGCGACGGTCGAGCGGTTCCGGATTCCGGTAGTCGGCGGCTTCCCGCTCTCTCTCTAGCGCGGCCGTGTCGTCACCGAAGTCGGAGAGCAGGGCGTAGGTGAGCCGGGCGTGTCCCCACTCGTCTTGGGCCATGGACGAAGCCGCGATGCCGGCTTCGAGGCTGGGAGCTCCGAGCATCCAGTCTGAGTAGCGGATACCGAGGAGCCGCTTGCCGTCGGCCAGGGCAAGGATCAGGTCGCGCAGGGCGGTGCGCACCGACGGTGCCAGCTCGGCCGCCTGCTGGATGGCTTGGGCGGTTGCGCCGCTCACCCCGCCACCTCCGGATCGGTCACCTCGGAGCCGCCGTACGAGCCCCGGCCGGGAGAGCGAACCAGGCGTCTGGCGCCGCCGTTGGCGGGAGTGGCTCCCGGCCGGGGGTTGACCGGGAGCAGAGAGTCGCGCTTGACCACGGCCATCTCGAACCAGTTCTGCTCGTCATAGGTGTTCCAGGCAAAGACGCGGGCCAACTCGTCGTCCGGGGCGTTGAGCGCGCCCACGTGCCGGAGCGGCTCCGCGCGGGTCTTGCGCGCGAATACTTCGTAGACCGGTTCGCGCACGCTGCTACAGCCCCACCCCGAACTTCTTCATCCGTTCGCGCCCAGCCGGGCTCACCCGGGAGCGGGTCCAGGGAGGGTTCCACACTTCGTGGATGGTCACTCCGCTCACCCCGTCCACAGCCAGCAGGGCTTCCTCCAAGTCCATCTTGATGAACGCCATGCACGGACAGCCCGAGGCGGTAAAGGTAAGGTCTACCTCGACCTCGCCCGAGGCGCTTTCGCGGACGTCGTAAACCAGCCCCAAATCTACCAGGGAGACGGGCAGCTCGGGGTCCATCACCCCGCGCAGTGAGTCCCACAGGGGCCCGGTCTGCTCCTCCAGTGGGACCGGGTAAGTAGCGGCTGTTGCGGTCATCGAAGTATGATCGAAGCTGGTGGCGGCCGGCGTCACGCCGCCAGCGCCCGGCGTAACTCCCTTCCGTCTTGCACCATCTCCACGTAGCGGCGGTTCATGGGGCCGCGCCCCTTCCACCTCTCGAAAACCTCGTCCCAGCTGATCTCTCCCTCGGCAAAGAGCCAGCGCCGCTCGTCCGGATCGTACTGGCAGGGGAAGGGGAAGTCGAGCTCATACTCTCCCTTCTCCTCATTGTAGTGGGCCGGCCGGTCGAGCCCCAGCGACTCGCAGAGCGGCACCGTGGAACTCATCCACTTCTGGCGGAGTTGGTCGTTGGTGAGCCCCTTGAGCCGGTACTCGAGTTGGCCGGAGTGGCGCTTGCGGTCGTCGGGCAGCCCGAACCACTCCACCGCCATCGGAAACATCCAGTCCACGGAGCGCTGCACCATTTCGCGCGCCTCGCCCCCGGCCTGCACCAGCCGCTTCATCCACATCTCCCCGTGACGCAGGTGAAAGGTTTCCTCCTGGTCTACCTTGACCAGGGCCCGTTTGAGGGGGCCGTACGAAGTGTTCTCGAAAACGTCTCCCAGGAGGGTGATACCTGCTCGGTCGAAGAAGCCGTTGGCCACCACCAGATCGGCCCAGTCTTCCAGCGGCTGGTCGAAGCCGTAAGGGTGCTTGAATTGATGCGGCTCACGGCCGTAGAGGAGCTCCTCCTTGTCGAGCCCCAGGTCTTCCAGGAGCCGATAGGCGATGTTGGCGTGGGCCAGTTCGTCCTGGATGATGGCCGTGGCGCTGACCATGGTGTTGGTGGAGGGCGCGGTGCTGGCCGGGCCGAAGTACGCGGGCGCCGAAATCAGTTCGGTGTCGGCCTGTACCAGTAGCTGCACGATGAGCGACTTCCGATACCCCTCGGTCATCTCGTCGGGGTACTCCACTAGGAAGCCGTTCTGGACCTTCTGCTTGAGTTCTTCTTCGCTCTTCGCGGCCACCTTGCTCCGTTCAGGGGGTTCTGTCTCGAACGAGCGTTCGTCCGGAAAGCTACTCTCCGGGCTCGCTTAGGTCAACCATCCGGGCATTCCGCCTTCGGCTCTCCCTCACACCTTGCTGTTGGGCGTCTCGACTACCTGGGTGCCGTCGTGCTGGGAGACCAGGTGCATGTCGCCGAAGATGTGGGGCGCCTCTTGCCGGAAGATCTCCAGCAAGCGAAGCGCCAAGCGGCGAATCTCGGCGTCGGCCCCGCCACTCCCGCGCGCCTCCATGAAGTGGCGCCACGCCCGGGCGTTGCCCGTCACCACGATCTTGGTCTCGGCGCAGTTGGGGAGCACGGCGCGGGCGGTCTGGCGGGCTCGCTTCTTCCGCAAGGTGGCCGACTCTTCTTCTCCCAGCCGGTCGGTTAGTTCGCCGAGTAGCTCCCGGTACGCCTCCAGGGCCGATTCGCACGCCCCCAGCCAGACCTCGAAGGCGGTGGTGTTGTCGTCGATCTCGGGGGGGAGCACGAAGGCGATGCCCGACTCGTCCACGTAGCGCTGGGAGAGCTGGGAGAAGCCGAAGCCCGCCCGGTGGCGCACCAGTTCGTGCGTCAGGGAGCGGCTCACCCCCTCGACCAGCACGCTCCACACCGCGTGCTCCAGCACGCTACCGTGTTTGACCTTGAGGATGTTGGCCAGGTACGACTCGTTGGTGGTGCGCCCGGGGATGGTCTTGTGTCCCCCCTCGATGCCCGCTTCCTCTCCGAACGATAGGTAGCAGAGCCGTCCGGCAAACTCCGCCAGCGTCTCGGCGTCCACGTCGCCGTCGCCCCGCCAGTGGATATGGCCGGGCGCTAGGAACTCCTGCCGGGAGAGGAGGGTTACCCTCGGCTCGCGGATTATTTGCATGGATCGACGGCTACTCGGGTTATCAGCCAGCTCGATGAAGGTACTCCTCCGTTGGACCGGTCACAAGCCGGTGAGGGGGTGCGCCGCGTTACACTTCGCTACGGTAAGGGCGGCACTTTTGGAAACGGTGCCGGAGGGATATATTTGACCTACTCCTGATTTCACAGCTGACCGTGACCAACAACGCCCCCGCTCCCACTTCACGCCCCAGCGACAGCGAACGGTTTGCCGGCGTGGTTGCCGAGCTGCGCAAGGGCCGGGGCGATATCTTGCGCGACTGGGTCTACCGGGTGCGCGAGAACCGGAGCGTCCAGAGCAAGCAGGAACTCAGCGACCCTCTCCTGCTCGACCACGTACCCCAACTATTCGACTCGGTGCTCGACCGCTTGGAGCACGGAAGCCCCCGCTTCGAGTCCGAACAGCTCGCGGCCATCCACGGCTTTCAGCGCCGTGCCGACGGCTACGACGTTACCGAGGCGGTGCTGGAGCTGTTCATGTTCCGGCGCGCCATCTGGGGACACCTATCGGCCACCGAACAGCGGCGCTCTAGCGCGTACCTGGTGATGGAGATGATCGACGGCCTCCTGGACCGGGCGGTGATGGCCAGTTTGGAATCTTTCCTGGACCCCGGCGCGCGCACCCTGAACCGTAGATCGATTCCGTAGTGCGCCGTGCCGTAGCTGCCGCTGTGTCGTGGCTTGTTCTCACCCTTTCTCCCACCCCCGCGGCGGTTCAAGACGCGGACACCCTTTGGAACTCGCCCGAGGTTCTATCCTTGGTCGAACGCGCGCGGGCGGCGCGGCAGAGCCTCTTTGCCGAGGGGGAGCTGCTCGACTACCAAGCCGAGGCGCGCGGTTACGTCTACTTTTACTTGGACTTGGAGGATACGGGCGAGCGCGTGCTGGTGCGCACCGACCAGATCGCCCTGGAGCTCCTCTGGCGACGGCCCGGTCTGGCCAAGCAGATCATCGTGGGCCGCCGCCACCGGGAGGCCCTGCCCACCGACATCCACTACTACACGGACCGGCTGGTGGCCGTGCTCGACAACTTCGGCGACCGCATCGTGATCGCCGAGGGCGACAACGTGAGCGACGTGCTCCACCCGGTCGCGCCGGGCGCCGATTCGGTGTACCGCTACCGCTTCGGCGAGAGCGTCACTTTGCGGCTCCCCGGCCGGGTCGGGCCGGTGGAGGTGGCCGAGGTGGTGGTGCGGCCGTGGGACACTTCGGAGCCGGGTTTCGTGGGTTCGGTTTTCCTGGACCGGGCCGCGGGTGGGATCGTGCGCATGGACTTTACCTTTACCCCATCGTCTTACCGGGAACGGGAGCTCGACTTCATCCGCGTCTCGCTGGAGAACGCCCTCTGGGAAGAAAAGTACTGGCTCCCGTACCAGCAGCGGCTCGAGGTGCGACGCGAACTGCCCGAGTTGGACTTGCCCGCGGGCACGGTGATCCTGGCCCGCATGAATATCAGCGACTACCGCTTCAACCAAGGTATCCCCATGGGCCGCTTCCGGGGGGCTCCAGTCACCTCGCTGCCTAAGTCAGAGCGGGAGAGCTTTCCTTTCGAGCGCGACCTCCACGCCGGGCTGCGAGAAGAAGGGCTGGCCCCGCCGCTGGACCCGGACCAAGTAGAGCGGCGAGCCCGCCGTTACGCGGCCGGAGAAGGGCTCTCCGGACTTCCAGCCACCCGGCTGCGGCTCCCGGCGGCGTCGCAGCTAGTGCGCTACAACCGGGCCGAAGGGGTGGCGCTGGGCGCGGGGCTGTCGCGCGAACTGGCGCCGGGGGTCAGGGGAGAGGTGCGGGGGGGGTGGGCGTTCGGCCCCGGCCACCCTCTGCTGGGAGCCGGGGTGGCGGGCGCCGGTCCGGTGTGGAGGTGGGGCTTGGAGGCGTATCTGAACCGGCCCCGCGACTTGAGACCGGGGCCCGCGGCTTCCGGAGTGGTAAACAGCGTGAGCACCTTCGTAGCCGGGCGCGACTTCCTGGACCTCTACTACACGGACGGAGTCACCGTGTCGGCCGGGAGGCGGGTGTCGGCTAGCTGGAGTGCCGGGGTCTCTCTCACCGCCGAGCGGCAGGGAGCCGCCCGCAAGAGCGCGGACTTTTCGCTCCGGGGAGAAGAGCTGCGCCCGGTTCTACCAACCCTGGTGGGAGTAATGTGGCGTGGCTCGCTGGACTTCTTGCGCGCGGCCGAAGAGGAGCTGGAGAGGTGGTGGCAGGCGGATGTGAGCGCAGGCGCCGGACTCTTCGAGGAAGCAAGGAGTGACACCCCACGGCTCTTCGTGAGCCCTGTGGCGGAGCTCCGCGGCGGCCGCCGCTTCGGGTGGCGCAACTCCGAACTCCGCCTGAGAGCTTCGGCCGGGGCGCTGTTGGGAGACGCTCTTCCGCAGGAGGGCTTCTATTTGGGCGGCAGGGGCACCCTTCCCGGGCACCCGTTCCGTGCCCTGGTCGGTAACGGCTTCGCGCTCGGCTCGGCGTCCGGCTCGGCCGAGCTGGCGTGGCCCTGGCTCTCGGGCCGCCTCGCCGCGGCCGCGGGCTGGGTAGAGGGGGCGGGGGCGCGCGGCAGTGCGGGGACAGGGGTGGGGGTGGCGTACGACATCTTGCGGCTCGAGCTGCACCGGGGGGTCGGGCCGGGTGGGGGGTGGGAGGTGGTGGTCGAGGTAAACGAAAGGTTCTGGGGGTTTTTGTGACACCATGATCCAAGCGTATCACCTTCCCGCCCTCCCGGGGATCGCCACCACCGTGGAAAGGTTCGGGAAGGGTGACGGCGCGGTGGAGCTAGCTCTTCCCCTGCTCACCCCCGAACTGGTGGCCCGGCAGGCGGAGGCGCTCCGGCAAGAGAGAGACGCGCTCGCGGCGCGTCCGGCGAGAGAGCTGGCGGCCCTTCTCGGAGGGGTGGCCGAACGGTTCCTAAGCGAAGGAGACGCGCTGCGCGAAGCCGCTCTCTCGGCCCTGCCGGCGGTGGCTGGCTACTCGCCCGAGATGGCGCGCCTGGTGCTGGACGGGATGGCTGCCCAGTGGCGGGGGGAGCGGCTGCTCGATCTGCTGGGACGGGAGTTTGGCGACGCCGCCGTGCTCGACGGCTTTGTCCGTTTGGGCGGGCGGCGGGTCTTGGCGGTGGCCCCCGCGCTCACGGTACAGCTCTTCGCGGGCAACGTCCCCGGCGTTACGGTCACCGCGTTGGTGCGCTCGCTGCTGGTCAAGTCGCCGGTGCTGGGCAAGGCGGCGAGCGGCGAGCCGCTGCTTCCGGCCCTCTTCGCCCGCGCCCTGGCCGAGCAAGACGCCGCCCTGGGCCGCGCGCTGGCGGTGGCGTGGTGGCGGGGGGGCAACCAATACCTGGAGAGGGCCGCCCTGGAGCGGGCCGAAGCGGTAGTGGCTTACGGGTCGAACGACTCTGTCGGCTCGCTGCGCCGCCGGGCGCCGCCAGGCGCCCGCTTTATCGGCTACGGGCACAAGTTCTCTTTCGGGGTAGTGGCGCGCGAGCGCGCCACTAGCGCTGCGGCGCGCGCCGCCGCTATCGACGTAGCCACCTTTGACCAGCGCGGCTGCGTTTCCCCGCAGCTGATATACGTGGAGGAGGGGGGTGCAGCTTCTCCCCGGGAGTGGGCCGGGCTCCTGGCTTCGGAGCTGACGAAGCTGGAGCCAAGGCTCCCCCGCGGTCCGCTCTCGCCCGGAGAGGCGTCGGCGCTGCGCGAACTGCGAGCCGAAACCGACTTCGCCGGCTTGAGCGAGGGCGGTGCGCGGCTGTTCGAGCCCGCGCGGGGCACGGGGTGGCTGGTCATCTTCGACCCCGACCCGGCGCCCGCCCCCTCGTGCCTCAACCGCGCGGTGCGCGTGAAGCCGGTAAGCTCTCTGGGCGAGGTCCCCGACCTGGTGGCGCGCGCCGCGCCACTTCTTCAGACGGTGGGGGTCGCCGCGCCGGAGTGCCGGGTGGAGGAGCTCGCCGTGCGGCTAGCCGTGTTCGGGGCCAGCCGCGTCTGCCCGCTCGGGCAGATGTCATGGCCGCCGCCGGAGTGGCACCACGACGGGCTTCCTCCCCTGAGGTCGCTGGTCCGTTGGTGCGACTGGGAGTACTCTTGAGCATGCTGGCATATCCGTTGCTGGCTTAATCCCCACCATGGCACTCCATCTCTTCAGCACCCCCACCGAGTGTCCCCGCTGCGGCACCGTGGTGGAGGACCCCACCGTGGACAAGTGCCCGAAGTGCGGCTGGTTACTGCGTGAACGGCGTACCCCCAGCCGCCTGGCCGGGGTCGAGGAGCGTTACGGAAACGTCCGCTTTCTGGCCGGCTTTCTGCGCTTTCTGGGAGTAGTCACCGTGCTGGTGGGAGTGCTCATCCTCTCCTTCGGCACGGGCGGCGGGGATATGTCGTGGGCCGCCGCGCTCGGTCTGGGGGTGGGGGCGCTGGCGCTGGCGGTGGCCATGTTCTCGGTGGCCGCCTTTTTCAACGTGGTGATGGACTTGGAAGAGAACACCCGCTCCTCCTTTCGGATTCAGCAGCGCATCCTGGAGCGGTTCGAGCCCGAAGCGGAAGAGGCAGATAGCGAAGAAGACGAAGACGTCCCTCCCCCTTCCGCTGCTTGAATGCTGTCTCTCCGGGGTATCCCCGCGGCGCTTTTCCTGTTTTCCACCCTGCTCGCGGCGCAGGAGCCGCCGCTCCAGCGGCAAGCCGTGCGCATCACGGAGCAAGCCCGGGGTGATTGGGGGCTGATGGCGTGGTCGCTCGACCGGGACGCGCCGCTGATCTGGATCAACGCGGACCGGCCGTTGGTGCCCGCCTCGACCAACAAGCTGTTTACCTCGGTGTGGGTACTGTCGGTGTTCGGTCCGGAGCACCGCTTCGCCACCGACCTCTTGGTCTCGCGCGCGCCCCTTCCGGGGGGGGTGCTGCGGGGAGACGTGATCCTGCGCGGCTCGGGAGACCCCTCCTTTGGCTTTCCCGAGTTCAGCGAAGACCCCATGCGGCCGCTGCGGGTGATGGCCAGCCAGCTACGGGCCCGGGGGGTACGGGTAATCGAGGGGAGCGTGATCGGAGACCCCTCGGCCTTCGACGACCAGCTGTTGGGGCCCGATTGGCCGCGCGATACCGGGGGCGGGGCTTCGGTGTACGCCCCGAGGGTGAGCGGACTCGCCTTCCAGAGAAACTCTATCTGGATTGACCTGGTGGCGGGTGCGGCGGGGTCACCTGCCCGGTTGCGGCTCCAACCCGAGGTGGAGACGATCCCCGTGGTCTCGACCGCCGTGAGCGGTGGGGGCCGGCCCGCGTACGCGGTGCGAGAGCCGGACGGAGACACAATCTTCGTGCGTGGAGCGGTCTCGGGGCGGGGTCTGAACCGCTACCAGGTGGGGGTCTCGGCTCCCGCCCTCCTGGCCGCCGGGGCGCTCGGCAGCGCCCTGCGGGACGCGGGCATTCGAGTACACGGTCCGGTGGAGGTGGGCGAGGCACCAGGCGACGCCCTCCTCGTCCACCGCCACCTCTCGGTTCCACTGGGCGCGATGGTCCACCACATGAACCGCCACTCGGACAACTTCGTGGCCGAGCACCTCTTCAAGCTCGCCGCGCGCGAGGTTACGGGCGAGGGGAGTTACCGCCGGGGCAGTGCGGCCGCCGGTGACTTTTTCCGGCAGCTGGGTGTCACCTCCGGCGAGCTGGTGATCGCCGACGGCTCTGGGCTCTCGGAGCGGAACCGGGCCAGCCCCCGCGCCCTGATAGCCGCCCTCAGATACGCCGCCGGCCAGCCCTGGAGCGCTCTCTTCCGGCACTCCCTGGCGGTGGCCGGGCACCCCGACGGGACCATGAACCGTCTCTTCAGGGGCAGCCCGGCCGAGGGTAAAATCCTCGCCAAGACCGGCTTTCTGCGCGGCTCCCGCACCCTGGCCGGCTACCTTGAGGTAGCGGGCGGCGAGCGGATCGCTTTCGCTTTCATTTACAACGGTTCCGCCACCACCGGCGCGCGGGCGGCGGAAATCGAACTCGGTCTGCTGCTGGTGGAGTACGCCGGACGCGGCCGGAGCGACTGAGGTGCCGCTTCCCGCCGGGGGTGGCGCCCTCGCGGAGAGGGTGATCGCGTGGGCCGGGCGGGGGGTCGCGCCGGAGGACTTCGACCAGTTGGCGGTAGACATTTTCCGTTTCCAGTACGAGCACAACCTGGTTTACCGGGGCTACTGTGAGCGGCTGGGTACCGGGACCGGCGAGGTAGCCGCGGCCGGGGATATCCCCGCCGTCCCCGCCGCCGCGTTCAAGTCTGCCGCGCTGGTCTGCGGCGAGCTGGCAAAGGCCGAGCGCGTCTTCCGCACCAGCGGCACCAGCCGGGGGCGGGGACGGCGGGGCGCCCACTACCTTCCCACCGTGCTGGTCTACCACGCCGTGCTCGAGGCCGGTTTCCGGCACCACCTGCTACCGGATCGGAAGAGAGTGCGCCTGCTCTCCTTGATACCACCCCCGCAGAAAGCACCCGACTCCTCCCTGTCCCACATGGCGGGTCAGGTATCGGAGGCGTTCGGGGCGCCGCACGGCGCCTGGCTGATCGGGCCCGACGGTGTGGACTGGGAGCAGGCCACGGAGGGGCTGCGCCGGGCCGAAGAGGAGGAAGAGCCGGTCTGCCTGCTCGCCACCTCTTTTTCCCTTGTGCACCTGCTCGACTGGCTCGAAGAGCGCGGCCGGCGCTACCGCCTCCCCCCCGGCTCGCGGGTGATGGAGACGGGTGGATTCAAGGGGCGCTCCCGCAAGTTGAGCCGGGCCGAACTGTACGGAGTGATCGAAGACCGGCTCGGGGTACCCCCCGCGTGGATCGTGAACGAGTACGGGATGACGGAGCTGAGCTCCCAATTTTACGACGGCGTGGCGGGCCAGGCCGCTCCGCTGCCCGAGCGGGCGCACCGGCCTCCACCGTGGGTACGGACCAGCGCCCGCCACCCCGAGACGCTGGCCCCGTTGCCAGCGGGCGAAGCCGGCGTGCTCCGACATCTCGACCTGGCCAACGTGGGGTCGGTGATCTCTATCCAGACCGAGGACTTCGGGGTCATGGAGCGGGACGGCTCCTTCCGGCTCCACGGCCGGGCCCCCAGCGCCGAGCCCAGGGGCTGCTCCATCGCCAGCGACGAGTTTTTGGCCGCTACTTACACTCCAGCCAGTTACTCCCCACCCCCGTCTCTACCACCAGCGGCACGGTGAGCTCGACCACCCCCTCCATCCTCCGCCGCACCAGCTCCAGCGCCGACTCCTCTTCGCCTTCCGGTACCTCGAAGAGGAGTTCGTCGTGGACCTGCACCAACATGCGCAGGTCGCGGGGGTCCGCGGCGAAGTCCTGGTGGATGTGGATCATCGCCATCTTGATGAGGTCGGCCGCCGAGCCTTGGATGGGGGCGTTGATGGCGGCCCGCTCCCCGAAGGCGCGGATGTTGAAGTTCTTGGAGCGGAGCTCGGGGAGGTAGCGGCGTCGGCCGGTGATCGTCTCCACGAACCCCAGCTCTCGGGCCTTCTCGACCTCGGCGTTCAGGTAGCGGCGCACGCCGGGAAAGCGCTCGAAGTAAGCGTCGATAAAGGCGCGGGCCTCTTCCCGCGCGACGCCGAGCTGGTTGGCGAGCGAGAACGCCCCCTGGCCGTACAGGGTGGCAAAGTTTACCGTCTTGGCGCGGTCTCTCATCTCGCGGCTCACCTCTTCCGGAGCTACCCCGAAGATGATCGCCGCCGTCTGACGGTGGATGTCCTCGCCCTCCCTGAACGCCTCCACGAAGGCCGGGTCGCTGGAGTAGTGCGCCAAGATACGCAGCTCGATCTGGGAGTAGTCGGCGGAAACGAACCGGAACCCTTCCCGGGGCACAAAGCCGCGCCTGATCTGGCGGCCCACCTCGGTGCGGATGGGGATGTTCTGGAGGTTGGGGTTGCTGGACGAGAGCCGTCCGGTGGCGGCCACCGTCTGGTTGAACGAAGTGTGGATGCGCCCCGTCTCCGGGTTGACCATGCGGGGCAGGGCGTCCACGTAGGTGGAGCGGAGCTTCTCGAGCTGGCGGTACTCGAGCAGGAGGGTGGGCAGACGGTGTCCGGCGGCGGCGAGTTGCTCCAGCACTACGGCGTCGGTAGAGGGGCCGGTCTTGGTCCGCTTGACCACTGGCAAGCCGAGCCGGTCGAAGAGTACCTCCCGGAGCTGGGGGTTGGAGTTGACGTTGAAGTCGACCCCGGCCTCCACCTGGATGCCCGCTTCCAGCGTGGCGAGATCTCGCTTAAGCCGTCCGCTCAGCTCTTCGAAGAAGGCCGCCTCGATGGCGATGCCGTCCCACTCCATCTGGGCCAGCACCTCGATGAGGGGCATCTCTACCTGGTGGAAGAGCCGCTCCAGCCCCAGCCGCTCCAACTCCGGCCCGAACTTCTCGGCCAGCCTCAGGGCGACGTCGGCGTCCTCGCAGGCGTATCCGCAGGCGCTGGCGAGGGGCACCTCGGCGAAGGGAAGCTCGCCCTTTCCCTTGCCCGCCACCTCGGCGTAAGTGATGGTACGGTGGTCCAGGTGCTCCAGAGCCAGTGAATCGAGCCCGTGTTCCCGGCGTCCCGGGTCCAACAGGTAGCTGGCGATCATGGTGTCGAAGAAGACCCCGCGCAGCTCGACGCCGGCTCGCCGCAGCACCAGAAAGTCGTACTTGAGGTTCTGTCCCGTCTTCTTGATCGCCGGGTCTTCGAGCACTTCCCTCAGGGGGGCCATCCCGGTCGCAGTCAGGGGGGGGAGGTTGGGGATGGCGTTTTCTTGGTCTTCTGGTGCCACGCCGCCGAGCTCGGCTTGGTCCGGACGCTGGCGGCGGTGGGCCAGGGGCAGGTAGCACGCCTCCCCGGGGTCGAGGGCCAGGGCAACCCCGATCAGGTCGGCGCGGGTCGGGTCCAGGTGGCTGGTCTCGGTGTCCAGCGACACGCCGCCCCGCGCGCGGATACGCGCCACCAACTCTGCTACCTCACTCGGCGACGAAACCAGAGTGTCTCTTACGGCGACGCCTGCCGCCTCCTCCGCGGCTGGGGCCCCGTACTCCCTCGAGAGGGTACGGAACTCCAGCTCAAAGAAGATCTCCTTGAGGATCTCGCGGTCGGGCTCGCTCCGGCGCAGGAGCTGGAGGTCGAGCGAAACGGGAAGGTCCCGGCGGATAGTGACCAGCCGCTTGGAGAGGAGGGCGTCGTCGCGGTGCTCCTCCAGGGCGGCGCGCGCCCGCTTGGCCGTGATCTCCCCGGTCCGCCCCAAGATCTCCTCGACGCCCCCGAACTCCTCGATCAGTTTGACCGCGGTTTTGGGGCCGATCCCCCGCACCCCCGGCACGTTGTCCGAGCTGTCGCCGATCAGCCCAAGGAAGTCGGTCACCCGCTCCGGGGCCACCCCCAACCGTTCGCGCGCGTTACTGAGGTCGACCCACTCCTCCTCCACCCCGGCGGGGCCGCCGCGCCCCGGGTTCAGCAGGCAGACACCGTCCTGGATCAACTGATAGAAATCCTTGTCGCCGGAGACGATCACCGTCTCGATCCCCTGCTCCCGGGCCTGTTCGGCCAAGGTTCCGATCACGTCGTCGGCCTCGTAACCCTCCAGCTCCAGCACGGGTACCCGGAACCCCTCGAAGATGCGGCGTACACGGGGGATGGACACCTCCAGTTCGTCGGGCATCTTCTCGCGCGTGGCTTTGTAATCGGGGTAGATCGCGACCCGCTCTGAATCCCCCGCGTCGAACGCCACGCCGATATAGTCGGGGTCGTGTTCGTCCAAAACCTTTTTGAGAAAACGTGCTACGCCGAAGGGAGCCGAAGTGTTCTCGCCCCGCGACGAAACCAGGGGGCGGGCGATCATGGCGAAGAAAGCCCGGTAGATGAGGGCGTAGCCGTCGATCAGAAAAAGCCGGGGGCGGGTCTTGGCGCTCGTCACGGGCGGGGTTTACGGTTCTGGAAGTCCGCGCGGGGGGCAATCTAGGGGTAGAGCCGGGAAGTCGCCAAACAGCCGGGACCAAAGCCTCGTCCACCCTGGGTCGAAAGTGGACTCGAGCCACTCTGCGGCGTACCTTCGGGGTATGGGCGAGCGAGTAACACCCGGCCGGCTTACGGAAGACCGCTACCGGCTCCTGGTGGAGGGGAGCAAGGGCGTTTTCGTTTACCTCCACACCCCCGACCACCGCTTTGAATACCTCTCTCCCTCGGTCAAGGACGTGCTCGGCTACGAAGCCGGGGAGCTTATAGGTCAGCCCTACGATGTCCTGCTCGCCGACGACCCCGGGATGGCGGCCGAGGTCCACCGGCTCACGGAGGAGACCCTCTCTTCGCCCGACCGGCCGGTAATCTATACGGCGCTGTGCAAGCACCGGGACGGCCGCGCCGTAGCGCTCGAGCTGGTGGAGACCTCGGTGGTGGTAGACGGGGACGCGGTGGGGGTACACGGCTTCGCCCGCGACGTCAGCGACCGGCTGGAGTCGGAAAAGGAGCTGCGGCTCCAGAAGGTGCACTGGGAATACCTCTTCACCATATCCCCCGAACCGATAGCCCTGCTCGACAACCACGACCGGGTGGTGCGGGTCAACCAGGCCTTCACCCGGCTCTTCGGCTTCCAAGACTCCGAGGTGGCGGGCCGGCCGATCAACCAGCTGATAGTGCCAGCAGAGCGACGCGAAGAAGCAAGCCAGGCCACCCGCCGGGTAACCACCGGAGAGACGGTGTCGTTCGAGACCGTTCGCCAGCGCAAGGACGGCACGCCGTTGCGGGTCCACGTACTCGGTACTCCGATAAAGCTGGAGGGGGGCCAGGTGGGCATCTACGGCATCTACCGCGACGTGACCGGCGAGCGCGAGCGGGAAGAACGCCTCCGCCGGGCCGAGCGGCTGGCCTCGCTGGGGACTCTCCTCAGCGGGGTGGCCCACGAACTCAATAACCCGCTCACCTCGGTACGGAGCTTTGCCCAACTCCTGCTCCAGGACGAGAGGCCGCGAGAAGACCGCGAGGCGCTGGAGATCGTGCAGCGCGAGGCCGGCCGGGCCGCCCGTATCGTGGCCGATCTCAAACTCTTCGCCGGGGAGTCGGTCTCGCGGGAGGAGCCAGTGAACATCGACCTGAACGAAGTGGTCTGGTACGTCCTCAAAGTGCGCGAGAGCCACTTAGAGGCACGCGAGGTAGCCGTCGAGCGCGACCTGGCCGAACCGTTACCCGCGGTCCGGGCCCGGCGGCGGGAGCTGGAGCAGCTGCTCTTGAACTTGGTGGTCAACGCGGAGCACGCCCTGGCAGAGAAGCGCGGGGAGCGCCGGCTAACCGTCCGCACCCGGTCTCGCCACGGCCGGGTGCGCTTGGAGGTTGCGGACACCGGGGCGGGTATCGAATCCCCCAACCTGGAGCGTGTCTTCGACCCCTTCTGGACCACCAAGGAGCCGGGTGCCGGGATCGGGTTGGGGCTGAGCTTGGCCCACCGCATGGTGACCGGTATGGGTGGGGAGATCCGGGTAAAGAGCGAGCAGGGGAGCGGCGCCGCCTTTACGGTGGAGCTACCCGCGGCCGGGCGGGCAGAGGAGGGCTAAAGCCCCAGCGCCGAGCGCACCATGGAAGGGATGCGCTCCGGCGTCCAGGGCGGATCGAAGGTCAACTCCACCTCGGCGCTTTCGACCCCCTCGACCCCCTCGACGGCGCGGCGGGCGTCCTGCAGGATTTGCGGAGCCACTGGGCACGCGGGCGAGGTGAGCGAGATGGCCACCTCCACGTGAGCCCCCTCGATCTCGATCCCGTACACCAGTCCGAGCACCACTAAGTCGTACCCCAACTCGGGGTCCTTGACCGTGCGCAGGGCCTTCTTTACCTGGTCCTCCGTAACCATTGCGTTTCCGTTACTTATAACTTTCTTTTCCGCCACCGGCACCATACTCGCAGGCGGGTGTCTTGTCAAACGGCCGGTCGCGGACTTATCCCTATCTCATGGCACTCACCGACGACTCCCCCATCCGGCGCATCGCCATCAATACCGGCGGCGGAGACGCCCCCGGCCTCAACGCCGTTATCCGGGCGGTAACCTTGGCGGGGATACAAGCCGGCTGGGAGGTGCTCGGCGTGCGGCGCGGATACGCCGGCCTGCTGGAGGGGGAGGTGGACGGGGAGCCCGGCGTATTTCCCCTCAACGCCCAGAGCGTGCGCGGGATAACCCACCTCGGCGGCACCATCCTGGGCACCGCCACCCGGGGGAACCCGTTCGGCCTGGAGGTACGCCAGCCCGACGGCACTTGGGGCACCGTGGATCGCTCGGACGAAATACTCGGGCAGTTCCGGCGGCTGGAGATCGACGCCCTGGTGGCGATCGGGGGAGACGGCTCTCTCAAGATCGCCAACGCCCTGTACGAGAAGGGGTTGCCGGTGGTGGGCGTGCCCAAGACCATCGATAACGACCTGGCAGCTACCGACGTGACCTTCGGCTTCCAGACCGCGGTGGACGTGGCCACCGACGCCATCGGTCGGCTCCACTCCACGGCCGAGTCGCACCAGCGGGTCATGGTGGTCGAGCTGATGGGCCGGCACACGGGCTGGATCGCCCTGGAGTCAGGGCTCGCCGCCAGCGCGGACGTGATCCTGATCCCGGAGATTCCGTACCGGGTCGCGAAGATTTCCGAGAAGATCCGCGAACGCGACCGGGCGGGTCGGCGCTTCAGTATCGTGGTGATAGCCGAGGGTGCCAAACCGGCCGGGGGCGAGGCGAGCTTCGTGGAAGAGGGACGCTACGGCGGCATCGCCGAACGGCTGGCCCCCAGGATCGAGGAGGCGAGCGGCAAGGAGACTCGCACCCTGGTCTTGGGTCACATCCAGCGGGGCGGGGCCCCGGTCGCCTACGACCGCGGGCTGGCGCTTCGTTTCGGGGCCGCCGCGGTCCGCTGCGTCGCCGAGGGGGAAACGGGCACCATGGTGGCTTTGCAGGGCAGCTCCATCCGGGCGGTGCCCCTGGCCGACGCGGTGCGCGCGATCAAGCGTGTGCCGACGGACGGAGAAGCGGTGTTGACGGCCAGGCAGCTGGGAATCTCTTTCGGAGACGAGGATGCCGAAGGGTAGGAAAGACACGCGGAGAAAGGGCGGCGGAGACGCCGTTGCCGAGGCGTTCGGGAGGGTTGCTCCGGCCGCCTCCCCGGCCGCGGTGGCCGAGGCGTGTGCGGCGGCGGTGCGCGAACTCATCGGCGTACCGTGCCGCATCGAGGTGCCCCGGCTCCCGTTACCGATCGCCGCGGGCGCTGACCATGACGGTTTGGAGCTCTTCTTGGAGTTTGCCGCCTTCGGGGGCAGCGGCCGCCTCTTGGCCGCTCCCGGAGCGGAGCGAGCTAGGGGGCTTGCCGAGCCGCTGGTGCGACAGCTCGAAAGGGTGTGGGAGGTACAAAGCGCCCTGAAGGAGCGCGAAGAGGAGGTCGACCGGCTCCGCTTCCAACTCGCGGCCCTGGAGCAGGTGGCTCGCACCTTTACCAAGGTGCGCGGGGTCGAAGAGACCAAGGCGGTGGTCCTCGACTCGGCCCGCGAGATCTTCTTCGCCTGGTGGGCCGCCCTCTTCCGCGAGGTGGACGACCGCTTCGCGCCGCGCGCCGTTCGGGCGGTGGACGCCCCTTTCAAGATCGGCGAGATCAGCAAGCCGGACCTGCCGCCCCTCTCCTTCGCCGAACCGGCGCCGGTGGTCCCCGCGCCCGACGCCGCCATCCACGGCTACGTGGAGGGGGGAGTGGGAGTGATCGCCCCCCTCCCCTTCGACGAGGGCGCCGACGGTCTTCTGCTGCTCGGCGGCCGCATGACGGAGGCCCCGTACGAACCGCACGACCTCAAGCTCCTCCAGGCCCTCGCCGACTCCTCGGCCACCGCCCTGCAGAACGCTTACTTCCTGGAACGGCTGCGTACCCAGGCCACCCTCGACCCCCTCACCGGCTGTCTCAACCGCCGCGGCTTCGACGAACAGCTCGCGGTGGAGTTGAAGCGTTCGGGGCGCTACCGGCGCCCGGTGTCATTTGCTCTGCTGGACATCGATAACTTCAAGCAGATCAACGACGCGTACGGGCACGAGGCCGGAGACGAGGCGCTGCGGTGGTTTGGAGGTATCGTCCGGCGCGCGGTCCGGGAGACCGACGTGGTGGGGCGCTACGGGGGGGAAGAGTTTGCCATCATCCTCCCCGAGACCTCCAAGGAGGCGGCGTTACAGCTGGCGGAGCGGCTGCGGGAGCAGATCGAGGACACCCGCCATCCGGCCCTTTCCCTCGGCTTTACGGCCAGCTTCGGAGTGGCGACCCACCCCGACGACGCCGACGACAAACCCACGCTCGTGCGGGTCTCTGACCGGGCCTTGTACCGGGCCAAGACGGAGGGGAGGAACCGGGTCTCCGCGGCTTAGCTTGGCAAAGAGGCCGGGGTCAGTAGATAAACACCTCGGTTTCCAACGGTACATGCTCGTACATCCAGAGGACGTCGTCTTTGAGCATGCGGATGCACCCGTGGCTCGCGGCCGTGCCGATGGTCTCCTCCTGTTGGGTGCCGTGGAAGTAGTAGCCGTCTTGCATCTCCAGCTTGGCCACTCCCAGCACCCCCTGGTGCCGCCGCTGCGGGCTGCCGAGGGGGGGGATGTAGATCTTGCCGCCCCGGATGGGCTCCTCTCCGGGCGGAAAACCGGCCAGGGCGTCGGGCGAGGCGCGGCTCATATCGACCACTTCGAGCCCGTGCTTGCGGGCAATTTCATGGTAGTGCCAGGCGGGCGGTATCCACACCGGGTCCAGCTCCTTGTGCTGGATGTGCATGCGACCACGCGGGGTTTGAAAGCGGAGGGTGCGGCTCTCCAACACTAGCATGGCTCCCGAGCCCACTGCCACCGGCGCGCTAAAGAGGGTATCGGTCCCGTCTAGGTACCAGACCCGCTTCTCCTCGATGGAGACCACCAGATACGGCTCTCCCCCGGCCGGGATGGCGGACGACACGTCGCGGCCGCGCCGGGCCACGGTACGGGCCAACTCCGCGGTGCCCGAGAGCTCCTGTTGGCGCAAGAAGCGCAGCGAACGGAGGTCGTGGGAGTGGGCGATCACGGTTACGTCGCGCTTGAACCGTTCGTTTACCGCGAAGGCCGAGGTGGCCGCGAAGAGCAGCAGCACGAGAAGGGCGCAGCCGGCCAGCGTGCCGGTGGCGGCGGCGTGGTCGAAGAAGATCCTGCGCAGGCGGCCGGGTGGGGTGGTGTCGCGCCTTTCGGCTCCGGTGCCGCGCCTCTGGTCTGGCTTCGTATCTGCTTCCATGCGTCGGCCTCCTTTTATCGACTGGCGTTTTAGAAGATGTAAACCGGGGTCTCGACCGGCACCGCCTCGAAAACGGCCGCCATGTCGCCCTCGGGTACCACGAAGGAAGCCGGTTTGAGGGCGTTTGCGAAGGGCCCCCGCGAGGGGCGGGAGTAGATCTCCGTGCCGTCGTCGAGCCGGATCACGTACTCCCCCAACCCCCCCGCTACCCGCCGCTCCGAGCCGGGCGGTATCGGCTCTCCGCGAGACAGGTACACCCACTCCGGTATCAGGTACGCTGGCGACCTCTCCTTGCCGGCCACGTAACGCTCTCCCAGTGGCCGCACGAACCTCCAAGTGCGTCCGTCTGGGGCCCTGATCAACGAGTCCTGGCCGATACCCACCCTGGTCTGGCGGAGGGTGGCCGGGCCGTGCTTGAGCGCCAGAGTACCCTCGTCCAGGTCGATGGCCAGGTGGAGCTGGCTGTTGCGCAGCGACTCCAACCGCATCTCCCGCCTGAGGAGTGCGATGGCCAGCCGGGCCCGCTGGGAGCGGGAGTCGAGGATGCTGTCGCGCACCTCGCGCTCGCGCTCGCTCATGCGCTGCTCCACCGTGGCGGAGTCGTGCCGGTAGAGGGGAACGCGCGAGGCCACCGCCAGCGTGGCGGCCAGGAGACCCCCTATCACAGCCGCCATGCCGAAAAAGAAGACCGGATGCTCCCGGCGCAGCCCGCCTAGCCGCTCCCTCAGCGCCACCCTATAGCTCTCCTGATCGCTTGTATTATCATGGGGTTATAAAGTTTGGACGCTGCTTAAGTTCCTGCTCTCGGTTTCCGGCTTCCCATGGTCGGTACTATCTTCTCACCGTGAGGCGCTTTCAGGCAAGGGACGGAGCCCTGTGGGACGTAACCGTGGGCCGGGAGTCTTGGGGCAAGCTGCTTCTCCTTTTCGCCCCCCGCGCCGGGGGCGGCGTGCGCCAGTCGGTTCTTCCGCACCAGACCGTGCTGGCCGCGGAGCGGGCCCTCGCCGGGATGAGCGGGGAAGAACTTCGGGAGCACCTCGACCGGGCCTTACCGTGGAGCGGATGAGCCGGGTGATTTGGTGACCACCTCCGGGTACGCCGCGGGAAGCGGCGACGAAGACGAACGCGGAGCTGCGCGATTCATCGACGGCCTGCTAGCGCAAGGGCTCCGTCTCCCGATACCACTCCACCACCTCGGACCGTCGGGGTGACCCGGCGGTGGCCGGTTCCGCCATCAGCCGTTCCACCTCGGCGATCTCTCGCGGCGCGCCCCGGGAGACACGCTCGAAGCCGTCCGGGGTCACCAGATAGTTGTCTTCGATGCGCACGCCGAGCCCCCGGTACCTGTCCACGGCCGGTCGCAGCCGCCCTATCATGGCCCGGTTTTCCGGGGTGTCGGGTAAGAAGTCCAGGGCGTCGGCGCGCACGTATAAACCCGGTTCGATGGTAAAGGCGCTACCCGGCTCGAACGGCCCGAAGTAAGAGACATCCGGGTCGTGCACCTCGAGCCCGATGCCGTGCCCCAAGCCGTGCATGTAAAAGAGCCGGTACTGCGGACACTGGTCGCCGAAGCGGGGGCTCTCGCAGCGGTAGGTGGCGTCGGGGGCGTCGATCAGGCCCAGCCGCGCCAGCCCTTCGGCCAGCACCCGGTCGGCGGCGTCGTTCAGCTCTTGCCAGGTGGCGCCGGGGTGGAGCTCGCCCTCGGCAGCTTTTTGGGCCGCCAGCACGACTTCGTAAAGGGCCCGTTGCGCGGGCGAAAAGGTGCCGCTCACCGGAATAGTGCGGGTCAGGTCGCCGGCGTAGCCCCGGAAGGAAGCCCCGATGTCCATGAGTAGTAGCTCTTCCGCACCCATGAACCGGTCGGCGTCACGGTAGTGCAGGGTGGTGGCGTTAGGCCCCGAGCCCACTATGGACGAAAAGGCACTCCCGTCGGCTCCGTTGCGGCGGAAGGTGTACTCGATCAGCGCTTGCACCTCGAACTCGTTGAGGCCCGGGCGCACGGCGCGCATGGCTTCGCGCTGCGCCAGCACGGTGAGCCAGATCGCCCGGCGCAGCAGCTCCAGCTCCCGCTCGGACTTGTCGGCCCGCAGCCGGGAGATCTGGCCGGTCAATCCGACTACCTCAACCCCGGGCCACTCCTCGGTCAGCGCCCGCAGCCGCTGTTCGGTCGCAGTGAACAAGCCGCTGTCAGCTCCTTCTTGGGGCAGCTCGGTCACGGTGTACAGCCGCCGGTGGCGATCCAAGAGAGGCGTTAGCGCCGCGAAGAGTTCGGAAACCGGCCGGGAAGGGATCCCCGTCCGCGCGCGCGCCCCTTCGGCGCCGAGGCGCTTTCCCTCCCACACCTCGCGGGCTGGGTCGCGCGGCCGTACGAAGAGGGTCTGGTTGACGCGCCCGCCCCGCTTCTCGATCACTAGGGCCGCGTCCGGCTCCACGATCCCGGTCAGGTAGCGGAAGTTCGCGTTCTGGGCGTACGGCAGGTAGTCCTCGGCGGGTGCGGGCGAGCCGAACACAACCAAGACTCCGTCCTGCATATGAGCCGCCAGGGCGGCCCGCCGCCCGGCGTATTCGCTCGCGGAAAGGGGGCGCGGGGCCGGGGCCGCGGGCGGAGACCAGTACTCGCTAGCGGCTGGCCGCTCCGCCACCGCTGGAGGGGGTGACGGGGCGGGGGCGGCGCCCGGCGCGCATCCCCCGAGGGTGGCGAGTAGGGCGGCGATTACCGCGGTGCGGGGTGTCATCGAGCTCTCCTTGCGGGTTATGTACGATAGATGATACGGCTCGCGAAGTGAAATCTCAAACCGGAGTTCCCTCCAGCTCCACGGCCAGCCGCTCCGGCCCGGTGACCGGTTCCCGGCAGGAGAAGTGCTCGCACACGTAAGCCGCCGGCTTGCCGTCCACCGTGCTCCGCTCCCCCAGCAGGGGGATCTCCCTCGCCGCCTCGGCGACTTCATCCGGCGCGGCGAACGCGGTAACGCTCTGGGGCAGGTAGCGCTCTGCCAGCACGTCCAGAAGGGCGCGGGTGCGGCGGTCGTCCGGCTCTCCCACCACCGCCACTTCCCGCGCCGGAGCCAGCGACTGGTCCAGTGCGCTCAGGAGCGCTCCGAAGCCGAGCGGAGCCCTCTCGGCCAACCCCGCCGCCCCTTCGAGCGCTCGGCGGGCCACCGAGAGGTAGCGCTCCTGGTCCAAGAGTGAGCCGAGCCGCAGCAGCGTCATGACGGCGGCCGAAGTCCCAGACGGGGTGGCGTTGTCGCTAAGGTCGCGGGGCCGGAGGGCCAGATACGTCTCCTCCCCGGCGTCGTAGAAGACCCCCTCCGGCTCGCACCAGAAGCGCTCGATCATCTGGTCGGCCAGGACCCGCGCCTCCCTGAGCCAGCCGCGGTCGAAGTCGGCTTGGTAGAGAGCGTGCAGCCCGTCCGCCACCAGGGCGTAGTCTTCCAGAAAGCCGGGTACTTTGGCCCCGCCACCCGCGTATATCCGGTACAGTCCACCCCCTTCCGCACGCAGGGAAGTAAGCAGGAAGCTCGCGTTCCTCCGCGCCGTTTCCAGTTGGGCGGCGTCTCCCAGCGCTCGCGCCGCCCGGGCAAAGGCCGTGAGCGCCATGCCGTTCCAAGCCGAGATCACCTTCTCGTCCCGGCCCGGCCGCTGCCGGCGGGAGCGGGCCTCGAAGAGCTTCTCCCGGGACCGCGCGAGTAGCTCGCGCGCCTCGGCCGCGGGGGCGCTCAGGTGGAGCACGCTCCTACCCTCCAGGTGGCCCCCCGAGGTTACCCCGTAGTGACGGCGCACCAACTGGCCCTCTTCCGCCCCGAGCAGCTGGTCGATCTCCTCCGGCGTCCAGAGGTAGAACTTCCCCTCCTCCCCCTCGCTGTCGGCGTCCTCGGAGGCGAAGAAGCCGCCCTCTGGCGAGAGCATCTCCCGCCGCAGGTACGCCAGCGTGTCCTCGGCCACCCGGCGGAAGAGAGGCTCTTTGGTGGCCAGGTGGGCGTGCAGGTAGAGCTGGGCGAGCTGGGCGTTGTCGTACAGCATCTTTTCGAAGTGGGGCACAGTCCAGCGGGCGTCTACCGCGTAGCGGTGAAAGCCGCCGCCCAGTTGGTCGCGGATACCCCCGCCGGCCATCGCCCGCAGGGTACGGTCCACCATGCCGAGAGCCTCTTGGTTGCCCGTGCGGTGGCCGTAGCGGAGCAGGAAGTCGAGCACCACCGGCTGAGGAAACTTGGGAGCCCCGCCGAAGCCGCCGTTGCGGGCGTCGAACGAGCTGGCAAGCCGCGCGAGCGCTCCCGCCAGGACCGCTTCTCCGCTAGACTCGCTGGCGGCCGCTAGGGCGGTGGCTCTCTTCATCTCCTCCAGCAACTCCCTGGCGCTCCCATCCACCTCTTGCCGCCGCTCCTGGTACGCCTGGCTCGCCGCCGTCAAGATCTGTCCGAAGGACGGTGCCCCCTGCCTGGGCTCGGGCGGAAAGTAGGTGCCCCCGTAAAAGGGAGCTCCGCCAGGGGTGAGAAAAAGGGTGAGAGGCCAGCCCCCGTGGCCGATCATGCGCTGGACCGCGCCCATGTACAGCGAGTCGACGTCGGGCCGCTCCTCGCGGTCTACCTTTACGTTCACGAAGCGTTCGTTCATGAGCCGGGCGGTCTCCTCATCCTCGAACGATTCGTGCGCCATCACGTGGCACCAGTGGCACGCCGAGTAACCGATGGAGAGGAGGACCGGCTTGTCTTCCGCCCGCGCCCGCTCAAAGGGTTCCTCTCCCCACCCATACCACTCCACCGGGTTGTCCCGGTGCTGGAGTAGGTACTGGCTGGTCTCGGAGGCGAGCGAGTTGGGCATGTAGATGGATCGGGGCAAGGTGCGTACCGCCTCCGGCACCCCTCTTGCTCGAAGTTGTATGGTTTGGTGAACGCTTGTGTTTCTACCCCTGGACAGCCGTGTACCTCGACACCCTCCGGCAGCTCTTCCGGACCCACTTTGGCCGCTACCCCGCCACCGTCCTGCCCTTGGACGCCGACGGGTCGAACCGGACCATGTACCGGCTGGTGGGCGAGGGGTACGAGACCGCGGTAGGGGTGGTGGGGCCGGACCGGGAGGAGAACCGCGCCTTTCTCACCTTCTCCAGGAGCTTCCGTTCGATCGGGCTGCCGGTGCCCGAGGTGTATGCCGAGGGCCCGGACGGCTTCACCTATCTGGAAGAGGATCTGGGTGAGACCACCCTTTTCGACGCCCTCACCTCCCTTCGCCAGCGCGAGGGGGGAGAGTTCCCCTCCGGCGGCTTCGACCTGTACCGGCGGGTGCTGGAGATTCTCCCGCGCTTTCAGGTGGAGGGAGGCCGGGTGATCGATTATTCGGCGGCGTACCCGCGGGCCGCATTCGACCGCCAGTCCATGCTCTGGGACCTCAACTACTTCAAGTACCACTTCCTCAAGCTGGCCCACGTCCCTTTCAACGAGCAGCGGCTGGAGCAAGACTTCCGCCGGCTGGTCGCCTTTCTGCTGCGGGCCGACACCCGGCACTTCGTCTACCGGGACTTCCAGTCGAGGAATATCATGATCCGGGAGGGTGGTCCCTCCTTCATCGATTACCAGGGGGGACGACGGGGGGCCCTCCAGTACGACGTGGCCTCGCTCCTCTACGACGCCAAGGCCCAGATTCCGGAGAGCGCGCGCGAACGCCTCCTGGGGGTTTACCTGGTCGCGTTGGAGGAGCACCTGCCCGTCGACCGTGAGCTCTTTACCGACCAGTACCGGGGTTACGTGCTCATCCGCACCATGCAAGCGATGGGTGCTTACGGATACCGTGGCTTCTTCGAGAGGAAGCCGCGCTTTCTCCAGAGCGTGCCCCCGGCCATCGACAGCGTGGAGCAGATCGTGGAGCGGGGACTCCCGGCCGGCCTGCCGGAGCTGGCCGCGGTGCTGGAACGCATCGTGAACTCGGCCGACCTGCGCAGGCGTCCCGAGGAGGTGCTCCCCGGACTCACCGTGCGGGTCGGGAGCTTCGGCTACCGGAACGGCTACCCGGAAGACCCGGGCGGCCACGGCGGGGGTTTCGTGTTCGATTGCCGGGGTATCCACAACCCCGGCCGCTACGCCGAGTTCTCCGAGCTGTGTGGACGCGACGAGCCGGTGGTCCACTTCCTGGAACACGCCCCCGAGGTGGCGGGGTTCTGGGAGCACGTGCGAGCTCTGGTGGACAACCAGGTGAAGATGTACCTGACGCGCGGCTTCACCTCCCTGAACGTCCAGTTTGGCTGCACCGGCGGGCTTCACCGTTCGGTTTACTTCTCCGAGCGGCTGGCCAGCTACCTGCGCGAAACCTTTCCCGACGTTAACGTGGTACTCGCGCACCGGGAAGAGCCGCGCTGGCCCGACGCCCGCCGGCCCGAACGCCCCCGGCGCAAACCGGTGGCCCCCTGATGGACGCGATGATCCTCGCCGCCGGGCTGGGTA
The DNA here is from genome assembly GCA_050732775.1 of Longimicrobiaceae bacterium. Lineage (GTDB taxonomy): Bacteria > Gemmatimonadota > Gemmatimonadetes > Longimicrobiales > Longimicrobiaceae > JBOHRN01. Next base: position 48,901 of record JBOHRN010000023.1, on the reverse strand, counting down.
CCCGCCTGCGACCCCTCACCCACCGCGTCCCCAAGGCGCTGGTGGAGGTGGGTGGCGTGCCGGTGCTGGAACTGGTCGCCCGCCGGCTAATCGCTGCCGGGGCCGACCGGCTGATCGTCAACGTCCACCACCTGGGAGAGCGGGTCGCGGAATTCGTGCGCGAAAGGGATGGCTTCGGGGTACCGACCGAGCTCTCCCGGGAGCCGGGAGGGGCTCCCCTGGAGACCGGGGGCGGCCTGCTGTACGCGGAGCGTCACTTCCGCCAGGACGCCCCCTTCTTTGTCCACAACAGCGACATCCTCACCGATCTGCCCCTGGAGTCGCTGTACGCCTCCCACCTCGACGCCAGGGAGGCCCTCGCCACCCTGGCGGTGATGGAGCGGGAGTCCTCGCGTTACTTGCTCTTCGACGACGGGGGACTGCTGGGGTGGACGAACAGCGAGAGCGGCGAGAGCTTGCGGGCCAGGGAGCCGCGGGGAGAAGAGGAGCGGCTCGCCTTCACCGGCGTCCACGTCGCCTCGCCCCAGCTCTTTGGCAAGATCACCGAGCGGGGCGCCTTCTCGATCTTTACCGCTTACCTGCGGCTCGTCGCCGAGGGAGAGCGCGTGCTACCCTTCCGGGTTGACGGTCGCGACTGGACCGACATCGGCGACCCCCGCGAGCTGGCGCGCGTCCGCGAGCTAGCGGCGGGAGGGTGAGGCCTTCAGCGGTCCTGGGGAAAAGGTGGCGGTACCACGGTGCCGGTCCGCGTCAGCCGCCCCCCACCCCCTCGCCACCTCCGTTCGTCCTCCCTGGTTTCGCCCCCCGACCAGCGGAAGTACACCACCGTGATCGAAAGCCAGAGCGCCAGGCCGCCCGGCACCCACATGATCACCCCGCCCAGGCGCTGGTCGTCAAGCGGCGACAGCGGGGTTATGCGCGGCGCCTCCACGTACCACTCGTACAGGGGCGTGCCCGAAAAGGTGATCAGCGCCGCCACCAGCATCATGGGAACCCCCAGCACGAACAGGTACACCATCTGAAGGGGTGGAGCGATCCGTGGTAGCTCGGGGAGCGGGCTCGCCACCGGCCACCACATCACCACCCCCACCGCCATGATCATCAGGTGCATGGCGACGTGGACGCCGTGGTCGCGCATCATCAGGTCGTAGGGGGCGGGAAAGTGCCAGGCCGCAAATAAGCTGTTGGCGAGCAGGAAGGCCACCACGGGGTTGGTGAGCCAACGGGCCAGCGGCCTTACCCCCGGCACCCCGAGGGCGGGCCGGAGCATCCAAGCGGGAAGGCCGGCCAGCAGGAGCGGCGGCATGAGGAGGATGAGGATGAGGTGCTGCACCATGTGGGCGCTGAAGAGGAAGTAGTCGCTCAGGTCGTGGAGCCACCCCTGGAGCGCCGCGAACATCACCACCGCGGCGCCCACGAAGCAGGTAACCTGCCGGGCCCGGAGGGGGCGTGAGCCGGGGAAGTACCGGCGCAGCGGACCGGCCAGGGCAAAGTAGAGGGCTAGCAAGAGGAGCCAGCCGATCAGAAAGCTGGGATAAACCGCCCAATCGGACCAGGAGAAGGTGCCGGGGTGCCAGAGGGTCGAGACCAAGGCTGTGCCAGCGGTCACCGCTCAGCGCGGCCGGCCGGCGAGCTAGGGGCGGCGTTCAAGGACTCTCGAGAATGTGGTAGAGCATGAAGAGGGATAATATAACCAGCGTGCCCAGGGCGAGCGGAAAAAGAAAGACCCCGGTAAAGACCCGGCTATCGAACTTGAGGTGCATGTAAAACATCACCACCAGCACGAACTTAACGGTGGAGAGGACCATCAGCAAGCCGATCACCAACCCACGGCTGCCGATGGCCGGCTCCAGGTAAAAGATAGCCACCTCGGCGGCGGTGATGACGGTGAGAACAACCCCGATAACCACGTAGGTGGGCCAGTCGGGATGGCTATGCTGGTCGTGCATGATTTCCCTGCTCTCGCTGCTCATAGAGGCGCGCTGGGAGGGTGAATGAGGTACACGAGGGTAAAGATCACGATCCAGATCACGTCCACGAAGTGCCAGTACAGCCCCGCTACCTCCACGGTGATCGACTTCTCGGGGCCGAGCTTGCCGCGCGCCGACTGGATACCCAGGGTAATCATCCACAGCACCCCCACGGCCACGTGCGAGCCGTGGGTGCCGGTGAGTAGGTAGAAACTAGAACCGAACAGGTTCTGGCCCAGGGTGAGTCCTTCGTGGGCGAAGTGCGTAAATTCGTACACCTGGGCGCCCAGGAAGATGGCACCGAAGAAGGCCACCCCGAAGAGCCAGAGAGTGGCCAGCTTGCGGTTGGCCCGCTGTACCGCCTGGAGCGCCAACACCATCAGCAAGCTGCTCATGAGCAGTACGAAGGTGCTGAACGAGGTCAGGGGGATGTTGAGGATCTCGTGCGGCCAAGGGCCCTCCACGCTGCGGTCCAGGTTGACCACATAGGTGGCGATCAGGGAGCCGAAGAGCAGGCACTCCGATCCGATCAGCACCCACATACCCATCTTGCGGCTGTCCAAGCCGGTGCTGGTGTCCAGATGGGCGGTGCCGGCGTGCCCGATGGCGTGAGCTTCCATTTAATGTCCCGGTTCGTACGCCCATTTGAAGGCGGTGAAGAAAACCCCCAAACCGGCCACCAACGGAACCACCCAGTGGATCAGGAAGCCGGCGAAGAAAACGGTGAGCGCAGCGGCCAGGAGGATCGGCCAGTACGACGGAGGCGGCATGTGGATGCCCAGGTCGTGCGCCGACATCTTGCTCTCCTGGTCAGGGTACTCGAGCTCACCGATCTCGCGCCCCGCCAGGGTAAGGGTCTCGTGCTCTTCCTCGTACTTGCCGTGCGGGATGCCGGCTTCCTTGCTGGGATCGCCTTCCCAGAGCGGAAGCCGGCTGTGGACCACCGGGACTTCCCGGAAGTTGTACTCCGGCGGCGGCGACGACACGCTCCACTCCAAGGTGGCCGCGCCCCACGGATTCGGCCCCGCCACCCGGCCCCGCCACCACGACCAGACCAGGTTGAAGGTAAAGACCAGGGTTCCGGCGGCTATCACCAGGGAGCCGCCCGTGGCCAGCAAGTTCATGGCGTCGAAGCCGAGCCCCTCGGAGTAGGTGAACACCCGGCGCGGCATCCCGTGCAGCCCTAGGAAGTGCATGGGAAAAAAGGTCAGGTTCATCCCCACCACGGTTAGCCAGAAGTGCCACTTGCCCAGCCCTTCGTCCAGCAGCCGTCCGGCCGCTTTCGGGTACCAGTAGTAGACTCCGGCGAAGAGCCCCAGCACCGTTCCCCCGAAGAAGACGTAGTGCAGGTGCGCCACCACGAAGTAGCTGTCGGTCTGCTGCAGGTCGGCCGGGGCGGCGGAGTGCATGATGCCCGAGATGCCGCCGATGGTGAACATGGCGATGAAACCGATGGCGAAGAGCATCGAGGTGGTAAAGCGGATGGCTCCGCCCCACATGGTGGCCAGCCAGTTGAAAACCTTGATGCCGGTCGGGATGGCGATCAGCATGGTGGAGAGAGCGAAGAAGCTGTCGGCGATGGGACCCAGCCCCACCGCGAACATGTGATGGCTCCACACTCCCCACCCCAGCCAGCCGATCAGGATGCCCGAAAAAACGATCACGTTGTAGCCGAAGAGCGGCTTGCGGCTAAAGGTGGGGAGCACCTCCGAGACCATCCCCATCATGGGCAAGATGAGGATATACACCTCGGGGTGTCCGAACATCCAAAAGAGGTGCTGCCAGAGGATCACGTCGGCCCCGGCGTCGACCTGGAAGAAGTTGGTACCGAAGAAGCGGTCGAACATCAGCTCGCTGACCGCCACCGTGAGCACGGCCAGGGCGGTGGCCATGAGGACCGAGGTGACCAGCGTCATCCAGGTAAAGATCGGCATCCTCATTAGCCGCATCCCCGGCGCGCGCAGGTTGAGGATGGTGACTATGAAGTTGATCGAGCCGAGGATCGACGACACCCCGAGCACCTGCAGCCCCAAGACGTAGAAGTCCATGTTGAGCCCGGGCGAGTATTGGCTCGAGGTGATGTTGGCGTAGGCGAACCAGCCCGAGTTCGGGGCGGCCCCCAGCAAGAAGGAGACGTTAAGGAAGACGCCGCCGAAGAGGTAGATCCAGTAAGAGAGCGCGTTGAGCCGGGGAAAGGCCACGTCCCGGGCCCCGATCTGCAGCGGCACCACGTAGTTGAAAAAGGCCACGCTGATCGGCATGAGCGACAGGAAGATCATGGTCAGCGCGTGCATGCTGAAGAGCTGGTTGTACCAGTCCGCGTTCAGCACGGTGTTGTTGGGTACCGCGAGTTGCAGCCGCAGCAGGAGGGCCTCCAGGCCCCCCACCAGAAAAAAGAACACCGCAGTGGCGCCGTACAGAAGGCCGATCCGCTTGTGGTCGACGGTAGTGATCCAGCCCCAAACCCCCGCGTACGACTTCGGGGGGGCATGGACGGCCGGCGCGTGGGCGGTGGCTGTGGTCGTTTCCATGTATCGCTCGGTGCGGGCTCAGTACAGCGTTTGCAAGTAGGCCACCAAGTACTTTACGTCCCGCTCGGTCCAGCCCGTGTTCTGCATCAGGGCGCCTGGCTTTAAACCCTGCGGGTCGTTGATCCAGCCTGCCAGGTTGGCGGCGTTGTTCTCCAGCACTCCGGCCGCGATGGTGCCCCGCCTGGCCAGGTGGGTAAGGTCGGGACCCTGCACTCCGAAGGTGTAGTCGGTGCCTCGTATGGTGTGGCACCCCGCACACCCAACCGACTGAAAGAGCTGCTTGCCGTACGCCACCGCCGAGCCAGTGTCCAAGGGCTCGACCGCGGGAGACGCCTCGTTGGCAAGCCACTCCTCGAACTCGGCCGGCTGGTGCGCGATCAGCCGCATCTTCATGAGGGCGTGGGAGTCACCGCAGAATTCAGCGCACTGGCCCAAGTAGACACCCGACTCCTCGGGCGTAAAAACGATGCTGGTGGTCCGGTTGGGGATCAGGTCGCGCTTACCGCCCATCTGGGGTACCCAGAAGGAGTGGATCACGTCTGCCGAGGTCATCACCAGTTCGACCGGGCGGCCCACCGGGACGTGTATCTCGTTGGCGGTCACTACGGTGTCGCCGCCTGCGGGGTAGCGGAACTGCCACCACCACTGATGGCCGATCACCTGCACCTCCAGGGCGCCCTCCGGGGCTTCGGCCTGGGTCTCGAAGATTACTTGCACCGTGGGCACGGCGACGACCGTCAGGATGAGGGCGGGGATGAGCGTCCACGCCAGCTCCAGCCGGGTGTGGCCGTGCACCTGCTCCGGCTCCTTTTGCCCCGGCCGGTAACGGTAGCGGACCGTGATGTAGCCGATGACGGCGAACACGGCCACGCCCACTCCCACCCCGAGGTACACGGTGAGCCAAAAGAGCCCGTCGATGTCGCGGGCGAAGTCGGAGCGCGGCGCCAGCGAGGTCTGCGGAAACTCCTCCACCCCTCCGCACGCCACCAACAGCAGGGGGAGGACGAGAACCCCCCCCTTGAGGTATGAAAAAATCCCAGACACGGATGAAAGCCGATGCAAAGCAGACGATAGCGTGATTCGTTGCCGCGCGGATTATAGCCCCTCTGCTCTATTCCCGCCACCCCCGGCGTTGCGGCCACTGGCTCGCGGGTTGATATTAGGAACTTCCCTGAAACGGTGGCGGGAGTGAGCGTATGAAATCCGTTCTGGCGGGAGTCACCGCCGGAGTTCTGCTGGCCGGGGCCGCCCACGGCTACGGGCCGCAAGTGAACCGGTTGCTGGTTACCCACGCCCTAGAGCAGGCGGTCGTGGCCAGCACCGGCGGGGGCGGGCGGGTGCTCCCCGCCACGGTGGACACGCCGGTCTCGGAGGAGAGCCGCGACGCCTTTCTGCGTTGGCTCTACGACGGTGTGGTGGAGCTTTCCGACCTGCGGCTACGTACCGAGTTCTACGCCCGTTACCCGGCCCCGGACGACTTCCTGGAGCGCGGCTTCCGGGAGTTCCTGATGACCGACCCGGAGACCCGGCTCCTGGGCGTGGACCGGGCACCCGGCGGTAGGGGAGATTCGATCCCCCCCACCTTCCTGGAGCTGGTGGGCCGGGGGAGCGTCTATCCGGCCCTCGACCGCCGCAACTCCGACCGGGTTTTCCGGGGGACAGACGGACGGCCCATCCCGGGGCCGGGCGGCGACACCGTACCGTTTGACCCGGCGGTCCTCAACACCGGCCCCCTGGCCGGTCCCGGATCGGAAACCCACGCCCGCCTGGCCCTTATCCCCGGCTCCAAGAGCGGAGATTTGGACGTCCTGGACGACCGGCCGTGGGCTTTTGCCAGACCTTTCGCCTTCGGAGACTCCGTACACACCTTCGCGGCTCGTAACGTCCAACTTTACACCGACCTAGCGGTGCTGGCCGCGACCAGCGCCCTAGCGGGCTCAGACGCCCTGGCCGCCGTCTTCGCGGGCAACGCCCTGCACTACCTGGCCCACGCCGGCAACCCAATGAACACTCTCCAGGTGGGTTCGGCCGCCATTCACCGCCCCCCTGCGCGCCAGCTCTGGCTACGGCGTTTACGCACCCTGTTCGGGCTGTTGGGAGACGGCCGCTCCCTGGACCGTTCGGCCCTGGACCGGGCTGCGGTGTACCGGCGGGCGGGCGAGGCGGTGGTTGGCGTCGGCCTCTCGCGGCCCGAGCGGAGCGAGGAGGCCGCCGCCCTTCGCCAGCTGCGCCGAGGCGACCTCCGCTTTCAGAGCGCGCTCGAGGCGCGCGCGGGCCAGGGCGAGTGGGGGCGGCGGCTAGCCCTGGAGCTGGCGCGGGCCGGCAGCCGCGACGCCGCCGCGAGCTTCGACGCCCTAGCCGAGGCGGGGGCCGAGCGGCTACGCGAGGCGACCCCCGGGCAACTCGCCTCGCTCTCCGACGAGCAGATCGTCCGGCGTTACCTCCCCGGCTTCGCCGGCCGGGAGAGCAGCCGGGCGCGGAGCCGCTTCTGGCGGGTTCACGCCGCCGCCCTCGGCCGCCTCCACGCGGGCTTCGAGGTGTGGTGGTCGCGCTTCAACCGGGTGGCCGGGGCGGCGGCCGGGGACGGAAGTACCGTGCGCGGGGAAGCTCTCTCCCGGCTGGTCTCGCGGCAACTCGCCTACCTGGCCGAGGCCGACGCCAGGCGTGCCCGCTACCTGGTGGAAGAGCGGCGGGAGGGTCCGTAACTCCCCCGCCCCTTAGCCCTGGCCCAAACCGCGGCGTGACGGATTACCCCTTCGGGCCGGCCCTCCCCGAGGTGGGTGCCCCTCTCCCCGGACCCCGCTCCCGCGCCCTGGCCGAGGCGCTCGGGCGGGTGGAATCTCCAAACGTCACCCACCTCGCGGACGACTTTCCGGTCTTTTGGAGCGAGGCCAGGGGCGCCAACGTGCGCGACGTAGACGGCAACGTGTACCTGGACCTGACCGCCGGCTTCGCCGTTGCCGGGGTGGGCCACGCCCACCCCCACGTCGTAGCAGCGATCCGCGAACAGGCCGGGCGGCTACTCCACGGCATGGGAGACGTACACCCGCCCGAGCTCAAGGTCCGGTTGCTCGAGGCCCTGGCCGCGGTCACGCCGGGAGACCTCGGCGTTACCGTCCTCACCAGCTCGGGGGCCGAAGCCGTCGAGGTGGCTCTCAAGACCGCATACCTGAAGACCGGCAAGCCGCGAGTGCTCGCCTTTGCGGGCGGCTACCACGGGCTCACCTACGGGGCGCTGGCGGTCTCCGGAAGAGATTGGTTCCGGGCGCCGTTCGAAGCCCAACTCCCGGTCACGGCCGTGCTGGCCCCCTACCCGGAGCCGTACGGTTTCCAGGGCTCCCCGGAGGAGTGCCTGGCTGGCTCTCTGCGAGAGGTGGAACGGCTCCTGGACGAGCACGCCGACGTCGGCGCGGTGCTGGCCGAACCGGTGCAGGGCAGGGGCGGCGTGCTGGTGCCCCCCGACGGCTTTCTGCGAGAGCTCAGCCGCGTTTGTGACCGGCGCGGACTGTTGCTCATTCTGGACGAGGTCTACACCGGCTTCGGGCGTACCGGCCGCTGGTTCGCGTGCGAACACGAAGGGGTGGTCCCGGACCTCCTGCTGGTGGGCAAGGCCCTCACCGGCGGTTTACCGATGGCGGCGTGCATCGGCACCCCCGGAGCGATGGACTGCTGGCCGCGCTCTAGCGGCGAAGCCCTCCACACCTCCACTTTTCTGGGCAACCCGGTGACGTGCGCCGCCGCTCTCGCCTCCATCTCGGTGCTACAGGGCGAGAGCCTGGTGGCAAGGTCCGCCCGACTGGGAAAGCGGGCGCTGGAGCAGCTCGACGGCCGGCTGGCTGGTCACCCGCGAGTAGCAGAGGTACGTGGGAGGGGGATGATGATCGGCTTGGAGTTACTCCGCGACCGCGAGAGCAGGGAGCCGGACGCGGCGCTGGCCCGAACGGTAATGGTAGAAGCTCTCCGCCGGGGGGTGATCGTGCTGGCCGGGGGCGTCCACGGCAACGTGATCTCGCTTTCGCCCCCCTTCACCATCAGCGGGGAGCAGCTCGACCACGGTATCGGGGTGATCGTTGGGGTACTGGACTCCCGGCGGTAAAAAGAGCGGCCTCCCCGGGAGGCCGCTCTACGGTAAGGGGCGCGAGCCGTTGGCCGCTTACTCTTGCGGCTGGTCGGCTTCAGCTTCCTCCATCTTTTCGATCAACCGCCGCTCCAGCAGTTGGAGCCGGGCCAACAGGCGCTCGGCGTCTGCGTCGTGCTCCACGATGCGCGCCTCCATGTCGCTCTGGAACGCCTCGACCTCGGCCGCGATCTCGGGCCGTTCGAACGCCTTCGTTTGGGCGACTTGCAAGCGCTGCTGGATACTCTCCGCCTCGGCGAAGAGCTGCTGCACCTTTTCCTGGTCGCTCTCTTCCTGGGCGGCCTGGACCTCCTGTTGGAGCTGCTCCATGCGCTGCACGTCTTGCTCGAGTTGCGGGCTTACCTCGGCCATGGCGAGTCGGATGCGCTCGGTCAGGGCTTGCTGTTCCTGCTGTACCTCGGGGTCGGCCATGACCTCTTGCTGGACACTCTGAAGCTCCTGTTGAAGCTGCTGCATCTCGGCTACTATCTCCATCACTTCGGGGTCGGCCTGGGGGTTGGCGGGCGCTTCTTGCGCGGCCAGCCCGGCGGGCGCGGCCAAAGCCAGAATCAGGGCGGTTCGGATGAAGGTTCTCATGGCTACTCTTCCTTGCTCGGTGAGCTCGATTCCGCGGCGCGCGAATCACGCCCGGTTCAGCTATTGGGGGCTTCGTACCCGTCGCCTAGCGCCGGGTTCCGGGAGGGCGTACGCTCAATGAAATGGCGCTAGACGGGAGCAGAGCCACACCCGAAAGCGGGCCGGAGAGTTCCGGCTAACGGTGGCCTTACAGCCCCTCCACGATCTGCACGGCGTTGGTGGCCGCCCCCTTGCGCAGGTTGTCGGCCACTATCCACAGGTGCAGGGTGCGGGGCAGGTCGCGGTCCCGGCGCACGCGCCCCACCGCCACCGTATCGGTTCCGGCCAGCTCGCGCGGGGTGGGCGCTCCCCCGGCCTGGGCGCGTAAACCCGGAAACGCGGCGATTACCTTGAGGGCCTCCTCAAGGGAGAGCTCCCTCTCCGTTTCCACGGTGGCTTGGACGGCGTGCCCCACCTCTACCGGCACCCGTACGCAGGTGGCCGCCACCGGGAGCTCCGGGAGCTCGAGGATCTTGCGCGTCTCGCGGGCCATCTTGCACTCCTCTTCGGTCCAACCGTCCCCTTTCAGCTCGCCGATGGCGGGGATCAGGTTTCCGGCGATGGGTGCTCCGAAGGGGGAGCCGCCGGCGGACTCTTCGCGTTGCTCGGCGCGCAGGCGCTCCACCCCCTTTTGCCCCGCCCCACTCACCGACTGAAAGGTGGTGAGTAGCACCCGCGCCAGCCCGGCCGCGTCGTGGATCGGTTTGAGCGCCATCACGGTCTGGATGGTGGAGCAGTTAGGGTTGGCGATAATCCCCTTGCGGCGGTTGCCGGCGCGCTCTCCGTTCACCTCCGGGACCACTAGGGGTACCTCGGGGTCCATCCGCCACGCCGAAGAGTTGTCGACCACCACCGCCCCCTCGGCCGCGGCCGGCGGAGCCCATTCCAGGGAGAGTTCCGCGCCCGCCGAGAAGAGGGCCACGTCGATCCCCTCGAAGCAGCCCGGCGCGGGAGCGGCCAGCGCGTACCGTCTGCCCCCCCAACGGAGCCCGCTCCCGGCCGAACCTCGAGAAGCCAAGAGCCGGAGCTCCTCCACCGGTACCCTCCGCTCTTCCAGAAGCCGTAGCATGGTGCGGCCGACCGCGCCGGTGGCGCCCAGCACCGCGACCTTCACGGCGCCGCTTCGGGGACTCTGTCTAACTCGAAGCAGCGGTGGAGGGCTTGCAGCGCGCGCTCCTCGGCGTCGCCGGAGATGAGCAGGGAGATGGAGATGGACGAGGTCGAGACCCCGTGCAGCCGGGCCCCGGACTCCAACAGCGCCTCGCAGGCGCGAGCGTAGACGCCGGGCCGGTCGTGCATGCCGCTCCCCACCAGAGAGACGCGGGTGAGCCCCCCCTCGGCCGAGACGGTCGCCTCTGGGGCCACCCTTTCGCAAAGGGCGCGGGCCTGGTCCAGCCGCTCCTCCGAGAGGGAGAGTTGCAGCCGCGCCCCCTCTCCCGCTTCCGAAACCATATCGACGCTCACTCCGGCGCCGGCCAACTCCGAGAGGAGCCGGGTGAGCGGTTCTAACCCCTTTCCCAGTCCGCGCACCACCAGCTTGGCCTGGCCCGGCCGGCTCGCGATGCCGGTAAGAACGAGTCCTTCCACCTTGCGGGGGGTTCGGTGAATAAGGGTGCCCACGGCCGCGTCTCCCTCTTCGGCGAAGGAGGAGAAAACGCGGACAGCCACCCCGAAGCGGGAGGCGATCTCCAAGGCCCGGGGGTGCATGACTCGTGCCCCGGCCGCGGCCAGCTCGGTCGCTTCGTCGTACGAGAGCTCGCCTATCCGACGGGCCTCCGGTACCCGGCGGGGGTCGGCGGTGAAGACTCCCTCCACATCGGTGTATATATCGCAGCGCTCTGCGGGTAGAGCCGCCGCCAGCGCCACCGCGGTGGTGTCGGAGCCGCCCCGGCCCAGGGTAGTGACCTCGCGCAGCCGGCTCACCCCCTGAAAACCGGCCACGATCACCACGCGCCCCCGCCCCACCTCTTTCCGCACCCGCTCCGCGCGCACCTCGGTGATGCGGGCCGAGGTGTGGGCTTCGTCCGTGATGATAGCCGCCTGGCTGCCGGTAAACGAGATCGCCTCGGTGCCGTGCTCCCGGATGGCCATGGCCAGGAGCGCCATGGAGACGCGCTCGCCCGCGCTGAGCAGCATGTCGAACTCACGGGGGTGACTGCTGGCGGCCAGGTCGTGGCCGGCGGTCTCACGCGCCAGGGAGATAAGCTCGTCGGTGGCGCTGCCCATGGCCGAGACCACCACCACCAAGTCGTCCCCGCCCGCCCGCGCCCGCGCTACGCGACCGGCCACCGTCCGGATACGGCCGGGTGTGCCCAGCGAGGTGCCGCCGTACTTGCGGACGATTAGGGGCACGCGGCTTACTCCTCAAATACCTCGATATTCCGCAGGTACTTGCCGGGGTCCTGCTGAAGGTCCAGGAGGAAGCGCCGTAAGGTGGCGACGGCGGCCTGGGTCTCCTCGTACAAGGTGGGGTCTTCGATCAGCCGGCCGAGGGTGCCGTCTCCCTGCTCGATCGCTGCCAGGGCGCGCTGGAGCGTGCCCATGGCCTGGCGCGCCTCCACCAGGGTGGGGCCCAGCTCGCGCACTTGCGGCTCGAGCACGTCGATGAAGGCGCTCACGTTGTCGGCGGTCTGGCCGAGCCCGGCCAGGGTGGTGTCGGCCCGCGCCATCAGGGTGGGAACCCCGGAGGCGGCGTCGTTGAGCTGCTCGCTCAGCTCCCTGAGCCCTTCGCTGGCCTGGCGGGCGTTGGCCAGGATCGCCTCCACGTCTCCCTGCTGGATGGCCTGGTCCACGGAGGTGGCCAGCCGCTCCACCGTTAGGGTGGCGCTGGAGATACGCTCGGTGGCGGTGATCACGTTGCGGGAGACCTCGCGGTAGGCGACGGTCTGCTGCTCAACGAAGCCGGAGACCTGGGCGGTGACCTCGGAGATGTCGTCCACGGCGTCGCGGATGTTGATGGCGGTCTCCTCGGTGAAGGCGAGCGCTACCCGGTCGCTCAAGATCTCCAGGTCGCCCGCTATGCGCGCCGCCACCGCGGTGAGCTGGGAGATGTCGGGGACGGTGGCGCCGGGGAGGATGTCGGGCGAGGTGGTGCGGGTAAAGGTGAGTTCGCGCTCGGCGCTCTGGGAGACGATCTGCGCCGCCCAATCTCCGAACAGGGAGACCGGTGCCAGGGTCACCGCCGGGTCGGGCGGGAGTTCTACCTCCGAGGAGACGTTCAGGGTTACGTATACCCCGTCACCCGCCTCGGAAAGCCCGATCTCGGTGACCTGGCCGACGCTCACCCCCCGGTACAAGACCGGGTTTCCCTCCTGGAGGTTGCCTACCTCGCTGAAGCTGGCCACCAGCTCGGTCTTCTCCTGTCCCCATTGGGCGCCCGAGAACCAGAACGCCCCGAACACGATGAGCGCCAAGCTGGCGAGCACCACGACGCCGACCATTACCTCGTTTTTGTATTTCATCCGTCTGTCTCAGCGAGTGCGAATGGATACCACCGGCTACCCTTCGTCTTCCGCCTCTTCTTCTTCTTCCTCTTTCTCGTCACCGCTTTCGTCCGACTCGATAAGCTCGGGCTTCCCCTCCATGAAACCGCGTACGATGGGGCTAGCCGAGGCGCGTATCTGATCGGGGGTTCCCTCCTCCACCACCCGCCCTTTATAGAGCATGGCCACCCGGTCGCTGACCCGGTACGCACTACTGATATCGTGGGTGATGACCAGGGAGGTCACCCCCAGCTCCTCCTTCATTTTGCGAATGAGCCGGTCGATTACCGTGGTGGTGACCGGATCCAGGCCACTGGTCGGCTCGTCGTAGAGCAGGTACTTGGGGCGGAAGGCGATGGCCCGCGCCAGCCCGGCCCGCTTCTTCTGACCGCCCGAAAGTTCGGCCGGGAGGCGTTTCTCGAAGCCATCCAGGTCCACCAGGGAGAGCGACTCTTCGATGCGCTGGTCGATCTCCTCTTGCGAGAGGTCGCCCTGCTTGATGAGCCCCATGGCCAGGTTGTCGTGAATGTTCATCGAGTCGAAGAGGGCCGCGAACTGGAATACGTAGCCCACCTGGCGCCGCAGCTGGTAGAGCTTGTCGCGCGTGAGCTCGGTGACTTCTTCTTCGTCGACCCGCACCGAGCCCGAATTGGGGAGCAAGAGCCCGACCACGTGCTTGAGGGTAACAGACTTTCCCGAGCCGGAGAAGCCCACCAGCGAGACCGTCTCCCCCTCCTCCACGGTGAGCGAGATACCCTTGAGGACCTCTTTCGGCCCAAAGCTCTTGTGAAGCTCGTCGATAACGATGCTCACAGCAGCACCACCGCCCAGAAGGCGTCCAGCACCAGAATCAACATGCTCGAAACCACCACCGCCCGGGTGGTCGAAGCACCCACCCCCTGGGCCCCGCCCGAACTGGTGAAGCCCTCGTAGCACCCCACCAGCGTAACTATGAAGCCGAACGAGGTGGTCTTGATGAGGGCGTAGGTGATGTCGAACGGTTCGTAAAAGAGGCGGGCACCGCGGGTAAACTCCTGCACCGACATGTCGAGCAGGTTCACGGCGGTGAACAGCCCGGAGATGAGGCCGATCATGATCGCGAAGACCACGATGAGGGGAAACATCACCGTGCCGGCCAGGACCCGCGGGATCACCAGGTAAGAGACCGGGTTGTAGGCGAGGGTCTCGAGCGCGTCGATCTGTTCGGAGACCCGCATGGTGCCCAACTCGGCCGCGATGTTGGCCCCCACCCGTCCGGAGAGGGCCAGCCCGGTGAGCACCGGCCCCAGCTCCAGGACCATGGTCTTGGCCACCAGCGTGCCCACGAAGTAGAGGGGGATGGCTCCGGTGAAGGTGTACGAGGCCTGGAGGGCTAGCACGATACCGGTAAATGAGGCCAGAAAGAGAGCGATGGGGATGGAGTCTACCCCCAAGCGCCGCATCTGGCCGACGGCCAGGGGCATCCAGGTGCGCAGGTCGGGGACCGCCCGCCCCGTCTCCAGCACGAAGTGGCCAAAGCGGCCGAAGGCGGCGAAAAACCCTAGCGAGTAGCTTCCCAGCCACCCCAGAGGCCGTTCCCAGTATCCGCGCGCGCCGTTCATCCGCTCACACCTCTGTGTGGAGGAGCTTTTGCCACTCCCCGGGGCCGAAGCGCACCCCGGTGAAGAAGGGTCCGAATTCGGCGTACAAGGCGCTGGCTTCGTCGTAGCGCATCTCGGTCACTAGCCGTTTGAGGTCGAGGGGGTCGCGGGCGAACAGAGTGACTCCCCACTCCCAGTCGTCGAGACCCACCGACCCGGTGATGATCTGGGCCACCCGCCCGCGTAAGCGGCGGCCGGTGGCACCGTGCTCCCGCATCAGCGCGGCCCGCTCGCCGATCCCCAGAGTGTACCAGTTGTGCTCACCCTCGCGCCGCTTGGACATCGGGTAAAAGGAGAGGTAGCGCATCTCGTCCGGAAGCTCCGGGTACAGCCGGGAGCGCACGTACCCGCTCTCCCGCTCTGCTTGGACCCGGGCCGCGAGTCGCTCCTCGAAGCCCTTCTCGCCCGGGAGTGCCTCCCCAGCCACCTCTGCGGTGAGCCCGTAAAGCCCGGCCTCGGTCACCGACAGGTAGTCGTACACCGTATGGAGGTACCCCCCCGCCCGGCTCCCGCGCAGCCGGAGCTGAAGGTCGGCCAGCTCCTCCAGGGTGGGGCGCAGGTGCACGGCCAGCCAATCGGCCCCGCCTCCCGCCAGCCGCGCCGTCGTGCTCCACCCCGCTCCCGGCTCGACCGGTCCCGAAAAGAGCTCCGCTAGCTCACCGGCCAGCTCCTCCCGCTTGCCGCCCGGGAGGGCGCCGAGGGCCACCCAATCCGTCTCCAGCACCTGATGGAGGGCGTACCAACCCTCCAAGGTGGCGGGGGGAATGGGTGGCGGCATGTGCGGTGGTGCGTACGGTCGGAACGAAGGAAGTCCGTTCAGAGTTACAAGGTAGCGGCCCGCCGCCAGCCGGGGCAATACCGGTGCCGCCTGCACCGGCCGGAGGCGTAATCCGCGCGTTGCGGTTACATTCGGGTCCGGAAACCGACGCCATGACTTTAGACCCCCTCGGGCTGGCGGTGGCCTTCGCCGCCGGCGTGCTCAGCTTTCTGTCGCCGTGCGTGCTCCCGCTAGTCCCCAGCTACATTTCATACCTGAGCGGGATGAGCGCCGAGGAACTGGCGGGAGCCGCTCCCGGCGCGCGCCGGCGCGGACACACCGTCCTGGTACACGGGCTCCTCTTCACCGCCGGCTTCAGCTTGGTGTTCGTGGCCCTAGGGGCGTCGGCCACCTTTCTGGGCTCCCTGCTTTCCTGGGCCAGCGTCTGGCTGGAGCGGGTAGGGGGGGTGCTGCTGGTCCTCTTCGGGCTCCTCTTGCTCGGCGCGCTGCGGCTCCCCGGAGCCGCGCGTGAGTGGCGCTTCCAGCTGGCCGACCGGCCCCTCGGCTATCTGGGGAGTGTGCTGGTTGGGGTAATCTTCGCGGCTGGGTGGACGCCGTGCATAGGCCCGGTTCTGGGCGGCATCTTGACGCTGGCGGCCACCCGCCAGAGCGTGGCCGAAGGCACTTCTCTCTTGGCCGTGTATTCAGTCGGGCTGGCCATCCCCTTCCTGCTCGCGGCTGCCCTCATGGACCGCTTCCTGGGGGGGATGAAGCGGCTACGCCCCCTGCTGCCGTGGATCCACCGTATCAGCGGCGCCCTGCTGATAACAGTGGGGCTGCTCCTGCTCACCGGAACCTTCAGCTGGCTCTCGGGGCTCTTGGCCAACCTCACCCCCGGCTTTATCCGGGAGAGGATTTAACCGCTCCCGGCTTGCGGCGGCCCGTCCCCTGGCGAACATTCTTCTCCATGCCCGCTAGACCGCAAACCGCCCCGGCTCCCGCGCCGCGCCGCGTGGTCATCACCGGGGTGGGGATGGTGACACCTCTCGGCAACTCCCTGGCCGCATCGTGGGCGGCGGCCAAGCAGGGCCGTTCCGGGACCGGCCCGCTCACCCGCTGCGAACTCGGCGGGCTGCCAGAGTCGCTGGCGGTGGCGGGAGAGGTGAAGGGGTTCGACCCCGCGCGGGTGATCGGCGCCAAGGAGGCCCGCCGGCTGGACCGCTTCATCCACTTTACCCTGGCGGCGGCCGACGAGGCGCTCCGCCACGCCGGCTTCGACGGCCTCGGCCAGCTGCCCGAGCCGGACGAGACCGGCGTCATCATCGGCTCGGGCATCGGCGGCATCGAAGGTATCATGGAGACCGCTGAGCTGATCCGGGAACGGGGGCCGGGGCGGGTATCCCCCTTCTTCATCCCCGGCGTGGTCATCAACCTGGCGGCTGGCCAGGTGGCCATGCGGACGGGCGCCACCGGGCCCAACTACGGCACGGTGTCGGCTTGCGCCACCGGCAATCACGCTATCGGCGACGCCTTTTACGCCATCGTGCGCGGCGACGCCCGCGCCATGATCGCGGGCGGCAGCGAGGCCGCCCTCACCCCCATCTCCTTCGCCGGCTACCACGCGGCCCGCGCCCTGGCCACCGAGTACGAATCTCCCGAGAGCGCGTCCACCCCGTTCGACCGGCGCCGCAACGGCTTCGTCCACGCCGAGGGGGCGGCGGTCTTGGTGCTCGAGGAGCTGGAGGCGGCGCTCGCGCGCGGAGCACGGCCGCTGGCCGAAGTGGCCGGTTTCGGCATGAGCGCCGACGCCTTCCATATCACCGCCCCGCCCGAAGACGGGGCGGGCGCCGCCAAGGCGATGCGCCGGGCGCTCGGGAGCGCGGGCGTAGAGCCGGAAGAAGTGGAGTACGTGAGCGCGCACGGGACTTCCACCCCGGTGGGTGACAGAGCCGAGACCAGGGCCATCCGCTCGGTCTTTGGTAAACACTCCGAGCGGCTGGCGGTCTCGGCCGTCAAATCGATGACCGGCCACGCCCTGGGCGCCAGCGCCGCCATCGAGGCGGGGCTGGCGGTGATGACGCTGCGGGAAGGCGTCATCCCCCCCACCATCAACTTGCGGGAGCCGGACCCGGAGTGCGACCTGGACTACGTGCCCAACCAGTCCCGCCAGCTCGGCGTGCGGGTGGCCGTCTCCAACGCCTTCGGCTTTGGCGGCGCCAACACCACGCTGGTACTCAAGCTCTGGGAGGGGTAGGAGACGGCTGGCTCCGGCGCCACACCACTACCCCGAAGCCGGCCAGCGCGATTAGGGCAAAGCTGAACCACTGCACCGCGTAGGAAAGGTGGGGGCCTTCGTCCAACTCGGGCGGCGGCACCGGAATGGGCAGGTTGACCGAGACGGGGCCGGGGCGGAGTTGGAGGTAGAGCGGGAGAAGGTTGCCGCCAGCCACCCCGGCCAGCGCCTCCAAGTCGAGACGGCGGCGGGTGAGGGTACCGTCGGCGTGGCGGACCGGCTCGCCCCCCTCACGGGCTCTGGGCACGGGTTGGAGCAAGCCGCGCGCTTCGCTGCTGCCGGTGGGTGGGGGAGGTACCGGCTCGACTGGTCGGGCGCCGTCGGGGGCCGGAAACCAGCCCCGGTTTACCAGCACCACCTGCTCGCTCCCGGCTACCTTCAGAGGCGCGACGACGTGGACGCCGGGGCGGCCCCCGAAGAAGCGCCCGCGCAAGAGGATGGGGTCGGAAGCGAGGTAGCTCCCCCGTACCAGCGCCCGCCGGTGGGCGAAGAGGGTGGGATCTTGGCGTACGGCCTCGGCCGTGGCGGCGTCCAGGTATACTGGCGGCTCCCGCAGGGCGGCCTCTACCCGGGCGTTGCCCTCCCGGCGCTCCTCCAGACGGCCGAGTTGCCAGAACCCCAGCCGCACGCACGCCGCGGCCACCAGCAGGACAGCTAGCCCGGCCAGCACGCCGCGGGGCGTTACCTTAACCACCGCGGCTCCGGGCACGCGGGTTGCTGGACTATTGAAGCGTTCAACGATCAGAACCTGAGCTAGTGACTATCATGTATTCACTGCGCGGATTCGCGGCCGCCTCCCTGCTGCTAGCCGGGGGTGGCTGCGCCGGGCTCGGCGCCCTGGGCGCGGCCATCCAGCCGCCCCGCTTCGAGGCGGCCTCCGGTTACCAGGCCGAACTCCGGCTCCTCTCGCCCTCTTCCGAGCGGCCCAGCGGCGGCGCGCTGGTCCGGGTCTGGACCCGGGTGGAGAACCCAAACCCGGTGGGGCTCACGCTCTCGCTGCTGGACGGCGAGCTCTACCTCGAAGACACCCGCTCCGCGCGGGTGTCCTTTCCCCTCGGGCTCCCCCTCCTCGCCGGGCAAGACACCGTGATCCCCATCGACATCGGGGTAGACTTCGCCGACCTGCCGGGGCTGGCCGACGTGGCCGCGCGCGCCCTCACCGGCGGAACCATGGGCTACCGGCTGGCGGGCACCGTAGGGGTCGACGCCGGCGTCCTCGGACGGCCCACCTTCGGACCGATGACCTTCGCCAGCGGCGAACTCCGGGTACGGTAACAGGTCCACTCGAATGATGGGGATACTCTTTACCCTGGCGCTGCTGGCGCTGGTACTCTCGCTACTCGGCTTTACCGGCCTCTCGCCAGCTTTGCGCGAGGTGGCTTGGTGGCTCCTGATCGGCTTCGTGGTGCTGATGGTGGTCACCTTTCTAGTCTAAGCCGCGCCGCCGCGCCGGTCGTAGCCGGGGATGGTGTGGCTGAAGCCCGCGCTTACCACCAGCAGAGCCCCAACCGCCAGGTGGGGCACCCACGCCTCCCGGTAGAACCCGATCAGCCACGGCGACACCGCGAGCACGAGCCCCAACCCTGCGTCCAACCAGAGGTGAAGCTGGGGATCTATCCGCTTGAGCGCCCCGTATTCGTAGCCGGTGAACAAACTGTAGCCGATCAACACGGCTCCCAGGGCCATCGGCACCCACGCCTCCAGCTCCCCGGGGTCTAAGCCGAGCAAGAAGGGGGAGCCCAGCAAGCAGGCGCCGAGCAGGTAGTCCAGCAGGCCGTGGACTCGGGTAGAGATAGCGGGCATGGAGTGCTCCTGGGTCGGGTGCGAGGGCTCTGCGTGTCAGGACGGTTCACGATACAACTATGCCCACGGTTCGGCCACGCCGCCGAGCGAGCCGGCGGGAAAGGAGCCGGGGTGCAGGAGCGCGGCCAGCGCCTCGACCCCTCGCACCACCCGTGGACCCGAACGGCTGAAGTAGCCGCTGTGCAGCAGCCAGGCGCGCCCCTCGGAAACCGCCCGTCGGGCCGTGCCCTCCAGCCGCTCGCGGTGGCGGCCGGCGTCGCTACGGGTCTGCTCCAAGTCGTAACCGCACGGTGCTAGCAGGAGGACGTCGGGGTCCAGGTCGGCGATTCGCTCCCAGGACACCTCCACGGATCTCTTTCCCGCCGCCCCGAGTAGGTTGTCGCCGCCCGCCAGCTGCACCATTTCGGGCAGCCAGTGGCCAGGCGCGAAAGGCGGGTCCAGCCACTCGAGCACCAGCACCCGCGGCCTCGCCCGGCCCGCCACCCGCTCTGTTACCTCCGCCAGCCGCCCCCGCAGCCGCGACACTGCCCCTTCTCCCAGCTCCGGGCGGCCGGCCGCGACGGCCACTTGGCGGATAGTCGCCAGAATGCCCTCCAAGGTGTGGGCGTCGAGAGAGAGAACGCGGGGCGGGTGCTCCATCTCTTCCACCACCGCTTCCACCGAAGCCACGGGCACGGCGCACACCTCGCACACCCCCTGGGTGAGCATCAGGTCGGGCCGCAACCGCTCCAGCCGTCCGGCGTCAACCTGGTAGACGCCCCCGTGCAACTCCATTTGGCGGCGCACCTCGGCGTCGATCTCACCGCTGGTGAGCCCGGCCGGATCGAAGCGGGAGCGGCTCACCCGCGGCCGGTCCAGCAGCTGGGGTGGATGGTCGCACTCGTGCGAGATGGCGACCAGCTCGTCGTCCAGACCCAGCTCGTGGACGATCTCGGTGGCGCTGGAGAGGAGCGAGACGATGCGCATTCAGATAGCATGTCCATGGGCGGGGTATCCCGCAACCCGGTTACGCCACCCCCTGGCGCGCTCCGTGCGGACCAGGGGATAAACTCCCGGAGCCGAAACGACTCACCCACGAGCTTGAAGCACATGGCCAGCGCATCCAACCCGGCCGCACCCGTCCGCATGGAGGTCGAGGACGGCGTGGCGGTAGTCACTATCGACGACCCCTCTCGCCCGGTTAACGTTCTCAGCCAAGGGGTTATTGCCGGCTTCGAGCAGATCCTCGAACGGCTGGAGCGGGGAGCGGAGGGGGTCCGCGCCGTGGTGATCCGCTCGGGCAAGCCGAAGAGCTGGATCGCGGGCGCGGACATCGAAGATTTCACCAAGCTCGAGACCGCGGCGGACGGCGAGCGCATGAGCCGGGAGGGGAACGAACTGCTCGACCGCTTGGAAGCTCTGGCGCTTCCGGTGGTAGCCGCCATCCGGGGCGCGGCTCTAGGGGGCGGCTCCGAGCTGGCGCTCGCCTGCACTTACCGCATGGCGGCCGACGACTCCCAAACCAAGCTCGGCTTTCCCGAGGTCCAACTCGGGCTCCTGCCCGGCGCGGGCGGTTCCCGGCGGCTCCCCCGGCTGATCGGCCTGGCCGCCGCCCTGGACCTCATGCTCACCGGCAAGCGGCTGGACCCCGGCCGGGCCCGGGCGCTGGGGCTGGTCGACGAAGTGGTGGCCCCGGCCGTGCTCCCAGACGCGGCCGTGCGGGCCGCGCGAGAGTTGGCCGGCGGCGAGCGTGCCGCGAAAAGAGCCAGCCCCCGGGGGTCCCCCAAGTGGCTCGAGCGGCTCCCCGGGGTCAAGCAGCTCATCCTCAAAAAAGCGCGTGACCAGGTCATGGCCAAGACCCGCGGGCTCTACCCCGCGCCGCTCAAGATCATCGAAGTGGTGGGCAGGGGGATCGGCCTCGCCCCGGAAGAGGCCCGCGCTCTGGAGGAGCGGGCTTTCGGGGAGCTCTCGGTCACGGACCAGGCGCGGGCGCTGGTCCACCTCTTCTTCGCCACCACCGGCGCCAAGGGCGACGCGGGAGTCTCCGACCAAGTGGAGGCGGAAGAAGTAGAGCGCATGGCGGTGGTGGGGGCCGGGTTCATGGGGGCGGGTATCGCCACGGTGGCGGCCGAACGGGGGGTGCGGGTGCGCATGAAAGACACCTCTCCCGAGGCCGCAGCTCGGGGACTCGCCGGGGTGCGCGCCTCCCTGCTCGAGCGGGCTAGTAAGCGCCGCCGCCCCGAGCGCGAGATCGACCAACTATTGAGCCGGGTCGAGGCCACCGACCGGTACACCGGCTTCGCTAACGCCGACCTCATCGTGGAGGCGGTGTTCGAGGAGGTGGAGCTCAAACAGGAAGTAATCCGGGAGATCGAGGACGCCGCCCCCGGAGACGCGGTGCTCGGCTCCAACACCTCGACCATCCCCATTTCCCGTCTCGCCGAAGCCGCCTCCCGGCCCGAGCGCTTGATCGGGCTCCACTTCTTCTCCCCGGTGGAAAAGATGCCCCTGCTCGAGATCGTCGTCACGCCGCAGACCTCCGAACGTACCACGGCCACTTCTCACCGCTTCGCCAAAGCCCTGGGCAAGACACCCATAGTGGTGCGCGACGGGCCGGGCTTTTACACCTCGCGCGTGTTGGCGCCGTACATGAACGAGGCCGCCTTGCTGCTGGAGCAGGGGGTGCGTATCGAAGCCATCGACCGGGCCATGCTCGAGTGGGGCTTCCCGGTGGGGCCGCTGACCCTGTACGATGAGGTGGGGCTCGACGTGGCCGCCAAGGTGAGCAAGGTGCTGGCCGAGGCGTTCGGAGATCGACTGGCGCCCGGCCGTCTGGTGAGCGCGCTGGCCGCCGATGGGCGCAAGGGGCGCAAGAACGGGCGGGGCGTCTACCGCTACGACGGCCGCCAGAGAAAGGGGCCCGACGAGAGCGTGTACCAGCTGATCGGAAGCCCCGAGCCGGTCCAGATGTCGCCCCGGCGCATCCAAGCCCGGCTGGCGCTTGCGATGGTAAACGAAGCGGTCCGCTGTCTCGAGGACGGAGTGCTCCGGACCCCTCGCGACGGTGACGTGGGCGCGGTGCTCGGGCTCGGCTTCCCGCCTTTCCGGGGCGGGCCGTTCTGGTACGTTGACCGGACTGGCGCCGCCCGCGTGGTGGACCAGCTGCGCTCCCTGGCGGGCGAACACGGAGCGCGCTTCACCCCCGCGCCGCCCCTGCGGGAGCTGGCGGCTAGGGGGGAGCTTTTCTTCCCCAGCCGATAGCGGGTCAAGTGCCCCGACCCACCGACTGGAAAAGAAAGCTAATCGACGACGACGTCGGACTGCGAGGCATTCTGGAGCACGCCCGTCGCGTCGCTGTGCTCGGTATCAAACCGGAGAGCCGCTCGTACAAACCTGCCCACTACGTGCCCCGCTACCTGCAAGAGGTTGGCTACCAGGTGATCCCGGTGCCGGTCTACTACCCCGAGGTGAGCGAGATTCTCGGCCAGCCGGTGCTGCGCGACCTGCGCCGCGTGCCCCCGCCCATCGACGTGGTCCAGCTGTTCCGCAAGCCAGAAGACGTGCCGCCTCACGCCGAAGCGCTACTGGAGGCCAAGCCGAAGGCGGTCTGGATGCAGAGCGGTATCCGCCACGACGAAACCGCGGAGCGGCTGGCCAAGGCGGGCATCGAGGTGGTGCAAGACCGCTGTATGATGGTCGAGCACAAAAGGTTGCTGGCGTAGCAGCGCCCCCCGTTTCCCCACCCCCTGTTGCACCTTTCCGGGGGCAGTGTTATAAGGTGTGCTTCGTTCGTCCGCGCAAACGGTGAATGGCCGGTAACCTGCCAGCGGTACTTCGATGAAACGGGCTTTGCTTGTCACCGCCGGGGTGGTGGCCCTCACCCTGGGGGTTTGGTGGGTGTACCGCTGGATGGGATACGTGCCGGGGGACGGGCCGGAGCAGCCGGTCGCCTTTCCCCACACCGTCCACGCCGGGGACAATCAGATCCCCTGTATGTACTGCCACTACACCGCGGACAAGTCGCCGAGCGCCGGGATCCCGAGCGTGCAACTCTGCGTGGGGTGCCACGTGCCCGGCAGCGCGATCAGCGACCCGGCCACGGCCCAGTTGGGCTTCCCGCGCGGCAGCGACCAGGCCGAACTGTTGGTGGAGGCGTGGCGCCGGGGCGAGCCAATCCCATGGGTGCGAGTTCATAGTCTGCCCGAGCACGTCCGCTTTCCGCACGACTCCCACATCAACGTGGGGCTCCAGTGCCAGACCTGCCACGGACCGGTGGAGGAGATGGAGGTGGTGTACCAGTTCTCTTCGCTGCGCATGGGGTGGTGCATCGAATGCCACCGGGGCGAGATGGAGCTTGGCGAAGGGGAGCAGCGCGCCGTGGAGGAGCGCTCGAGCTTCCTGAAGAAAGTGGCCGCCATGGCCCGGCGCGACACCGACCTGCGCGGCTTCGAGGCCAAGTACCCGGGGCAAATCGCTTCGGTCGATTGTACGGTTTGCCATTACTGAGACTCTTTATCTGTCCATGTCCGAAGGGATAAAGCGGCGGGATTTTCTCAAGGTTCTCGGGGCGGGCAGCGGGGTGGCCGCGGCCGGCTGCTCCAGCGGCGAGGTGGAGCGGCTGATCCCTTACGTGATCCCGGACGAGCAGGTGGTGCCGGGGGTACCCACCTGGTACGCGAGCACCTGCCTGGAGTGTCCGGGGGGGTGCGGGGTCCAGGTGGAGACCCACTCGGGCCGGGCCACCAAGGTAGAGGGTAACTCGGCCCACCCGGTCAACCGGGGGCGGCTCTGCGCCCGCGGCCAGGCCTCGGTGCAGGGGCTCTACCACCCGGACCGTATCCGGGGACCGCGCGTAACGATCTCCCGCGCCGAGGGGATGCGCGACGTTCCCTGGGCCACCGCCGCGGGGCTGCTGGCCGAGCGCGTCCGGGAGGCCCGTCCCGGCAGGGTGGCGCTGGTGACCGGCCGCTACGGGGGCACCCTGGACCGGTTGGCAGACGACTGGATACAAGCCGTGGGCGGCTTACGCGTGGTGTACGAACCGTTCGGCGGCGTGCCCAGCGTCCCCGGCTTCGAGGACGCCGAGCTACTGGTCTCCTTGGGGGCCGACTTCCTGGAGACTTACGGCCCCTCGGTGGCCAACTCTCTCGCCTTTGCCGAGTTCCGCCGGGTACGAAACGGTCGCCGCGGCAAGTTCGTGTGGGTGGGGCCGCATCGGCCCCTGACCGGGCTCAACGCGGACGAGTGGATCGCCACCCGTCCGGGGAGTGAGATCCTGGTGGCGCGGGCCCTGGCCGGCGAGATAGATCCGGCGGCGGCGGCCCGGGGGACCGGTGCCGACCCCGGTAAGCTCGCCTCGCTGGCGCGTGACTTCCAAACCCTCCGCTCGGTGGCGCTGGGACCGGGGCGGGCACTGGCGACGGCCGACAGCGGCGAGTTGCTGCGGGCCGTCAACCGGCTGAACGGCGGCGCCCCAGCGGCTAGGCGCGCACCCGGCGGAGCGGGCGACATGGTCCGGCTGGTAGCCGCCATGCGGCGGGGCCAGGTCGACCTGGTGATCTTCGACGCCAACCCGGCGTACACCCTGCCCGGCTCGCTCGGCTTCGAGCAGGCGTTGGAGCGGGTACCTACCCGGGTGAGCTTATCCTCTTACCCGGACGACACCGCCGTGCAGTGCGACGTTCTCCTTCCCCAGAGCCACTTCCTGGAGGGGTGGGGAGACCGCGACCTGGAGACCGGCGGGGCTTCCCTGGTGCAACCGGCGATGAAGCCGGTGTTCAACACCAAGCCGGTGGGCGACGTGCTCCTGGAGGTGGCCAGGCGGCTCGAGCTAGCTCTCCCCGGGGTGGCTGGGGAAGACACCTTTTACGACTACCTCCGCCGCCGGTGGAGCGAGCGCTTCGGCCTCGATGACGAGGGTTGGCGCGGGGCGCTACAACGGGGAGGGGTGTTCGAAGGCGCGGCCGCCGAGTCCCCGGAGCAAGCCGCCGAGGCCGCCCCGCTGGGCCGCCCCGCCGAGTTGCGCGGTCCCGCCGACGGGCTACGTCTGGTGGTCTACCCCTCGTCGCGCTTTTACGACGGCCGCGCCGCCAACCGGCCGTGGCTGCTCGAACTCCCCGACCCGGTCACTAAGGTGTCGTGGGATTCGTGGGTGGAGCTCCACCCCGGCACCGCCCGCGAGCTGGGCTTGGAGCAGGGCGAGATGGTGGAGGTCCGCTCGCCGTATGGATCGCTGGAGGCGCCCGTATACGTATACGCCGGGGTTCACCGGGAGGCCATCGCGATCCAGACCGGGCTCGGCCACCGGGCCTTTGGCCGCTACACCGAAGGGCGGGGGGTAAACCCCAACCTGCTCTTGAGCGGAGCCGTCGATCCCGCTAGCGACACCTTCGCCACCTACGACCTGCGGGTCTCGGTGCGCCGGACCGGCCGCAGCTTTCCCCTCTTCGAGCAGGGCGCGCGGGTCCAGCACGACCGCGAGGTGGCCCAAGCGGTTTCTATCGCCGCGCTCGGGGATGAACACGGCGAAGGGCAACCCGCGGCGTCGATCCCCGGCGAACACGACCAGGTTGCCACCCTCAGGGCGTACGGCGGATTCGTGCCCGCCACCTCGCCCAGCGACCCCGGAGCGTATCCGCCGCCCGGCACCAAGTACGGCCAGTACGTGGAGGGTGCCACCCGCTGGGCCATGGCCATCGACCTGCAGCGCTGCACCGGCTGCTCGGCGTGCGTGACCGCGTGTTACGCCGAGAACAATATCCCGGTGGTGGGCCCCGACCTGGTGCGCCGGGGACGGGAGATGTCGTGGCTGCGCATCGAGAGGTACTTCGCGGTGAGCCGCGACCAGGCCACCGGCATGACCCAGGAGGCGACCGACGATACCCGCTTCCTGCCCATGCTCTGCCAGCACTGCGGCAACGCCCCCTGCGAGCCGGTCTGTCCGGTGTACGCGGCGTACCACACTCCGGACGGGCTCAACGCGCAGGTCTACAACCGCTGCGTGGGTACCCGCTACTGCGCCAACAACTGCCCGTACAAGGTGCGCTACTTCAACTGGTTCACCCACGACTTCGCCGAGCCGCTCAACTGGCAGCTCAACCCGGACGTTACCGTGCGGGAGAAAGGGGTGATGGAGAAGTGCACCTTCTGCGTGCAGCGCATCAACGAGGCCGAGCGGACGGCGGCGCGTGACGACCGCCCGGTGCGCGACGGGGAGGTGGTCCCCGCGTGCGTGCAGACCTGCCCCAGCGAGGTGTTCGTTTTCGGTAACATCGCCGACCCGGAAAGCGAGGTGGCCCGCAGCGCGCGCTCGGTACGCGGTTACCGGGTAATGGAGAACCTCAACGTACAACCGGCCATCGTTTACCTGAAAAAGGTGACTTTGGACGAGCCGGAGCAGTCAGAGTTCGCCCACTGAGATGGCGACGGTCGAGAAAGAGGTGGTCGAAGTCCGCTCGGTGTTCCATCCCGAGGTCGCGAGCTACGAACAGGTCAACCGGGACTCATCCCGGCTCCTCTCCAAGCCGGGGTGGGGGTACCTCGCCTTGCTGGCGACCACCGTCGCCATGGTGGGGGTGGCGGCTCTCTCCTGGGCATGGCAGCTCATTTGGGGCATGGGGGTAGCCGGCCAGACCAACCCGGTGGGGTGGGGAACCTACATCGTCACCTTTGTCTTCTGGGTGGGTATCGCCCACGCCGGCACCCTGATCTCGGCCATCTTGCTTCTCTTCAGGGCGGGGTGGCGGCAGTCCATCTACCGCTTCGCCGAGGCGATGACGGTGTTCGCGGTGCTCACCGCCGGTCTCTTCCCCATTATCCACGTGGGCCGCCCCTGGTTCGCCTACTGGCTTCTGCCGCTCCCCAGCCAGCGGCAAATCTGGCCCAACTTCCGCTCCCCGCTCCTCTTTGACGTCTTTGCGGTCTCTACCTACCTGACCGTGTCGTCGCTCTTCTTCTACGTGGGGATGATCCCCGACCTCGCCGCCGCCCGCGACACCACCACGGTGCCCTGGCGCCGCAAGCTCTACTCGCTGCTCTCGCTCGGTTGGCGCGGCTCCGACCGGGAGTGGCGCAACTGGACGCGGGCGTACCTCTACCTGGCGGCGCTAGCTACCCCGCTGGTGCTTTCGGTCCACTCGGTGGTTTCTTGGGACTTCGCGGTCTCCATCGTGCCCGGCTGGCACACCACCATCTTCGCTCCCTACTTCGTGGCCGGAGCCATCCTCTCGGGGGTGGCCCTGGTGGTCACCATCATGGTGCCGGTGCGCAAGGTGTTCAACCTGCAGGCGTACTTCACCGACCTCCACTTTGACCGCTTGGCCAAGCTCCTCATCTTGGTCTCCTCCATCGTGGGGTACGCCTACGCCACCGAGTACTTCATGGCGTGGTACTCGGGCGAGCTGATGGAGCGCGACGTCTACTTCGACCGGGCGTTCGGCCAGTACTGGTGGGCGGGTTGGTGCATGATCCTGTTCAACGCCGTGGTCCCTCACCTGCTCTGGATCCGGCCTATCCGGCGCAACTTGAACGCTTTCTTCGCCATCTCCATACTGGTCAACATCGGTATGTGGTACGAGCGCTTCGTGATCGTGGTGCCCTCCCTGGCCCGCTCCTACGAGCCGTGGAAGTTCATGAACTACCACATGACCTGGATCGAGGCGGGCATCCTGGTGGGGAGCTTCGGCTGGTTCTTTATGTGGTTCCTGCTCTTTCTCCGCTACCTGCCGGGCATCTCGGTGGCCGAGATCAAGGAGGTATTGCCGCCTCCGCTCAGGCGCCGGCAGACAGCCAGAGGGGCGTAGAGTGTTCGGGCGCAAGAGACCCCCCAGCGGAGTCCTTGGGCTCTTTCCCTACCTGGACGCGGCCAGCGAGGCGATCCGGCGGCTCAAGCACGAGGGGTACGAGCTGACCGTGTATTCGCCCACCCCGCGCCACGAGCTAGAAGAGGCGCTGGAAACTCCGGAGAGCTCTATCCGGCTCTATACCCTGGTGGGCGGGCTCACCGGAGCGGCCGCGGGCACCTGGATAGCCGTCTGGACCTCCCTGGACTGGCCGCTGATCGTGGGCGGCAAGGAGATCGTCTCCATGCCCGCCTTCGTGGTCATTATCTTTGAATCGGCCATCCTGATCGGCGCCCTCGCGACGGTGGCCGGCATCCTGCTGACCTCCAAACTGCCGCGGGTGGGGAGGAATGGCGGCAGCTTTCACCCTTCCCTCTCGGCCGGAAGCTTCGGGGTATACGCGCACGTTCCGCCCGAGCTCTTCGACCAGGTCCGGCGCGTGATGAGCGAGAGCGGCTGCGAGCAGGTGGTGGTCGATGAGTAGGCGGGTGGCGGCTGGCGGCTGGCGCTTGGCGGGCACACTGGCGACTGTGCTCATCCTCTCCGGCTGCACGGAGTTAGACCTGCTCATCGGCGAGCTGGGTGTCTTCTCGGACATGCGCGAGAGCGTGGCCCTGGACCCGTACGAGAATCCGCGCCCGCCCGCGCCGGGCAGCGTGCCCTCGGCCGGGCCGATGGGCCCCCTTCCCGCCCCCTTTTCGCAACAGGAGTTGGAAGAGGCCGCGGCCACCCTGGAGAACCCGTTGCCGGCCACGCCCCCGGTACTGGCCCGGGGAGAGTTCGTCTTCGGCACCCACTGCTCGGTGTGCCACGGCGCGGACGGCGGCGGGGAGGGACCGGTCTCGGGGCCGGGCAAGTTCCCCGTCGTGCCCCCGGTGAATGGGGCCGAGACCGCGGCCCGCTCCGACGGCTACCTCTACGGGGTGGTGCGGGTGGGGCGCGCTCTCATGCCCCCGTACGGAGAGCGCCTCTCCGAAACCGACCGTTGGGCGGTGGTCAACTACTTACGCCGCCTGCAAGCCGAAGGCGGGCCGGCGGCCAGCGACCAGTAGCCATGCACGCCACTCACATCCCCGCGGAACCCCCGCGCAAAACCTTGCCCCGCCCCTCGGGGGCGCGCTGGGCGCTCCTCTCCCTGCCCGCGCTGGCCGGGGTGGGGGTGCTCCTGTTCACCGTGCTGGGGAGCGAGCCGGAGCGGATCTGGCCCGCCCTTCTCTTCAACTGGCTCTTCTGGTCGTCGCTGGCTATGGGGATGGTGGTGTTCGCGGCGGCTCTGCACATGTCGAGCGCCACCTGGGCGTGGTCGCTGCGGCGCGTCGCCCTGGGGGCGGTTGCCTTCCTGCCCATCTCGTTCGTGGCGCTGATCGTGGTCTTCTTCGGCAGCGAGCACTACTTTCACCACTGGCTGCCGGTGCTCGCGGGCGAGGTCCACGACCCGGTGATCGAACGCAAAGCGGCGTGGCTCAACCTGCCGGGGCTGATTACCCGAGACCTGCTGCTGGTGGCAATCCTATACGGGGTGGCGCTCGCCTTCGGCTACTTTTCGCTGCGCCCCGACCTACCCGACGAGGGCCGCCCCGGCCTCCACGGCTGGCTAGCGCGCGGATGGCGGGGGGCGGGGGCAGAAGCGGCCCGCTGCCGCCGGGTGGTAGACTACCTGGCGCCCGTCTTGACCATTCTCTTCGCCGTCGTCTTGGGGATCATCGCCATCGACCTGGCCATGTCGCTCGAGCCGCACTGGTTCAGCACCATGTTCCCGGTAGCCTTCTTCGTGGCCGCTTTTCAAGGGGGTATCGCGGCCAGCGCAATCGCCGTGACGGCGCTCCGTCCCAGCGCCGGGCTGGAGCCGTACTTCGGTCCCCGCCAGTATCACGACCTGGGCAAGCTGGTCTTCGCCTTCTCGGTCTTCTGGATGTACATCAACTGGTCCCAGTACATTGTCATCTGGTACGGGCTGCTGGAGTGGGAGCAGGCGTGGATGGTGGCGCGGCTCTCCGAGCCGTACCGGGTGTTGGTGGGCGCCGTGGTAATCTTCGTCTTCGTGCTCCCCTTCGCGGGGCTGCTCACCCGGCCCCCCAAAAAGGCCCCGGTGGTGCTGGCCTGCTTTTCGGCGGTTATCCTGCTGGGCCATTGGTTGGAGCGCTTCCTGCTGGTGATGCCTTCGCTGTGGGAGGGGGAGGGGCTACCGCTGGGACTCCCGGAAATCGGCGTCGGGGCGGGCTTCGGCGGGCTTTTTCTGCTCTCCTACGTCTGGTTTGTGTCAACCTTTCCGCTCCTCCCCTCCTCCGCCACCCTGGCGGCGTGGGAGCTAGAGACCGAGCTTCCGCGCCAAGGGGTGGCATCTGGCCAGTAGCGTATCGTCGTAGTACAGTGTAGGTTGTAAGGCTGGAGTTGCCAATAAACCGCGTCCCAGCGTAAGCCCATGAAAGCGACTGGCCTCTTTTCCCTTTGGACGCTGGCCCTCCTGTTGCTAGCCCCCGCCGTGGCCGCCGCCCAGCAGCCCGCGGTGGGCAGCGGCAACGTGGCCGTGCGGCCGGGCGATGAGATCAAGCTGGAGGTGTTCGGCGTGCAGGAGCTGTCGGTGGAGCGGGTGGTGGACCGCGACGGGGAGATCCAGCTCCCCTTCCTGGGTGGCGTCCAGGTGGGGGGGCTCTCTCCCGAGGAGATCCGGGAGCGGGTCACCAACCGCTACTCGTCTCTGTACGCCACCCCGCTGGTCAACGTGGAAGTCAAGGTGGGAGTCAACGTGACCGGTTCGGTGACACGGCCCGACCGCTACCGGCTCGACCCCACTTCTACCGTGCTGGACGCCATTGCCCAGGCGGGCGGGGTGAGCGACCGGGGCAACCCCTCCAGCGTGGAGCTGCGCCGTGAGGGGCAGATTCACTCCCTCAACCTGGAGGCGGGCCCCGGTTCCGAGCCGATGCTCACCGAGCCGGTCCGCTCGGGGGATTGGATCCACGTGCCCGAGAAGTTCCTTACCCCGGAGAGGGTGACTTTCTTCCTCAGCTTGGCCAGCTTGGCCGTCACCTCCATCTTCTACTTCGCCGTCTACCGGCAGGATTGAGCTGGACGGCGTCGGGAACTCACCGTTGCCCGCCGGGTTTTACCGGTACGCAAGGTTGTCTGGCGCGGGAATTGCCAATTACCGGTGCTGTTCAACGGAAAAAGAGATACATGCCGAACCTGAAGCACACCGTCATTTACATCACCGCCCTGCTGTTGGGGGCGGCGTGCGCCCCCCTGGAGCCGGAGAGCGATCCCCCGGCTCCGGTGCCGGCGGTGGAGTCTGGGGAAATTGCCGAAGAGTTCGAGGGCCCGGGCGAGGCGCGCGGCAAGTACGTGGTCATCGATCTCGACGATAACGAGCTGCGCTACATGGACGGTGGCCGCCTCCTCTGGCGCGGGGAGGTGGGCACGGGCACGGGTCTCCTCCTCCTGGACGACGACTCCGGTCACGAGTGGGAGTTCTCCACCCCGCGGGGCATCTTTTACATCCAGTATAAGAAGTTGAATCCGGACTGGATCCTACCGGACTGGCACTTCGTCAAGCACGACCTCCCCATCCCCCCCCGCAACTCACCGGAGCGGAGGATACCAGGCGGCTTGGGCAGGGCCGCGGTGTACATCAGCCCGGAGATCGCCATCCACGGCACCAACGCCCCGGAACTGCTCGGCCAGCGGGTCTCTCACGGCTGCATCCGGCTCTCCAACGAAAACGCTCTCCGGCTCTTCCATAACGTCCAGGTGGGCACTCCGGTGGTGATCACCGGCGGTGAGCACCTGGCTGCCATGCACCCCGACAGTGTCGCCGTCCCCAGCGACCCCGGTGGCCCCAAGGAGCCGTACCAGAACCCTTTCGACGGGATCGAGACGGCGGCGCTGCTCGAACTGCTGGACTTCCAGATTACCCAGGCCGCCGACTTTCCGGCCTGGACCTCGACCGCGGGCGAGCTGATCTCGCGGGGTTTGGAAGACGACGCCGACGCCCTGCGGGGGCTGCT
Organism: Longimicrobiaceae bacterium; assembly: GCA_050732775.1. Classification (GTDB taxonomy): domain Bacteria; phylum Gemmatimonadota; class Gemmatimonadetes; order Longimicrobiales; family Longimicrobiaceae; genus JBOHRN01. The sequence continues at coordinate 16,849 of JBOHRN010000023.1, read as the reverse complement.
GGCACGGGCTGGAAGCGGCCCGGATGAATCGTTCGAGCGCGAGTACGCCACCTTCCTGGCCGACGCCTTTTCGCGCGGCACCCGGCGGGCGATCGTGTCGCTGGCCCGTATCGGCGAGGAAGAACGGGAAGAGGCGGCCCGCGCCATCGTCGAAGCCACCATGGACATGTACCCCGGCTCCCTGGACGACGCCCGCGCGCCGTGGCCGTCCCACCGCCTCGCTCCGCCCCGGCTCGGGCCTCTGGGGAGCGCGGGGTGGGACGCGTTGCGAGAGGCCGAGGAGGTGTACCGGAGCAAGTACGCCGGTAGCCGCATCGTGCTCGGATCGGGGCCGGCTTAGCCGCTCTCCGCGAGGGCCCGGGCGGCGCGGAAGTTGCACCCCTGCCCGCTCCGAACCGACCTGGAACCCCGAAAGTCCATGGAACACGACCAGCGCAGCGAAGAGCCCGGTAGAGTTCGGCAGCCGGAGGACGTGGCTGAGGGGAACGAGCGGGCCGGGGGCGACGATCCGGCTGCCATACGGTCAGAGGACACCGAACCGTACATCGCCCTCCAGTACGTTGCCCGGCTCTTCAAGGTGGCCGCCATGGTGGTGATTGTCGCCCTTACCGCCGAGGTGGTGGCCGGGCTTGCCCTGGAGGGGGCCGGAGCCATCCTCCCCCTGCTGGCCGAGGTCATCCGCGGCACCGTGCTGGCCGCCATCCTGTGGGGAGCCGGGGATCTCACCCTGCTACTGATCGACGTGGGCCACGACGTGCGGGCTGCCCGCGTGCTACTCGGCCGGCTCTCGGCCCGCGCCGCCAGCGAGCCGGAACAGCAGCCAACGAGAAGAGAGCGTCACCCCTCATACCCCTGAAGCAGAGCTCTCCCCGGGACGGGATCGTTTTCGTCCTAGCCGAGACCCAAGACCAGGTAAACCTAGCCGGGACGGTGCGGGCCATGAAGAACTTCGGGCTCTCGCGGCTGCGGCTAGTATCCCCGGCGTCGTGGGACCCCTGGCGCATCGAGGGGATCGCCCACGGTACCCGCGAAATCGTGGAGTCGGCCCAGCTGTTCGACGACCTCTCCGACGCTCTCGCGGACTGTTCGTGGGTGGTGGGGATGACGGCCCGCGCCCGCCGGGCCAAGCGTTCATTGGGCCGGCCCCGGGAGATCGCTCCCGAGCTATTGGAGCGGGCCGGGGGGGCAGCGCCGGTGGCGGTACTGCTCGGCAGGGAAGACCGCGGGCTCACCAACCAGGCGTTGGACCGCTGCCACCGGCTGGTGATCGTCCCTACCAGCCCCGTCCACCCTTCCCTGAACCTGGCCCAGGCCGCCCTGGTGATGGCTTACGAGCTGTGGCTGGCTTCGGAGGGTGAAGCCCAGCCGGTAAAACCACCCCGGCGGGACGCGCCGCCCGCCACCGCTGGGGAGTACGAGGAGCTCTTCCGCGAGGCGGAAGACACCCTCCGGGAGATCGACTTCTTCAAAAGCCAGCGCACGGCCGCCAGCGTGATGCGTACTCTGCGCGAGGTGGGGTACCGGTCTGGTCTGGACCGGCGCGAGGCCGCCCTCGCGCGCGCCATCGCCATCGAGGTCAAGAAGCACGCCGTCCGCTTGAGGAAAAGTTGAGGGCGGCTACCCCCGCGCGGCCTCCCGGAGCAGCTCCCACGCCCGCTCCAGGTGCCGCCGCTCTGTCTTCAGGTTGCCTACCGCCACCCGCAGCGAGGTCTCCCCCTTTACCGGCGTATGTGAGATGAAGGCCTCGCCCGAGCCGTTCACGCTGTCGGCGATCTTTCGGTTCAGCAGGTTCACCGTCTCACCCCGCGCACCGGCCGGCCGGTAGCGGAAGACGGCCACGCTGAACTGGCCGGGGATCACCACTTCCCACCCCGGCTCGTCCCGCACCCACGCCTCGAACTCCCGCGCCAGCTCGATCTGCTTGCGGAGCCGGCGGCGCACCCCCTCGGCCCCAAAGTAGCGCAGCACCATCCACAGCTTGAGGGCCCGGAAGCGGCGGCCCAGGGCGGGGCCGTAGTCCATCAGGTCGGTGGCCACTTCGCGCTCGGGCGTGCGCAGGATAGCGGGCACCAGGGAGAGGGCCCCTCGCGCCGCCTCCGGCTCCCGGAAGAAGAGAGCCGAACAGTCCACCGGCGTAAACAGCCACTTGTGGGGGTTTACCACCAGTGAGTCGGCTCGCTCGGAGCCCGCCAAAATCCAGCGCATCTCCGGCAGAAGCGCCGCCGCTCCGCCGTACGCCGCGTCCAGGTGCAGCCAGAGCTGGCGCCGGGCGCACAGCCGCGAAATCTGGCCGATGGGGTCCACCGCCGTGGTCGCGGTGGTGCCCACCGTGGCCACCACGGCTAGCGGCCGCACCTTGGCCATCAGATCCTCCTCCACGGCTCGTTCCAGCGCCCCGGTATCCATCTCCAGCCGGTCGTTGGTGGCAATCTTGCGCACCCCTTGGAGCCCGATCCCCATTATGATGGCGGCCCGCTCCGTGGCCGAGTGGGCCTCCTCGGAGCAGTAAATCCGCAGCGGGCGGACCGGCCGCGCCGCCATCCCCACTTCCCGCAAGCCGGGTAGGGCCTTGTGCCGGGCGGCGAGCAGGGCGGTGAGGGTAGAGACCGAGGCGGTGTCCTGGATGGTGCCACGAAACTCCGCCGGGAGACCCATCAGCTGGCGCAGCCAGTCGAGCGTGCGCTCTTCGAGCTCGGTGGCCGCGGGTCCCGTGCGCCAGATCATGGCGTTTAGGTTGAGGGCGGCGGAGATGGCCTCGGCCAGGATACCCGGCCCGGAGCCGGTGATCGCGAAGTAGCCGAAGAAACCGGGGTGGTTCCAGTGGGTAGTGCCGGGGATGAGGAGCTGGTCCAAGTCGCCTAGGATGCTCTCCATAGCCTCTCCCTCCTCGGGCGCCGAGGCCGGCAGCCGGGACGCTACCTCTCCCGGCCGCACGGTTGCCAGCACGGGGTAATTCTCGACCTCCGTGAGGTAGCGCGCGATCCATTCGATCACGGCGTGGCCGTGCTCGCGGAGCTCCTCCGGCGGCATGTCTCCGAGCTGTCCGGCGCCGGGGTCATGGTCAGGATCAAGCATCAAGGGGCCGGGTACCGGTCAGGGTGAGCAACCACGAGAAAGAGGCGCTCCGGACAAAGATGAGGCGTCTGCTGGCGGAGCCGCCCGAAGGTCTCCGCCGGGCCGCGGCCGAAGCCGCCCAGCGGCGGCTCCTGGGGCTACCCGGGTGGCGCGCGGCAGAGAGCGTTCTCCTCTACGCCGACCTTCCCGGCGAAGTGGCGACGGACCCCCTGGCCCGGACGGCGCTCGAGACGGGCAAGCGGGTGCTATATCCACGCTGCCGGCTGGAGGAGAGCCGGCTCACCCTCCATCGGGTCGACGACGGGGCGACACTCCCCGCTGGGCGCTTCGGTATCCGGGAACCGGACGGGGGGTGCCTCGAGGTGGGGCCAGACGAGGTGGATCTGGCGGTGGTGCCGGGGCTGGCGTGGGACCGGCTGGGCCGCCGGTTGGGGCGCGGAGGCGGCTTTTACGACCGGCTGCTCGCCGGGGAGGCGTGGCGAGGCGTGCGCTGCGGGCTCTTCTTCGCCGATCAGGAGGTGGAGCGGGTGCCCTCCGATCCTTGGGACGTCCCCCTCGACCTCATCGTTACTGAAAAGGAGGTGGTGAGGGTGGCCTAGCACCTCCCCCCCTCCCAAATACGGCTCCACCTCCCCCCCTCGCCGGGCGCCACCGCACCGTACCACGACCCTTCCTCTCCGTAGAGCTGCAAGATTACCCCCTCGCGGTCGTCCCCGAAGATGTCGAGGTGGTCTACCATGCGGGGCGCGGCCTTCCCCTCCTCGGCGTAGCTGTGGACCTCGGAGTAGAAGGGGGTATAACCGGCGCGCGAGTCGTACGAAGCCAGGTAAAAGACGCTGTACCCCCGCTCGTCGCCCGCCCCCGGGGCCAACTGGTCGCCTGAAAGGTAGGTGGCCGCCATCTCGGCGCTGCCGCCCCCGTCCAGCTCCACGGCCTGGAGGTCGCGCTGGGCCCCTGCCCAGCTCCGCGGCCTGGGCAGCCCGTGCTGGAGGATGAGGCGCTCGGCCACGATCGCGGTGTAGGTGCGTATGCGCCCGCCGATCTCGGGCGGCGAGTAGTCGCCCCGTAGCTCGGGGGCCAACCCCTCCCGGAAAGCGAGCAGTTCGAGCTCGTCCGCGGCCGCGGCCACGGTGTTGACCGTGCCGGTGGCGGTGGGCACTCCGCAGCGGGTGGCGGGGCCGTGCCCGTTTACCTGCAAAGTCCCCACCCTCGACCCCGCCGCGAAGAGGGCAAACTGCGAGCCCGGTTCCAGCACCGTTTCCCGGAACCGCTGCTGGTACGCCTGGGGAGACACCTCCCCCGGGCGGCGCAGCTCCCGGAGCTCGCCAGCCAGCACTTCGGCAATCGGAATCAGCCGGTTGCGTCCCCCCTCCTCCCGCACCACGTGAAAGAGTACGCTCCCGGAGGGGAGCCCTTGCCTGCCGCGGCCGGACCCGGCCCCGTCGCTACCCCCGGCCGGGGGCGGGTAGACGATCTGGACGTCGGCGCGGCCCAGGTCAACGTTGTCGCAACCCGGCGCGGCGGCTACAATCACCGCCACCAGTACGGTCGCAAAAGAGTGTCGCGCTTTCATGCGGTCAATTGAGGGAGCGGTCCGACCCCGCTCCGCCACGGCGCAAATAACCGGCCAGCCGGTGTGGCGGTACGGATCGTGAGCAGATAGTAGCGGTGAGCGCCTAGCTCAGCACGCCAAAGCGAAACATGGACCCGAACGAATTCCGCCGCATAGTAGGGCACTTCGCCACCGGCGTCACCATCATCACCGCCAGCGACGAGCGGGGCGAGCCGCGCGGGCTCACCGCCAACGCGGTCTGTTCGGTCTCGCTGGAGCCGACTCTGGTGCTGGCGTGCGTGGAGCGGGTGGCCTCTCCCCACGACAGTATCCGCCAGGCCGGTCACTTCGCCGTGAACGTGTTGGCCGAGGAGAGGGGTGAACTGCTGGCCCGCCGCTTCGCTGAGCCCACCCGGGAGGGGAGGTTCGAGGGGGTGGCGTACTCTCCCCGGCGGAGTGGCGCTCCGGTGCTAGCAGATGGGTTGGCGTGGCTGGACTGCCGGCTGCGGGAGACCCTCCCGGGCGGAGACCACACCATCTTTATAGGCGAAGTCCTGGACGGAGACGCAAAAGAGGGGGTTCCGCTACTCTTTTATAGGGGGGGGTATGGACGCTTCACGCCTTGAACGAGACTGGCGGCTCCAGACGGCGCTGCTGGGAGAGCTGTGCGGAGTAGTGGTGGGGGTGATCGGGGCTTCAGGGGCCAACGCCCTCCTCCCCGGCGCCGGGAGCGTGCTCGCTGCCACCTGCGCGGTGGCTTTTGTCTCCCTCACCGCGCTCGCCGCGGGTGTCTGGAGCGGGGGACAGGAAGGGCAAGACGCGGAGCCGCCTAGCAGGTGGCGGACGGCCGGTTTCGTGGTGGGGGCCAGCGCCGTGTTGGCCGTGGCGTGGCAGAGTGCCGGCTGGCGCCTCGCCGAGCCGCTCGAGCACGTCTCTGGGCTGCTGATCCTGCTCGCGGCGCCGTTGTACGCCGTGGCCACCGTGCTACCGCCGCTGGCGTGGCGGGCGGGCGCGCACGGGCCGTACCCAGCGGGGGAGCGCGAGGAGTCTGCTTGGGGCGGGGTAGGGTGGGTGGCGGTGCCGGCCCTGGCCGGGGCGGGGGTGGGGGCGCTATTAGCCCTGGTGTTGGCCCCCCGGCTCTCCCCCGGATTTATCCTCTTGCTCGCCGCCGCCGCCCTCTTCCTGCCCACCTTCTTTCCCGCTCCCGCCGCGGACGGGCGAGCAGAGCGGACGGTCTTCGAGCGCGACACCCCCTTCGGCACGCTGCGGGTGAGCGAGCTTTCCCACCCCGGCAGTCGCCAGTCGGAGCGGCGGCTTTACCTGGACGGTGAGGAGGAGTCGGGCGAACTGGTTCGGAGCGGGGCTTCCACCCTGGCCTACATCGCCGCGGCCGAGAGGTGGCTGGCCGGGGTCTCCGAGCCGGGCGACCGGTACCTCCTTCTGGGGGGAGGCGCGTACACCCTGCCGCGCCGGATTTCGGAGCGCGATACCCTCGCGCGCATCACGGTGGTGGAGCGCGACCAGCAAGTCACCCGGGTCGCCGAGAGGTTCTTCGGGTTGCGCGAGCAGCACGCCATCCGCAGCGTGTACGGAGACGGCCGGGCCGTGCTCGAGGACGGGGGTCTGGGCCAGTTCGAGCGTATCTTCCTGGACGTCTACGACGGCCGCGAGCGGCTCCCTTACCAGCTGGTCACCAGCGAGGCGTTTACCCTTCTCGGCCGCCATCTGGCCCCGGGCGGTACCCTGGCCATGAACGCCATCGGGGTGGGGCGGGGGGAGGGGAGCGTCCGGCTCTGGTCGGTGGTCCGTACCCTGGGCGAGGTGTTCCCGGCGGTGGCGGTGTACTCGCACCTCGGCGCAGACTTTCCCGATCGGCAAAACTTCCTGCTGGCCGCCGCCCCCGAAGAGGGCTCCCTACCTCCCGGCGCCGGCCTCTTCGTGCACTGGCCTGAGTCCGAGTGGCCGCACTCCGGCGCGGCCATCGTCTTCAGGGACAGATTCGAGCAAGGGGCCGGGGTGGTGCTACCTACTTGACAGCTCCATCCACTCCTCGGCGCGGGCCAGACTCCGGTCGGCACGCTCCCCGTTTCCCAGCATCTCCTCGGCTTGGGTCAGGGCGTAGTGGGCGTAGCCGTAGTAGCTCGGGATGCTGCGCGTGGAAGCGTCTACCCAGTGGGGGCTCTTGGTGAGATCCCGGTAGACAAAGGTGTCGTACAGCAGCGTGCGCGTCCGCTCCACGTCTAGGTACGCCCCCAAGATGGACGAGATGGGCAGCTCTTGCGGCATGGCCAGGAACTCCCCGGCGTCTCCCTCGGCCACTAATTTGTACGCCAACCCTTGCCGCACGGCGTTGCCGCCGAAGCCGAGACGCCGGTGGTTATTGGTGGTGGCGGCGAAGTAGATGGGACGCTCGCCCCACGCCTGGTAGATGATCGCCAGGATCAACTGGTCGGCCGGTGCCAGCAGGGTGCCCGCCGGTATGGTCACCGAGAGGTCGGCCACCTGGAAACGGCTGTCGCCGGGCAGCTGCTGCCACCCGAGCGAGCGGATCTGTTCCAGGGAGAGGGGGATGACGGACTCCTCCGGGGGCGAGACCTCCACCATCCGGTACACCTCCGGCGCCCGTCCCGACTCGAACTCGCGCTGGCAGAGGATGCGGGTCTTGTCCACGGCCCACGCCCCCGGTTCGGGGCAGGGCGCGGTCAACCCCTTGATCTGCTCGGCGTACCAGGGGGTGTTCAAGTACGAATGGACGATCACGGTTACGTCGCGCCGCAGCCCCTCCACCTCCTGGAGGTACCAGAGCGGGAAGGTGTCGTTGTCTCCGTTGGTGAACACGACGCCGTACGGCTCCACCGAGTTGAGCAGGTTGTACGCCCAGTCGCGGGCCGCGTAGTCACCCGCCCGGGAGGCGTACGGCCAGTTGAGTACCAGAGGGACGAGCGCGACCGCCAGCACGGGCGCGGAGCGTAGCTCGGGGCGCGGGGCCGCCCGGCTCTCCAGCACCCTGGCCAAGCGCAGCCAGAGGGCGGTGAGCCCCACTCCGCACCAGAGACCCCAGAGTGCGAACGACACTATGAAGAAGTAGTCGCGCTCGCGCACCTCGGCGACGTCGCGCTCCAGAGGTAGCCCCATCACCTGCGCCTGCCCCCACCCGTAGCGGAAGTTGAGGTAGAAGACCAGCGCCACCGACACCGTGGCGAAGAGGACGCCCAGGTAAGCGAAGCCGGTCCGGTCGCGCCGCCACTGCTCGAGCGCGCCGAAACCGCCCAACCCCAGGAAGAGGAGGGTAAAGGGGAGGCGGCCCGGCGCGAAGTAGCCGGCGGCTCCCTGCACCGAACGGGACCACTGCCAGTCGAAGTACTGGAAGTAGTTGGCCAGCTGGGCCCAGAACGGGGCCTGCCGCTCCATCAGAGGAGGTTTGGCGTACTGCTCGCGGGCCAACACGGCGTGCAGAGTCTCGCACGCCCCCGGCAGTTCCAGCCGGCCCAAGCCCAGGGTAGCGAGGATAGCCGCCAGCGGAGAGCCACAGGCGGGGTCGGCCTCGTTGATGATGGGGTCGAGGGCGGCCCGGATCGGCAGGTAGAGGTTGACCGAGAGTCCGGCCACGGCGAAGAGGGCCGCCCAGCCGTACAGCTTCCAGTTGAGAAAGGTTCGCGGCCTGACCAGCAGGATCACCGCCGCCATGGCCGGCGCCGCCAGGAACGCCATCAGATGGTTGCCCAGCGACAGCGCCAGGATAAACACCATCAGCACCAGCAAGTTGTCGTCGTGCCAGCGGCGGCCGCCGGGCGCGCCTCGGTGCTCCTCCACCTGGTCGCGCCAGAGGAAGGTGAGCCAGGAGAGGAGCGCGATGGTGAAGAGAGAGACCGTGTATACCTTCTCGTTGACGTTCGACTGGTTCCAGACCGTGAACGGGGTGGCCGCCAGCAGCACCGCCACCGCCGCCCCGGCGAGGCGTACCGGCTCCCGCGGCGAGAAAGTCCGCAAAACGCGGTGGATCACCAGAAACCAGAATCCGGCCGCGCCCGCGCTCATCGCCGCCGAGAAGAGGTTTATCCGCACCGCCACCGAGAGCCCGGTAAAGGAGAGCAGCACCTCCCACGCCTTGGCCAGGATCACGAAGAGCGGGTTGCCGGGAGGGTGGGGGATACCGAGGATGTGGGCGGTGGCGATGTACTCACTGGTGTCCCAGAACGCGGTGGTGGGGGCCAGGGTCACGGCGTAGAGGGCAAACACCCCGGCCGCGGCGATGAGCGCCGCCAGGTAGGGGGGGTGGGGGGCTCGTTCGGTTCCGCTCGGCTGGCTCTGGCTCATCCCCACGGTCGATTTGCGGATTGGTCGGTGACGCGCCAAGCTACCACGCTCGAACCGCGCGTGCCAGCCGCCAGCCACCAAGCCAGTGTCCCTCCAGCCGTCTTTCGCCGACTTCGAGCGGCACGCCCGCTCTGGCTCCCCGGCGCCGGTCTGGCGGGAACTCCTCTTCGACACCGAGAGCGCGCTGTCGGCGTACTACAAGGTTGCCCGCCCCCCCTTCGGTTTCCTGCTGGAATCGGTCGAGGGTGGCGAGCGGTGGGCGCGCTACACCTTTCTGGGCACCGAGCCGGAGGCCGCGTGGAAGCTGGTCGCCGGCCGGGTGAGCCGTTGGTCGCCCGGAAAGGGGTGGGGGGATGGGCGCGAGAGCGCCGACCCCTTGGCCGACCTGGAGGGGTGGATCGGCCGGGCGCCCCCCGCCCAGGTCCCCGGCATGCCCAGGTTCTGGGGGGGGACCGTAGGCTACCTGGCGTACGACGCCGTGCGCCACCTCGAGAGCTTGCCCAACCCCCCGCCGCGAGACACCGACTTGCCCGACGCCCTCTTCATCAAGACCGGTGTGGTGGTCGCCATAGACAACCTCTTCGGCAAGGCGCGGGTGATAGCCCCGGTGGAGACCAGCGGCCAGGACCGCGCTGCTCTCCGGCGTGACTACCGGCACGCCGGAGAGCGTATCGAGGCCGTGGTGCGGCGCTTGAGAAAAGCCGCTCCACCCGCACCCCTCTCCCTACCCGCCGCTAGCGGCGCGGGCGCAGAGCTCGAGTTCCAGAGCACCTTCACGCGCGAGAGCTTTGAACTGGCGGTCGGGCGTATTCAGGAGTATATCGTGGCGGGAGACGTCTTCCAGGCGGTCCTCTCCCAACGGCTCAGCGTGCCCTTGAGAGCGGATCCGTTTTCCGTCTACCGGGCGCTCCGGGCGCTCAACCCATCCCCCTACCTCTTCTACCTGGAGTTGGACGGCGTGCGGCTGGTGGGCTCCTCGCCAGAAGCGCTGGTGCGGGTGGAGGGGGCGCGGGTCAGCGTACGGCCGATCGCGGGCACCAGGCCGCGCGGCGCCAGCGCAGCCGAGGACGCCGAGCTCGCCCGCGACCTCGTCGCCGACCCCAAAGAGCGCGCCGAGCACCTCATGCTGCTGGACTTGGGCAGGAACGACGTGGGCCAGGTGGCTCGTTACGGTTCGGTCCGGGTCAGCGAGCGCATGCGAGTGGAGAAGTACTCGCACGTCATGCACCTGGTCTCCACCGTGGAAGGTGAGCTGGAGCCGGGCCTAGCCGCACTCGACGCCCTGCGGGCGGGCTTTCCCGCCGGCACCGTGACCGGCGCGCCCAAGCTGCGCGCCATGGAGATCATCGACGAGCTGGAGCCGGTCCGGCGCGGGCCGTACGCGGGCGCCGTGGGCTACCTGTCGTTCGGGGGCCGGTCTCTGGATACCGCCATCGCCATCCGCACCCTGGTGGCCCGGGGGGGCGTGGCATACGTCCAGGCCGGGGCCGGGATCGTGGCCGACTCCGACCCCGCCCGCGAGTACCAGGAGACCCTCGACAAGGCGCGGGCGCTGCTGCGCGCCGTAGAGATGGCGGAGGGATCGAGCTAGCCCACAAAGACAAATGTTTGCCGCGCGCGTGTCAGAAAATCGGGGGCCGATCCGTTATGTATATAAGGACTACCAATCCACGCTCTCGGCGACAAGTTCCCGCAGAGGGGTTGCGCTGGCCGGAGACAAAGTATACCGTGCTGTTCCGGCAAAGCTGTTCCGGCAAAGTGTCGCTGATCTGTCACGGGGGTTTGCGCTCCTCAGCAGGTCGTGTTATAGTGGCCTTCCGGCGGTGGCCGGGAGGGTGGTTTCAACGTTCATCAGGAGGAGTAATATGAAGTGGTCATTCCGGCGTAACGCGGCGTTGGCGGGTGTCGCCGCGCTCCTGTTCGCGGTCGCCCCCCTTGGCGCGCAAGAAGGCGCGGTAGAGGGCACCGTGACCAACTCCGCAACCGGCGACCCCATTGCCGGAGCCCAGATCACCATCGAGGGTACCCAACTGGGAACCCTCTCCAACAGCGAGGGGGCTTTTTCTATCCAAAACGTTCCCGCTGGCGAGCGGGTGGTGGGCGCGCAGCTAATCGGTTACGGCGCCGCGGAACGGAGCGTGACCGTGACCGCCGGACAAACCGCCACCGTATCTTTTGCTCTGGCCCAGGCCGCCATCGAGCTCGAGGGGTTGATCGTCACCGCCTTGGGCGAGACACGCCAAAAAAGAGCTCTCGGTTACGCGGCCCAGGATCTCGCGGGTGACGAGATCGCCGAGGTCCAAGAGCCAAACATCGTCAGCGCCCTCTCCGGCCGGATCTCGGGCGTCAACGTGATCAGCGGCGGGCCGCAAGGTGGCTCGGCCCGTATCGTGATCCGCGGAGCCAGCTCCATAGCGGGCAACAACCAGCCCCTGTTCGTGGTAGACGGCGTTCCCATCGACAACTCGGCTCCCCGCAACCGGGGCTACGGGGGGGTCGATTACGGCAACGCCACCCAGGACGTCAACTCCAACGACGTGGAGTCGATCACCGTGCTCAAGGGTCCCAACGCGGCCGCCCTGTACGGGTCGCGGGCCGCCAACGGGGCGATCATCATCACCACCAAGTCGGGGCGAGGACTCAGCGAGCCCCGCATCACCTTCAACTCCACCGTGAGCTGGGAGACCCCGCTCAAGCTCCCCTCTTATCAGAATCAGTACGGCCAGGGTTCCGGCGGCGAGTTCGAATTCGTGGACGGAACCGGCAGCGGAACCAACGACGGCACCGACGAGAGCTGGGGGCCCGCCTGCGATGGCCGGCCCATCACCCAGTTCTTTAGCGGCGGCGAGCCCGCCCCCTTCGTTTGCTATCCGGACAACGTCTCCGGCTTTTTCGAGACCGGCAACACCGTCACCAACAACTTGTCTTTCGCTACCGGTGGCGAAAGTGCCAACGTCCGGCTCTCGGTATCTGACCTGAGCCAGAACGCCATGTACCCCGGCCAGCAGACCGACCGCACCACGGTGGCGCTCAGCGGGGGGGCAAACTTCAGCGACCGCCTCCGCGCCGACGCCTCGGTAAATTACATCACCTCCGGCGGCGACAACCGCACCGGTACCGGCTACAACGGGAGCAACCCCATGCTCCAGTACGTCTGGTTCGGGCGCTCGGTCGATACCAACCTGCTGCGCGACTACAAGCTAGAAGACACCCCCACCGGCTTCGGCGGCACTGCCTACAACTGGAACTACAACTACCACGCCAACCCGTACTGGATCTCCTTCGAGAATCAGAACTGGGACGATAGAAACCGGATCATCGGCAACCTCTCCCTCAACTACCGCTTCACTCCCTGGCTTTCGGCCACGCTGCGCTCCGGAGCCGACTGGTACCGGGACGACCGCAAGCGGACTTACGCGGTCGGCTTCATCGACTTTCCCGAGGGGGCGTTTGCCGAAGAGCAGAGTTACCGCAATGAGACCAACAGCGAGCTCCTGGTCACCGCCAACCGCGAGCTAACCCCGGCTCTTTCGCTCGAGCTCACGGGTGGGGCCAACCGGCGCTCCAACGAATACGAGTTCACCGGCACTTCGGTAGGGCAACTCAGCGCGCCCGGGATCTACACCGTCGACAACGCCGCGGTTACCCCGGTCACCAACGACTACCTCGAGGAGAAGCGGGTCAACAGTTTGTATGGCGCGGGCCGGCTGGGTTTCCGCGACTACCTGTTCGTGGACGTCACCGGCCGTAACGACTGGTCGTCGACGCTCCCTGAGGGTAACAACTCGTACTTTTACCCGTCGGTGTCGGGGAGCTTCGTCTTCACCGACGCCCTACCGGTGGACTTTGGCCCGCTCTCGTTCGGCAAGCTGCGCGCGAGTTGGGCGCGGGTGGGTAACGACGCCGACCCCTACCAGCTCGCCTCCGTGTACAGCAGGGGCACCCCCTGGTCCGGCATCCCTGGTTTTTCGGTGCCCAACGTGATTCCCAACGCAAACCTGAAGCCCGAAGAGACCGAGTCGTGGGAGCTGGGTACCGACCTTTCCCTCTTCAACGACCGGGCGGCCTTCGAGCTCACCTACTACGACGCCATCACCCGCAACCAGATCCTGAGCACCTCGATTTCCGCGGCCAGTGGCTTCACCGAGCGGGTACTCAACGCCGGTGCGGTCAGCAACAAGGGGTGGGAGGCGCTCCTGAGCGTGGTCCCGCTCGAGCTCGACAACGGACTCCGCTGGGAGCTCACCGCCAACTACTCGCGCAACGATAACCTGGTGGAGGAGTTGTACGGAGACCTCGAGACCGTCATCCTCGCCGGGGGTAGCGGGACTTACTGGGGGGTGACCAACGAGGCCCGCGTCGGCGAGCCGTACGGCACCCTGCGCGGCATCGGCTTCGTGCGCGACGACGTCAGCGAAGATCACCCCTTCGGGGATAAGGGCAACATCGTCGTCGGCGCCAACGGCATCCCGCTTTACAACCCCAATAACATCGTTATCCTGGGCAACTACGCACCCGACTGGGTGGGCGGTTTGAGGAACCAACTCAGCTACCAGGGGCTCGACTTCAGCATGCTCTTCGACGTCCGGCAGGGGGGTGAAATCTTCTCGGTCACCAACATGTTCGGGAAGTATACCGGCGTACTGGAAGAGACCCTGGAGGGCCGCGAGGACGGTCCCTGCGACCCCGGCCGCGTATTCCCGGGCGTCAAGCAAGACGGCACCCCCAACGACGTAGCCGCCTGCCCCGAGTCCTTCAAGGTCTACCTGGGTTACCTCATCAAAGAGGCCAACATCTACGACGCCAGCTACGTCAAAATGCGCGAAGCCCGGCTGGCCTATTCGCTGCCGGATTCGTGGATGGCGCGGCTGCCCTTCTCGCGCATGACCGTGGCGCTGGTGGGCCGGAACCTCTTCCTGTGGGACAACATCCCGCACATAGACCCGGAGAGCGCCTTCGACGCGAGCAACGTGCAGGGCTTCGAGTTCGGGCAGCTACCCACGCCCCGTAGCTTCGGCGTCAACTTCACCATCCAGCCGTAACCAAGCGACCACGGAGAATAACCATGAAAAAGCTGAACAAAGTAACCGCGGTCGCCGCCGTCCTCGCGCTCGTCCTGGGGGCGGGTGCGTGCGACGTGCCGACCGACATCAACGACAACCCGAATGCGCCCACCGACGTCACGCCCCAGTACATACTGCCCCAGTTGATCCAGTCGTCGGTGAGCTTGATCCTCGGTTACCCGCACCTGGACATGACCGGGGTGTGGGCCGGCCACCACGCCGAGATCCAGTACGCCGAGGAAGACGTCGGCCAGATCCGCGAGGTGACCGTCATCAACCGCTGGGAAGCTTACTTTTCGGGCGACCTCCAGGACGCCCAGACGATCGTTGATAAAGGCCAGGCGTCGGGCGACGCCAACGTCACCGCGGTGGGCATGATCATCAGGGCGTGGGTCTTCCACGCGGCCACCGACTTGTGGGGAGACATCCCCTACTCGGAAGCTCTCCAGGGAATGGGGGAAGAGGGTGAGGAGGAGAACGACACTCCTGTCTACGACCCCCAGGAGGCCGTTTACGCGGGCATGATCGCGAACCTCAAAGCCGCCGCCGACATGATCTCGGCGGGGAGCAGCCCCTTCGGGCAGGAAGACCTGATTTACGGCGGCAACATGGAGCTATGGCGGAAGTTCGCCAACTCGCTCCGGCTGCGGTTGGCGGTGCGCTCTAAGAACGCGGCCGCGGCCCAGTCGGCCATCGCGGACGGCGTGTTCACCAGTAACGCCGACAACGCGGTGCTCAACTATCTGAGCAGCCAGCCGAACGTCAACCCCATCTTCGACAACTTCCGCACCCGCGACGATCACCGCATCAGCGCCACCATCGTCGATACCCTCAAGCAACTCGACGACCCGCGCCTGCCGGTCTTCGCCAGACCCCTCGAGGCCGAAGACGTGCGCGCCACCGGTTTGGTGTACGACGGCATGCCGAACGGCTACGCGGCGGGCCACCCCTTCCAGTTCAACGAGAAGTCCAAGCTGGGGTTGTACTTCTCGCTCGCCGACGCGCCCGCGGTGCTGATGGGTTACCCCGAAGTCCTCTTCCTCCAGGCCGAGGCGGCCGAGCGGGGCTGGATCGCTGCCTCAGCCGCCACTCTATACACGGAGGGCGTCACCGCCTCTCTGCAGATGTACGACGGCGCCGAGTGCGTGGTGCCCGGCGCCACCAGCGCGGCCGGCGACGTCGATGGCACCTGCTCGATCACCGCTGCCGACATCGCCGCCTACCTGGCTCAGCCGGGAGTGGCGTACAACGGCATCGAGAGCATCGGAGTGCAAAAGTGGATCGCCCTCTTCGGCAACGGCCAGGAGGCGTGGTCCGAGTGGCGGCGGCTCGACTTCCCCCACCAGACCCCGGGTCCCGATCACACCCTGGGTCAGATTCCGACCCGCTACCCCTACCCCCAGACCGAGCAGTCTTTGAATCGGGAAAACATGGAGGCGGCGGTAGCCCGTCAGGGCGGCGCGGATCTCACCGGTTACGTCTGGTGGGACGACACTCGGGAGTAAGCGTGGACGGGTAGCGTAGTAGAATCCGGGTCTTCGCGGGTCGCGCGGAGGCCCGGATTTGGTTCTTGAGCGGACTTTTTCTTCAGCTTTGCCAGGAGGTGGCTCATGAAGACCGCGGCCGGCTTGCTTACCCTCTCCCTCCTGCTGGTCTCCACCGGTTGTGCGACTAACGGCCGGCTCTCCAGCGGCCGCGGAGCAGACGAGCAGATCACCCGCGAGCAGATCGAGGCCTCCACGGCGACCAGCGCCTACCAGCTGGTGCAGACGCTCCGGCCCCGCTGGCTGCGCAAGCGCGGTTCCCAGAGCTTCGCGAACGAAGGCGACATCATGGTCTACTTCGACAACGCGCGCATGGGAGATCCGGCCTCGCTGCGCCAGATACCCGTCAACGCCGTGGGCTCGATCAGCTTTTTCAACGCCGCCGCCGCCAACTTCCGCTGGGGGCCAGGGCACACCCACGGCGTGATCCTGGTCTCGACCCGGGAGCGGTAAAAAAAGCCCGTAAACACAGAGCTTTTCCGCGCGCGTGTCAGAAAATCGAGGGCAGATCCGTTATATCTAGTGTGAGGTGCTCTACTGTTCGGCCGGAGTTCAACCTTGGTTAGAGGTAGTGAAGAGGGTACCCCCCTTGCGCGCCGCCACCGCTGCTGCTATGGTGCGCCGGGAGGGTTGCCAAGCGGCCGACTAACCGTTACGCCCTTGACAAGCTCGAACGATGGTACTATAAGAGTAGTGTTAAGAGGGAAGGCGTCGTGAGCTTACCCCTCTGGCGGGCGTCACCCGCCTTTGATTTTGACGCTTTCGCGCGGTGCGGTTGCTCTGAGCCACGAACTGGTAATGAAATGAAGCGCACCGTTTTCAGCACTCCACCGTAACCTGAAAATTACTATCATGTTTCATGCCGCGAAGCCGTGGAGCATGGCTGTCCGGCGTAGTAAAAGTTGGGCTGGTAGAAGTTGGCTGGGAAGCGGGCGGAGGTACCGCCCGGCTACACTTCGTTCACCTGGAGGAGTTCATGAACTCGCGACGTAACATTTGGAGCTGCCTGGCCGTAACCGCGGGGCTACTGCTGTTCGGGGCCGTGCCGTTGACCGCGCAAGAAGGCGTGGTGGCGGGAGCCGTCACGGACGCCGGCTCGGGCGAGCCCATCTCGGGCGCCCAGGTCTCGGTGGTCGGCTCTCAGCGGGGCACCCTGAGCGCGTCCGACGGCTCGTATCAGATCGAGGGGGTGTCGGCCGGCGAACAGGAGATCCGCGTGCAGCGCATCGGCTACACCACCGTGACCCAGGAAGTAGTGGTGGCTGCCGGCGCCACCGCCACCGCCAACTTCGCGCTCG
>JBOHRN010000022.1:0-17387 GCA_050732775.1 Longimicrobiaceae bacterium | reverse complement strand
GCTAACCCCCTCGCCGCCTGTACCTCGGTGATGGCCGCCGTTAACGTGGTCTTGCCATGATCTACGTGCCCTATGGTGCCTACGTTTACGTGCGGCTTCGTCCGCTCAAACTTCGCCTTGGCCATTGGTCAGCCCCTCACTTTTGCGATGATCTCTTCCGCCTTGGACTTGGGAACTTCTTCGTACTGCTTGAACTGCATGGAGTACACCGCCCTACCCTGGCTCATGGAGCGGAGGTTGGTGGCGTAGCCGAACATTTCGGCCAGCGGCACCACCGCGGTGATGATCTGCGACTCGCCGCGCTGGTTCATCCCCCCCACCTTACCGCGGCGGGAGGATAGGTCGCCTATGATGTCGCCCATGTAATCTCCAGGGGTCACCACCTCCACGTCCATCACCGGCTCCAGTAGTACCGGGTCGGCCCGCCGGACCGCCTCCTTGAGGGCCATCGAGCCCGCGATCTTGAAGGCCATCTCGGACGAGTCCACGTCGTGGTACGAGCCGTCCACCAGCTGAACCTTCACGTCCACGAGCGGATACCCTGCCAGGATGCCGCCCTCCATGGCTTCGCGCATCCCCTCTTCGGACGGCTTGATGAACTCCCGGGGGATGGAACCGCCCACGATCTTGTCCTCGAACACGAAGCCCTCGCCCGGATCGGAGGGGGCGACGTTGATCACCACGTGGCCGTACTGGCCGCGGCCGCCCGTCTGGCGCACGAACTTGCCCTCGACCCCGTCGACCGCCTTGCGGATGGTCTCCCGGTACGCCACCTGGGGCCGACCCACGTTAGCGTCGACCTTGAACTCGCGCAGCATGCGGTCGACGATGATCTCCAGGTGGAGCTCGCCCATGCCGGAGATGATGGTCTGCCCGGTCTCCTGGTCGGTGTGGACGCGGAAGGTGGGGTCTTCGTCGGAGAGACGGGAGAGGGCCTCGCCCATCTTGTCTTGATCGACCTTGGTTTTCGGTTCGATGGCCACCGAGATCACCGGCTCGGGGAAGTGCATCGCCTCCAGGATCACCGGCTTGTCGGGGTCGCAGAGGGTATCTCCGGTGCCGGTGTCTTTGAGCCCGATGGCAGCGGCGATGTCGCCGGCGTACACCTCGTCGCGCTCCTCCCGCTTGTTGGAGTGCATCTGGAGGATGCGGCCGATGCGCTCCCGCTTGTCCTTGGTCGAGTTGTAAACGTAGGAACCGGCCGGCAGCGAGCCCGAGTAGACCCTGAAGAAGGTCAGCTTACCCACGTAAGGGTCGTTGGCCACCTTGAAGGCGAGGGCCGAGAACGGCTCGCTGTCGTCCGCGTTGCGCTCCACGACTTTTTCGGCGTCGCGGAGGTCGTGTCCGCGGATGGCGGGCACGTCGAGCGGAGACGGCAGGTAGTCGATGACCGCGTCCAGGAGTTGCTGCACCCCCTTGTTCTTGAAGGCGGAGCCGCACAGCACGGGGATCAGGGTGTTGGCCACGGTGGCCTGGCGGATGCCAGAGCGGAGCTCCTGCTCCGAGATCTCCTCCCCCTCGAGGTACTTCTCCATCAGGGCGTCGTCGTGCTCGGCCACTGCCTCGACCAGGGCGGTGCGGGCTTCGAGCGTCACTTTTTGGAGCTGCTCGGGGATCGGCCCCTCGGTCCAGTTCTTCCCCAGCGTCTCTTCGTCGTAGTGGAGGCCCACGCCGCGGATCACGTCCACTATCCCCTCGAAGCCGTCTCCCGCGCCGATGGGAAGCTGCAGGGAGTGGGCGTTGGCGCCCAGCCGCTCCCGGATCATCGAGACCACGCGGTCGAAATCGGCGCCCACCCGGTCCATCTTGTTGACGAAGGCGATACGGGGAACACCGTAACGGTCGGCCTGGCGCCACACCGTCTCGGACTGGGGCTCCACGCCACCCACCGAACAGAACACCGCCACCGACCCGTCGAGCACCCGTAGCGACCGCTCCACCTCGACGGTGAAGTCTACGTGTCCCGGGGTGTCGATGATGTTGATGCGGAACTCCTCACCGAAGCGGGACCAGGAGCAGGTGGTCGCCGCCGAGGTAATGGTGATGCCGCGCTCCTGCTCTTGCTCCATCCAGTCCATTACGGCCGCGCCTTCGTGAACCTCACCCATTTTGTGGGTGCGGCCCGTATAGTAGAGGACGCGCTCCGTGGTGGTGGTCTTGCCGGCATCGATGTGGGCCATGATGCCGATGTTGCGGAGCTTCTGAAGCGGGGTTTTACGCGGCATGGTGCTAACGAGCCAGCTACTTACCAACGGTAGTGGGCGAAGGCCTTGTTGGCTTCGGCCATCCGGTGGGTGTCTTCCTTCTTCTTGATGGTGGCTCCCTCGTTCCGGCTCGCGGCCAAGAACTCGTTGGCCAACCGGTCCGACATAGTCTTCTCGCTCCGGTCCCGGGCGGTCCGGATGAGCCAACGCATGGCCAGTGAGTCGCGCCGCTCGGGCCGCACCTCCACGGGCACCTGATAGGTGGCCCCGCCTACCCGGCGAGACTTGACCTCGAGCATCGGCTTGACGTTGGAGAGGGCCTGCTGGAAAACATCCTCGCCTGGCTGGTCCGACTTCTCCTCGATCAACTTCATGGCGTCGTGGAAGATGCCCTCGGCCGTGGACTTCTTGCCGTCGCGCATGAGCACGTTGACAAAGCGGCTCACCGTTTCGGAGCCGTACGCCGGATCAACGGCGACGGGACGGACTACCGCGCGCTTTCTGCGGCTCACGTCAACCCCCCCTGGGGCGCTTGCCCCCGTACTTGGAGCGTCCCTGCCGGCGGCTGCCCACGCCGGCCGTGTCCAGGGTGCCGCGCACGATGTGGTAGCGAACGCCCGGCAGGTCCTTCACCCGGCCTCCCCGGATGAGCACGATGGAGTGCTCCTGGAGGTTGTGCCCCTCGCCCGGTATATACGCGCTGACCTCGAATCCGTTGGTAAGCCGGACGCGGGCCACCTTGCGAAGAGCCGAGTTCGGCTTCTTCGGAGTAGTGGTATAGACGCGCGTACACACCCCGCGTTTCTGCGGATTGCTCCGCATGGCGGGAGATTTGCTTTTCTTGGAGGCCGTTTTACGGCCCTTGCGAACCAGCTGATTGGTAGTCGGCATTACCCTGCGCTTCCTTCGCTGCGAAAAATAACGGCGGAGGCATCCGAGCTGGCCCCCGCCGCTCTCCGCCCGCCGGTGGAGAGACTGGGAAAAGTAACCCACTATTTTTTTTCTGTCAACCCGGGGCGCGCCCTCCGGCGCCTCAGGTAGTCGGGGTGAAAGTCGTGCAGGGTGGTAACGGCGAGCCGGGCGGCGTGGTGGAGGCGGAGGCGGAGCGTCGCTTGGCCTGCGCGGTCGGGGTAGCGGAGGCGGAGCCACTCTTCACCGGGCCACCAGAGCCGCAAGAGCCCGGCCGCGAGGGCGGACGGCCGGTCGTGCGTCCGCATCTGCCAGAGGTAGCCGTACCCCCGCCAGCGGGAGAGGCGGCCCCGGGCGAGGAGTGACTCCAGCCGCAAACCACCGGCCGCCCCGCTTTCGCCGCCGAGCGACTCAGTAACCCGCACGGGCACGGGCACGCCCAACGAGCGCCGCAGCTCCGTTAACAACAAGCCCCCGCTGCGAGCGGCGTGGAGCCCGGCCAGAGTCTCTTCGACCAGGGGCCAATCGACCTCCCGGAGGCGGGCCAGCCCCTCCACGTCCATCACCCACTTGCCGTAGAACTCACGGGGCAGGTGATGGACCAGGTGCTGGACGATCACGGCCAGGTGAACGGATGGGTCGGGCACCGGAAGCCGGTGAGGAGAATGGCCGGCCGCCCGGAAAAGAAGCGGAGCGACGTCGCTCCCTACGCGGCCCGAAGCGGGAGAGACGCGGGCGTATTCAAAGCGGGAGTGGAGGTCCAGAGTGGGCCGCGCGCCCCCCGGCCAATTTCCCCGTGCCAAAAAGGACACCTCTCCCTGCAGGGCCACCCTCTCCAGCGGATCGCTGAACTCGCTCCGGAACCCCGCCTCCTCCAGACCCTCCACAGCTGAACCGGCTTCTTCCTCGGGCACGGCCAGGTCCAGGTCGGAGAGGACGCGGGTACCGTCGTCCGGGTAAGCGGTGCCCAAGAGGGCCACCCCCTTGAAGAAGCAGTGCTCCACCCCGCGCGCCTCCAGCTGGGCCGATACGCGGCGGGCCTCTTCCAGGAAGAGCCGGTTGCGGAGCCGGACGCGGGTCAGGTCTTCCTCGCAGGTGGCGCGAAAGCCGAGAGGGATTGAGGCGGCGTCTGCCCGGGCTTGGGCGCGGACCGCGACGAGCCCCGAAAGTCCGTGCTCGCGGGCCAGCCGCAGGACCCGGTCCCAAACCACGCCGCCGGTAGCGGGAAGGGGGCGTCCCGTCAGCAGAGAGATCAGTGCCTTGGCCGTGTTTCGCCCGCGCCGGGGGGAGCGGGCGCCCACGCTTACTCCTCTACGCCCGCGAGCGCCTCCTCGCCGGTCGGTACGGATTCTTCTTCGCGGCGGGCTCCGAACTCCACCTCTTTGTAGCGGAAGCGACCCGTCCCCGCTGGGATGAGGTGTCCTATGATGATGTTTTCCTTGAGCCCGTTCAGGTCGTCACGCGCTCCCCGGACCGCGGCGTCGGTGAGTACGCGGGTGGTCTCCTGGAAGGAGGCGGCGCTCACGAACGACTGGGTGGTCAGCGAAGCCTTGGTGATGCCGAGCAGGAGCGGCTCGTCCTGGGGGGGGCTCTTCCCTTTGGAGACCATCTTGTCTTTGGTGTCCTGGAAGGCGCCGTTGTCGACGGTTTCGTTCTCCAGGAACTCGGTGTCTCCCGGGTCAGTGATGCGGACCTTTTGAAGCATCTGGCGCACGATTACGCCGATGTGCTTGTCGCTGATCTTCACACCCTGGAGCCGGTACACCTCCTGAACCTCGTTGAGGAGGTACTCCTGCACGGCCCGGACGCCTTTGATCTTGAGGATATCGTGCGGATTGACCGGCCCCTCGGAGAGCCGGTCCCCGGCTCGCACCAGGTCGCCCTCGTGGACGCGCAGATGCTTGCCGACCGGGACCTCGTACACCCGCTGCTCTCCCGACTCCGGGGTGATGAGGACTTCACGCTTGCCGCGCTTGATGTCTCCGAAGCTGACCCGGCCGTCGATCTCGGTGACCACCGCCGGCTCCTTCGGTTTGCGGGCCTCGAAGAGCTCGGCCACGCGGGGAAGACCGCCGGTGATGTCGCGGGTCTTGTACGCCTCGCGGGCTATCTTGGCGAGGGTGGCGCCCGGCTCCACCTTTTCGCCGTCGCGCGCGGTGAGTTGTGCGCCCACCGGTACGATGAACTCTCGCAGCCGGTCTCCCGACTTCCGGTCCAGGATCTCGATGGCCGGGTGTAGCTTTTTGGCCCGGTCCTCGGTAATGACGAGCTGGCGCCGGCCGGTGGAGTCGTCCAGTTCCTCGCGGACGGTCTCATCCTCCACGATGTCCACGAATTTGATCTTGCCACCGAAGTCGGCCACGATCGGCTCGGCGTACGGATCCCACGAGAAGAGCACGTCGGCTACGTTGACCTTGTCGCCGTCGTCTACCTCGATCACCGCGCCGTAAGGCACCGCCAGCCGCGAGCGAACCGAGCCGTCGTCGGTGCGCATGATGATCTCACCCTCCCGGCTGGTGACTATTTTGCGCCCGTCCGGAGCGGTCACCGTGGTGATACGCTCGTAACCGGCGACGCCCTCCACCTTGCTCTTGCGTTGGCTGGCCGCGGCTATACGGGCCGAAGTGCCGCCGATGTGGAAGGTCCGCAGCGTAAGCTGGGTGCCCGGCTCGCCGATGGACTGGGCGGCCAGGATGCCAACCGCTTCGCCCAGGTCCACCATCTGCATGGTAGCCAGGTTACGGCCGTAACACATCCGGCAAAGACCTCGCTTGACCTGGCAGGTGAGCACGGTACGCACCTCCACCGACTGGATGCCGACGTCCTCGATGAGCTCGGCGGTCTCTTCGTCGATCATCTCCCCCGTCTCGACCAGCACCTCGCCGTCGATCGGATCCACCACATCGGCGGCCGCCACCTGCCCGGTGATCCGGTCGGAGAGCGGCTCCACGATGTCTTCACCTTCTTTGAGGGCGCTCATTTCCAGCCCGGCGGTGGCGCCGCAGTCCTCCTCGGAAATGGTCACGTCCTGGGCCACGTCGACTAGCCGGCGGGTCAGGTAGCCGGCGTCGGCGGTCTTGAGCGCGGTGTCGGCCAGCCCCTTACGGGCGCCGTGGGTGGAGATAAAGTACTCCAGCACGGAGAGCCCCTCGCGAAAGTTGGACTTGATGGGACTCTCGATGATCTCTCCGATGCCGCCGGTCAGCTTCTTCTGCGGCTTGGCCATGAGCCCGCGCATACCCGCGAGCTGGCGCATTTGGTCGCGCGAGCCGCGCGCCCCCGAGTTCATCATCATGTACACTGGGTTGAACCCGCCGTGAGACGCCGACAGCCGGCTCACCATGGCGTCGGCCACGTCGTTGTTGGCGTGGGTCCAGGTATCGATGACTTTGTTGTAACGCTCCCCGTTGGAGATAACGCCGTTGGCGTAAGCACGGGTGAAGCGGGCCACGTCTTGCTCGGCCTCGTGGAGAATCTCCGTCTTCTCGGCCGGGATTTCCATGTCCTCGATGCCCACCGAGATGCCTCCCAGGGTGGAGTAGCGGAAGCCGAAGTCCTTCAGAGCGTCCAGGAGTACGGTGGTGGGCCCCAGACCGGCGTTGCGGTAGGCGGTGAAGATGATGTCGCCCAACTCCTTCTTACCCATGGTCCGGTTCCAGAAACCGAGCTCCGTCGGCACCACCGAGTTAAAGATCACCCGCCCCGCCGTGGTGCGGATCCACTGTGCCTCGGGCTCGGCTCCCTCTCCCAGCGTGGCGACCACCCGCTCGGCCTCTAGCCAAAAGTAGATGGGGGTGTGAAAGCTCAGGTGGCCAGCGTCGATCGCCATCTCCAGTTCGGCCACGTTGCCGTAGCGCCTGACCAGCTTGGAACCGTCGCGCTTCTTCTCCGGCTTCTTCCGTTCCTTCTCGTCGAGCTGGAACGCCTCTCCGTATCCAACCGGGTCCTTGGTCAGCCAGTAGCAGCCGATCACCATGTCCTGAGAGGGCGAAGCGATGGGCCGGCCGTTGGAGGGCAGGAGCACGTTGTTACTAGACAGCATGAGCACCCGTGCCTCGAGTTGGGCCTCGAAGGAAAGGGGGACATGAACGGCCATCTGGTCGCCGTCAAAGTCGGCGTTGAAGGCGGCACACACCAGCGGGTGGATGCGGATGGCCTTGCCCTCGACCAGTACCGGCTCGAACGCCTGGATGCCGAGCCGGTGCAGGGTGGGCGCCCGGTTCAGCAGCACCGGGTGGTCGCGGATGATATCTTCCAGCACTTCGTACACCTTGGGGTCTTCCCGCTCGACCAGCTTCTTGGCCCGTTTCACGGTCTCGGCCGCGCCCCGCTTCTCCAGTTCGTGGATGATAAACGGCTTGAACAGCTCCACCGCCATCGCCTTGGGCAAGCCGCACTGGTGAAGCTTGAGTTCCGGACCCACCACGATCACCGAACGGCCCGAGTAATCGACCCGCTTGCCCAGCAGGTTTTGGCGAAAGCGGCCCTGCTTGCCCTTGAGCATGTCGGAGAGCGACTTGAGGGGGCGCTTGCCCCGCCCGCGGATCGCCTTGGAGCGCCGCCCGTTGTCGAAGAGCGCGTCCACCGCCTCCTGCAGCATGCGCTTCTCGTTGCGCAGAATGACTTCCGGCGCGCGCATCTCGATCAGCTTTTTGAGCCGGTTGTTCCGGTTGATGACCCGGCGGTACAGGTCGTTGAGGTCGCTGGTGGCGAAGCGGCCGCCGTCGAGCGGTACCAGCGGGCGCAGGTCGGGGGGGATGACCGGCACCACGTCCATGATCATCCACTCTGGCTTGTTGCGCTCGCTGGGGGTGGCGCCGGAGTGACGTATGGCGTCGACAACCTTGAGCCGCTTGAGGGCCTGCTTCTTACGGTGTTGGCTGGTCTCGGTGGCCACCTGCTGGCGCAGCTCGGTGGCCAGCTTGTCCACTTCCAACCCCTTGAGCAGCTCCCGGATGGCCGGGGCGCCGATGCCGGTAGTGAATTTGTCGTCTTCCTCTTCGCGGGCCTTGTCCTTGAGAACCAGGTATTCGTCCTCTTCCAGGACTTGGAGCGGCTTGACATCCTGCTTGCCGGGGTCCATCACCACGTAGGCCGCGTAGTAGATAACCTTTTCCAGGTCTCGCAGGGTCATCCCTAGCAGGTATCCCAACTGCGACGGTAAGGTCTTGAAAAACCAGATATGGGCCACCGGCACGGCCAATTCGATGTGCCCCATGCGCTCGCGGCGCACCTTGGAAAGGGTGACTTCGACACCGCACTTGTCACAGACGTGGCCCCGGTAGCGGATGCGCTTGAACTTACCGCAGTGGCACTCCCAGTCCTTGACCGGGCCGAAGATACGCTCACAGAAGAGCCCGTCCCGCTCGGGCTTGAAAGAGCGGTAGTTAATGGTCTCCGGTTTCACCACTTCACCGTGGCTCCAACCGCGTATCTCCTCCGGGGAGGCCACGCGGACCTTGATGAAGTTGAAATCCGACGCGCGGGTCTCGCGGGCGCGGGGAAAGTCGATCATGGATTCCGGTCCCCTGTTAATCTATGAATAAGCCGTTCTACGCCTGGGGGCGCGCACCTTCAGCCGCCCAGGGTGACGCTGATGCCGAGCGCCTGCAGCTCCTTCACCAACACGTTGAAGCTCTCGGGCAGTCCGGGATCGGGCAGGTTTTCGCCCTTGACGATGGCCTCGTAAGCCCGGGAGCGCCCATTCACGTCGTCCGACTTGACGGTTAGGATCTCTTGGAGCGTATGGGCGGCGCCGTACGCCTCCAGCGCCCACACCTCCATCTCTCCGAAGCGCTGGCCGCCGAACTGGGCCTTACCGGCGAGCGGCTGCTGGGTGACCAGGGAGTACGGCCCGATGCTGCGAGCGTGGATCTTGTCGTCGACCAGGTGCGAGAGCTTGAGCATGTAGATCGAGCCCACGGTTACCGGAGAGCCAAACTCTCTCCCGGAGCGGCCGTCCCGCAGCCAGACCTTGCCACCCACGGTGAGTCCGGCGCGGCGGACGTGCTCCTCGATCGCGAGCTCCATGCCCCACCCTTTCTTGGCCTTCGAAAGCGCTGCGGCGGCCGGAAACTCGTCCTTGAGCGGGGCACGCCTCCGGCCGGCCAGCTCTTTGGCCGCCTCTTTCAGGTACTCCCGCAGAGCATCCATCTTTTCGAGCAGTTCCCGGTCCAGCTTGCCGCCCGCGATCAGATCGTCAATCGGCCGGCCCAGCCGCGGACCGGCGGAGGCGTCGCTAGCTCCCTGCGAGGCGTGGGCGGCGGCGATCAACTTGCGGGCGTCTTCTGCGTCGAAGCCGGGCGGCTCCGGTTCCACGCCCAAGGCCCGGCCCGCCCAAGCCACTCCGGCCAGCCGCAGGAGTACCCCCACCTCGTCTTCGGAAGTGCCCTGAAAGACCGGGGTCTTGGCCTCGAAGCCGAGGATCCGGCACGCCCACCCGAGGTGGGTCTCGAGTATCTGGCCCACGTTCATCCGGCTGGGCACTCCGAGCGGGTTCAGGCAAACATCCACCGGCGTGCCGTCGGGGAGGAAAGGCATGTCTTCCTCGGGCACGATACGGGCGATGATGCCCTTGTTGCCGTGGCGGCCAGCCATCTTGTCGCCGACGGAGATCTTGCGCTTCTCGGCGAGGTACACTTTGACCAGTTGCACCACTCCCGGCGGCAGTTCGTCCGGCTGGAAAACCTTGTCGATCTGTTCCTCGGTGCGGTGCCGCAAGCGCTCGATGCGCTGTTTTGCCTCGTCCACCACCCGGCGGATGCGGTCGTTGGTCTTGGCGTGGGTAACCTTGAGGGTGGAGAGGTCGGCCTCCGACAGGTCGAGCTCCTCCATCACCTGGGCGGTAAACTTGGTGCCCTCCTCGAAGTACGGCTCCACCGTCCCCTTCTTGAGCATGAGCGCGACCTCCTTGCCGCGGATCAGCTCCCTGACCTCTTCGTCCCGGGCCTCTGAGACGCGGGTAATCTCGCTCCGTTCGAAGGCCCGCAGCTCGCCGATGCGCTCGCCGTGCTCCTTCTCCAGCAGCTCGTCGTCGATGCGCCGGGAGAAGATCTTGACGTCGATCACCGTGCCCTCGACCCCGGGCGGCACCTTCAGGGAGGAGTCTTTCACGTCTTTCGCCTTCTCTCCGAAGATGGCGGTGAGCAGCTTCTCCTCGGGCGAGAGCTCGGTCTCCCCCTTGGGGGTGATCTTCCCGACCAGGATGTCGCCGGCCTTGAGCCGGGCGCCCACTCGCACGATACCGCGCTCGTCGAGGTCCACCAGCGACTCGTCGGCCACGTTGGGAATCTCGCGGGTAATCTCCTCCATTCCCCGCTTGGTGTCGCGGACCTGGAGTTCTAGTTCCTGGATGTGGATTGAGGTGTAGACGTCGTCCTTGACCAGCCGCTCCGAGAGCACGATGGCGTCCTC
Source organism: Longimicrobiaceae bacterium (assembly GCA_050732775.1). Lineage (GTDB taxonomy): Bacteria > Gemmatimonadota > Gemmatimonadetes > Longimicrobiales > Longimicrobiaceae > JBOHRN01. The sequence goes on along the minus strand of JBOHRN010000022.1, from coordinate 6,861 downwards.
GAAGTTGTGGCCATACCAGGGCATAAACGCTACCAGCAGATTGCGTCCCAGGGCCAACTCGCCGTGGTCGGTGGAGGCCCCGTCGGCCAGACTTTGGCCCCGCTCGACCCTACCCCCCCGCTTCACCAGGGGGCGTTGGTTGAGGGCGGTGTCCTGGTTGGTGCGCCAGTACTTCTTGAGCCGGTAGCGGTCGTACTGGGAGAGCCGTCGCAGGGGCTCGTCGTCGAGCGACAGCTTGTCCCCTCCGGCGTCGACCAGGATGTGGTCGGCGCTCACCGAGGTAACCACTCCGGCCCGCAGGGCGGTGACCACCGCCCCCGAGTCGCGGGCCACCCGCTCCTCCAGCCCGGTCCCCACCAGCGGGGCCTCGGGAAAGAGCAGGGGAACCCCCTGGCGCTGCATGTTGGAGCCCATGAGGGCGCGGTTGGCGTCGTCGTGCTCGAGAAACGGTATCAGGGCGGCGGCCACCGACACCAGCTGGTCGGGGGCCACGTCCATGTAGTCGATCTCTGCGGGAGAGAGGAGCGGAAAATCGCCCCGCTCGCGGCAGAGCACGAATTCATTCTCAAAGCCGCCGGCCTCGGAGAGGGGAGCGTTCGCCTGGGCGATGCGCGCCGCTTCCTCTTCGTTGGCCGAGAGCCACGCCGTGATCGGAGTGACCACCGGCCGCACGTAGGTAACGCTGGCGCTATCTTCCAGAACCGCGCGGCCCACGTCGGTATTGGGGATCAGGGCGGCCACCCCGCGGGTGAGTCCCATCCCGGCCTGCTGGGACTTTTTCGCCGCACCCGCGCCTTGCTTGACTTTGGCCAGCCCCTTCATCTGGCGCTGATAGAGCTGTTTGCTCACCTCGGCGGTAACGACGGTGCCCGGCACGGCCAGAACCACGGCGGTACGGGGCTGGTAGAGCCGTACCGGTAGAGCAAAGGGGTTGCGGATGGTCTCGGGCAAGACTCCGCGCGCCTCGGCGTTGGCCCGGCGCGAGTGAACCCGTACCAAGTTAACCGGCTGGGCCGCCAACTTGGCTGCGAGCTTGTCGTCGACGCGCTCGCCCCGGCGGGCGAGCACCGGGAGCGAAGCGGTGAAGCTATCCAACTCTTCTTGAGCCACCTCTCCGGAGAGGAGCTTGGATACGGCGTCGCTCCAGTCGGGCACGTCCTCGGCCAGCTCCGCGCCGGAGATCATCTCCCGGAAGATCTCGCGCCCGCGTTTGGCGTCCACGCTCTCGCCCGTCCCGGCGAATACCTTCTTCCGGTCCCCGATCACCAGGGTCATCGGCTCGGACAAGACACCCTTGACCGGGTACTTGAGGACCGCCCGCACCACCTTCCGGTACGGGGTCTCTATAAAGCCGAGGTCGTTGATGCGCGAGTAAGTGGTGAGCGAGTTTATGAGCCCGATGTTTGGTCCCTCCGGGGTCTCGATCGGGCACACCCGTCCGTAGTGCGAGTAGTGGACGTCGCGCACCTCGAAGCCCGCCCGTTCCCGGGTCAGTCCACCCGGCCCCAGAGCCGAGAGCCGCCGCTTGTGCGTCATCTCGGCCAGGGGGTTGGTTTGATCCATGAACTGGCTGAGTTGCGACGATCCGAAAAACTGCTGGATTACCGCCGAGACGGTGCGGGCGTTGACCAGATCGTCGACGTTGATCTTCTCGGGGTCCGAGACTATCGACATCCGCTCGCGGACTAGTCGGGCCATGCGCGAGAGCCCTACCGAAAACTGGTTGGAGATCAACTCGCCCACCGAGCGGACTCGCCGGTTGCCCAGGTGGTCGATGTCGTCGGTGTAACCACCTCCGCTCACCAGCTCCATGAGCAGGTAGAGGATGGCCACTACGTCCTGCGAGGTAAGGGCGCTCATGCCCGCCGGGGGCACGGAGTAACCGAGCGTCCTCAAGGCAGGGGCGAGCCGCTGGTTCATCTTGTAACGACCCACCCGGCCCAGGTCGTAGCGCTTGTTCAGCGACTCCTCGGTGTAGTCGCCGTAGTCGTAGCGGGTGGCCCCGTCACGGGCTCGGCTCGAGGTGGCGAGCCCGTCCGAGACCGCCGGGGAGGTCCTGGGCTGGAAGAGGAGCCGCCACACCGCGGCGTATACCTGTAGCACGCGGGAGGTCTCGTAGACCAGTACGCGGCTCGGCTTTTCCGGCGAACGGTCGTTGCGAAAGTTTTCCCACAAGTAGCGTATCTTCTTTTCCTGGGCGAATTTGGTCATCCGCTCCTCGACCGAGCGGTGGATGTCTCGGTCCGCCGGGGCGCCTTCTTCCTCGACTTCGGCCCAGCCGCGCAGGAAATCGGCCACGTGGACCACCTCCGCACCCGTCTCGAAGAACTTCTCGGGGCTCCATGACTCGGGTGCGGGCGCGGTCCCGGGCCGGATCAGGTTGTGGATCGAGAAGAGGGAGTCGAGCGTGCCGGTGGTGGGATCCTTGGCCAGAGTGGCCCGCAGAATACCGTCCGTGTGCCTCCCGGAGCGGTAGAGGGAGACCTCTTCCACCCCCGCCCGCTTCAGAAGCCCCGCGGTTTCCGCGCTGACCTCGTCGCCAATTCTGGCCAGCAACGCCGAAGGCGCCACCGGCAGGTCGGTAACCCCGGCCGAGCGCAGGGCGGCGTACCCCTCGACGGTAAGCGGGCTGCGCCGCTCGAGGAGCTCTCCGGTCTCCGGCAGTACCACCTCCCGGAAGAGGAGTACGGTGTCATTCTCGAGCTGCTGGAGGTCCGGGACGTCTTCCGCCAGGAAGCCGTGGAAAACCTCGCCCCGGTGCGACTCTTCTTGCCCCGGCTCTTCCAGCGAGGCAACCGAGACCGTCTCGCGCTCCAAGAAGAGGTCGAGGATGTCCGGGGTGCGGCTATGTCCCACCGCCCGCAAGAGCGCGCTGGCCGGAAACTTTTTCTTCTTATCGATGTGAACGTGGACCACGTCGTGGATGTCCACGGTGAACTCTACCCACGACCCCCGGAAGGGGATGATACGGGCGCTATAGAGTTTTGACCCGTTGGGGTGAATGTTCTCCTCGAACACCACTCCCGGAGAGCGGTGGAGCTGGGAGACGATGACCCGCTCGGCGCCGTTTACCACGAAGGTACCCAGGGGGGTGAGCAGGGGGAGGTCGCCCAGGTAGACCTCTTTCTCGATGATGTCCTTGGGCCTGCGCTCGTCACCGCCGTTTTCCCACACCACCAGTCGCAGCGTGGCCTTGAGCGGGGCCGCGTAGGTCATGTCCCGCTCCATGCACTCCTCGATGTCGTACTTCGGCTCTCCCAGGGCGTAACGCACGAACTCGAGGGAGAAGTTTCCGTTCACGTCGCTGATCGGGAAAACCTCGTTGAACACCCGCTCCAGCCCCAGGTCTTCCCGCTCGTGGGCGGCAGCCTCGGTTTGCAGGAGGGTCTGGAAGGCGCGCAACTGCACGTCCAGCAAGTTCGGCATCTCCATGCCGGACGCGAGCTTGGCGAATGAAACCGTGGCTACAGCTGCTGTATCGCGCATCGGGTTAACGCTTGTTAAGATCTACGGCGTCCAGCGCAAAAGCCCCCGACCGGCTAACGCCGGCGGGGTCCTTGGCCCGGAGCGTGATCCGGCGCCCCCAGGGCGCCGGATCACGCAGATGGTCGGAATCACTTCAGCTCGACCGTCGCTCCCTGCTCCTCCAGCTTGGCCTTGATCTGCCCGGCCTCCTCCTTGGAAACACCCTCCTTGACCGGCTTGGGGGCACCGTCCACCAGATCCTTGGCCTCCTTGAGACCCAGACTGGTGACCTCACGGACCGCTTTGATCACCTGTATCTTCTTGTCGCCGACGGCCTGGAGGATGACGTCAAACTCATCCTTCTCCTCAGCGATGGGCTCACCCCCCGCGGCTCCTCCCGCCGCGGCTCCTCCCGCCGCGACGGCGACCGGTGCCGCGGCGGTCACGCCAAACTTCTCTTCGAACTCCTTAACGAACTCGGAGAGTTCGAGAACGGTCATGTTGCCGATCGCGTCGAGCACGTCATCGGGGGAAATCGTCTTAGCCATCGTGCATCCTCACAGTGAATGAATGTTGCAGCGCCTTTGCTACCGCCGCTCCGCCCGGAACGGCACACGGGGGACTCAACCCCCCGCTGCTTCCCTCTTCCTGCGGAGGGCCTCCACGACCCGCGCCAGGCGGGCCACTAGCTCGTTCATGCCGCCGGCTAGGCGTGTCGCGGGCGCCCGCAGTCCGCCCGCGAACTGAGCCAGCAAGACCTCCTTGGGGGGAAGAGTGGCCAACCGCTTGACCTCCTCCGCGCCCACCTCGCGAGACTCCACCACCCCGGCTTTGACCACCGGCCGGCCGTCGAACTCCTTGGCGAACTCGGTCATCACCTTAGCCGCCGAGACCGCGTCCTCCCTGCCGATGACCAACCCCGTCGGGCCGGCGAAGAAACTCGCCACGTCCGGAAGCTCTAGCCCCTCCAAGGCCCGCCTGGCCAGCGTGTTCTTGACCACCACGTAAGCGACACCCTGCTGCCGGAGGCGGGCGCGAAACTCGTTGATCTCCTTGACGCTCAGGCCGGTGAAGTCGGTCAGGTAGAAGCTCCGTGCCCCGGCTAGCTTGCCCTGGATCTCCTCCACGAAAGCGGTCTTTTCTTCCAGGTTCATCGGCTAATTGCGGAAGAGGTTGACGTCTACCGGGACCCCTGGCCCCATGGTGCTCGACACCGTGACCGAGCGCACGTACACGCCCTTGGCCGCACTCGGACGGGCCCGCATCAAACTGTCCATGAGCGAGCGGAAGTTCTCCGCCAGCCGGCCGGCCTCGAAGGAGATCTTGCCGATCGGTGCGTGTACGTTGCCCGAGCGGTCTACCCGGAACTCTATCTTCCCGGCCTTGATCTCTTCCACCGCCCGCTTCACGTCCGCGGTCACGGTGCCCGCCTTGGGGGTGGGCATGAGCCCCCTGGGACCGAGGAGACGTCCCAATTTGCCCACCTGGCCCATGGTGTCCGGCGTGGCCACCATGACGTCGAAGTCGAGCCAGCCGTCTTCGATCTTCTTTACGAACTCGATGCCCGCGTAGTCGGCACCCGCCTCCTCGGCCTCGCGCAGCTTGTCTCCCTGGGCGATCACCAGCACCCGCACCGCCTTCCCGGTGCCGTGGGGGAGCGCCACCACTCCACGTACGATCTGGTCGGCGTGGCGGGGGTCCACCCCCAGACGGACCGCCACCTCGACCGATTCGTCGAAGCCCCTAGAGCTCAGCTCCTTGACCAGCGCCAGCGCCTGGTCCGGGCCAAAGACCTCGTCTTGGGGCACGCGCTCCGCGGCGGCGCGAAACTTCTTGCCGTGCCTAGCCATCCTCAAGCTCCTACCTCTATGCCCATGGAACGGGCGGTACCGGCCACCTGGCGCATGGCTCCCTCCAGGTTCACGGCGTTCAGATCGGGCATCTTGGTCTCGGCGATCTGCCGCAGCTGTTCGCGGGTCACCTTGCCCACCTTCTGCAGCTTGGAGGTGGGCGATCCCTTATCGATTCCGGCCGCCTTCCTGAGTAACACCGCCGCGGGCGGAGTCTTGGTAATAAAGGTGAAGGAGCGGTCCGCGTAGACGGTGATCTCCACCGGGATAATCATCCCCGGCTGGCCCTGGGTGTTGGCATTGAACTGTTTGCAAAACTCCATGATGTTCACGCCGTGTTGGCCCAAAGCCGGCCCCACGGGAGGAGCCGGGTTGGCCGCGCCCGCGGGCACCTGGAGCTTAATGAAACCGGTTACTTTTTTCGCCATGCTCGTTATAGAATCAGGACCCGGGGGCGAGGAACGATCCCGCGCTCAGTACCCCTTCAACTGCGTGTAATCCAGCTCGATCGCGGTGGGCCGCCCGAAGAGGGACACCTCGACCCTCACCTTTCCCTTGTCCGCATAAATCTCCTGGACGGTCCCGCTGAAGTCGCTGAACGGTCCCTCCGTTACCTCGACCACCTGGCCAACGTTGAAGGGGATGGTCTCGGCCGCCTCTTCTTCTTGGTCCGCTGGTTCCTCCCCGGTGCCGAAGATCTTGGCCAGCTCGTCGTCCCGGAGCGGCTGGGGATCGGCGCCCGTGCCCAGGAACTTGAGTACGCCCTGGAGCGAGTTGATGGTGTGCGCGGTCCGCTGATTGTAAACCATCTTCACCAGGACATATCCCGGAAATAACCGGCGGGTAACCGTCACCCGCTTTCCGCTCTTCAACTCCACTACCTCTTGGGTGGGCACCAGGGCTTCCTGGATCTCCTTGTCCTCCGGCTCGCCGGACTCCTCCCCGATACGGCGCTCGATCAGCCCCCGAACCTTGTTCTCGTGTCCGGAATAGGTCTGTACCGCGTACCACTTTGGCTCTGCCAAGACCATTTACCCCCCGAACAGCGCCGAGAAAAACCCGAGCCCCATCCGCACCAATACGTCTATCCCGGTGATTAGCAGGGTAATCACGGTCACGAAAACCAGTATCACCAGGGTGGCGTTCTTGAGTTGCGGCCAGTCGGGCCACGTCACCTTGGCCATCTCGGTCCGCACCTCCCCGAGATACTCCCGGCCGCGGGATACCACGTCAGCCATGCCTACTTACTCTCTTTGTGAGGAGTATGCCGGTTGCACCGGGGGCAGTACTTCTTGTGTTCCACCCGGCCGGCGTGCGTCCGCTTGTTCTTGGTAGTATGATAATTCCTCGACTCGCACTCGGTGCAGGCGAGGATGATCTTCTCACGCATGGTCCGGCTTCCCCGTCAGAGAGAGGAGCTCTCAGTCCACGATTTCGGTAACGACGCCCGCGCCCACTGTTCTGCCGCCCTCGCGGATGGCGAAGCGCAGCTCCTTCTCCATGGCAATCGGCGTAATCAGCTCGACTTCCATCTGTACGTTGTCTC
>JBOHRN010000021.1:0-3224 GCA_050732775.1 Longimicrobiaceae bacterium | reverse complement strand
GCCGATCCTCACGCCGACCCGGAGCGGTTGCGTCATTATTTCGGTGAACGTGGCGGCCGCATGGCGACCAAGTTCGCCGTGCCGGGGAAACGATAGACGAAGCAAAGGCAGGCCGAACCAAGCGCTGAAGCTGATCGGGGCCGCCATTTCGGTTTCGCGAACTTCAGCGTCATTGCCGGCGGCTCCGGCAGCTTAGCTGTAACGTTAGGCGGCGCAACCGCTAACAGCGCGGGTCCCGCATTCGAACTGCGGCGAAGCCAGGATCTTGCCGAGTTCCTTGGCGACGATGCCGCGGGCCATCGGCTTGGGTTTCCTGCGGCACTGTTTCTGGTAGGAGCTCTTGATCTCGGGGGAGTACTGGTTGGAAAAAAGCATTTCGTTCTTTTAGCGCGGCCCGGCCGAATAAGGCGTATCTTCAGCGCTTGCTCGGCAGCGATTACTTTATCGCGCTCGTGGCGTTGAAGAATGGCTCGGTCGTCGGTGGTCGAGATCACGGTCACCAGCGTGCACCTCCCTAGATGTGAGCACGTCGAGGACGACTACCAGCTGGATCGAATGAGCGTAGCCGGCTTTCGACCGCTGGCAGTTTGGGGATTCCGCCCGCCGGTGTTATCTACTATGGAGATTGATTGATGAACATACCGACAGAAGGGGGTGAATGAATGGCTCGACGACCAAACTATAGCTTCAAAAAGAGACAGAAGGAAATCAAACGGCAGCAGAAGAAAGAGGCGAAAGCCGAGCAAAGGATGCTGAAGAAGGAGGAGGCGGCTGGTGCCGGTGATGCGCCGGCTCCGGGTGATGACGGTGAGGACACCGGCTCGGATGGCGAGTCGCGGGACGACCGCGGCGATCCGCTCGGCCCCGGATCGTAAGTCGAACAAAGATGATTGTCGTGGCGTGAATCCGGATACTGCTCGGGGCGCTGGTCGTGCTCGCGGCGTGATGGCCTTCATGGGCGCGACCTGGACCGAACCCCTCCCCCCCCAACGCGACCGCTTCGTCTTGCCCGACGACGTCGCCTTCCTCGACTGCGCCTACATCTCGCCGCAGCTTCGGAGCGTTAGCGAAATCGGAATCGAAGCGGTCAGGCGCAAAGAGGCGCCTTGGAAGACCGCCGCGTACGACTGGTTCGCGGTGCCCGAAGCGCTCAGGACGGCCGTAGGCCGGCTGATCGGCGCGGATGGCGACAGTGTGGCGCTGGTCCCGTCGGCGAGCTACGGTATTGCGGTGGCCGCGGCGAATCTCCCGCTGAGCTCGGGTCAGAACGTCATCGTTCTGCACGAGCAGTTCCCATCTAACGTCTACGCCTGGCGCGAAGTCGCGCGGTCGCGCACAGCCGAACTCCGCACGGTGCGAAAAGAGCCGGCCGATTCCTGGACCGACGCGGTTCTCGACGCGATTGACCAGAACACCGCCATCGTCGCCGTGCCGAACTGCCACTGGACCGACGGCGCCCTAGTGGATCTCGCCCGGGTCGGAGAGAGCGCCCGCGCAGTCGGTGCCGCGCTCGTGGTCGACGCGAGCCAGTCGCTCGGAGCTTACCCGTTTTCCGTGGATGAGGTGCAGCCGGACTTTCTAGTTTCGGTCGGCTACAAGTGGCAGCTGGGTCCGTATGGACTCGGCTACCTTTACGTCGCTCCGAAGTGGCGTAACGGCCAGCCGATCGAGCAGTCCTGGCTGACGCGCGCCGGGGCAGAGGACTTCGCCGCGCTGGTCGACTACCGTGACCAATACCGGCCCGGCGCGCGTCGCTTCGACATGGGCGAGTACCCGCAGTTCGTGCTCGCGCCGATGGCGCTCGCGGCAATCAGGCAGCTTCTGGCGTGGCGGGTCGAGAGGGTGCAGGCGACGCTGGCCTGGCTCACGAGGATGATAGCGCGCAAGGCCGAATCCATGGGCTGTTCGGTGCTCTCGCCTGGTCGCAGGGTCGGGCACATGCTCGGTATCCGGTTTGAGGACGGACTTCCGGAGGCGTTGGCGCGGCGACTCTCGGAAGAGCGGGTTCACGTGAGCATTCGCGGCGACGCTATCCGTGTCGCGCCGCACGTCTACAACGGAGAAGAAGACGCCACGAGACTTCTCGACGTTCTTCAGGAGTTCCTCTGAGCGCCACGATAGTATGCAGCTCGTTTCCGTCGCGCGACCAAAAAACCGTACCGTCGTATCTATCCAGGGCGAATACCATCCCGCTAAAGCACAGCGTCCAAAGCGCATGGATATGACCTCAAAGGTAGTCCCTGAAGACGGTAACAGGCTGACAACCGTCAGGGAGCGCTGAAGAACGGCCACCGACCGCCGCCTCCAAACAAATAACCGAGCAGGTCGAAGCCGTGCACCGACAACGAGGGCACGAAGATGACGTTGTTGTCGCGTATGTCCAGGGCCGAACGGTCATAATAAACCGCGAGCTCCGGACTGACGCCCAGGTCGGTGCTGCCGATTCGCAAGCCCGCAAACCCACCCAGCGTGGGGGAATCAGTCACCGCCGAAGTGCTCAGGGGGAAGACCTGCATGGCTCGGAGTCCGCCGTACGGAGTCAAGCTCCCGCTCTCGGACGGCATCGAGGCGAGCAGCGACAGCTCCGCGTGCGCGTGCTGACCGAAATTGACCACTCCCGCACCCGGCATAACCGCCCACATGAGCCGCGGAGGATTCCATCCCCCCGCGAACCGGTACTTGTAGTTGAGGATGAATCCGCTGCCACTCGGAACCCGCACGCCGATGTCGGATACGTCGCTCAGACCGAACCTGACTTCGGTATCCGCGCTCATGTAGGACACGGCAGCCGAGCTGTCGGCGCCTGGCGGCCGCACGCCATTGGGAATGGCGTAGGCCGTGACACTGGTGCTCGGGCGGCGAGGGGGAGCGGTCTCGGCGGTCGAGCCGACGGGGTAGGGAATGCAGCCGCCAAGGAGCAGGGCGGCGCTGGCGGTCAGAGTGATGGTGCGGAGCATAGGGAGTTATTCGGGGCACTGGAAACCATAGGAGGCCTCGCCGGTCGCGGCGAAGGCGATGTTGTCGCCGGTCACCGCGAAAGGGGAACTAAGGAAGTCGGAGTCGTCGTCGTATTCATAGCCGCGCCCCAACACCTCTCCCGTGCGAGGGTCCAGCACGGCGAGCGCCAGGAAGTTGACCAACAAACGATCTCCGCACAGCGCAAACGCAACGTTCCCTCCCGGCATTTCAGTTTGCCAGAAAATCTCTCCCGTAGCGAGATCGAA
>JBOHRN010000020.1:0-66167 GCA_050732775.1 Longimicrobiaceae bacterium | reverse complement strand
CCCCACGCCCTGGTGCCCCTCTACGCGGGAGAGGCGCGGTGAACCTTTCCCTCGGCTTCTCGCCCTGCCCCAACGACACCTTTACCTTCCACGCCCTGGTCCACGGGTTGGTGACCAGCCCGGGGCTCTCCTTCACCCCCCGGCTGGAAGACGTGGAGACGCTCAACCGGCTGGCTACCGGCGGCCTCCTCGACGTCAGCAAGGTCTCGTACGGAGCACTTCCCGCCTTACTGCCGGAGTACGCCCCGCTCGCGAGCGGGGGCGCGTTGGGGCGCGGGTGCGGCCCGTTACTGGTGGCGCGGGAGCCCACCCCCCTGGAAGAGCTGGAGGAGGCGAGGATCGCGATCCCCGGAGTCCATACCACGGCCAACCTACTGCTGCGGCTCTACCGGCCCGAGCTACCGGCCGGGATCGAAAAGCCATACCACCAGATCATGCCCGCGGTGGCCGCGGGCCAGGCCGACGCGGGGCTCATCATTCATGAGTCACGCTTCACCTACCGGCGGCACGGGCTGGTCCGGCTGGCCGACCTGGGCGAGTGGTGGGAGGGGGAGACCGGGCTACCCATCCCCCTAGGAGCCGTCGTGGCCCGCCGCTCTTTGGGAGCAGAGGGGCTAAAGCGAGTCGAGGGGCTGATCAGCCGCTCCGTGGCACACGCCCGCCACAACCCGCGCGACTCGCGCGACTACGTGCGCCGTCACTCTCGCGAACTGGACGAAGGAGTAATCCGCAGCCATATCAACCTTTACGTGAACGACTTCTCGCTGGCTCTGGGGAGCGAGGGAGAGCGAGCCGTGCAAGAGCTGATCAAGAGGGCCCAAGAGGTGGCGTTCTAGAGGGATGAGAAGGAGGCGCGGCAACAGAGAGCTGCGCGATTTATCGACGGCCTGCTAGTAGCCGTAGAAATCGACGTCTGGCTCCGCCGCGAACGCCCGCAGCGCCTTCTCTACCGAGCCGCGCTCCCGGACCAGCGAGGCGAAACGCCGGAAGGAGAGCCGCAGCGCCCGCTCCCGCAGCAGCTCGTCGGTGGGTGCTGGGGGTTCCAGCCACTCGGGCCGGTACCTGTCCACGGTGGGGTGGGCCGGGGCGTTGACTACCCCCCCGTCGGGTGGCTGTACCGCCAGCCCGCCGCGAACTAGTTCGAAGCCGAGGTCGGGGTCCAGGCCCTCTTCTCGCGCCACGTCGTACAGCGCCTCGGCCAGGGCCAGCGGCATGCCCGCTTCTTCGGCGTCATCCATCAGTTCGCTCCGGCGCCGCTCGCGCTCCTTCGCGCTCAAGCCGGCGGGAAAGGTCCCGGCGCCGTCCCCATACCAGGTGTCGTCCGAGCGGCGGCGGCGACGGCGCTCGCGAAAGGCGTTCAAGGCGTGCTCCACGGTATCTCCCCCGTTTTCCACTGGCGTCTCCGGAACTTTCAGGGCCCAGATGAATTACTCCAAGGAGTAGCGGTTGCGAGCAATCTGCGGACCAGAACCGTCTGGGAATAACCGTTCCTGTTACGGCTCGATCTTTGCGGCCGGTCAGAAAATCGTCCCCGCAATCGTTCTATCAAGGCACTCTTGGGCAACTTCTTCCGGCGGGATAGAAAAATCATGCGAGCTTTCACCATCCGATCCATCACCTGCGCCTTCGCCGCGGCGTGCGCGTTCGTGGCGGCTCCCCTGGACGCGCAGTACTTCGGCAAGAACAAGGTCCAGTACCGAACTTTCGACTTCCAGGTTCTGAGGACACCCAGCTTCGATGTCTACTACTACCCCGAAGAGGAGGCCGCTGCCAAGGACGCGGCGCGCATGGCCGAGAGGTGGTACGAGCGGCTCTCCGAGCTCCTGGACTACCGCTTCGACGAGCGGCAGCCGCTCATCCTCTACGCCAGCCACCCCGACTTTCAGCAGACCAACGTCACCCCTAGCGCCATCGGCGAGGGTACCGGCGGCTTTACCGAGGCGTTCAAGCAGCGCGTGGTCCTCCCCCTGACCGGCTCGTACTCCTCCACCGACCATGTGGTGGGGCACGAACTGGTGCACGCCTTCCAATACGACATTTCGGGGCTGGGACGGGCCGGGCCGGGCATCGAGGCGGCGGCGCGGCGCTTCCAGGTCCCGCTCTGGTTCATCGAGGGTATGGCCGAGTACCTCTCGCTCGGCCCGGTGGATCCGGTCACGGCGATGTGGCTGCGCGACGCCGCCCTGGAGGGCGAGCTCCCCACGGTGGAGGAGATGACCCGTGACCCCAGCTTCTTCCCTTACCGCTGGGGGCATGCCTTCTGGGCGTACGTGGGTGGGCGCTGGGGAGACGCGGTCATTGGGCAGCTTCTCAAACAGGTGGGCCAGGGGGTTCCGTACGAGGCGGCCTTCTTGCGCATCCTCAACGCCTCCCTGGAGGAGATCTCGGAAGAGTGGCATACCGCCATCCGGCGGGCCTACCTGCCGATGTTCGCGGAGCGCATGGAGACCCGGGAGTTGGCCTTCCCCCTGATCGTCAACGAAGAGGGGGGGGGACGCCTCAACGTGGGTCCGGTACTCTCGCCCGACGGGAGTAAGTTGGCCTTCCTATCCTCCTTGAGCGACCTGGACGTGGAGCTGTACGTGGCCGACGCCCGCACCGGCGAGGTTCTTCAGCGACTCCGCAAGGGAACCCGGCTCGACCCCCACTTCCAGAGCATCCGCTTCATCAACTCGGCCGGGGCGTGGTCGCCGGATAGTCGCCGCTTCGTGTTCTCGGCACTGCAGGGAGAAGGGGACGTACTGGTGATCCTGGACGCCGTGAGCGGCCGAGTAACCCGCCAGCTGCGAGTGCCGGGGGTGCGCTCCATTTCCAACCCGGCGTGGTCGCCGGACGGTCGTACCATCGCCTTTTCGGGCATCCGGGGCGGCCTATCGGATCTATACCTCCTCGACCTCGAGTCAGGCGAGAGTCGTCAACTCACCGACGACCCGTACGCCCAGCTCCACCCCGCCTTCTCGCCTGATGGCGGCACCCTGGCCTTTGTGACCGACCGGGGGATGGGCACCGACCTGCAGCTGCTCGTCTACGGCGGCTACGGGATAGCCGTCCTTGACCTGGACTCCGGCGCTACCCGGCTGCTGCCCTCGATGCCCGAAGGGTCACGCAACATCAGCCCGTCGTGGTCCGCGGACGGCCGCTCCCTCTACTTCATATCGGACCGGGGCGGAGTTCCCAACATCTTCCGCCTCGAAGTCACTGACGGTTCCCTCTTCCGGGTAACCGATCTCTTTACCGGCGCGGCCGGGATCACTGAGTTGAGCCCGGCCCTGAGCGTGGCCCGCGACGGCAGCCGGCTCGTCTTCTCATCATACGAGGAGAACGGTTACAACCTCTACGCCCTCACCGACTCCGAGGAACTCGCCGGCGAGCCAGTCACACCGGAGCTGCTAGCCGGCGGCGAAGCGGCAGCCACCCTTCCCCCCCTGCCCCGGCCCGAAGAGCCGGCCTTCAACCGGGTGGCGGCGGCCTTGGACGACTCCTCCTCGGGACTGCCCTCGCGCGCGGCGGTCGAGCAGTACCAGGAAGAGCCGTACGGACCCCGGCTCTCGCTGGACTACCTGGGCCAGCCCTCGCTCGGAATCTCTATCGGCGGGCCCTTCGGAGGCGGCGTGGTGGGCGGTGGCTCGGCCGTATTCAGCGACCTCTTGGGGCGCCACAACCTATTCGTGGCCGTGCAGGGGCAAGGACTCATCGACGAGATCGGCTTCGCCGTCGCCTACCTCAACCGGAAAAAGCGCTGGAACTTCGGGGGGGTGGCCCAACGCATACCGTATATTTCGGGCTTTTTCCAGCAGGGGATCGACGGTGACGAGTTCATTCAGCGCATCGTGCGGCTGCGGCTCTTCGACTCCTCGTTGCAGGGCATTGCCCAGTACCCGTTTTCGCGGGTGATGAGGGCAGAGTTTTCGGCCGGCGCCCGGCGCATCGCCACGGACGCCAAGGTGCTCGACTTCGTCTATGACGCCAGCACCGGCGTGTTCCTGGAAGAGCGCGAAAGCGAACAGGAAGGCGTCTCGTTCAACTTCGCGCAGGCGTCGGCGGCGCTGGTCTACGACAACGCCTTGATGGGATATACCTCGCCTCTCGCGGGCCAGCGCTTCCGCTTCGAGCTCACCCCCATGTACGGAGAGCTCCAGCTCCTCAGCGGGCTGGCCGACTACCGCCGCTACTTCTTCCTGCGTCCGCTCACCCTGGCGCTGCGCGGCTACCATCTGGGTCGCTACGGCCGCGACGCGGAGGGTGTCTTTCGCCCCTTCTTCCTGGGCTTCCCGTTCTGGCTGCGCGGCTACAGCTTCGACAGTCTGGCGGAAGACTGCCGGGCGACCCAGCTCGATGAATCGGCTGCCGAGTGCGAGGTCATCAACCAGGCCTTCGGGGATCGGATCGGCGTGGCCAACGCCGAGCTTCGCTTCCCCCTGCTGGGAAGGATCGGAGAGTCGATTCCCCTCGGCCTGCCGCCCGTCGAGGGCTTTCTCTTCGCCGACGCTGGCGTGGCGTGGGGAGATGACACCAGTCCGGTGTTCGCGCCCGGAGTCCAGGAAGACCCTCTCGAACGGGGTATCCTGAGAAGCGTAGGGGTGGGGGCGCGGGTCAACGTCTTTGGCTACTTCGTAGTAGAGCTCGACTACGTAAATCCGCTCGATCGCGCGCGCGGGTGGCACTGGCAGTTCGCCATCCAGCCGGGCTTTTGACCCCTGGACAGGAGAGCGCGGGAGGGCTAGAATGGTGACCATGAATTCGGACCGAGACCCGAACGAACAGGTCACGCCCGAGCCGGCGGAGGAGCACCGGGAAGGCCCCCCACCGGAGGATTATACCGTGTGGGAAATGGTCTTCTGGTTAGCGGGTATCGTCGCCATCCCGCTGGTGCCAATCGTGATGATCATGCTGTTGACCCCCTGGAGCGGCATGTGAGACGGGCGCCGCCGTCTCACATCTGCTCCAAACCGTACGCTTTGATTTTTTGCCATAGAGTCGTGCGGCCCATGCCCAAGTAAGCCGCGGCGCGGGTCCGGTTTCCGTCGGCCCGCTGCAGCGCCTCCACGATGGCCCGCCGCTCCGACCCCGCTGCGGGCGCCTGGTAGCGGCGCGGTTCCCCACCCTTCGCGTCACCGTTTGCTTCTCTCCCCTTGGGCTCCAAGATCTCCTCGGGTAGGTGACACGGCAGGAGCCGCCCGCCCTCGGCGACGATGCAAGCGTGTTCCACCGCGGTCATCAACTCGCGCACGTTGCCCGGCCAATCGTACGCCTCCAGGGCGCTGAGCGTCTCCTCGGACCATTCGGTCACGCGGCGGGCGGGGACGGTCCCACGATTCCAACGGGCGATCGCCTCGTTCAGGAGCGGGGCGATATCCTCGGGCCGGTCGCGGAGTTCGGGTAACGGTATCTGGAAAACCTTGAGCCGGAAGTAGAGGTCGGCCCGGAACCGCTTCTCCTCGACCAGACGCTCGAGGTCCTGGTGGGTGGCAGCGATCACCCGCACGTCTACGGGTATGGAGCGGGCCGTTCCCACCCTTACCACCTCGCGCTCCTGGAGTACCCGCAGGAGCTTGGCTTGCATGGCCGGACTCACGTCACCCACTTCGTCCAGGAAGAGGGTTCCTCCGCCCGCCTCCTCGAAGAGCCCCTTCCGATCGGCCACCGCCCCGGTAAAAGAGCCGCGGGCGTGCCCGAATAGCTCCGACTCCAGCAGCCCTTCGGCCAGGGCCGAACAGTTGACTGGGATGAACGGCCCGTTCCGCCGTGGGCTCTCCTCGTGAATGGTCCGGGCCACCAGCTCCTTGCCCGTGCCCGTGGCGCCTCTGAGCAGCACGTTCGATTCGGAGGGGGCCACCCTCGCCACGGCCCGGAGCACCTCTTTCATGCGTTGACTCTCGGCCGTGAGGCGCACCGCCCCCTGGCCCAGCACGGGCCTGCGCCGGGCCAGGGTGGCGCGGATCTTGGAGCGCAGCAGCTCGTTATCACACGGCTTGGTGATGTAGTCGGTGGCGCCGGCTTTGAGGGCGTCCACCGCTGACTCCACGGTACCGAAGCCGGTCAGCATAATTATGGGCAGGTCGCCTCCCTTGCCCCGGATCTCGCGGAGGACGGAGAGGCCATCCTTACCCTCCATTTTCACGTCCAGCAGTACCAGGTCAAAGCGGGCGCCAGAGAGGGCTCGCAGTCCCGCCTCTCCGCTCCCGACCGGCTCTACTTCGTAGCCCTCGTCCGCGAGCAGGGCGCCGGTGCCCACCCGGAAGGCACGGTCATCGTCGATTAGGAGGAGGCGGGGAGGGCTGTTCATTTGCGCGCGAGTTCGGAGCCGGTTGGCGATACCGGCAACCACACCTTGAAGCAGCTCCCCGCCCCCGGGCCGCTTTCCACCTCGAGCCGCCCCCCGTGACCCCGCACGATCCCCTCGGAGACAAAGAGTCCCAACCCCACACCGTGGATACCCGGCTTGGTGGTGTAAAACGCCTCGAAGATGTGCGGGAGGTCTTGCTCCGACACGCCGGCGCCGGTGTCTCGCACTGACACATTGACCACCCCGTCTCGGGCCCAGCTCGCGGCCCGCAGCTGGCCCCCTCCGGGCATGGCGTCGATGGCGTTGTTCACCAGGTTGGCGAGGACTTCCTGGATGGCGTCGGCGTGGGCGGTGACCGGGGGGAGTTCGGGGTCGAGGTCGGTCTTTACTTCGATCCCCCGCTCCCGGACCCGGGGCGCGGCTAGCTGGAGAACCCGTCTCACCACCCGGTTGAGGTCCACGGGCGCCACCTCTTCCGGCAGCGGGCGGCTTTGGGCCAGGAACCGCCGGGTGAGCGACGCCATCCTCTTCAGCTCCTCCTGGGCCAACTCCAGGAATTCCCGGTTGGGATCGGTGGGATCGCCGCGCCGCTCCAGCGCCTCCAGGCAGTTCTGGATGTTGTAAATGGGGTTATTGATCTCGTGCGAGAGCTGAGCCACCAAGCGGCCCATGGCGGCCAACTTCTCCCGGTGTACCAACTCGGTCTGGGCGGCCCGCAGCCGCTCCTCCCGCTCGGCGATGGCCGAGCGCATCTCCCCGAAAGCACCCGCCAGGCGTCCGATTTCGTCGCTCCCGGCCGCGGGTAGCGGGGCGTCGAAGCGCCCCCGCGCCAGGCCGGAGGCGGCGTCGGCCAGGATCTGGGCGGGGCGGGCCACCACGCGCGACGCCACCATTGCGATGAGCAGGGAGAAGATGAGGGCAACCGCCCCCACCCCCACTAGCGATTGGAGGATGCCGCTGGCGATGCGCAGTTCGTGGCCCACCGGGCGGAAGAGGAGGGCCGCGGTGGCGTCTCCCCGGGTGGGTAGGGGGCGAACCGAGTAGAGGTAGGAGAGCCCGGCCAGGGTCCGCTGCCACGTTCCCCCACTCCGGATGGGGGTGCGTAGCTCCAGGGAAGTCAACTCGTCGGCCACCGAATCGGGCAGCGTAGTGGCCACCACCGAGTCGGCCACCGCCAGCGCCACCTCGCTGCCGGTCAGCTCCTTGAGGCGCTGTGCAGCAGCCAGGTCCAGGCCGGTACCCACTCCCACCAACCCTATCACCCGCCCGTCCGACCACACTGGCCACACCGCCACCCGCAAGGGGACCGCCCCTTGCCGGGGCGTGGCGACGATGGATCCCCTCCCCACCCCTTGCCAGAGAAGGGCCGAGTCCAGCGCTGGACCCACTAGCACGCGGGCCGCCGAGTCGGTGGCCAGAGCGAACCGTTCCTCGGAGAGGCGGCGGGCGAGTATGCGGCTGACGGAGGCGGATTCGCCCTGTACGAGCGGCTCCGCCAAGCGCGGATCGAGGGCGCGCACGCGGGCGTCTCCCAGCAGAACCGTGTCCTGAAGGGCCCAGTTCCCGGACAGAACGTCCCCGGCCCGGGCCAACTCCTCGGTGGCCCTCTCGTACACCCGCTGCTCCACCGCGCGCGCGATCACGAAGAGCACGGGGACCACGATCAGAAGCGACGCCCCGGCGAAGAGGAGAAAGACTTTGGCGCGAAAAGATAGCTTCATGAAATCGGCTAGCTGTTCAGTGAACGTCCGGACCGTTCACTGAACGCCAAAGAGGTGGATGGTAGCACTGGGCAGTTTCGGGTTGAGGTAGCGAAAAGTAAGCTGCCCGGTGGCCTTTCGCTACCGGCCGCGAAAAGTCGCGGCCGGTACGGCGGTTGCTCTTGCATAGCCGTGGCCAGCGCGCCGGATAGTCCGGCGCCGGCTCAAACCGATCATCGGAGATAAGCATGTTTAAGAAAGGACTCTTTTCCGCGCTCGCCCTGACTTTCGCGTTCGGCGTTACCGCCTGCGGCGACACCGCCGACGACGACCTGGACACCTTCGACGATGACCCCGCGGTCGCCCCGATCGAGGATGATCCCCTCTTCGACGACCCTATGATGGACGACACCTTGATGATGGACACCTTGATGGACGACACCTTGATGGATGACACCCTGGTGGATGGGTAAGTCGTAGAGCTTTTCAGGTAGGGCTTGCGAGGCCCGGGCCATCGGCCCGGGCCTCTTTTTTGCGCTTTGCCCGGGTGGCGGGAAACCCTTTTTACTGGTAGGGTTAGAAGGGTAGTTGCAGCTCCTTTGCGCTGGCTCTCAAATATGCCGCACGTGCGACTGATTAAGCCCCTTTCAGCCCTCCTGCTCGCCCTGGCGACCGGGTGCGCCGACGCCCGCGGGGTGGGCGGTTACCCTCCCGAAGACGACGCCTCGCAGAGCCTCGCCAGGTCAGAGCAGCCGCGAGAGGGTGAGCGGCGGCGGGCCCACCTCGACTCCCTGATCGCCTCGCGCGCGCCCCGGCCCGACTCCCTGCGCGCCCTTTACCTGAACGGGTGGACGGTAGGATCGCGCGAGAGGATGGAGCAGTTGATCGAGATCGCGCGAGAGACCGAGATCAACGGCTTCGTCATCGATATCAAGGAGTCCGACTCGTACTTGACCTACCAAGGCACCGGCATCCCCCTGGCCCTCGAGATCGGGGCGGACGGCCGGCCCACCTCGAGCTGGCTCCCCGAGTTAGTGAGTCGGCTCAACCGGGAGGGTGTTTACACTATCGCCCGCGTGGTGGTGTTCAAGGACCGGCGGCTGGCCGAAAAGCGCCCCGACCTGGCTATCCGGCACACCGGCGGCGGAGTGTGGCACGACGGTAAAGGCAAACCCTGGGTAAATCCGTACAACCGGGAGGTTTGGGACTACAACCTGGCCATCGCCCGCGAAGCCCTGGAGATGGGTTTTGCCGAGCTCCAGTGGGACTACGTGCGCTTCCCCGACGTGCCCGCCCGGCTGTACCGGACCATGGCCTTCCCCGGCGCGGCCGAGCGCTCCAAGCCGGAGGTTATCCGTGACTTTATCTTGTATTCCAAGCAGCGGCTCGCGGCTTACCGGGTGCCCGTCGCCGCCGACGTTTTCGGGCTGGTCACCCACGTCCAAGACGACCTGGGCATCGGACAGAACTGGGAGCAGGTGATCTCGGCCGCCGACGTGGTACTCCCCATGGTCTACCCCTCCCACTACTACCCCGGCTCGTACGGCTTCGAACGGCCGAACGCGCGCCCGTACGACATCATTCTGCGAGCCATGAGCGAGGCAGTGGCCCGTACCGCCACCCTGCGGGAGGCGGGGCGTAAGGTGGGGGTGGTGGTGCCGTGGCTGCAGGCGTTCAACGCGCCCTGGGTGGACCACCTCCACTACGGACCCTCCTTTATCCGCGACCAGATCCAAGCCACCTACGACGCCGGGCTCAGCGACTGGATCCTCTGGCACCCCGGCTCCCGCTACCACGGCTTTCTGCCCGCTCTGCGGGGGCGGGACGGGAGCTTATCGGAGATCGAGAGGGAAGGGTGGAAGGTGAAGGAGTCGACCGCGGCCGCCGTGGCCAGAACCGCCCGCCGGCTCAGGGAGGCGGTGGAAGAAGCCGTGGAAGCTCCCGGCCCCTCCCTCCTCGGGGTGCCCGTGGACCCGGCGCGGAGAGATCGGTAACAAACGGGGGAGAAACAGTCAGAAACAGTCCCCGGGCGCCGATGGCAGGGCCCGCTACCCTTTGAAAAAGCGCAGCAGGGCGGCGTGGCACCGCTCCAACCCCCGCACCGGACACCACTCCCCTCGCTGGTGGGCCTGGGCGGTTGCTCCCGGACCGAAGTTGACCGCCGGGATGCCCCGGCCGGTGAGCCGGGCCACGTCGGTCCACGCCTGCTTCGGCTCGGCTACTAGCCCCTCGCTACGCCGCCACGCAAGGATCAGGGGGTGGTCGCCGTGGACCTCTCCGGCTTCGGCGCGGTCCACTACTTCGACCTCTCCGGCGCCCGCCACCAGGGCTCGCAGCTCGCGTTCGGCGTCGGCACAGGTGCGCCCCGGCGCGAAGCGCGCGTTCAGGTTGAAGCGGACCTCGCCGGGAATAACGTTGCGCGAGTTTTCGGTCCACGCCTGGGTGGCCGTGACCACCTCCTGGAACGTCAGTCCCCCCACTTCCACTTCACGAGCCACCCGGTCGCGCAGCCGCTCCAAGAGGGGGATCGCTCTGTAAAGGGCGTTCTCTCCCTGCCACGGCCGCGCGCTGTGGGCCCGCCTGCCAGGCACGGTCACGGTGGCGTGCAGGAGGCCCAGGCAGCCGAGGTGGAGGTTTCCGTCCGTGGGCTCGAGGATAAAGCCGAATTCGAACTCCGGAAGAAGCCCACTCTCCAACACCGCCTCCAACCCGTTCTCTTGGTTGGGGCCTTCCTCCTTGTCGTAGAAGACGAAGACCGGGCGTCCCCTCAGCTCGCGCCAACGGTGCAGCAGGGAAAGCATCACGGCCACGCCACCCTTCATGTCGCTGGCCCCGCACCCGTACACCCGCTCGCCACGGATTTCCAGCGGCTGGCCGGCCGCGCACTCCACCGTATCCAGGTGGCCGAACAGCCCTACCACCGGTGAAGTAAAAGAGCCGCTCACAGCGGCCGGATCGCAGACGACGGAGTTGCCCAGCCGTTGAACCGCCTCCCGGCCTACCGCCCCCTGGCAGCGCCCTGCCACGAAATCGGCGACCTCGCGCTCCCGGCCCGTCGGGCTGGGAATCTTGCAGAGCTCCAGGGTGAGCTCCGCCAGCTCGAGAGAGGTAGCGCGCGAATCAAGCAAGGTCGAAACCGGTTACACCTGCACGTCGAACGTCCGTAACACCTCGTTCAGAGACGTTTTCCGGTCGGTGGACTCCTTCCGTTCGCCGATGATGAGGGCGCAGGGGACGTGGAACTCCCCGGCCGGGAACTCCTTGGGGTAGCTGCCCGGGATGACCACGGAGCGGGCGGGGATCCGGCCTTTGAGCCGCCTCGGATACTTTCCGGTCACGTCTATGATCGGGGTAGAGCCGGTGAGCACCGTGTTGGCCCCGAGCACGGCCTCGCGCTCCACAACTACCCCTTCGACCACTATGGAGCGGGAGCCGATAAAGCAGCCGTCTTCCACGATCACCGGAGCGGCGCTCGGTGGCTCCAGCACCCCCCCGATCCCCACCCCGCCCGAGAGGTGGACCCCGGCGCCGATCTGGGCGCACGACCCCACCGTGGCCCAGCTGTCCACCAAGGTATCCTTGCCCACGTACGCGCCGATGTTCACGTAACCGGGCATCAGCACGCACCCCGGCTCCAGGAACGAGCCGTAGCGCGCCACGCCGGGCGGCACCACCCGGATGCCCTGCTTCTCCAAGTCGCGCTTGGTGGCAATTTTGTCAAAGAAGCGCAGGTCGCCCGCCTCCATCGGCTCCAGGGGCTGCAGGGCAAAGTAGAGAAGGATCGCCTCCTTTACCCACTCGTTGACCCGCCACTCCCCCGCTGCGCTCCGGTCGGCTACCCGGACCCCGCCCCGGTCCAGGAGCTCGATGGTCTCGTCCACGGCGGCGCGGACCTCCGGCTCCTTCTGCCGCTCCTGGTCCCGGTACGCCGCCTGGATAACCTCCCGCCTCCGCTCTGGCTCCATCTCCTCCCTCGTCGTGATCAGTGGCCAGCCGCCCGCGCCCCCTGCAAGAAGCGGGCGGCGTGGCGCCGAGAGCAGCCAGCAAGTAGAATCACTGCATGACGGTAAGAAGAAGGGCAATCAGAACAGCGGTGGCGGCCGCCTTTGCCCTGGGCGCACTTCCCGGTTGTGCGGACGCGGGCGGGCCAACCTTTCACGGTACCCCGTATCACGATACCCGGCCCGCGCCTGACCTTCTCCTCACCGACCACCGGGGACAGCCGTTCCGGCTGAGTAATTTGCGCGGCAGGGCAGTCCTCCTTTTCTTCGGTTTCACGCACTGCCCGGACGTCTGCCCGGCCACCCTGGACAAGCTCTCCCGGGTGAGCCTCGCGCTCGGGGAGCGGGTAGCGGTGGTGATGGTCACAGTAGACCCGGAGCGCGACACCCCCGGGGTACTCGGCCGCTACCTACAGAACTTCGGGCCTAACGTCACCGGGGTTACCCGCCCCGGCTCTCTCGAGGTGCTGTACCGTGAGTACGGCGTGTACGCGGGGCGGGCCCCCGGCCACGGTGGCCACGGTGCTGGCAGGGACGCGCTCGCCCACACTTCCGCGGTGTACGGCTTCAACCGAGACGGCAAGCTGCGGGTGGTGATTCCCCCTGAAGCCACCCGGGAGGAGGTGACCCACGACGCGCGCCTGCTGCTTGGGAGCGGGTGATGAAACTGTTCGCCGCGGCGGTCACGAGCCAGCCACCCCGGCGACGGTCTCCACCACCTGATCCAGGTCGAACGGCTTCTCCAACACCGGCCGCCCCGTTTTCGCCAGGAACTCCTTGGTGGCGACCGACACCACGTCGCCGGTGCAAAAAACCACCCGCGCGTATCTTTTCGTGGATCTTTTGATTTTCTTCTCCCTCCTCCGGTCCAAAGCCGTGTTTGCC
This sequence comes from Longimicrobiaceae bacterium, assembly GCA_050732775.1. Lineage (GTDB taxonomy): Bacteria > Gemmatimonadota > Gemmatimonadetes > Longimicrobiales > Longimicrobiaceae > JBOHRN01. The sequence continues at coordinate 53,295 of JBOHRN010000020.1, read as the reverse complement.
AGCCACTCCCGCCGCATAGGTCACCGCCCCCTCAAGGTCGGTGACCAACACACCGTGCCCCTCCATCCTCTCGATGGCATGAACAACCTCGCGAAAACGCGCCTCCGAGCTGCGCACCCCCTGGTAGAGCCGGGTGCTACGCTCCACCGCTCCCTAGAGCCGGTCGAGGGCAGACTCTTTGCTCCGGGCGTAAAGAAGAGATAGGGCCAGGGCCACGGCCACCGCGGTGACCCCGGAGATAGGAGGAAGCAGCCACCACGCCCACCAAGCGTCCAGCGGGAGCCCCGGCGGCGTGAGAGCCCCGGTGAGTTCCAACGCCCAGCAAAGGATCACGGCGGACAGAATGCCCACACCCCACCCCAGCGCCGCCCAGAACCTGAGCAGTAGGCCGGGGGCGATGGGGAGAACCACCAGCCAGAGCCCCACGAACTCCGACACCCCGCCGGTGAAGAGGACAGTGATGAAAACGGCGGCCACGGCCGTGGCCACCACCGCGTGGGCGGCTGCCTCCGCGCCGAAACGCCGGTGTAGCACCGGGGCAGACGCGAACACCGCTGCCGCGGCCAGCAGAAAGAGGCCGAGGTACGGGGTTCCTGCTGAAAGGTAGAGGAGCGCCCACAGCGCGGCTGCGGCGAAGCCGACCGCCGCGAAGACTCCCACCGGCCGCTCCCGGCCGGGTGGTTGGAGGGTTAGCGAGGGGTCGGTCAATCCGGGGAGGGGAGTATTCACGGCGTTAGCGCGAAGGGTGGCGGCTACCCTTGTTATGGATGGTACGCCGTGGAACCACTCCGAACAAGGAGCCACGAGCGTGGATGCATTGACCGGCGCAAGACCGCCTAATAGCTTTTCCGCCTAGCGTGGACAGCCCGCGCGCCACCCGTCCCGGAGACCTCCATGAGACGCGCCCCAACCGCGGCCGTGATCCTCTTCGTCGCGCTGGCCCCCTCTGGGCTGCTCGCCCAGGCGGTGGCCAACGCCCTGGCCGCCGCCCTTAACCAGAAGCACGGGCTGAGTATCCCGGCGGGGTGATCGGGCCTTGCGCCCGAGTAGCTCACCCATTCTCTTGGGCGCGGTCAAAGTAAAGGGGCACGCGCCCCGGGGAGCACGAAGGGAGCTGATGCGAGGTTCGGTCCGGGGGTTCAAAGTAACGTTGCTGGCGCTCGCTTTCGCGCCCTTGGCGGCGGGGTGTATCGAAGACGAGGACGGCTACGCCAAGGTGGTAGAGAGAGACCAGGAGCGGCTCACCCTCCACGCCGCCCCCGAGCCACCTCCCGTGACGCCGGGAATGCGCTTGGCCGCGACCGAAATCGCAATCCCCGCCAACCTCCCCTCCGGGGTGAGCGAGAGTATGATCCGGGAGGGGCAGCAGCTCTTCGGCACCGTCTGCACCGCTTGCCACGGGCCGGGGGGCCGGGGCTCGGGGCTGGCACCCGCCCTCGACGACGCCGAGTGGCTCCAGATTGGCGGAGAGTTCGCGGAGATCGCCGAAGTCATCCGCGCCGGCGTTCCCACCCCTCAGGAGTATCCCGCGCCGATGCCTCCCCTGGGGGGCGGCAACTTCGACCCCGAAGAGGTCAACGCACTGGCCGCTTACGTGTGGGCGTTGAGCCGCCAGACCGATACGGAAGGAGCCAACTGAGGTGTATCCGAACTTCCTTTACCGGCCGGTAGTGGCGCTGCTAGTGGGCGCCGCCTTGGGGGGCGTACTGATCGCGCTCGCCGGAGTCTCCTTCTGGGTGGCGGCGGGGTGGGCGGGGCACGCGCGGGGCGGCGCCGTGGTGGGGTACGCCACCGTGGGGGTATTCCTCTTGGCGGCGGGGATCTCGGCGGTGGCCGGCGGCTGGAACCATACCTTCCGGGTGCTCAAAAAGCCGCCGAGCCGTTGAGCGAGGCTCCTTAGGCCGCCACTTCCGCTAGCGCAACTTCGATTCCCCGGGTTTTCAGCGCCCGGTCTACCACCTCGCCGATCTTGTTGTTGGGGGTAGACGCTCCCGCGGTGAGCCCCAACGACACCGGCCCCGCGGGTAGCCAATCCTCGGCCTCTACCTCGGGTGCGTCAAAAGGGGTGCCGTTGGGCTTGAAGCGGACGGTCCCCCGCTCCGGGTCGAGACAAGTCGAATCGGCGACGTGAAAGGTTGGCGTGTAGCGGGAGCACATCACCGCCAGGTGGTTGGTGTTGGACGAGTTGTACCCCCCGATCACCAGCATCACGTCGGGCGGGCCATCTGGCCCCTTCATTAACTCCTCGACCGCGTCCTGGCGCTCTTGGGTAGCCGAGCAAATGGTGTCGAAGGAGCGGAAGTGCAGCTGCAGCTCTCCCTGGCCGTGGCGCCGGGCCAGAGCCTCGCCCACCTCTTTGGCGATGGCCAGAGATTCGCCCGAAAGCATGGTGGTCTGGTTGGCCACGCCGATCTTCTCCAGCTGCAGGTCGGGGTCGAAACCGGGAGACGATTTGGTCGCGAAGTGCTCCACGAACTGCTCCCGCGAGAGCGCCTCCGGCTTGCCCTCGAGGTAGTCCATGACCAGCCGGGCCTCGTCCATGTCGCGGACCACCAGGTAGTGACCGCCGGGGTGCTTAAAGATCTGGCTGGCCGTGGCCTTGGTCTCCTCGTGGTAGTGTTTGCCGTGAATCAAAGCAGTGAATCCGTCCTGGCCGTACTGGTCGACCCGCTTCCAGACGTTGAGGACGCTCCCGCAGGTGGTGTCTACCAGCACGCATCCGATCTCACCGAGCCGCTCGAAGTCGGTGCGGGTGACGCCGAAAGCGGGCAGGATGGCCACATCGTCGGCCGTCAGCCCGGAGAAGTCGAAGAGGGTGCTGCCGTCGTGCTTGAGTTCGGGGTAGATAAAGGTGATCCCCATATCCCGCATGCGTTGGTTGACGTGCGGGTTGTGAATGATCTCGCCCACCAGGAAAACGCGGCGGTCGGGGAACTGGGCGCAGGTCTGATAGGCGTAGTCCACCGCCCTGTCGACGCCGTAGCAGAAGCCGAACGACTCGGCCAACCGGATCTCCACCCGCTCTTCGCCCTTTCCGAACCCGGCTCGGTACCCGCCCTCCAGGATGCGGTCCAGCAGGGCGCTATGGTAGTCCGCCTCCACCAGGGGGGCGATCTCCTTCTTGAGGCCGAAGCCGCGCCGGAAGTACTTGTCGTCCATCTCTATCGGTCGGGTAAGCTGACGCTCGGAACACGCTAACCGGGCGGCCCAATACTCCGCAACCGGAATAACTCTTGCCTGGCTGCCGGTTACTCAATACACGTTGGGCCGGAAGTGTTTCCCTAATACCTGGAGAGGGGTGATGGCGAGAAGCGGGCGGCGGCGGATGGGAGTGGGGGTGATGCGACGCAAGCAAACGGACCACCGCTACGGCATCCTCGGACTCCTGCTAGTGGCGGCCTTGATGGTGGGGGGGATGGGGGGATTTTTCTGGTCGCAGGGACGACAGCTGCAGAACGGGCTCCTGGCCCAACGCTCCGAAGCCGCAAAGAGCGGGCTCTGGACGCCCCTGGACTCCTTTCCCGGCTACCTGGTAGCAGCCTTTCGGACGGCCGCCGGGCCCGACGAAAGTGCAGCGGCGCGCCACCTGGTGGAGCAGGCGTACCGGCTAGACGGAGAAGTCTTGGACCGCGTCCGCGCCCGGGTCATGGCCGGTCGGCTCGACCACCTGCTCTCTGACAGCAAGCTGTTGGAGTTGTATTTGAACCGGGTGAGGTTGGGGCAGAAGTGGGGGTGGCAGGTGTACGGCGTGACCGCGGCGGCGCGCGAGTACTTCGGGAAAGAACCAGCTGGGCTCACCTTGAGCGAGGCGGCGACACTGGCCGGATTTACCCTGCCCCCGCCCATCCGCGACCCTCTGGGGCGGGCCGGGCCAGCGGGCGCGCGGCGTAACGATGTGCTCCGGCGCATGGCGGCGGGCCGGATTATCGGAGAGGCGGCGTACCGGCGGGCGGTCCGCGAGCGGCTCGGCTTTCAGCCCGGACTCGAACACGCCCCCATGACCCGGCCCGCCGGGTGGCTGGAGGAGCCAGAACCGCTCCGGCTCACCCCCCTTCCCCGGGACCCCGCTCCGGCGGAGACCGGGGTGAGGGAGGAAGAGTAGCCCCATCCGCGTCGAGATGGACTTGAATCAGGTGCCACTCCTCTTCCCGGCGCAGTAGCACCCCGGTTAGCCAAACGGCTCCCTCCCTTCCCCGCCACCCCACCAAAAACCACGCCACCCCACCGTCCTCGTTCGCCGAAACCCGTATCTCGGGCCGGGGAAGCCCACCCCGGGTCCCAGACACCTCCCCGAGGGCCGCGACCAGGCGCTCCCGCCCCCGCACCTCGTCCGCGTCGACCCCGGTGACCGCGCGTACGTCCGCGGACGGCCGCAAGACTTCGACGGCTTGTTCGGCCTCCCCACTGGCCAGGGCGTCGGCGAAGAGCTCCAGTCGCAGCCGGACCTCGTCCCCCGCCTCTGCTCCGGCGCTGGCCTCGGGCGTGGGATCTTCGTACAACCTCCGCGGCGTGGGCTCGACCTCGCACCCAGTTAGGGCAAGGACGAAGGCGGCGGCAAGAATGGGTAGACGGTTCACCTAGCAGGCCGTTCGGGTAGCCGTGAAGAATAGCGTGGTGACGTCTACGGCTCAAGTAGTTGACGTGCTCCGGTCCGGACTCCATTGTCCTTGTCATGATGATCTGGTTCGGACGCGCCTCCTTCGGACTTCCTCCCTCCCTGAGAGGTGAGAGCGAGTGGCTTCGCATGAGCCGGGCTCTGGAGTGGGTGGCTGAAAGAGACCCTACCCTAGCGGGCGCGGCGCTAACCTCGGCCTTAGCGGCCACCGGATACGTGGACGCCGGCACGGCGCGACGTCTCTTGCCCTGGTTTTCCGGCTTTGACCCGAATCGGCACTTCTCTTACCGGCTGCGCCAACTCTCCTGCGGGGGCGAGCCCGCCGGGGATGAGTTCCGGCGTCGAATCGCCGTGGTTCTGCGCGATCTGGCTGGAGCGGCAAAGCCGGGCCGGCTCGCTTCCGAGCCAGCGCTGCGCTTCTCGCACGGAGAACGGGAAGGCGTGCTGCTGGCTTATCCGCGCGTGTCGCTATCCCTGAGCGGTTCGCTTTTGCAGGCGGTGCGGGCCGCCTCCAAGGAGATGCCCGACACCCTGGTAATCGTAGCCCGTAACTTTCGCCCCGGTGTCGCCGGCGAGCTGGGCGGACTCCTGAGCGGCACGGAGGTGCCCGGCACCCTGGTCAGCGTCAACCGCCTGCTCGGGATGCGGGCGGTGGCCCGCAGGTACCGGCCCGCGCCCGAAAAGATAGTGCAGCTACTGAGCGCGGGCCGGGAGGTGAACTCGGCCGACCTAGGACGGTTGGGAGACCGCTGAATATCCTTTTCTCAAACCAGTAACACGCTGATGACCGTCAACACCCTGATTTGGATCGCCGTCATCCTGGTGGTCGTCTGGATCGTAGCCAAGCTGGTCGGTTTCGTGGCGGGGGCGCTGCTGAACCTGCTCTGGATCATCGCCCTCGTCTTGCTAGTGATCTGGCTATTCCAGAAGGTATTTTAGCGAGAAAGGGTGGGTGTGGCGTGCCTCACACGTTCACCACCACCACCGGGCAAGACGCCCCGGCCAGGATCACCTCCACCCTGGGGCCCAGGTAGAGCCGCTCGGAGCCGGGCCGCAAGTCGGTCCCCATTACGATCAGCTCTATCCCCCCGGCCTCCACCGCGTCCAGAATTCCGTGCTCGGGGTCGGCCGCCGGGCGCACCTCGCCGCGCACCCGCACCTCTTGCAGCTCTCCCAGCTCGGTCAACTCCTCGACGAACTGACGGGCGCTCTCCCGCTGCCTCCGGGCCATCCGCTCTAGCTGGCCTAGCCGCTCGGCTCCGGGGCGGTCGGCGAGCACGTGCAAAATGAGAACTTCCTGGTCGGAGTCTTTGGCGAGCAGAAAGGCGATCTCGGCCGCGTGGCGCGAGGGAGGCGAGCCGTTGGTGGGTACCAGGATGCGCCCCGGATGCCACTCGTCGCCCACTTCGCCCCCTTTTACCACCAAGGTGGGACACGGCGCCATGCGCACCATCTCGTCCACGATGGGGTGGAAGAGGGCGCCGGAGCGGGTCTTTTCCGTGGCCCCGAGGATCATCAGGTCGTAATCTTTCTCGGCCTCTGCGAGGATCGCTTTGGCCGGATCGCCGCTGGCGACCACCTTCTTGGTCAGCTCCACCTCCGAGAACCTCTCTCCGAGCCGGTCGAGAAAGGCGCTCCCCCGCTCCTTTTCTGCGCCGGAAGAGACGTTGAGGAGGGTGACCGAAAAGTCGGAGCCGGTGCTCATCTTCCGCAGGATGTGCGATTCGACGCCGTGTACGCCCTTGCTCTGGTCGCGCCGCCGGGCTGGGAGCAGGACCCGGTGGATCTTGGCCACCACGCTCTCCTCGGCCAGCTCCTCCTGCTTGAGCCGCTTCAGCTCCTGCTTTTCCGGGACCACGTGGGCCAGCACCCAGCGGAGCGCGGGTGGGGCCATGAGCGAGGTAACGATGGCCATGAGCAGGATGATGGTAAACATCTCCTGCGTGAGCAGCCCGAGGTCGAGGCCAACCGAGGCGACTATGATGCCCATCGCTCCGCGGGCGTTGATGCCTGCTCCGAAGCTGAGGGCGTTCCAATGGCCCTGGCGGCCGATCAGACGCGCGCCCAAGTAGGTGCCGGTTACCTTGGTAACTGTCGCCACCGCCAGGAAAGCCAGAGCGATGCCGATCAACTCCCAGCTCGAGAAGAGTGACTGGAGGTTCATCTTGAGCCCCACCACCGCGAAAAATAGGGGCGCGAAGATGCCGATGGTGATCTTCTCCAGGTGATCGGTTACCTCGGCGGGAAGACGTGGTAGCTGGGCGAAGAGGACGCCTATGACGAACGCCCCCAGCAGGGCCTCCAACTCCAGGGCCTGGGTTACCGCCCCCCAACCAAAGGTCAGAACCACCACCAGTGTCAACAGCCGGTGGGCGCTCTTCACCTCGTCCTGTACGAAGTCGAGTGACCGCTTCACGATCCACCGTCCTATTGTGAAGCTGAGGAGCAGGAAGACCGCCACGCTAGCTAGCGCCTGCCCCACCACGGCCGGGTTCATGGCCCCGGCCGACGCCACGCCGGCGACGATGGAGAGCAGAACCCAGCCAATGGTGTCGTCGCTCATGCCCGCCGCCAACAGAGTTTGGCTGATGTCCCGGCGCATGAGCTTGAGCTCCATCAGAACCTTGGCGATCACCGGAACCGAGGAGATCACCAGGGAAACGGCGACGAAGAGGGCGAAAACCGTGCGCTGGGAAGGGTCGGCCAGGAGAAATCCGGGTAACGTCAACCCCATCAGGAACCCGCCGCTAAAGGTAAAGACAACGCCCATCAGCGAGGCCCCGAGCGCGGTTCGGGCGTGGCGCCGGATCAGGCCCAGATCGGTCTCCAGCCCGGTGATGAGCAGGAGGAACATCGCCCCCAACATGCTCACTACCTCGAGCAGGTAACCGCTCTCGGGGGTCTGGGGGACGATCCACGCCCCCAGCCCGGGGAAAACACCGCTCAGCAGGGAGGGCCCGAGCACGACTCCGGCGAGGATCTCGCCCACTACGGAGGGCTGCCCAAACCGCAGGGCGATCTCCCCGAAGGCCCGCGCGGTGAACAGCAGCACCGCGATCTGGACCAGCAGTAGCAGAACGTCGTGGTGCGGCGCCGGGGTAAACGGCTCGGTCATGACGGGATGGCTAAAGTGGCTGCCCAAGATAGGGGGCAAAGCAGGGGCCGAACACCCCGGGGCACGAAACTATCAGTACCGTTACTACGTAGTGGAAGAAACCTTCAAGGGAGAAACCACATGGATGAGGAACGGCAGGGGGAAAGTAATCGCCGCCGCGACGTCTTCGACGACCTTCAGGAGCGCCTTGAGCGCGCCCTGGATGAGGTACGACCCAAGGTGCGGCGCGCCTTCGAAGAGGTGGACGCCCGCGTGCAGCAGGCGGTCAAGAAAACCGAGCCCAAGGTGGATGAATTCTTGGCCGGCGTGCAACCCCGCATGGATTCGGTGCTCCGGCGGGTACAGGAGAAGGTGGAGGAGCTGCGCGAAGAGATGGAGGCGCGGGCGAAACGAACCGCCGACCGAAAAGATAAAAAAGAAGAAGGCAGCTCTGGAGTGCAGGACCAGTAGGACTACCGGCCGGGTCCGAAAAAAGGGAGGGCCTTTTCGGCCCTCCCGCCACCGCGCCAAACAGCCAGAGCGCGAGCTTGAGAACTAGCAGGGCGAGGAGCCCGGCTGCCGCGAGTTTCAAGTGGCACGAATCCGGCGAGGAAAAACACCGCTAGTAGCCACTACGCTCACGCGACCGTAACCCGAGCCCCTGGACACATGAGCGACGAAGACACGGTGACCATTAAGGCCAACCGGCACGGCCCGTATATCGTGCGGGGGCCGGTGAGGGTCATGGACGCCGATGGCGAGGAGTGGGACGTCTCGGAGCGGAAGAGCGTGGCCTTGTGCCGGTGCGGGGGGTCGACCACCAAACCCTTCTGCGACGGCACCCACTCCAAGATCGGGTTTCAGGCGGCCGAACGCGCGGTCCGCGAGTCGGAGGACGGAGGGTGAGCGGGCTCGAGGGGGGCTCGTTCCGCTCCCTCCTGGCCCCCCTCGACACCACACCGTTCGGGGAACACGCCCTGCCGCTAGCCCTGGCGGTGGCGAGAAAGACCGGCGCCACACTGCACCTGGTCCACGCCCACGCGCCCGCCCCCGTGCCCATCACCGAGGAGGCCGAGACCGGGGTGACCCTTCCCGATCCCTCGCTCGAACGGGCGTTAGCCCAACGTGACGAGGGTTACCTGGAGGAGCTGCGCGGGCGGTTAGGGAAGACCGGCGTGCCCGTGGAAAGCGCGCTGGTGCAAGGGCCGGTGGTGGTGGCGCTGGGGGAGTACGCCAGCCGTGCCGCGACCGACCTGGTGGTGATGAGCACCCACGCCCGCTCGGGGTTGCGCCGGCTCTTCCACGAAAACACCGCCGACGCCCTGCTCCGCCACTTCGACCTACCCATCCTGCTGGTTCATCCCGGCGAGGAAGAAGAGCCAGACTTCGCGACCGAGGCCCCTTTGCGGCACGTCCTGGTACCGTTGGACGGCTCCTCCGCCGCCGAGCGGATCCTGGCCCCGGTCGTCCGGCTGGCCGAGGCGTTTTCGGCCCGCGTCACCCTGCTCGGGGTGGTGCGGCCCTCGGTCGCGGCCGGGAAGATACTGCCGGACGAGGCCGCTCCCGACGACCGGGAGCTGATGAAACGGGAAGCCTCCGAGGCCCTCCGGTACCTGGAGCGCGTCGCTACCACCATCGGCTCGCGCGGAGTGGTGGTCGAGGCGCGGGTATCGGTACGGGAAGATACGGACGACGCCATCCTCGGCTTCGCGCAACGGCTCCCCGAAGTCGAAGGCGAAGAGCCAGCGCCCGAGGTAGACCTGATCGCCATGGAGACCCACGCCCGCAAGGGGCTCTCCCGGCTGCTGGAGGGGAGCGTGGCCGGGGCCGTGCTCCGCAAGAGCCCGGTGCCGGTTCTCCTGCATCACGGAGCCGGCCAAGTAGCCAGCCAAGAGAAGTAACCAGGTTGCGGTCCCGGCCACCGGGGCTGACCTTGAGAGCATGGACGCCCAAGCCGCCCTCCGCGTGAGCGCCGACGGCTACACCGTGGCCGCTATGGTCGGGTACCTGGCGCTGATGGTGGGGATCGGAGTGTGGGCCAGCGGCTTCGCCTCGGGCGGGGTGCGGGAGTTCTTCGTGGGAGGCCGAGTCATGAACCGGGTGGTGGTGGCCCTCTCGGCGGTGGCCTCGGGCAGGAGCGCCTGGCTCTTACTCGGGCTCTCGGGCATGGCTTACACCCTGGGTGCCCCGGCTCTGTGGGCGGCGGTGGGGTACACCTTGGTCGAGCTCCTCCTCTTCCTCTACTTCGCCCCCCGGCTGCGCCGTTTCGCCGGGGTGTTCGACTGCATCACCGTGACCGACTTTTTCGCGGAAAGGTTCGGGGACGACCGGTTACTGCGCTCCCTCATCGCCCTCATCATCCTGATTTTCATGACTGGGTACGTGGCTGCCCAGTTCGTGGCCGGGGGCAAGGCGTTCTCGGTCACCTTCGGCGTCGGTCTCGAGACCGGAGTGTGGATCACCGCCGGCATCGTGCTCTTCTATACCCTCTTCGGCGGCTTCCTGGCGGTGAGCGTGAGCGACACGGTGCAGGCCGCGGTCATGTTGGTCGTGTTGGTGCTGCTGCCCGTGACCGCGGTGGCTCAGTTGGGGGGGGTGGGTGAGGTAGCCGGCGCCCTCCGGCTCGCCGACGCGGCCGTGCTCGACCCCTTCGCGCTGTCGGCCGGGACGCTGATCGGCTTCCTGGCGATCGGCTTGGGGTCTCCTGGAAACCCCCACATCGTGGTCCGCTACATGTCGATCGACGACCCCGAAGAGCTCCGCTTCGCCGCCGGGGTGGCCACTATCTGGAACGTCCTCATGGCCGTGGGAGCGGTGACCATCGGCTTGCTCGGGCGAGCGGCCATCCCGGAGGCGGCGACCCTTCCCGGCGCCGACCCCGAGAACGTTTTCCCGGTGCTGGCCGGAGCGTACCTGGACCCGCTCATGTTGGGAGTAGCTATCTCGGCGGTCCTGGCCGCGATCATGTCCACCGCCGACTCGCAGCTGCTGGTGGCGTCGTCGTGCCTGGTCCGCGACCTGTACCAGAAAGGCTTCCGGCGTAGGGACTCGCTCTCCCAGACTTGGCTGGTCTTCCTCAGCCGGGTGGCGGTGCTGGGGCTGGCAGGAGTGGCGCTACTGGTCGGCTTCATGGCCGAGGAAGTGCTATTTTGGCTGGTCCTCTTCGCCTGGGCCGGGCTGGGGGCGTCGCTCGGGCCTACCTCCATCCTGGCCATTTTCTGGCGCGGCACCACCAAGGCGGGTGTGTACGCGGGTGTACTCGCCGGGGCCGCCACCACCGTGATCTGGTACTACACCCCGGCTCTCAAGGAGCAGTTGTACGAGCTGGTACCGGGGTTCCTGGCAGGTTTCGTGGCCACTGTGGTCGTGAGCCGGCTCACCCTGCCGCCGCACGGCGTGGGCACGGCGTTTCAGGTCATGGAAGGCCGCCGTTTGCGGTGAAGTTTGGGGCCCGCGAGCCCGTGAGGTCGCGGGCTCGCCGCTGGACTACGGCTCCAGCGCCGCGAGCACTCTCTCAATGAACCCGTCCACGGCCTGTCCGTCTATCCAGCGGAGCACCGCCACCAGGTCGTGATCGGGGTCGATCCAGATGACGTTGCTCCCCGCCCCCAGCGCGAAAAAGCTCGACTCGGGCGCGCTCGGGTACAGCTGCCGGCCGGTGTTGAGCCACCACATGTAGCCGTATACTGGCTTGATCCCGGTGGGCGTGGTGGCCATCTCCACCCACTCCGGGGAGAGGATCTCCCGGTCTTCCCACTCCCCTCCGCGTAGAAAGAGGAGTCCGAAACGGGCCTGGTCTAGAGTGTTGATCCACATCCCCCCGCCCCAGTGACCCCCGCCGCTTACCGACTGGACTCGTTCCCCGTCCAGCTCCAGGTAAGAGTTCTGGTAGCCGTGCCAGGTCCAGGTGCCGGAGGCGCCGATGCGGTCCATGACCAACTCCTCCAGCACCCCTGGGAGGGGTTCGTTCCAGAGGTGGAGAAGGGCGAAGGCGGTCTGGTTGACGCGCACGTCGTTGTACTCCCAGAAAGTTCCGGGCGGCTGTAGCTCACGGTCCTTCCCCTCGCGCCGGTCGGCGACGTCGGGCTTACCCCAGAGGTCGCCCCGCCACTCGCTGGTCTGGTTGAGCAACATGTGCCAGGTGATGCTCGAGTTGCGGCGGCCCTCAAAGCCGATCCCCGGCGCATAGCTCACCACCGGGTCGTGCAGGGCGGCGATGAGCCCGCTGTCGAGCGCCAGCCCCGCCGTGGTAGACAGGTAGCTCTTGGTAACGCTAAAGGTCATGTCGACCCGCTCGAGGTCGCCCCACTCGGCCACTAAGTAGCCATCCTTGACGATCACCCCCGCCTGGCCACCCCGATCCTTGACTGGACCTACGATCTCGCCGTACTCGCCCGTGGCCAGAGACTCCTCCAGGGCGGCCCGCAGGTCGGTGGGCCAGCCGGTCTCGTTCTGGACCGCAAAGTTCACGGCGTGCTGGAGCCGGACCGGATCCATGCCCACGCGGGCGGGTGGGCGCCGCTGCCACTCCGGGTGGGGAGCGGGGGTGTACGGCTCGGCCGCGGCCTCTTGCCAGACAACCGGGAAGGGAGTATCCACCAGCACCGCGGTCTCGCCGCGCGGGCCCGCGGAGCACGCCGCCAGCAGCCCGAAAACAAGTGTGCAAGAGGTGAAACGGACGCTGTTCATGGTCATCTCTAAGTGGTATCGCCCAGCCCCTCGAAGAGCCGGTTCATGGAGCGCACGTACAAGGCCCGGAACCCCGCTTCGTCTAGCCCTAGTCCATCCGACAGCTGCAAGCTTATCAGCCCGTGCAGAAGGGAGCGGATGGTGCGGGCCACGTCCTCGGGGTCGCCGGGCCGCAGCCACCTTTCCTCCATGCACTCCCGCACCCTCTCGGCCAGGAATAGTCCGGCGCCTTCTGCGGGTTCGCGCGTACTAATCAAGATGCCGTATACCCGTGGCTGTTGCAAGCCAAAGTCGAGGTACGCCCGGCCGGCCAGCCCCAGCCGCTCGCGCGGGGTGCGTCCCTGCAACGCCCGTTCCAGATAGCCCTCCAAGAGCCGCTCCGCGCGCGCGCGGAGTTCGCCGACCAGCTCCTTCTTGCCCGCAAAGTGGCGGTACAGGGCGGTGGCCGTGACCCCCACCCTCCCAGCCACCGCCCGCATGGTGAGGGCGCGCGTGCCCCCCTCGCGCCAGAGCTCTTCGGCTTCTGCCAGGATGCGCTCCCGGGTGTCAACGCCGTCGGATGTATTCACCTTACCAGTAGTAAACCGGGCGCTACCATCCGGCAAGCGGCGTGGCGCGAAAGTTGAGGCGTGCGACCTGTGGCTCCGTCATCCGCACCCCACTCACAGAGGAGAAAGTCATGACACGGACCGGGATCATGGGGGCTATCCTCGCGGCCCTGCTGCTAGCTGGCTGCGCCCAAGCCGAATCGGCCTCGGTGACCGACCTTCCCGGGGATCGGCAACCGTTCGAGGGGCCGGGGCTGGCCGTCGGGGCCGATCCCGGCGACGTACGCTCCATTGACGCCATCGTGGCCGCCCTCTACGACGTGATCTCGGGCCGGGTGGGCGAGCCGCGAGACTGGAACCGGTTCCGCTCTCTCTTTCACCCGCAGGCGCGGCTCATCCCCACCGGCCGCGACGAAGACGGAGACTGGCGGCTGCGCGCCATCACCCCGGAGGAGTACATCGAAAGCTCGGGCCCCGTTCTGCTCGAGCTCGGTTTCGTAGAGCGAGAGCTGGCCCGCAGGACCCACCTCTGGGGCAACCTGGCGCAGCTATTCAGCAGCTACGAGGCGTTCCAGCGGGGCGGCGACGAGCCCTTCATGCGGGGGATCAACGCCATCCAGCTTTGGAACGACGGCACCCGCTGGTGGGTGGTCTCGATCATGTGGCAGCAGGAGAGCGAAGAGCACCCCCTGACGCGGGAGTACCTACGCTAGCCGGCCGATCACGGGATTCCCAGAACTTTGTGTGTCTGCACGGAGAGCCGCCACGGCGGGCCGAGCCGTTTGAGCGCCTCGGCGGTTTCGGAAAAGTTGGGCCCGCCCCGCTCGGGTAGATCCACCGGCTGAAGAAAGTAGTGGTCAAAGCTGGTTCCCTCGGCCAGCCGCCTGACGGCCTCCACGTCTGGCGCAACCCCGGCGGCGTAGCGTCCGGTGAAGACAACTTTAAGTTCGTCTCCCCCTTTCTGGGAGTACACCTGCTGCTTGGGCGAGACCGTGAGCCAGTCCACCAGGGAGCGGTCCACCGGGCGGGAGCCGTTACTCTCCACGGCGATAAAAAAGCCGGCGGCGCGCAGCCCACGCGAGAGCGGGGCGTCGAGCTGCAAGGTGGGTTCTCCCCCGGTGGCCACCAGGAGCAACCCCTCTCGCACCCCTCCGAACTCCTTCCTGGCGGCTTCCAACGCGCGCCGTACCACGGTGTCGGCGTCGCCCGTGAAGTCGGGCCGCAGCCAGTCGGTGTCGCACCAGGGACACACCCCGTAGCCCAGGTTGCACCCGGAAAAACGCAGAAAGACCGCGGGAGAGCCAGCCCGCGCCCCCTCGCCTTGTAGGGTGGCGAAAACTTCCTTTACCCGGTACCGCTTGGCCATGCAGGGGCGTACCCCGCATGCGGCAAGTAGCTCCGGGCTCCCGCTCGGGGCCGGACTGTCCCAGCGTGTACCTGTCGTGTCCCATGTGCGGGGTCACCAGGACATCAATAGTTATGTAAACTACTTGCCAAATAAAGAGCTGCACTATTTTGACGGAACTGGCCCCCGGCTTGCTCTGGTCGCTGGGCACCAGTTCGGGAAAGTCAGCGACCGCGAAACGTCCCATCGTCAGTTTCTCTGCACGACTCCCACTCTTTCCCGCCGAACTCTTCCCAACCCTCTCGCGGCGCTGGCGCCCCCGGGGCGGGACCTTTTGTCCGCCCGGCGGCGTATCTACCCCCACGCCCCGGTCTTACTCCGAAGCTTATAACCATGAACACTCGATTCGCGCTCTGCGCTCTGTTCACCCTCGCCGCCGCGCCCCTCGCGGCCCAGGAACAAGCCCATAGATACCCCACCGATGCCCGCACCATCCAAGTAACCGGCGCGGGTGAGGTGCGGGTGGCGCCCGACCTGGCGCTGGTTAGCTTCGCGGTAGAGACCCGGGCCGAGAGCGCGCGGGAAGCGGGCGAGGAGAACGCCCGCCGCATGGAGCGGGTGATCCGGGCGCTGGTTGCGGCCGGCGTGGATCGCACCGACCTCGAGACCTCTGGGTACCGTGTCTACCCAGTTTATGCCCGGCCTTCGCGCGGCCAGGAACCGAGGGTCGAGGGCTACCGGGTGACCAACCAGGTCACGCTCAGAACCGGACAGCTCGACGAGTTGGGGCGCTACATCGACCAAGCCCTGGGTGCTGGCGCCAACCGCATGCACGGTATCCGCTTTGAGCTGGACGACCAGCACGCGGCCAGCGTCGAGGCCCTCCGGCGGGCGGCCGAGAGGGCCGCAGTCTCGGCCCGGGCCCTGGCCACGACGCTGGGAGTGCGGCTGGGGCAGCTCCGGCACGCCTCCACCAGCGTGAGCCGGCCGGTATTTCCCTACGCCCGGGCGATGGCTAGAGACTTGATGGCCGCAGCCGAAGCCGCGCCAGAGACCCCCATCGAGCCGGAGGAGCAGACCGTCACGGCCACCGTGAACGTTATCTTTGACATCGAGGGGCGGTGAGCGCAGCGCGCCGTCTCCTCGACACCCGCCGCCGGGTGCCGCCGGAGGGCCGGGAGGAGTACGACCAGGAGTGGCGGGCGTTGCGGGACGCGGCCGGGGAGCGGGGCATGCGCGCCTGGCGTTTCGGCTCCACGGGCGGCGGGAACCGCTTCGCCGAGTTTCTGGAGTTCGGAGAGGTCGAACCCTTCGACGACCCGGCCTGCCGGGAAGCCCTGGGGCGGTTGGACCGGAGCTTTCCGCCCGAGACCATGCCCTCGCTGTGGCTCTCGCTGGATGAGTAGGAGTGAGGCTTTCACTCCCGCGGTGAAATGACTGACAGAGACCGTCTACTCCGGCTCCTGGCCGGGCGGTCCGTACGCCGCGGCGACTTTACCCTGGCTTCCGGAGTCAAGAGCAGTTACTACCTGGACGCCCGGCGCACCACCACCCACGCCGAGGGACAGTGGCTGGCTGGACGGCTGGTACTCGGCGCCATCCGGGGCGCCGGGTTGGGACCCGACGCGGTCGGCGGGCTCACCATGGGGGCCGATCCCCTAGCTTACGCCATCGCCCACGCCAGTCACGGAGAGGGGCCGGCCGTGCACGCCTTTTCGGTTCGCAAGGAGCCGAAGGGGCACGGCTCGGGTCGCGTCATCGAGGGGTGCTTTGCCAGCGGAGACCGGGTGGTGGTGGTGGAGGACGTGGTCACCAGCGGAAAAAGCGCCCTACGGGCGGCAAGGGCGGTGGCAGGAGCGGGCGGGACGGTGCTGGCCGTCGCGGCGCTGGTAGATAGAGAAGAAGGAGGAGCAGAGGCGATCCGTGCGGCGGGTTATCACCTGATCCCGCTCTTTTTGGCCTGGGAAGTCCTGGCGGCGGCTGAGCTGCCGCCGGATCCGTGAGCGGATGAGCTCCGCCGCGAGAGCGGCGTTGCGGCGAAGGGCCCCTCACTTCACTTTGTCTCTCAACCCGAACCGAGAGCCATATGACCGCCGCCACTTTCGCCGCCTTTCTCTTCGCCGTCACCCCCCAGCACGCCGACACGGTAACTTTTCACCAGGGGGTCGAGTACCGCATCGAGGCTACTCTGGACGAGCAGAGCGACGTGCTCGCCGGCCGTGCCCGGCTCGTCTACACCAACAACTCTGGCGACACGCTCGACCGGCTGTACCTCCACCAGCACCTGAACGCCTTCCGGCCGGGCAGCGCTTGGGCGCGGCGCGAACTCCTGTTCAACGAGCGGCGCTTCTCGCAGCTGGGACCGGACGAACACGCCTTTGAACGGTTCACCTCGGTAGAGGTGGACGGAGTGCCGGTGACGGCTCGCTACCCCGGCGCGCCCGACTCCACGGTGGCCATCATCCCCCTGCCCGAAGTCCTGGCGCCGGGCGCCAGCGCCACCGTGCTGATGGACTGGCGGGCCCGGCTGGCCACCACTCCGCGCCGCCAGGGTCGTCGCGGCCGCCACTACGACTTTGCCCAGTGGTACCCAAGGGTCGCGGTGTACGACCAGCGGGGGTGGCAGCACCACCCGCTCATGCCGCAGGGCGAGTTTTACGGAGAGTTCGCCGACTACGACGTAACCCTAGAGGTGGAGCACGACCAGGTGATGGGCGCCAGCGGCGTACCCGTGGAGGGCGATCCGGGCTGGGAGGCCGCGGCCGCCCCCGGCTTCGGCAGCAACATCAGCTACCAGCGCGACGCCTACCCCCACCGCCCCGCCCGCTCTCTCGGACTCCTCAGCGGCGCGCCCGCGGAGGGTCGCAAGCGCATCCGCTGGCGAGCCGAGGACGTCCACCACTTCGCCTGGAGCGCCGACCCCGGCTTCGTCTACGAGGGAGAGGTGTGGAACGGTGTCGCGGTCCACGTTCTCTACCAGTCGGGCGCCCGTGAGGAGTGGGGAGAGCGCGCGGCGCTGAGGAAGACGATCAGAGCGATGGAGTGGGGCGACTACATCTTCGGACCCTACCTTTGGCCGCAGGTCACCAACCTCCACCGCCTCGAATCGGGCGGCACCGAGTTCCCCATGCTCTTCATGGACGGCTCCGCCTCCGAGGGGCTGATCGTCCACGAATTTATCCACCAGTACGCCCACGGTATGTTGGCCAACAACGAGTGGCGGGCCGGGTGGCTCGACGAGGGACTAACCTCCTTTCTGGACGGCTGGTACCAGGAGTGGCGCGGCGCGCCCGAGCTGGACAGCTGGGGTCAGCGGCTGGAAGGGATGCGGCAGTTTGAGCGGGCGGGGGGCTCCGAACCGATCGCCACGCCGGCGGCCGAGTTCTCCAGCTACCCGGTGTACGGGGCCATGACCTACTCCAAGACCGCCGTGGTCTTGCGCATGCTCCGCTGGTTGGTGGGCAGGGACACCATGCGCGAGATCCTGCGCGCTTACTTTGACCGCTACCAGTTGAGCCACGTCACCGAGGAGTCGCTGCGGAATACCGTCAACGACGTCACGGGTGGGGATTACGACTGGTTCTTCGAGCAGTGGTTCCACGGCACCGACACCCTGGACTACGGAATCGCCGGGGCGCGGACCACCAGCACGCCCGATGGCCGCTGGCGGACGACGGTGCAAGTGTTGCGGCTGGGAGACGCCTGGATGCCGGTAACACTCAAGGTGGCAGCCGAAGAGAGACTACTGGACTCGCGCGCGCCGTCGTTCACCGTGGAGGTGGTGACGGACCGCCGGCCGGAAGAAGTGGTGCTGGACCCGGAACAGAAGCTACTGGACCTCGACTTAACCAATAACCGGCGGGAGGTGCATTAGCAAGGATACACTTGAACCGAGCCATTCATGAACAAAGCTGAGGCGCGCGCCATCGGCACCGACTGTATCCACGCGGGGAGTTACCCCGCGCCCGACCCGTACCACGCCCACTCCCCCCCCATCTACCAGACCTCGACTTTCGACTTTGAGAGTGTCGAACACGGCCGCCGCGCCTTTACCGGAGAAGACGGCGGCGCCAGCCATATCTACACCCGGCTCGGCAACCCCACCGTGGAGGCTCTGGAGCGGACCATCGCCCGTTTGGAGGGGAGGGGGGTCGAGGACGAAGTCCGCTGCCTGGCATTCGGGAGCGGAATGGCGGCCATCTCCACCGTGCTCACCGCGCTGGCGGCCGGGGGTAGGGTGGTTGCCCAAGAAGCGCTGTACGGTTGCACCAGCGAGTTCCTGGCCGGGCAGGCACCGGAGTTGGGGATCGAGACGACGTGGATCGACGCCTCCGACACCGAAGCCGCCCTCGCAGCGCTACAGAGGGCGGAAGGGACGCGGCTCCTATACCTGGAAACACCCGCCAACCCCACCCTCACTCTCTGCGATCTGCGCGAGCTTAGCCGCGCCGCTCACGAAGCCGGCGCCCTGGTGTGCGCGGACAACACCTTCGCGACTCCGTACCACCAGCGGCCCTTGGAACACGGGGTAGACGTGGTTCTGCACTCCACCACCAAGTACATCAACGGCCACGGGACGGTGGTGGGCGGGGCGGCCGTGGGGCGCGCGGGAGAGGTCATGGACCGCGTCGAGGCGTACCGCAAGAACCTCGGCGGCGTGCCCTCGCCCTTCGACTGCTGGCTCCAGCTGTGCGGCCTCAAGACCCTCGGCGTGCGCATGGAGCGCCACGCCGCGAACGCCCAGCGGGTGGCAGTCTGGCTGGAGGGTCATTCCGCGGTCAGGGTAGTCCACTACCCCGGGCTCTCGTCTCACCCTCACCACCAATTGGCTAGCCGCCAAATGGAGAACGGTTTCGGGGGGATAGTAAGCTTCGAGCTAATGGGCGGCTACGACGCCGGGGCGCGGATGATGGAACTGGTGAAGCTGTGCACCCTGGCGGTGAGCTTGGGCACCGTGGACACCCTCATCCAGCACCCCGCCTCCATGACCCACTCGGTCATGAGCGCGGAGAGGCGGCGACGGGCTGGCATCACGGACGGTCTGATCCGCCTCTCGGTAGGGATCGAGGAGGTCGAAGACATCCTCGCCGACCTGGAGAGGGCGTTACACCGGGTGTAGCCCTACTCCGCCACCCCGCCGTACCCAAGCTCTCGCAACGCCGCGCGGATCTGCTCCGCGGCCCGGTCCAGGCCGTCCGCGTCTGGGTGCGGGTCCGCGTTGGAGAAGTGCATGTCGCTCTCGCGCTGGATGGGGACCAGGTGCAGGTGAACGTGCGGCACCTCCATTCCCAGGATGGCCATCCCGATGCGAGCCGGTTTGAAGGCGCGCTCTTGCGCCTGGCCGACCGACCTGGCCACGGTGAAAAGGTGGGCCGCCAGGGTGTCGTCGAGATCTATCCAGTGGTCCACCTCTTGGCGCGGGACCACCAGGGTGTGACCCGGCCGCAGCGGGTTGATGGACAGAAAGCCCACGGCGTGCTCGTCTCTCCAGACGAAGTGGCCGGGGATCTCTCCACCAATGATACGGGTGAAGATGGTGGGCATATCCGGAGCGGGAAGCAATTACCGCTCCAACCGCCGGGCCCGGTGTTGGTCGCGCTGAAAGGCTGGTAGATTGAAGGGATGATCGTCCGCGCCGCCTGCCCCCACGACTGTCCCGACAGCTGCGCCATGTTGGTACAGGTGGAAGACGGGCGCGCGCTGCGGGTGGCGGGTGACCCCGACCATCCGGTCACCCGCGGTTTCCTGTGCGCCAAGGTGAACCGCTACCCCGAGCGGACCCACCACCCCGACCGTATCACCACGCCGCTGCGGCGAGCGGGAGCCAAGGGGGAGGGGAAGTGGCAAGCGGCGACCTGGGGCGAGGCGATCACTGACATCTCCCGCCGGCTCTCCGGGGTCATCGAGCGGGACGGCCCGGAGGCGATCCTCCCCTACTCGTACGGCGGCACCATGGGGCTGGTGCAGGGAGGTTCCATGGACCGGCGCTTCTTCCACCGCATCGGGGCTTCGCTCCTGGCCCGCACCATCTGTTCGGTGGCCGGCGAAGAGGCGTGGAGGGTAACCTACGGCAGTAAGCTCGGCCCCAGCCCCGAGGAGATCGGCCACGCCCGGCTCATCGTGCTCTGGGGCACCAACACCCTGACTTCCAACCCCCACCTCTGGCCCGCCGTCCGCCGGGCGCGGGAGGGCGGGGCCCGCGTGATCGCCATCGATCCGGTCCGCACCCGCACGGCCAAGCAGGCCGACCTCCACCTGGCCATCCGCCCCGGCAGCGATGCCGCTCTCGCTCTAGGCGTGATGCACGTGATCTCGCGCCAAGGGCTCGAAGACGCCGGTTACCTGGCGCGCCACGCCGTGGGGTGGCCCGAACTGAAAGAACGGCTGGCGGAGTGGCCACCCGCGCGCGCCGCCGAGATCACCGGGGTCGCCGCCGCTACCATCGAACGGCTGGCGTTGGAGTACGCCAGCGCGCAGCCCAGCTTCATCCGGCTCAACTACGGCATGCAGCGCCACCGGGGCGGGGGCATGGCCGTGCGCGCCGTAGCGCTACTACCCGCGATCACCGGGGCGTGGCGGTACCCGGGAGGCGGGGCGACGCTTTCGACCTCGGGGAGCTTCGGCTTCAACCAGACCCGGCTGCGACGCCCCGACTGGATCCCGGCGGGCACCCGCACCGTAAACATGGTCCGCCTGGGCGAGGCGCTCACCTCACCCGACGCCGGGGTGGGCGGACCCCCGGTCGGAGCACTGGTGGTCTACAACTCCAACCCGGCGTCGGTAGCGCCGGAGCTGGGCCGGGTGCACGAAGGCTTGCTGCGCGAAGACCTCTTCACGGTGGTGCTAGAACACTTTCAAACCGACACCGCCCGCTACGCCGACTGGTTGCTACCGGCCACCACCCAACTCGAGCACTGGGACTTGCACGGCTCGTACGGGCACCACTACGTCACGCTCAACCGCCCCGCCATCGAGCCGGTTGGGAAAGCCCTGCCCAACAGCGAAATCTTCCGGCGCTTGGCGGGGGGGATGGGGCTCGGCGACCCCGACTTTTCCGACACCGACCTGGAGCTTATCCGCCAGGCCCTCGACACGGACGACCCCCGGCTGCGAGGGATCACCCTGGAGCGGTTACTCAGAGACGGTTGGCGGCGGCTAGCGCTGCCCGAGGAGTACGCACCCTTTGCCGACCCGGTCAGCTTCGACACCCCTTCCGGAAAGGTGCAAATACTGGCCCCCGAGTTGGCCCAGCTGGGGCTCGATCCGCTGCCTCACTACCTCCCGCCCGCCGAGGGGCCGCCCACGAACGGCGCGGGTAACGGAAAACCCCTTTTCCCGCTCACACTCCTTTCTCCCCCCGAGCACGAGCTGCTCAACTCCAGCTTCGCCAACCTGGAAGCTCTACGGCGCAAGGCGGGCCCGCCCCGGCTACTCCTCCACCCCGACGACGCTGGTGAGCGGGGTATCGAGAGCGGCGACCTGGTGCGCGCCTGGAACGACCGGGGGGAGTTCAAGGCCAGCGCGAAGGTCACGGATGACACGCGGCCGGGGGTGGCGGTGTGCCACGGCCTGCGCTGGAGCCGGGACTACCAAGACGGCGGTTCCATCAACCATACCACCTCGCAAGCCGGGACCGACCTGGGCGGCGGCGGCACCTTCTACGACAACGCCGTGGAGGTAGAGGGGTGGAAGGGCTGACCCCCTCCAGCGCCTCGGACCAGAAAGAGCCGTTTCCGTAACACTATCTTTTTCCCATGATCCTCTCCAACCCGTACCTGCTCACCATCATCCTCTACCTGCTGGCCCTGTTGGGGGTGGGCGCGTGGAAGAGCCGGAGCGTCGAGGACAGCGCCGACTTCATGGTGGCGGGGCGACGGCTGGGGTGGTTCGTGCTGGTGGGAACACTGCTGGCCACCTGGATCGGTAGCGGCTCCCTCTTCGGCGGCGCCGGGCTCGGCTACCGGAACGGCTTGGCCGGGCTCTGGTCGAGTGCTGGGGCGTGGGCCGGGATAGTGCTGGTCTACTTCATCGCGCGGCGCATCCGTAACTTCGGAAAGGTAACCGTTCCCGACATTTTCGAAGCCCGCTACAACACCGCCGCCGCGGTCCTGGCCACCGTGGTCACGGTGATAGCCTACCTGACCATCGTCTCCTACCAGTTCCGGGGCGGCGGGCGGGTCCTCTCCATCGTCACCGACGGGGCCATCCCGGTCGAGGCCGGCATCGTCATCACTGCCGTCTTCGCCATCAGCTACACGGTGTTGGCCGGGATGATCTCGGTGGTATACACCGACGTGGTGAACGGCCTCATCATGGCTATCGGGATCCTCGCCACGCTGGCTGTGCTAGTGGCACAGGTGGGTGGGGTAGACCAGGTCATCGACTACGCCGCGGAAGCCGGAAAGTGGTCGCTGTTCGGAAACTGGGAGAACGAACGGACCGCCACGCGCTCGGGCCCGATCATCGCGCTCTCTTTCCTGGTACCCACCATGCTACTGCTGCTCGGCGACGCCAACATGTACCAGCGCATCTTCTCGGCCCGCGACGGGGGTTCGGCCAAAACCGCGGTGCTGGTGTGGGTGATCGGGGTAGTCGTGCTGGAGAGCGCGATCTCGTTCCTTGGTCTCACCGGCGCGGCCGCCGCCTCGCAAGGCGTCATCCCCGAACTCTTCGCCGGCGGCCCGGCCGATGTGGCTGGCAACCTCTCCGAGAACGTGATCCCCGAAATCGCCCGCAACGCGCTCCCCCTGGGACTGGGAGTGATACTGGTGGCCGCCATGATGGCGATCATCGTTTCCACCGCCGACTCCTTCCTGCTGGTACCCTCCACCAACCTGACCCGTGACGTGTACCAGCGCTTCCTGGACAGGGACGCGCCCGAGCGGCGGGTGGTGCTGATCGGCAGGGGGATGGTCCTCCTGCTCGGTTTCGTCGCCTACCTGCTGGTGGAGCAGTTCCCCACCATCCTCACCGCCGCTTACACCGCCTACCTGGTCTACGGGGCCGGAATCACGCCCGCCATCTTGGCCGCGTTTCTGTGGAAGCGGGCGACCGCCGCGGGCGCCGTCTGCTCGATCACGGCGGGGGGAGGGGTCACCCTGCTGTGGACCTTTTACCTGTCCCGCCAGCCGTACTTCGCCGGCTGGCACCCTTTCCTGCAAGAGGTTACCTACCCCGCGGTGGCGCTCTCGGTGCTGTCGTTGGTGGGGGTGAGCTTGCTCACCCCCGCGCCACTCCCCGAGAAGTGGCGGCCGTTCTGGAATGACGCCTAGCCTAGCTCGACAAACCGACCCCGTTGGCCCTACTTTTACCCTTTAGCGCGCTCAGTTGCGCGCCTGCGGCCGACGCGCACCCTAAGAGAAACGATGGCCACGCTCGACCTACCCGTACAAGGGGCCCCGCTCACCGTCCTGAGCGAAGAGGAAACGATGTTCCGCGACACCGTGCGGCACTTTGCGGAGGAACAGGTCAAGCCCCTGGTCATGAAGATGGACCGGGAGGGGGAGATCGACCCTGTGCTCATCCCCCACTTCTTCGAACTGGGGTTGATGGGGATCGAGATCCCCGAACGGTACGGCGGGGCCGGGTCGTCGTTCTTTACCGCCGCGCTGGTGGTGGAGGAGCTCTCCCGGGTCGACGCCAGCGTTGGCGTGTTCGTGGACGTCCAGAATACCCTGGTCAACAACGCGCTGCTGCGCTGGGGGAGCGACGACCTCAAGGCCAAGTACCTGCCGCAGCTCGCCTCCGAGACGGTGGGCGCCTACGCCCTCTCCGAGGCCGGTTCGGGGTCCGACGCCTTCGCCCTTTCCTGCCGCGCCACCGAGACCAGCGGTGGTTACCGGTTGGACGGCCACAAGCTGTGGATAACCAACGGGGCCGAAGCCGGGATCTACCTAGTCTTCGCCAACCTGGACCCCGGGGCCGGCTACAAGGGCATTACCGCTTTCATGGTCGAGAGAGGGTTCGACGGCTTCTCGGTCGGCAAGAAGGAAGACAAGCTCGGCATCCGCGCCTCTTCGACCACCGAGCTGATCTTTGAGGGCTGTCTGGTACCCGCCGAGAATGTGCTGGGAGAGGTGGGGAAGGGATACAAGACCGCCATCGAGACTCTCAACGAGGGTAGGATAGGTATCGGCGCCCAGATGATCGGCGTGGCCCAAGGGGCGCTCGACGCCACCCTCGGCTACGTGCAGGAGCGCCAGCAGTTCGGCAAGCGGATCGCCGACTTCCAGGGGGTTCAATTCCAGCTCGCCAGCATGGCCACCGAGTTGGAGGCGGCCCGGTTGCTGGTCTATAACGCCGCCCGGCTCAAGGACGCGGGCGTCCCCTTCCTGAGGGAAGGGGCGATGGCCAAGCTGTTCTCCTCCGAGGCGGCCCAACGCGTCACTTCCGCCTGCATAGACCTGCACGGCGGTTACGGTTTTACCAAAGAGTACCCGGTAGAGAAGTTCTACCGCGACTCCAAGATCGGCACTATCTACGAAGGGACCAGCAATATGCAGCTGCAGACCATCGCCAAGACGCTGCTGAAGTAGTCTGCTTGATCCAGTGATCCTGTAACTCCGGGCGCGATCTTTGCAATCTCCGCCGCCCGGCGGACTCTTATCCACCATACCCGTGCTGAAAAGGAGGGCGTAGTGGCGGAAATCAAAGTGGAGCGCAAGCGCACTTCTCCGTGGCTCTGGATCGTGCTGGTTATCGTGGTGGCGATTCTGGCGTGGGTAATTTACGACCAGTACGTAGCCGAGGACCCGGTCATCGACGAGGAGACCATTCCCGCCGATTTTGGGCTACTGTTAGAACCATCCTCGAGGAGGTAAATCATGGCTAAAAGCTATCAGGACCGCGATCGCGTGGTTCCGCTCGGCAAGCTCAAGGATTACAAGGTTTCCAAAGGGGACACCGACGTCCGCAAGTGGGAGATGGTGGCCTCGGACGGCCGCACCGTGGGCAACGTCCACGATCTGTTGGTGGACCTCCGCTCCGAAAAGGTCCGCTACCTGGACGTGCGGCTAAAGAAGGGAACCGTGGACAGCGATCGGGAGACTCACGTGCTGGTGCCGATGGCCAACGCCCGCTTTCACGAAGACGACAAGCGGGTGTACGTGGAGGGGATCGACTACGACGACTTCGCCCGGCTGCCCGAATACGGCCACGAGCCGCTCACCCGGGAGCAGGAAGAGTTTCTGCGCCAGCGCATGGAAGGGCCCACGCCTCCACCGCCAGCCGGGCCGGCGCAGCAGCCACCCGAGCCGTCTGCGCGGCAAGACGCCCCGCCTGCTCGCGAGCCGCCCCCTTCACCCCCCCACCCCCCGCCCCCGGAAAACCCCCCGCCCCCGGAGAGCCCCCCGCCCGGGCAGCAGGAGAGGGACCGGGACTGGTAGGGAGACGCTTCCTCCCCTCTGTTATCCAGCCAGCGACGCGAGCAGAAGGACCAGCAGGATCGCCCGGCCCAGAAAGCGGGCAACAGTGACGGTAAAAGGGATGGGCATGGCTATCTCCGTTGAGTGCGTTGCTGGTGCGTTTGCGGTAAGACCCCCGCGCGGTTAGGCTTGTTGGCTTTCTTGCTGACGGCGGTTTTCCCTTTTCGCCCACCAGATGAAGAATACTCTCTCCGATCCCGACACCTTCGTCCGCCGCCACATCGGACCCGACGATGACGAAATCCGCGACATGCTGGACCTGCTGGGCCACGACTCCCTGGACTCACTGGTAGACGCCGCTCTACCCGCCTCCATCCGCACGGAGCGTACCCCGAAGATGGACGGGCCGCGCGACGAAGAGAGCGTGCTGGCCGAACTGCGGGAGATCGCCTCCCGCAACCAGCTCTTCCGTTCTTACCTCGGGATGGGTTACCACGGCACCATCACCCCGCCGGTGATCCAGCGGAACGTGCTCGAGAACCCGGCTTGGTATACATCGTATACACCTTATCAAGCCGAGATTTCCCAGGGTCGGCTAGAGGCGCTACTGGCGTTCCAGACCATGGTCATCGACCTCACCGGCATGGAGATCGCCAACGCCTCTCTGCTGGACGAGGCCACTGCCGCGGCCGAGGCGATGGCTCTGAACTGGGGAGCCGTGGGAGGTGAGGGGCGCGGCCGCTTCTTCGTGTCGGAGCTCTGTCACCCGCAAACCATCGACGTGGTGCGCACCAGGGCGTGGGCACGGGGGTGGGAAGTAGTCCTTGGCGACCACCTCGAGGTCGAGTTGGATGACAGCTTCTTCGGCGCCTTGCTCCAATACCCAGCCAGCGACGGAGCCCTCCACGACTACCGGGAGTTCTGCGCGCGGGCTCGCCAAGCCGGCGCCCTGGTCAGCGTGGCCGCCGACCCGCTGGGACTGGCCGTGCTCACGCCGCCGGGAGAGTGGGGCGCCGACGTGGTGGTGGGCAGCACCCAGCGCTTCGGGGTGCCGCTGGGGTACGGCGGCCCCCACGCCGCTTACTTTGCCACCCGGCGGGAGTTCAAGCGGCTCCTGCCCGGACGGGTGATCGGGGTGTCCCGGGACGCGCGGGGCCGGCCCGCGTTGCGTATGGCGCTCCAGACCCGCGAGCAACACATCCGCCGTGAAAGGGCCACCAGTAACATCTGCACGGCCCAGGTCCTGCTGGCCGTGATCGCCGGCATGTACGGGGTTTGGCACGGCCCCGACGGGCTCGGCCGCATCGCCCGGCGAGTTCACGGACGCGCCAAGGGCCTGGCCGCCGGGCTAGAGAGCCTGGGCCACCGTATCGTCCACCCCGACTACTTTGATACCCTGCGCGTCGGCCTCGCCGGCCGGAGCGCCGCCCCGGTGCTGGCGCGCGCGCGCGAGCGGAGTATCAACCTGCGGGTAATCGACCACCAAACCCTCGGGGTCACCCTGGACGAGACGGTCACCGAGGCCGATCTGGACGACCTGCTGGCCGTTTTCGGTGGGGGGCAGGCCGCCGGCCCCGCCGCCGCCGAGGTAGCGCCGGAGATCCACGAGGTTCCGGCGAATTATCGGCGCACCAGCGAGTTCATGACTCACCCCGTATTCCATGCCCACCGCTCGGAGACAGAGATGCTCCGTTACCTGCGCTCGCTGGAGGAAAAGGACCTTTCCCTGGTCCACTCCATGATTCCGCTCGGTTCCTGCACCATGAAGCTGAACGCCAGCGCCGAGATGGTGCCGGTCAGCTGGGCTGAGTTCGCGACGCTGCACCCATTCGCGCCAGGCGAGCAGGCGGAGGGGTACCGTCTGCTATGCCAAGAGCTGGAAGAAGACCTGGCCAAAATCACCGGCTTTCCGGCCATCTCGCTTCAGCCGAACGCCGGTTCGCAGGGAGAGTTTGCCGGGCTACTGGCCATCCGCCGCTACCACCAGAGCCGGGGCGAGGGGCGGCGTAACGTATGCTTGATTCCACAGTCGGCGCACGGCACCAACCCGGCCAGCGCGGTGATGGCGGGGATGCGGGTGGTGGTGGTTAAGACCGACGACCAGGGGGGCATCGACCTGAACGGTCTGCGTTCCCAGGCCGAGCAGCACGCGGGCGATCTGGCCGCTCTCATGATCACCTACCCCTCCACCCACGGGGTCTTCGAAGAGACGGTCCGCGAGGTGTGCCAGCTAGTCCACGACCACGGCGGACAAGTGTACATGGACGGCGCCAACCTGAATGCCATGGTACAGTTGGTGCGCCCCGCCGGGATCGGCGCCGACGTGTGCCACCTCAACCTACACAAGACTTTCTGTATTCCGCACGGGGGCGGGGGGCCGGGCATGGGGCCGATCGGGGTGGCGCAGCACCTGGCGCCCTTCCTCCCCGGCCACCCGGTGATTCCGCTCGGAAACGAAACAGAGGGCAGGGCCTGGTCGGTGTCGGCCGCGCCCTGGGGGAGCGCCGGTATCCTCCCCATCTCCTGGGCGTACATCAAGCTGATGGGCGGCTCCGGGCTCAGGCGCGCCACCGAAGTGGCGATCCTGAACGCCAACTACATGGCTAAACGGCTCGAGGGCCACTACGCGGTGCTCTACACTGGTAAGAACGGCTTGGTGGCGCACGAGTGCATCATCGACACCCGCGAGTCCCGCAGCGCCGGGGTCACGGTGGAAGATGTAGCCAAACGGCTGATGGATTACGGCTTTCACGCCCCCACCGTTTCGTGGCCGGTGGCGGGCACCCTGATGATCGAACCCACCGAGAGCGAGTCCCGGGAGGAGTTGGACCGCTTTTGCGACGCCCTCATCTCGATCCGGGAAGAGGCGCGAGAGATCGAGCGGGGCGAGGCCGGGGCCACCGACAACCTGCTCAAGAACGCCCCCCACACCGCCGAGACGGTGAGCGCCGATGAATGGACCCATCCCTACTCTCGCGAGCGGGCTTGCTACCCGGCGGAGTGGCTGCGTAGGCGCAAATTCTGGCCGCCCGTTAGCCGGGTTGAGAGCGCCTACGGAGACCGCAACCTCATCTGCGTCTGCCCGCCGGTTGAGGAGTGGGTGGAGAGTTTCGCCGCCGCCCCCGACGGGCAACCGTAACGCCTTCCCCGGCGTCTTAACTTTATCCGTCTCCGCCCGGGAGGCCGTTTCCCGCAACCACAGCTCCATGCCTATACGACAGCTGGCCGTGCTCGCCCTGCTCCTCCCGGCCGTGGCCGGGGCGGCCAACGCCCAGGAGGGAGCTCTTCCCTCCACAAATCTACGGCTCTTCCTCGATTGCAGCGGCTTCTTCTGCGATCAGGACTACTACCAAACCGAGATCGACTTCGTGGACTTCGTGCGCCGCCGCGAGGACGCCACGGTTCACTTGCTCATTACCACCCAGCGAACGGGGGCCGGTGGCCTCGAGTACACGCTAGCCTTCCTGGGCCAGGAAGAGCTCGAGGGAGAAGACCTGACACTGCGGCACGTGAGCGGCGCCACGGCCACCGAAGACGAACGCCGGAGCGGGCTCGCGCAGGTCATGAAGCTGGGTCTGGTCGGCTACGCGGCGGGCACTCCGGCGGGCCAACGGCTGCAAGTCTCCTACACCCCGCCCGGAGACGAGGTGGCAGACGGGGAAGTCGCGGGTGATCCCTGGAACCGGTGGACGTTCCGAACTTCGCTGCGAGGATTCTTCAACGGAGAGTCGAGGATCTCTTCCCGCTCGCTCTCTGGCTCGGTGTCGGCGAGCCGCACCACCGAGGTGTGGAAGACCCGCCTCTCCCTGAGCGGTAACGATCGCAAGAGTAGCTTTGAGATAGACTCACTCACCACGGTGGAAAGCACCAGCAGGTCGTACGGATTGAGCGGCCTGGCGGTTCGGGGACTGAATGATAACTGGTCGGTGGGGGGGAGAGCGTCGGCGACTTCGTCCACCTTTCTCAACCAAGACCTCGCGCTGCGGCTCGCGCCGGGGGTCGAATACAGCGTCTTTCCGTACGGCGAATCCACCCGCCGGCTCCTTACGCTGCAGTACGCCGTAGGGATCAACTCCTTCGACTACGAAGAGGAGACCATCTTCGGAAAAAGGGCAGAGGTTCTCTTCGACCAGTCCCTGGTCGCTTCGTTGGACGTAAAGCAGCCCTGGGGCTCGGCCGACGTATCGTTAGAGGGGAACCAGTACCTGCACGACTTCTCCAAGTACCGGACAGAGCTATCCGGCAGCCTGGATGTGCGGCTCTGGAAAGGGCTTTCTCTGGATCTGTTCGGAAACGTCGCCTACCTGCGCGACCAACTCTTCCTCTCTGCGGGAGACGCCACCGACGAGGAAATTCTCCTGCGCCAGCGCCAACTCCAGACCGACTACCGGTACTTTCTATCGCTGGGGCTCTCTTACACCTTCGGTTCCATCTTCAGCGACGTGGTGAACCCTCGTTTCGGTGGCTCGGGAGGGGGCGGCACCATCTTTTTCTTCTGACCCGCCCAGCGTTCGCCTCCGCCGGCCGGACAGTCGGTGCTCGTTACACCTTACTGGAGCCGAAAGTACCAGGCGGTGTATCCTAAGCGGTGTACTCGGCCCTGCTGGGCAGCTAGCTTGGCGGTGAAAGAGCGCCGCCTAAGAGATGACCTTGCTTAGAAGAGAGACCGTCACGGTCGAGGTGGGCGGAGTGAAGGTGGGCTCCGCTCACCCCGTCGTGGTCCAGTCGATGACCAACACCGACACCGCCGACCCGGTGGCCACCGCGCGCCAGGTGGCCGCGCTTTGGCGGGCGGGGAGCGAGCTCGTGCGCGTCACCGTGAACCACGACCAGGCGGCGGCCGCCGTCCCCGAACTAATGCGTGAGCTGGCGCAGCGCGGGTTCGAGGTGCCCGTGGTGGGTGACTTCCACTACAACGGACATCTCTTGCTCACCAACTACCCCGAAACAGCCCGGGCGCTCGCCAAGTACCGCATCAACCCCGGTAACGTGGGCGCCAAGCGGCGCGACGAGAACTTCCGCACCATCGTCCGCGTGGCCATCGAGAACGGCAAGCCGGTGAGGATCGGCGTCAACTGGGGATCCCTCGACCAGCAGCTCCTCACCGAGCTAATGGACCGGAACGCCATGCTCCCCGAGCCAAAAAAGCAGGACGCCCGGGAGGTCATGCGCAAGGCTATGGTCGAGAGCGCGCTGCGCTCGGCCGAGTTGGCCGAGGAGGCGGGCCTCGGCCACAACCGTATCATCCTCTCCTGCAAGGTGAGCGGCGTGCAGGACCTGGTCGCGGTTTACCGGGAGCTGGCCCGCCGCTGTGACTACCCGCTCCACCTGGGGCTCACCGAGGCGGGGATGGGTACCAAGGGGGTGGTGGCCAGCACGGCCGGGATGTCGCTGCTCCTACAGGAGGGGATCGGAGATACCATCCGGGTTTCCCTGACCCCGCGCCCCGGCGGCGACCGGACCGAAGAGGTCCAGGTGGCCCAGCAAATCCTCCAATCTCTGGAGCTACGCAGCTTTGCCCCCCAGGTGACGAGCTGTCCCGGCTGCGGGCGAACCACCAGCAGCTACTTTCAGAAGCTGGCGGAAGACATCGAGGGCTACCTCAGGAATCAAATGCCGGTCTGGCGCGAGAGCCATCCCGGCGTGGAGGAGATGAAGGTGGCGGTGATGGGGTGCGTGGTAAACGGGCCGGGCGAGAGCAAGCACGCCAACCTGGGCATCTCCCTGCCGGGCACCTTTGAGGAGCCGAAGGCCCCCGTGTACGTGGACGGCGAGCACACGGTCACCCTCAAGGGAGAGGGCATCGCCGAAGAGTTCCAGCGCATCCTCGACGACTACGTGGCGAGCCACTACCCTGCCAGGGACAGGGTGGAGGCGGGCTAGTTAAAAACAGGCATTCCCCTTGCGAGGGATACCAGGGGCGTGGCCAAGTCGGCGGCCGCGCCCCTTTTTGCGTCTCCAGCTGCCTCGTCAATGGCTTCTGAAACTGTGTTTGAGACCCCGCTCCGAGAGGAGATCGACGGCGCCCTGCGCGAGTACGGCGCCGAACGGGTGGCCGTCGCCCTCTACGACTACCAGACCCAGACGGGCTGGAGCTGCCGCGCCGAGCACTGGTTCCACGCGGCCAGCACCATCAAGATCGCGGTCCTGGCCGGGGTGTTCTCCATGATTCACGAGGACCGGCTCTCCGAGTTCGCCCGGCTCCACGTGCGCAACTACTTCCGCAGCGCCGCCGACGGTTCACCCTTCCGGGTAGATTCGGCCCGCGACGCGGACCCCGTAGTCCACCGCAACATCGGCAAAACCATGCGCATCCAGGAGCTCGCCCTGCACATGATCGCCACCAGCAGCAACCTGGCCACCAACCTCCTGCTCGACTACACGGGCGTGGAGCGGTGCCGCGCCGCGCTCCACGAGCTGGGGGCGGCAACGGGCGTGGAGCTGGTGCGGGGGGTGGAGGACGAGAAGGCGTTCGAGGCCGGTATCAGCAACCGGACGACCGCTGCCGGGCTGCTCCAGCTCCTGCGGGTCATCGCCGAGAAGCGGGCGTTCTCCGAGGAGCACAGCGAGCGGATGCTCGACATCCTCCACGCCCAGGAGTTCGACAGTGGGATTCCGGCCGGTCTCCCAGACGACGCCGAAGTGGCGCACAAGACCGGAGAGATCTCTACCGTGACCCACGACGCCGGCGTCGTCTTCCTGCCGGAACGGAAACCGTACGTGCTCGTGATCCTCACCGAGTACCCTCCGGAGGCAGAGTCGTCTCACGCGGAGCGCCGCGCCGGGCTGGCCCGCGTCTCCCGGCTCATCCACGACCTGCTCGCGGCCAACGGGGAGGTGAAAGGTGGTTGACGGTTTCCCCCTCCGGGTGGTAGACGGCGAGACGCTGGACGGGGAGCTGCGCGGGCTCCTGCGACCGGAGGGTACTGTGCAACAGGGCGAAGGGAGAACCCATCCGCTCCCCCGCTTCTTCATCGAGGTGCCGTCGTGGCAGGCGGCCAAGGATATCCGCCTGACCCCGAACTTCGCCCTGTATGAGTTCATGGACGTGGATGTACGCGAGGCCGAGCGCGCCCGCGCCTTTCCCCGCTACGTGCCGTACGCCGTGGTCCACCTGGCCGCCCACCTGGAAATCCTGCGGCGGCAGGCGGACACCTACGTCCATGTCTCGGCCAACGGCGGCTATCGGACCCCGGCCCATGCCCTCTCGGGTCCTGGCTCGCCCCACTCGTGGGGCACCGCCGCGGACGTCTACCGGGTGGGGGACGACTGGCTGGACAACCGGGACACTGCCGAGAAGTACGCCCGACTCGCCCGGGAGGTGTCTCCCGCGCTCTCGGCGCGGCCATACCGGAAGCTGGACGACCACCTGCACCTGGATATCGGCTACCTGGCCGCCAACCCCGGGTGAACGTGGACGCCGACGCCGCCAAGAAGAAAGCCGGGGTGGGACGAAAGCTCACCCCGCCGCCCGAGGCCCCCGGCCTAGCGGCCATCGGGTTGGAGGCCGAGTTCGCCTTAGTAGTTGACGGCGAGCCCGCCGACCCGGCCAAGCTCTTCGGCACCCCCAGCCGGTTCGTGCGGCGATCCTTGCTGCACCGGATCGGAACCTCTTACCACATCCCCACCGGCGGAGCGGTCTACTTCGATACCGGGGTGATCGAGGTGGTCACCCCCTTGGTCGAGATCGAACCGGGATGCGCGGCCCGCGCGGTCCGCTCGCTGTGGGAGGGCATCCACTTCGTGCGTGGCGAGCTGGATGATTGGGAGCGTCGTGCCGGCAGGAGCGCCCGGCTGGTCGGATTCAGTACCCACTACAACGTCTCCTTCGAGACCTTGCCCGCGCACGGCCGCGGCGTCGACCAGCTCGCTCGTCTGCTGGCTTACATCCTCCCGGTGCCCGTGATGATCTTCGCGGCCAACCGCCGCTCCACCGGTGTGGGAGTGCGGCCGCGCCGCGACCGCGTCGAGGTAACCGTAGACTTCACGCCAAGTCCCAACCTCATGGTGGCCACCGCCACCATCGTTACGGCGGTGGCGCGCGAGGTGATGGTCTGGCCAACCTTCGACTTGGAGGTCCTGGAGCGGAAGGGGGTTCCTATCATCGAGGGGTACCGCCCCGTGCCCCACACCTCCCGGCGGGGGTGGCTGGCCCGGCGCGACTCTTTCCCAGACAACCCGTTCCGAGCCGATCTGGACGAAAAGAAGTGGCCACTTACCGGCGGTGGCAGGAGTAGCTTGCGCAAAATCGCCCGCCGGGGGCTCGCTCCCTTCCGTGAACCGCTCCGGCGGCTGGCCGACCGGCGCACCTACGAGCTGATCGTGGCGGTGCTCAACCACCGCACCCCCACCCTCCTGGCCGGACGCGACCGTCCGCCCGAGTACGACGACGTAGGGCGGCTCTGCGGCTGGGAGAACCTGTTCCCCGAGAACCGGCTGCGGCGCTCCCGCTACGAAGAGCTGCTCATCCGCACCATCGCGGGCCAGGGGTTACGTTTCCGGGGGGAACGGTACCGCCCGCTCGGTACCCGCGGCTGGTCGCGGGTGGTGCTGGAGCGGCGGAGAGACAAGAGCCGCCACGTCTTCGCCATCGACTACCTGATCTCGCAGGGAGTGCGGTGGGAGTGAAACCAGGAGCGCCCGGCGGGGCTTTCAATGGCCTTCCTCGAGGGCGGCGAGGAGTTTCTCGTGGAGGCCCCCGAAACCGCCGTTCGACATGACGAGCACCACCTCGCCCCCGCGGAGCGCGCCGCGCAAGTGGGCCACGATGTCGTCGGGCTGGGGGATGTAGAACGCCTCATTCCCGCTCTGGCGCCAGCGGGCGACCATCTCCTCTGGGTCGAGGGCGGTCTGCCCGGTGTACCGCTCCGGGTGAAATAGTCCGGCCAGGATCACCCGGTCGGCACGGCCCAACGCTTCCTGGTAGCCGGGCTGGAACTCCTTGAGCTGGGCCGTATAGCTACGCGGCTCGAAGACCGCCACGATGGGGCGCTCTCCGTACCTTTGCCGGGCCGCCTCCAGAGTTTCCCGCACCGCCGTGGGGTGGTGGGCAAAGTCGTCGATCACCGTAACGCCGCGCGCCTCTCCCCTCACCTCCATGCGGCGGCGCACGCTCCGGAAGGTGCGGAACCCCTCGGCCACGCCCCGCCGGTTTGCGCCCACCGCCTCGGCAGCTGCGATCACGGCCAGAGAGTTACGCACGCTGAACGAGCCGGCGAGCGGCGTCTCCACCTCTCCCCACAAGGCGCCGTCGTGAAACACGGTGAAGCGGGTGGTCTCCACGCCGAAACGGGCGTCCGCGACCCGCCAGCGCGGGTGTTCGCCTGCGGGCCACCCCTCGGCCCGGAAACCGAACGACTCCACCGGCGCGAACGACTTCTCAGCCAACTCGCGCGCTAGCTCTGAATCCCACCCGGCCACCAAAGTGCCGGTGCGGGGGATGAGGTTGACGAAGCGCTCGAACGCGAAGCGGTAGGCGACACTGTCCCGGTAGATGTCGGCGTGGTCAAACTCGACGTTGTTTAGGATGGCCGTGGCGGGCAGGTAGTGCCACATCTTTGGCCCCTTGTCGAAGTAGGCGGTGTCATATTCGTCGGCCTCGATGACGAAGTACTCCGAGCCCGTGAGCCGGAACGAGGTGCCGAAGTTCTCGACCACTCCACCGACCAGAAAGGAAGGGTCGAGCCCGGCGCTCTCGAGCACGTGGGCGAGGAGTGAGGCGGTCGAGGTCTTGCCGTGGGTCCCGGCCACGGCCACGACGTGGCGCCCGCGCAGAAACTCCTCCTTGAGCACCACCGCTGCCGAGGTGTAATATAGCCCCAGGTCCAGGACGTGCTCCAACTCGGGGTTACCGCGGGAGATGGCGTTGCCGACCACCACCCGGTCGGGCACCGGCTGCAGATTCTCGGGCGCGTACCCCTCCCGGTACGGAACCTCCAACTCCCGTAGCTGGGTCGACATGGGGGGGTAAACCCCTTCGTCCGAGCCGGTTACCCGGTGACCCGCTTGTTTGAGGAGCCCGGCCAGAGAGGCCATGGCGGTGCCGCCGATGCCGATCAGATGGTAGTGCATGGAAAGTGGATGATGCAAATAGTTTGCGTGTAAACCGCCAGGAAGGAAAAGTTACACTCCGAGGTCAAGAAGAAGAGATCTCCGGTACCTCCGACGATTGTTACCAGCCCCTCGGCACTTACTTTGCAGACTCCCGGGACGACAGTTCCACAGCTTACCAGACGGGAGAAAAGATCGTGGAGATTATCTGGTGGATCATCATCGGCGGCCTGGCGGGCGCGCTCGCCAAACTCATCATGCCCGGCAAGGACCCCGGTGGCTGCATTGTCACCGTCTTGCTCGGCATCGCGGGCGCCTTCGTGGGCGGCTGGCTGGGCGGAGCTCTGGGGCTGACGGCCGACACGGGGCCGGCGGGGTTCATCGGAGCGGTCATCGGAGCCATCATCCTCTTGGCCATTTACCGGCTGGTGGTGGGGCGGCGAACGGTGTAGCACAGCGGAACGGTTCCCTTGCCCGGCCAGGGCGATTTTGCTACCTTGGCCGGCCGCAGCGAACCTTCACCACGGAGCGCGAACCATGCGACGGACTCTCCTACTCTTCCTGATCCTCGCCGGCTGCGCTCCCGCCGCGCGCGAGCCAGCTCCGCCCCCCACGCCGGCACCGGCCGAGGAGGAGCAGCGGCAGGCGTATCTGGACCGGCTGCCCCCGCTCATCGACCGCGAGATCCTCTTCGGCGACCCCGAGATAGCGGGCGGCCAGCTCTCGCCCGACGGTCGCTTCCTCTCGTTCCGGAAGCCGCTAGACGGGGTGATGAATATCTGGGTCAAGGGGGTCGACGAGCCGTTCGAGGCGGCCCGGCCCCTGACCGACGACCGGGACCGGCCGGTGCGCAGCTATTTCTGGAGCCGGGATGGGCATTACATCCTCTACGTGCAAGACAAGCGGGGCGACGAAAACTTCCGCGTCTACGCCGTGGACCCGAACGCCGGTCCGGCGCCGGGCGAGCGGGTGCCCCCCGCCCGCGACCTCACCCCCTATGAGGAGGCTCGAGCCCAAATCATCTCGGTCCCCGAGAACGATCCGGGCCGCATCCTGGTGGGCCTCAACGACCGCGACCCGGCGCTCCATGACGTCTACCGGGTCGATCTGGCCACCGGGCGCCGGGAGTTGGTCTTCCGCAACGAAGAGAACGTGGCCGGCTGGCAGGCCGACCTGGAGGGAAACCTCCGGCTGGCCGTCAGGCAGCGGGATGACGGCGGCTGGCAGATCCTGCGGGTGGATGGAGAGCGGCTGACGCCGGTCTACGAATGCGCCTTCGAGGAGCTGGCGTGCGGCCCGCTCCGCTACCATAGGGACGGGCAGCGGGTCTACCTGATCAGCAACCGGGGAGACCGGGACCTCGCGGAGTTGGTGCTCTTCGACCCGGAGACCGGCGAGGAGGAGTTCGTGGACCGGGATCCGGAAGGGGAGGTAGACTTCGGGGGCGCCGAGTTCTCGAACGCCACCGAGGAGTTGGTGGCGACCTACTACGTGGGCGACCGGCTCCGGGTATACCCCAAGGACGAGACCTTCGCCCGGGACTACACCCGCGTAAAGGCGGCCCTGCCCAAAGGCGACGTCTACTTCGGTTCGGCCACGGAGGACGACCGCATGCATCTGGTCTCCGTGACCTCGGACACCGACCCCGGCGCCACCTACCTGTACGACGGTGGCTCGGGTGAGGTATCCTTACTCTACCGGCCGCGCCCGGACCTGCCCACCGAGCACCTGGCGGAGATGCAAGCGGTCCGCTACCCGGCGCGGGACGGACTCGAGATCCCCGCCTACCTCACCCTTCCCCAGGGGGTGGAGCCGAGGAACCTGCCCGTGGTGGTCATGCCGCACGGGGGCCCCTGGGGCCGGGATGGCTGGGGGTACGACTCGTACGCGCAGTTCCTGGCCAACCGGGGCTACGCCGTGCTCCAGCCCAACTTCCGGGGCTCGACCGGCTACGGAAAGCGGTTCCTGAACCTGGGGAACATGGAGTGGGGCACCGGCACCATGCAGCACGACATCACCGACGGTGTGCAGTACCTCGTGGAGGAGGGGATCGCCGACCCCGACCGGGTGGCAATCATGGGCGGCTCCTACGGCGGCTACGCCACCCTGGCCGGGCTAGCCTTCACCCCGGAGATCTACGCCGCCGGGGTCGACATCGTGGGGCCCTCGAACATCATCACCCTGCTCAACTCGATCCCCCCCTACTGGGGTCCCATCAGGAAGCTGTTCACGCTGCGGGTGGGCGACCCCGACGACCCCGAGCAACGGGAGCGGCTGGTCGAACAGTCGCCGCTCTTTTCAGCGCAGCAGATCACCGCTCCGCTGCTGGTGATCCAGGGCGCGAACGACCCGCGGGTCAAGCAGCACGAGTCCGACCAGATCGTGGTGGCGCTCCGCGACCTGGGGCGCACCGTGCAGTACCTCGTGGCCCCGGACGAGGGGCACGGCTTCGCGGGCCGGGAGAACCGGCTCGCCATGATCGCGGCGATCGAGAAGTTCCTGGCCGAGCACTTGGGCGGACGGTACCAGGAAGAAGTGCCGGCCGAGATCCGCGAGCGGCTGGAATCCATTACCGTGGATCCGGCCACGGTCACGCTGCGGGACCCCGACAGCGGGGCAGAAGGCGAAGCCCATCTCTCCTTCACCGGCTCGGCCGTGCGGCCGGTGACGTTGAGCTACGCGCAGATGGTCAACGTGCGGGGGGGGAACGAGGTGGAGCTCTCGTCTACCCGCACGGTGGCGGCCGGGTCGCTGGACGGGGCGCAGGTGGCGTCAGGTAGCGGCTCTCCCACAGAAACTGCGTGGCGCTCGAGCGGTGCGGCCGCCACGGCCCGGCCATCCTGGTTAGCAGATCCGGGCCGGGACGCTCGTCCAAGCCGTAGGCAAGCCGCGCCGCCTCGCGGAACCCGAGGTCGTCCAGCGGCAGCACATCGGGCCGCCCCAGGCAGAAGATGAGCACCATCTGGGCCGTCCAGCGCCCCACGCCGCGCAGCGCCGTGAGGCGCTCGATTACGGCGTCGTCGTCCAGCGTGGCGACCTCCTCCGCCACCAGCTCCCCCCCGGCGAAAGCGGCCGCGATCCCTCTCAGGTAGCCGACTTTGGCGCGCGAAAGCCCGCACCTCTGAAGCTCCTCCTCTGCGAGAACGAGCACGCGGGACGGTGCGGGAAAGCCAGCGTCTCCGCCCGCCAGGGCAGCCAGCCGCCCCTCGATGGTGGCGGCGGCCTTGAGGGAGAGCTGCTGCGACACGATGGAGCTCGCGAGCGCCCGCCACAGATCGGGCTCCCGCGGCCGGTCGTAGCTACCCACGCGCTCGATGACCCCGGCTAGCACGGGGTCGGCGGCCGAGAGGTGCGCGACCGCCCCGGGAGAGGGGCGGAGCCGGTTGTTCGTCGCTGTCACGAGGGATGAGCGGCGCGGCCCTCCACCGCGAGCCGTTCGAGCGCCTCGCCCTCGAGCCGGTAGCTGTGCCATTCGTCGAGACGCTCCGCGCCCCGCCGCTCGTAAAAGCCGATGGCGTTCTCGTTCCAGTCGACCACCATCCACTCCATGCGCCCGCACCCCCGCCGCACCGCCTCCTCGACCAGGTACTGGAACACGGCGCCGCCAAACCCCATCCCCCGGGTCTCGCTGTGCACGAAGATGTCTTCCAGGTAGAAGGTGGGTAGCGCCAGGAAGGAAGAGTACGCTTCGTAACAGATGGCGTAGCCCACGTCGCGGCCGC
Organism: Longimicrobiaceae bacterium; assembly: GCA_050732775.1. Classification (GTDB taxonomy): domain Bacteria; phylum Gemmatimonadota; class Gemmatimonadetes; order Longimicrobiales; family Longimicrobiaceae; genus JBOHRN01. Next base: position 13,869 of record JBOHRN010000020.1, on the reverse strand, counting down.
GGTGGCGGGCCAGGTAAGCTAGGTAGCGGGGCGGGTCGCGCTCGAAGGCGTCGCGCGTCAGCCGGTCTTTGGCGGCTTCGTCAGGGGGGTCCATGCCCTCAAAGCTAGCGTGGGCGTCGATCAGCTCCAGAAAGACCTCGGCGTCCTCGCGGGTAGCCCGGTGGATTTCGAACTCGGTCCGGCTCACGACGACGCCCGCTCCCCGATCCACCGCTCCACCCGCTCGCGCAGAATGGGGAGGGTAACGGCGCCCGCCCCGAGCACTAGATGGTGAAAAGACGCCAGGTCGAAGCGGTCTCCCAGCCGGGCTTCCGACTCGGCCCGGAGCCGGAGGATTTCGCGCTGGCCGAGCTTGTACGCCAACGCTTGCCCCGGCCACACGATATAGCGGTCGATTTCGTTGCTAGCGTCGGTCCGGGACAGGGCGGTGTTCTTCAGCATATACTCGATGGCTTGCTCGCGGCTCCAGCCCAAGGCGTGTAGACCGGTGTCGGTTACGAGCCGGGCGGCCCGCCAGGCGTCGAAGGAGAGCATCCCGAGCCGGTCCAGGTCGCTGGAGTAGAGCCCCATCTCGTCGGCCAGCCGCTCGGAGTAGAGCGCCCACCCCTCTACGAAGCTGGTGGTGCCGGCGTGCCTCTGGAACTCGGGCACTCCCTCCAGCTCTTGGGCCAGGGCGATCTGGAGGTGGTGCCCCGGTACGGCTTCGTGAAAGGCGAGTACCTCGGCGGTGTAGCGGGGGCGGGAGCGGGGCTGGTAGGTGTTGACCCGGTACCTGCCGGGCCGGGAGCCGTCGCTGGCCCCGGGAAAGTAGTACGCGGCGGGCGCGTCTTCCTCCTCGAAGCGGTCGAGCGGGCGGACCACCACCGGCGCCTCGGGAAGCCGCTCAAAGTACCCGGAAAGGGCAGCCCCAGCGCGGTCTACCGCACTGCGGGCGGCGGTTTCGATCTGCTCTCTGGTCTGAAAGGAGTAGTTGGGGTCGCTCCGGAGCGTAGCGAAGACGGCTTGCAACTCCTCGCTCTCGAAGAGCCGCTGGGTGATGGGGCGCATCTCGGCGTGGATCTTCGCCATCTCCTCCAACCCGACGCGGTGGATCTCTCGCGGCGAGAGCTCGAGCGAGGTCTCGGCACGGATCTTGGCCCGGTAGCAGCTCCCCCCAGCCGGGTTGGCGGCGACACCCGGTTCTCTGCGGGCGCGGGGCAGATACTCATCACGGAGAAAGTCCAAGTAGCTTTGGAAGGCGGGCATAACCCCGCCCACCACGGCGTCGCGTACGCCGCGCCGGAACGACGCCCAGGAGCTCCCGGACCACCCCTCCCGGGGCGTAACCGCGAGCATAACCAGAGGGCTCAGCCCCAGGGGGAAGTTGTCTTCCCGGACGATCAACGTGTCTACGGTGAGGTAGATCTCGCGGGCGTCCAGGAGGTCTTGGAGCTGGCCGACCACCCTCTCCACCGCGACCCGTGGAGCCAGGTAACCGCGCTCCATGCCTTCGCGCAGGTTGGCGATCCAGCTGGCGATGTAGCCGGGGACGGCCCGGTAGCGCGAGAGCAGGGCCTGGCCCTCGGCCGGGCTCTCAGAAGGTTGCACGGCCGCGAGCCGGAGGAGGTCTACCTGGGGACCACCCAAGGGGTGAACGGACCAGAGAGCCGACTCGCACACCCCGGTGGCGAGCTCTTTTGTCACCTCTTCCCGGAGCAGGGCGAGGGTGATGCGCTCGGCCGGAGCAAAGCGCCGCCCGGCGGAGGCGCTATCGATCCTGGCCAAGAACTCTCTACGCCATACTTCGCGCCGGGTGCGCGCCGAGTTCGAAACATCGCTGAGCCGGTGGTCGTACCGGCCACCGCCCAGGTAGGTGCCGGTCTCGGGAAACTCGCGTAGCACCCACTCCCAGTATTCGTCGGCTAGCCGCTCCACCACGGCACCGCTTTCAGCGCGGGGCGGAGGCGGTTCGGCCGCCGGTGGGGCCGACGGCTGGCAAGCCGCCAAGAGGGCGACGGCGCAAAGGAGGGTTTTAATTACTTTATCCATCGTTTACGGTTGCGGGAGGTCCAAAGCGGCTTTCTTTGCAGAAAAACCGCTCCCGCCAAGGCACCAAAGTTCAACGGCAAGGCCAGAGCCAAGATCTCTCCGTTGACTTGGGGGAGGCCGGGCAACCACCCTACCAGGAGCCCCAGCAGAGAGAGCCCGGCGGCCCCAGCCGCGCAGAGGACCGCCAACCGCCCCGCCCACCCCTGCCCCGCCGCCGCGAGCGGGAGCAGCGGGAGTAGCGGCAAGCTCAGCGGGTTCAGGTGCAAGAGGTTTTCGTTCCGGTGGGCGGCTTGATGGTCGGTGAAGAGCCATAAGAAAAGGAGCAGGACCCCCACCGCGCCCGCCACCCCCCCCCAACCGCCACCCAGCACCGTAAACCCAACCCGCGCCGGTGTGCTGGCGGGCGCGAACCATCCCAGCACCGCCATCCCTACTCCGAGCGACAAACCCGCCAGCAGAAACCCCGCCAGCCGGCGCGGGGGACGCTCCGGAGGCGGGGGCCGGGTGGCGTCGAAGAGAAGGGTGTCGCGCGCGACCAGCGGCTCGCCCCCCCTCCTTCGGGTCTCTTCGGCCAGAGTATTGAGGTGCCCGCGCAGCTCCATGGGGATGAACATCTCATCCCACGCCGAAAGCGGCCGGTCGGTGAACGGCCCCAACCCGGCGTGGACGCCGGTGGAGTACAGGAGTTCGTCGCCGGTCAAGCGCCGCGAAACCGAACGGTAAGTGGTACCGGCCGGCAGGTCCTCGAAAGTACGCCGGAGGGATCCGTCCAAAGCTATATCCAAGGCGTCTCTCACCCGGGTGGAGCAGTTGTCCAGGAAGTAATCGTAGCTGTAACTCTGGTTTTCAGGCAGGACGTTCCACTCCAGGTAGCCCCGCAAGGCGGCTTTCTCACCCGCAGCCAGCCGCAATTCCTGCAGCCAGATGTCACGGTTCTGGCGCCGGTACGCCTCCAGCATGGCTCCGGTGGGGAAGCTCGCCACCGAGTACCACATCTCTCCCAAGACGAAGCGGGTCAGGAAGCCGGGTTGGGCGAAGTCGAAGATGCCGTAGTTGTAAGAGAGGTCCGTGCCCCGGCGCGTGTCCACGATGCGGAGCGCATTGTGGCCGAACTTGTTCCACACTTCGTCACCCGGCCCGATGGTAACCAGGTACACCTCCAGAGCGTCGCCCGAACTCTCCGGTATTACCTCTTGCGCGGGAGACGAGAGAGGCAACAGGAGAAAGAGAAGGAGGCGTGCGGGCACGCGCACCGAAAAGTAGCCACCGGCCCCGGCGGGGATGGTCACGGCTGTAGCAGCGTCACTCTCCAACTCCCGTCCGCTTCGACTTGGTACAGTTCGCGAGCGTGGAGACGGTCGGTACGGTTCTCCCAGAACTCGATGCACTCGGGGCGAACCCGGAACCCCGACCAGAATTCGGGCCGGGGGATGGAGCCCTTGCCGAAGCGCTCTGCTAGCTCGGCCGCGCGGCGTTCCAGTTCGGCCCGGCTGGACATCGGCTCGCTCTGGCGCGACGCCCACGCGCCGATGCGGCTGCCGCGCGGCCTGCGGGCAAAGTACTCATCCGCCTCGGCGTCGCCGAGACGCTCTACCGGGCCCTCCACGCGCACCTGCGATTCGATCGAGGGCCAGTGCGCGCACAGCGCGGCGTAGGGATTTTCGGCCAAGTCATGGGCTTTGCGGCTGCCTAGGTTGGTGAAAAAGCGGAAACCCCGCCGGTCAAAGTCCTTGAGCAGGACCATGCGCACCGAAGGGCGGCCCTTCCGGTCGGAGGTGGCCAGCGCCACGGCGGTCGCGTCGGGAAGGCCGCTCCGCTCCGCTCGCGCCAGCAGCTCTCCGAAGCGGCGCAGGGGGTCCGGCTCCCGCTCAGGCATTCCTGCGGTAAGCCTCGGCGAAGTGCTCGCGGTGGGCGGACAGCCGGGGCAACGCCCGCTCAAACGCCTTTACCACGCCGGGGTCAAACTGGCTGCCGGAGCAGTCCCGGACTTCTTCGATCACCTTCTCCCACGACATCCCGTTGCGGTAAGCCCTGAGCGAAGACATGGCGTCCATGGTGTCGGCCACGGCCAGGATCCGCGCGGGCAGGGGGATGTCGTCTCCCGCCAGCCCGTCGGGATACCCCTTGCCATCCCAGCGTTCGTGGTGCCAGCGGATGACGCCGATGACCATGGGGTCGTCGATCAGGGGTTCCAGGATGCGGGCGCCCATCTCCGGGTGTCTCTGCACCAGGGCGGTCTCGCTCTCGCTAAGCCGGCCGGGCTTGTTCAGAACCCGGTCGGGGACGCCGATCTTGCCCACGTCGTGGAGGTCGCCGGCCAATCGGAAGCGGAGAAGGTCTATGCCCCCGATGACCTCCGCGATGGTTATGGCGTACGCGGTCACCCGCACCGCATGACCGGCGGTGTAGGCGTCCTTGGCCTCGACTGCCGTGGCCAGGGCGTGGGCCGCGCGCAGCACCCAGACGCGGCTCTCCACGTCGCGCTGGCGGAGCCTCGCCTCCAGATTTTCCCGCTCCTCGAGCGCCCGGCGTTCCCGGCTCCAGCGCCCCAGCGAATCTCCGATCCTGTTCCCGAGGTCCTCGAGCTCGAACGGCTTGATGATGAAGTGGTCGATCCCGCGCTCAATGGCCGCCGCGGCCGAGGAGATGTCGCCGTGGGCGCTCATCATGATCAGGCGGGTGCCGGGGCAGCGGGTGCGCACCTCGACGAGCAGATCGAGCCCGGAAGGCCCGGGCAAGCGAAGGTCCGTGAGTACCAGGTCGAACACGCCGTCGGCCAGCAAGCCCACCGCATCGGGCACGTTCCTGGCCGTCTCCACCTGGTGGCCGAGCCGGGTGAGGTAGCGCTCGAGGAGACGGCAGATATTCTCCTCGTCGTCCACCACCAGGATGCGCCCGTTCAAGGCGGCGCCCTCTAGCCGTTGGGTCATGGAACCACCGGCGAACGCTGTGGTTGGTGTCATATCTCCCCTCTCCCCCCGCCCCACCATGGTGCGGTCTCAGAGTACACCCTCACCCGGTCCCTGTCGAGCCCAGCAGTTCGCAGACCCGCTCCAGTTCCACGTTACCGCCGCTCACGATCACACCGGCGCGCTCGCCGGGCGCACCCTCCTGCAGCAGACCGGCCAACGCCACCGCCCCCGACGGCTCGGCCACGACTTTTGCCCGCGTCCAGAGAAAGCGCATGGCCGCCGCGATCTCTGGCTCCGACACCGTCACCATGCGCACCCCGGCCTCCCGCAGCACCCCGAAGGTAAGCCGGCCTAGCGACGGAGTACGGAGCCCGTCGGCGATCGTGTCCGGGTTATCGAGCCGCCGGATCACGCCGTCCCGGAGCGACCGGGTGGCGTCCGCGGCAGACGCCGGCTCTACCCCAACCACCCGGCACCCCGGAGCCCGGGCGCGGGCGGCCAGCACGCACCCGGAGAGGAGCCCGCCACCCCCGCAAGGCGCGTACAGGCGGTCGAGCGGCGCCGCCTGGTCGAGCAACTCCAGCCCCACCGTGCCCTGGCCCGCAATCACGTCCGGGTGGTCGTAGGGAGGGATCAGGGTTACTCCCCGTTCTTCGCGCAACCGCCGGGCGAGTCGCTCCCGCGTGATCTCGTGCCTCTGGTAGAGGATCACCTCGGCGCCGTACTCGCGGGTGGCGTCGAGCTTGGAGCGGGGGGCGTCGGCCGGCATGACCACCGCCACCTTTACGCCCAGGAGCCGCCCGGCCAGCGCCACGGCTTGGGCGTGGTTCCCGGACGAATAGGTGAGCACGCCCTTGGACCGCTCGCCTTCGGAGAGCCGGGAAAGGGCGTTATACGCCCCCCGGAACTTGAACGAGCCCGTCCGCTGCAGCTGCTCACCCTTGAGGAAGACCCGCGCCCCCACCCGCTCGTCGAGGGTCCGGGAGGTGAGTACCGGAGTCGGGCTGGCCACCCCCTGCAACCGCTCTGCCGCCTCCAGCACCGAGGCGGGCGCGGGGAGGTGGATGTCACTCATCTCCCCAGCCCCCGCGCCCGCTGGCTAATCCCGGTAAATTTCGACCACCGGATCGCCGTCGCCCTTCACCCACCCCCGGTACATCCCCTCGGTGTTGAACACCGCAGCCACCTTTCCCTCGGGGTCTAGGACGATTACCCCGCCGGTGGCGCCCAGCCCATCCAGCTCACTGTGAATCTCGGAGTTAGCCGCTTCTTCGATGGACACCCCCAGCCACTCTACCCGCGCGCACACGTCGCGGGCGATAGTGAGCCGGATGAAGAACTCGCCGTGGCCGGTGGCCGATACGGCGCAGCTACGGTTGTTGGCGTAGGTGCCCGCCCCGATAATCGGAGAGTCGCCCACCCGGCCGAAGCGCTTGTTGGTCATCCCCCCGGTTGAGGTCCCGGCGGCCAGGTTACCAGCGCGGTCCAGCGCCACCGCCCCCACCGTCCCCAGTTTGCTCCCCTGGCCGGCGCCACGCAGCTGCCCGCTGGTTTCACCGGCCCGCTCCCGCTCGAGCACGCGCTGGAGAGACTGCCAGCGCCCCTCGGTGTAAAAGTACTCAGGGTCCACCAGCTCGACCCCCCGCTCCACGGCGAAGCGCTCGGCCCCCTCGCGCGCGAACATCACGTGGCGCGACTCCTCCATAACCAACCGGGCCAACTCGATAGGGTTCTTGACCCTGGTGACCCCGGCCACGGCTCCCGCGCCCAGGGTGGCTCCGTTCATGATCGAGGCGTCCAGCTCGTTAGCGCCCTCGTGGGTGAACACAGCGCCCCTCCCGGCGTTGAAGAGGGGAGAGTCCTCCATCACGACGATGGCGGCCACCACCGCGTCCACGGCGCTCCCGCCCCGGGCTAGCACGTCTCTACCTCGCTCTAGCGCCTCGGTGAGTTTAGCCCGGTACTCCCGCTCCCGCTCCGGACTCATACTCTCCCGGGTGATGGTCCCGGCGCCGCCGTGGATAGCCAAGGTAAAGGCGGCAGGGGAAGATGAAGGGGTACTCGCCGGCTGCTGGGTGGCGGCGCCAGCGGGCAGCCCGGCGAGCGTTGCCAGCGCGCAGGCGCCGACGGTCATACGGCGCGCGAGTAAAGCGGCGGTCATCTTTGTCCTCCGGGGATATGAGTGAGGGTTAAGGAGATACTACACCGACGGTGGGTGAAGTTGCAAGACGGGGGCGAGGGCGGCCAAGCGCGCCTCCAAGGTAGCGAGGTCGCCGGCGGTCACGGTCACGTGGCCCAACTTGCGGCCGGGCTCCGGCTCCTTGCCGTACAGGTGTAGGTGGGCGCCGGGGATACGCAGCACGGCCGCGCGGTCGGGGTGGCGGCCCAGGAGGTTCACGGTGGCGGCGTACCCCCGCGCCGAGGTGTCTCCCAGCGGGAGCCCGGCCAAAGCCCGCAGGTGGTTCTCGAACTGGCTGGTGAGCGACCCCTCGATGGTCCAGTGGCCCGAGTTGTGGACGCGGGGGGCAATCTCGTTGACCAGCACCCCATCCCCGGTTTCGAAAAGTTCCAGCGCCAGCACTCCGGCGTAGTCGAGCGCCTCGAGCACGCGCCCCGCTACCCTTTTTGCCTCTTCCCGGAGAGCTGGGGAGGCGCCGGAGGCGGGGGCGCGGCAGAGCCGCAGGACACCCTTCTGGTGGACCGTTTCGGTAAGCGGGTAAAAGGCCGCGCAGCCGTCGCGACCCCGCAACGCCAGCAGGGAAAGCTCGCGCCGGAAGTTCACCAACCCCTCCAGGATCAGCTCCCGGCCACCCAACGCCTCCCACGCCTGTGCCAGCCCGGCGGCGCCCTGGAGAACGAATTGCCCCTTGCCGTCGTACCCTAGCCGCCGGGTCTTGAGCACGGCCGGAAATCCGATCCCGGTCGCTGCCTCGGCCAGCTCCCGCTCTGTCGATACCGGCGCGAACGGCGCCGTGGGCACCCCCAGCCTGGCCAGGAACTCCTTCTCGGCAAGCCGGTCGCGGGCTACCTCCAGGGCCCCCGGAGGAGGCAGCACTGAGACCCGTTCTGCCAGGAAAGCCACGGCTTCTACCGGCACGTTCTCGAACTCGTAGGTAACCAGGTCGAGCCCGTCGGCGAAGCGGGCCAGGGCGTTCCGGTTATCCCACTGGGCCGAAACGTGCTCGGCCAGGGGGGCGGCGGGAGGCCGGGGGGCCGGGTCGAAGAAACGGAAAGTGAAGCCGAGCGGATACCCGGCCAGGGCCAGCATGCGGCCGAGCTGGCCGCCCCCCAGGACGCCTATCTTCACGCCTCCCGGGAGGGGTCGGGGTCGTTCAGGACGCGCTCGGTCTGGACGGCCCGGTACCGCTCCAGCGCCTTGCGAACTTCGGGGTGCCGGCCGCCGACGATGGCCGCGGCCAGGAGGCCCGCGTTGACGGCGCCCGCCGGCCCGATGGCGAGCGTGCCCACCGGTACCCCCGCCGGCATCTGCACGATAGAGAGCAGGGAGTCGAGTCCGTTCAAGGCCTGGGACCGGACCGGCACTCCCAGCACCGGAAGAGGGGTCTTGGCCGCCAACATGCCGGGCAAGTGGGCCGCGCCCCCCGCCCCGGCCACGATCACCTCTATCCCCCTCTCTTCGGCCTCTGCGGCGTAACGGAAGAGGAGGTCCGGGGTGCGGTGGGCAGAGACCACGCGGGCCTCGTAGGCGACCCCCAGCTCGTCCAGCGCCCCGCAAGCGTGCCGCATGGTTTCCCAGTCGGAGCGGGAGCCCATGACGATCCCCACCCAAGGTTCATTAGTAGTAGCCATCGTGCCGCGAATCTACGCCCGGCACGGTTCTCGCGCGAGGGTGGTATGATTGGGGAGAAACTCAGCCGGAGAGAGCGCGTGGACGCGAGAGCCCAGCGGAGGCAGCTCCGCTCCCTGAGGAGGGAGTCGGTCTGGCTGCAGAAAGCGGTCTTTGCCTTGGCAAAAGCCGAGGAGGAGCACCTTAAGGCGGCCGAAGTGGGAGGCCAATCCTCGCCGCTCCCCCTCGCCTTGCCCGTGAACAAAAAGTCCACACCGGTGGAGAAGCTCAAGGAAGCACTCAACACCCGGGTGGAAGAGCTGCAAGCGTCGCTGCGCGAAGTGCAAAACGGTGTCTCCGGTTTCCCGCGCTGATCTATCCCCGTCATCGGCCGGGTTTTTACCTTGCGATCCCTGGTTGAAGTTGCTTGATACTATCCTCGAGGGCAAATTACCTTACGCTAGCGAGTTCGGAAAAAACCCGTTGCCCAGCCAGACCGATGTTTAGATTACCGCGCCCGAGGTTGATCCTTGCCATCCTCAGCGCGCTCTTGCTGGGCGCTTGCCTCCCACCGCCCGCGCCGCCCGTTCCCGCCCCACCCGCGACGTCTGTAGAAGACCCGGCCGGCGTCGTTTACCCCGAGAGCCGAAGGGGCAGCGTGGTGGACGACTACCACGGCACCCCGATCGCCGATCCTTACCGTTGGCTGGAAGACAGTAACAGCCCCGAGACCCGGGCGTGGATCGAGCGGCAGAACGAACTTACTTTTTCCTATCTGGAAGAGATCCCGGCGCGCGACAGGGTCAAGGAGCGGCTCACCGAGCTGTGGGACTACCAGCGCTACTCGGTGCCGTTCGAGCGCGGCGGCCGGTACTTTTACCGCCGGAACGACGGACTCCAGGATCAGTCGGTCCTCTACTGGCAGCCGTCGCTGGACGCGGAGCCGCGGCTCCTCCTGGACCCGAACCGGCTCTCAGCCGACGGCACCGTCTCCCTGGCCACGGTTTCCATCTCCGAAGACGGAGAGTACCTGGCGTGGGGTACCTCCGAGGGTGGCTCCGACTGGCGGGAGTTCCGGGTGCGCGAGGTAGCCACCGGCCGTGACCTGGCCGACCACCTGCAGTTGATCAAGTTTTCGGGGGCCGCGTGGACCCACGACCACGCCGGCTTCTTCTACTCCCGCTACCCCGAACCCGTGGGCGACGAGATGCTCGCCGCCAACCGGAACCAGAAACTCTACTACCACCGGATCGGCACCCCCCAGTCAGAAGACGTTTTGGTGTACGAACGGCCCGACCACCCCGACTGGGGCTTTGGCGCCGGGGTCTCGGACGACGGCCGCTACCTGGTGGTGAGCGTGTCGCAGGGGACCGACCGCCGGAACCGGCTCTACTACCTGGACCTGGAAGAGCCGCAGAATCCGCGCTTGGACGGGGAGATGGTGCGCTTGCTGGACGACTTCGACGCGGGCTACTCCTATATCCACAACGACGGGCCACTCTTCTACTTGCGCACCGACCTGGACGCCCCCAGGGGACGGGTGATCGCCATCGACACCCGGGACCCCGCGCGCTCCGGGTGGCAGACGGTGATCCCCGAGTCTGACGACGTGCTAGAGAGTACCAGCGTGATCGCCGGCCGCTTCGTGGCCGAGTACCTGCACGATGCCCACTCGCGGGTACTCACCTTCTCTCTCTCGGGCGAGCCGATGGGGGAGATCGAGCTGCCCGCGCCCGGCTCAGCGGGTGGCTTCAGAGGAGACCCGGACGACACCGAAACCTTCTACGCCTTCACCTCCTTCCTGTACCCGTCGACCATCTTCCGCCACGACTTTCAGAGCGGAGCCGCCACCGTCTTCCGGGCTCCGGAGATCGACTTTGACCCGAGCGGTTACCAGACCCAGCAGCTCTTCTACACCAGCGCCGACGGCACCCGCGTACCCATGTTCGTCACTCACCGGCGGGGGCTCAAGCTGAACGGCAGCAACCCTACCATGCTTTACGGCTACGGGGGATTCAACATCTCCCTTACCCCCTCCTTCTCGGTCAGCCGGCTGGCGTGGCTGGAGATGGGTGGTGTCTACGCGGTACCCAACCTGCGCGGCGGTGGAGAGTACGGCGAAGAGTGGCACCAAGCCGGCAGGTTGCGAAACAAACAGAACGTCTTCGACGACTTCATAGCCGCGGCCGAGTATCTCATTTCCGCAGGGTACACCTCGCCGGAGTGGCTGGCGATAGCGGGGGGATCCAACGGTGGGTTGCTGGTGGGAGCGGCCATGACCCAAAGGCCCGCTCTCTTTGGCGCCGCCCTGCCCGCGGTGGGAGTGATGGACATGCTCCGCTTCCACCAGTTCACCATCGGGTGGGCGTGGGTGTCGGAGTACGGTTCGGCCGACGACCCGGAGATGTTTCCCGTGCTGTATGGTTACTCTCCGCTCCACAATCTGGAGCCGGGGGTGTGCTACCCGCCCACGCTGGTGACCACGGCCGACCACGACGACCGGGTGGTGCCCGGCCACTCCTTCAAATTCGCGGCAGCTCTACAGGCCGCGCAGGGCTGCCCCGAACCAGCCCTCATCCGGGTAGAGACCCGCGCGGGACACGGCGCGGGCAAACCCACCTGGATGATCGTCGAGGAACAGGCCGACCAGTTGGCTTTTTTGTTGCGGGAGCTGGGAAGCGCTAAACCCCGTGCGACCGGAGTCACCACCCCCAACCGCCGCGCCGTTCCCTGATCTCTATGTAGTCGGTGTAGTAACCGCTCTGGCCGCCGCGGCCCGTCTGGTAGATCCTCATCCAGACGATGTCGCCCGATTGCAGGTAACTCACCCGGTACTGCCGCTGGCGGTAGACCACTCGAGTGCGGGAGTCGTACTGCACTCCGGCCTGCTGTCCGTCCTCTGTACGCACCCATAGGATTTGCCTGCCGGTATCCCTGCCCTCTACCTGGACCACGGCCTCTCCTGCCCTCTGACCCCCCGCACCGGCCGGAGACAGGATGGCCCCCAGAATCTGATCCAAACCGCCGAGTTGGGAGCACCCGGTCACCGTCAGTAACGCCACCACCGCGACAAGACCCTTTGCACTCCGTGCTGATCTCTTGTTCATCGCTCACCTCCGGGGAAAAAACAGTTGACGGAGTGGTAAAGAGCAAGGCGGGTGCCAGGCCGGACTCCATGAATACCCTTGACTTACCAGGGGTGAGCAGGTGAGTACTGGCACCCACATGTCACCTAAATAGGACGATAAAGGAGACGGCGCGCTCTTTGGGAGAGTCAGTCTTCCACCAGACCCGAGGGACGACCGTCGCCGTATAGCCGCTGGTACACGGCAGCGTTGAGGAGGACCTTTTTCACGTAGTCGCGCGTCTCGTCGAAGGGGATGCTCTCCCGGAAGCGGTCGGTGCCCTGGCCGTATCCCAGCGTGCGGCGCCAGCGGTCGGCCCGGCCGGGACCGGCGTTGTAGCCGGCCAGAGCCAGGTCGCGGGCTCCGTCGTAGCGGCCGAGCAGCGAGCCCAGGAAGTAGGCCCCTATCCGCAAGCTCACCTCGGGCACGGTCAGGAGCCGGTGCTCGTAATCGTCGAGGCCGACCTTGGGAGCCAGCCAACTACCGGTTCCCGGCATGATTTGGGCGAGTCCGGACGCCCCCACCCAGGAGCTGATGGCGGGCTGGAAGAGAGATTCCTGGCGGACCAATCCGGCCAGGAGCGTGGCTTCCACCCCGTAACGACCGGCCTCGCGCTCGAAGATGGATCTCCAGGGAAAGGGGAAGATCACTTCCAAGAGGCGGCGATCCCACTTGCCCTCGCGCTTATCCAAGAGGTCCCAACCGAGCCCGATCGCCAGACGCACGTGCTCCTGCTCCACCAGCCCCGCGGCCAGCTCGAGGAGGGCGTAGGGCCGGGCGTCGAAAGCGGCGAGGGCGGTCTCGTACTCTTCTTGCCAAGCCGCCCCGGCCCCGATCTCCTCGAGCAGAGCCAGCCGCTCCAAGACCGTTTCGGCGTCTTCGGCGTCGCTAGCGAGCGTGACCCACGGTTCGGATGGCCCTAGAGGGACGGCCAAGGGGTCCTCACCGGTACGGTAGCCGGCCCGCAGGGCGTAGTAAGAGACGGGGTCTGCCCTGATGGCCGCGGTGTACAGGTCGCGGGCCGCGTCGCCCTCTCCCCGCCCCTCTTGCAGTACGCCGGCCCGGTAGGCGGCTTGGGAAGCGTGCTCCCCCCGCGGATATCGGCGCGCGTAGTCGCTCCAGGCCTGAATGGCGCCGCCGGGGTTCCCCTCCCGCTCCAGTCGGTCTCCCAGCCGGTAGAGGGCTTCGTGCGCGTAAGACGACGCCGGCACGCCCGCCGCCCGCCGGTAGTAGCCGATGGCCCGCGAAACGCTGTTGGTGGCGTCGCCCAGGAGGAAGTACGCCGACCCCGCGGCGGCGGTGCCCGGATACTCGCGCGCCACCCGCTCGAGCCCAGCTTGGCCGTCCCGCGGGTGGCCATCCCGGAAAAGAGAGCGGGCGGCGAAGAGAGCCGCCTCCGAGGCCAGCGCCCGCCCCCGTAGCCGCCGCTCGGCCTCGGCGAACGCCTCTCGGGCGCGGTTGTACTCGCGCGCCTCGAAGTAAAACTGCCCCAGCCGGAAGTGGAGCGATCCCTTGTCCGCGAGGCCGGATCTCAGAGCCGCAGCTAGCGCCTCGGCGGCACTCTCGGCGTCTTCGGCTGCCCGGAAAGCGTCGGCCCGGGCGAGCTCTTCGCGCGCCGTCCGCCGCCCGACCGCCTGTTCGAAGCCGCGGGCGGCTTCGGCTCGCACCGCGGGGGAGACCCGCTCGCCAGCCGCAACCGAACGGAACAACACTCTGGCCTCCGAAAACTGACCGACCGCAGCCAGCAGCCGCGCCCGCTCCACAGCCACCGCGGCGGCCGCCGAGCGGGCGCCGGTCGAAGCCAGGGCGCGAGTCTCTCGTTCGGCACGCTGCACGGCCGCGGCGGTGTCGCCAGCACCGACGAGCGCCGCCACCCGGGCCAGGGCTACTCTCTTACGGGCCGGGGGAGAGGCGGACGAAGAGATCTCAACCCTTTCGGCGGCGGCGTCTCCGGCTTGGGCGAGCGCCTCGGCTTGGAAGGCTCGTGTCCAGTCCCGGATCGGAGCCAGGTCACCGG
>JBOHRN010000019.1:0-3630 GCA_050732775.1 Longimicrobiaceae bacterium | reverse complement strand
GCTAACCCCCTCGCCGCCTGTACCTCGGTGATGGCCGCCGTTAACGTGGTCTTGCCATGATCTACGTGCCCTATGGTGCCTACGTTTACGTGCGGCTTCGTCCGCTCAAACTTCGCCTTGGCCATTGCCGTCTCTACCCGGAATCGATGTGGTGATGTATATGGTCCCGACCGTACCGCAGGAGCTCACGACGGGGCTCGAACCCGTGACCTCTCCCTTACCAAGGGAGTGCTCTACCGCTGAGCTACGTGAGCCCGGCCGAACCAACCGCTCCTAGCCGCCAAGCGGGAGACGGGACTCGAACCCGCGACCCTCAGCTTGGAAGGCTGACGCTCTAGCCAACTGAGCTACTCCCGCAAAGCCAACTCGCCCCGCCGGCACTCGGCCTAGAGCTGGCGAAGGGACTTGAACCCCTAACCTGCCGATTACAAATCGACTGCTCTACCAATTGAGCTACGCCAGCGACAGGCAAGACCTGTAGAATAAAACTCTGGCTTTTTTCTGTCAACCCCGCACACTCCAACGGACCCCCCCGGAGGTGTCTTCGACCACCACCCCCCGCTCCCCCAACTCCGCGCGGATGGCGTCGGCCCGTGCGAAGTCGCCCGCCATGCGCGCGGCCGAGCGCTCTCGCAGCCGTTCTCCCACCCATTCCGCCAGCCCCGACCCGGCCCTTTCGGCCTCCCGGTCTGCCAGTGCCAGCAAGCAGAACACCGAGTCCATCCGCCCCATCGCCCCCAATACCGCGTCCCGCTCGGCCTCGGAGATGGGGCTCGAGTCCAGGTCGTCGAGCCGGGAGTTGACCTCGGAAAGGAGCCCGTGCAAGGCGGCCAGGGCCACGCTGGTGTTGAGGTCCGCGTCCATCCCGCTGGCAAACCCGGCCAGAGCACGGTCTACGGCTTGGTGGAGCAACGGCACGTCGTCCGCGCCCGGGTGCAACCGGGCGGGGTGGCTCCGGAGCCGGTCCCGGCAGGCGCGTACCCGGCGTACCGCCTCGGCCGCGGCTTCGAGCCCGTGGAAGGTAAAGTTGAGCTTGCTCCGGTAGTGGGCGGTGAGGAAAAGGTAGCGGATGCAGGACGGCTTTACTCCCCGCTCCAGGAGGTCCCCCAGGGTGTAGAAGTTGCCGAGAGACTTGGCCATCTTTTCGTCGTCTACCAGCAAGTGCTCGCCGTGCAGCCAGTAGCGGGCGAACGGCTTGCCGGTAGCACCCTCCGACTGGGCGAGCTCGTCTTCGTGGTGGGGAAAGATGAGATCGACCCCGCCCGCATGGATATCGAAGGTCTCGCCCAGTTCGGCCATGCTCATAACCGAACACTCGATGTGCCACCCCGGCCGCCCCCGTCCCCAAGGCGTATCCCACGCCGCTCCCACCCGCTCGTCCCCCTCCTTGGCCGCCTTCCAGAGGGCAAAGTCGTTGGCGTCGTCCTTTTCGTACTCGTCCTCGGCCACCCGCGCGCCGCGGCGGCCCCGGCTCACGTCCACACCGGAGAGCTTGCCGTACCCCTCGAAGGAAGAGATGTCGTAGTAGACGGAGCCGTCGCCCGTGGCGTACGCGAGGCCTTTATCCTCCAGCCGCCGGATGAGCCCGATCATGCCGTCGATGTGAGCGGTAGCGCGCGGGTAAGCGTCGGCGCGGGCGATACCGAGGGCGTCCAGGTCCGCGAAGAAGGCGTCGACGTAAGGCGCCGTGTACTCCGAGAGCTTCACCCCCTCGCGCAGCGCGCCCTCGATGGTCTTGTCGTCCACGTCGGTCAGGTTCATGACGAAGCGGACCCGGTGGCCGGCGTGCTCCAGGTAGCGGTGCAGAACGTCGGCAAAGAAGAAGGTGCGCAGATTACCGATGTGGGGCAGCGCGTACACCGTGGGGCCGCACACGTAGACCCCGACCCGGCCGGGGTCCAGGGGGACGAACTCCTCCTCACGGCGGGTCTGGCTGTTGTAGAAGCGGAGCAAGCTACACCCCCTTGCCCTCCCCCTCCCACTGCAGCGTCAAGTGGGGAAAGGGGATCTCGATGCCTTCCTGGTCAAAGCGGTTCTTGATGCGGCGCCGCAGCTCGCGCGCCACCTCCCACTGCTTGAGCGGCACTGTCTTGGCCATCAGCCGGATGTTTACCGAGGAGTCACCGAAACCCTCGACCCCCGGCACCGTGACCTCCTCCACCAGTAGGGGGCGCCACTCCGGATCGTCCCACAGTTCGCGGCCCACCTCCTCCATCACCTCGATCACCCGGTCGACCTCTTCCCGGTACGCCACCCCCACGTCGAGCACCACCCGCGACCAGGAGCGGGTCATGTTGCTAACCCGCTTGATCTCACCGTTGGGCACGGTATGGACCACGCCGTGGACGTCGCGCAGCACCACCACCCGCAGCGTAAACTTCTCGACCACGCCCCCCACCTCGCCCACGCTGATCACGTCTCCCACCCCGAACTGGTTCTCCGACAGCATGAACAGCCCGCTGATAATATCTCGCACCAGAGACTGGGCCCCGAAAGAAATGGCCAGCCCGAGGACGCCCGCCCCCGCCAGGATGGGGCCGATGTTAATCCCCGCCGCCTGGAGCGTCATGAGCAACGAGATGAGGACGATTACCACCACGCCGGCCCCGCGGATCAGGCCGGTGATCGTCTTGAGGTGCTGTTGCTGGAGTGAGTCGGCAGAGGGGCCGGCGTTGCCGAAATTCTTCTCGACGCGGCGGGTGATGGCGTGCAGGACCAGCAGCGCGAACGCGGTCAGAGCGAGGATCACGGCGACGCGGCCCCCCACCTCGAGGGCCGCGCTCAGATCGACGGTTCGGGGGAAGGCCAGGTCCAACGTTCGAGTCGTAGAGGCGGCGGATACCAAGCACCCCGCGCCCGTGGGCGCGGGGTGTCGGCTAACCGCTCAAGCTATAGCCGTGCCCGCGTTGCGTCAACCACTCCCTAATAGCCGCAGCTCCTGTATCTTCCACCCCCCCCTCCACACCGCCCCCACGTAGATGGTGTGCCGCCGGGGTGAGGAGACCCCCCGGCCGCGCGACAGCCACTCTACCTCGCCGAAGCCGCGGGGCGGGTTACCCCCCGCCGTGGAAGCGCCGCGCGCCCGCGCCGACACGCTCTCGCGCTCCGAGAACAGAGAGCGGAGCATGGCCGCGGCGTGGCGCGGCTCGGCCGTACCCGAGGTCTCGCCCAGGTCGAGCAGGATGCGCTCTCCGGCCGAGAGTTCAACCAGAGCCGAGGCGTCGCCCCGCTCCCAGAGCTGGGCCACCCTGCCCACGAAGTCGTTCAGTGACGAGCGGTCCTGCGCTGACACGGACGCGGGTACCGCTCCCCAAAGGAGGAGAGCGCCCGCCAAGATGGTCGGCCACCTCATCTCGCTACCTCCATGGGGGTTCGAAGCTGCTCGCTAAGCTCGAGGTAGGCGGCGGCTGGGTCGCTGGCTTCGGTGACGGCCCGGCCCAGGACCACGTAGTCGGCCCCCTGCTCGCGGGCCTGGGCCGGCGTGGCGCCGCGGAGTTGGTCGTGGTGGGGGGCACCCTCCGGCCGGATGCCCGGGCAGAGCGTCAGCAGGCGACCGTTGGTGGCCCCCCGGATCTCTGCCACCTCACCCACCGGGCACACCACGCCGTCGCACCCCGCGTCCCCACACCG
>JBOHRN010000018.1:0-11046 GCA_050732775.1 Longimicrobiaceae bacterium | reverse complement strand
GGATGTGGCGAAGCTCTCCTGCTGCGCGTAGCGGGCGAAGGCATCCGCACCCGCCCGCCACACGCTCGCGCTATCTTCCGATCTTCCGCACAGTTCAGTGGCACTTGGATCGAGTGCACAGGAATCGTGCACAGATTTCTCGCTGCTCCCTACCGCTCCTCCGCAGCTCCAACGATCAGGCGACAGGCGGGTGGGTCATGCTTCTCGCACTGCTCCCGCACGGGTGCGCCGATGAACTCCGCGAGCATGGCCTCGATTGCCTTGCAGGCCAGCGGGTGATCCGGCACCAGAGCACGTAGGGGGCAGCACACACCGTGAATACTGAGGCCGTCGGTATCCTCTCTCACCGTGTTGACACCACCGAGTTTTCTGAGCAGGTTGGCCGCCGCATCTGCCCGCTCCCGAAGTGCGCCCTCGAGTCTCGAATGTTTCGGAGCCAGCGCCCGTCCCGCCTCGCGCAGGAGAGTCTCCTCCTCGCCCGCACCGGCTCGCTCACCGACCACGACCAGCAACCCTGATAGCAGTGGCAGGTAGGCACGTGAGAGACGGACGGAACCCTCCGAGGTGAGGTGGTATTCGTGAGCCGGTTTTCCTACCCCCCGCCGCACCACTCGGTGCTCCACCAGCCCCTCCTCTTCCAAGCGTACGAGATGGCCGCGTACGCCGTTGGTGCTGATCCCCAGCTCGCGCGCCAGCTCGCTGTTTGTCCTGTCCGCGCTGCAGAGCAGCGCGAGGAGCTTTCCTCTGGTGTCGCCCAACTGTGAGTTCTTGGCTCCAGACACTTTGTCTCTCCGGTGTGGTCGGGGCGGTCAATATACCAAGTGATTACTTGGCTTATTTCTTGCCGTGTGTTCCGTCGTGCTGCAACGCCCAGACCGTCGCTAAGTTTGAGCGTCGGCAGTCGGCAGTCGGCTCTCACAGTCCAAACATGAGGATATGATCATGCAACAAGATGCTTCGATCTCCATTTCCCGTCGTTCGGCGCTGAAGGCAACGGGTGCGCTTGGCCTCGCTGCGACACTTCCGGGATGCGCCTCGCTCGCTAGCACGGCGATTCAAGGTGTACCAACAGATGCCGACATCTTCAATTTCGCGCTCAATCTCGAGTCTCTTGAGACGGAGTATTACCTCCGCGGTACAACCGGCCGTGGAATGGATGATGCGGATGCAGGACCAGACCCCGGCACGGTGACCGGGGGAGGACGAATGGTGCCTTGGCAGAACGACGATCTCAGGCAGATGCTTCAGGAGGTCGCTGAAAACGAGCTGGCCCACGTCCGATTCTACCGGCGCGTTCTTGCCGGTCAGGCGGTAAGCCGTCCCGCGATTGATTTGGGAGGATTCGCCGCCGCGGCGCGAGCGGCAGGACTTGGAGATAATTTCGATCCGTTCGCCAGCGAGATGAACTTTTTGCTCGGCGGGATGCTGATGGAGGATGTGGGAGTGACCGCCTATCATGGCGCGGTGCCACTGATAACCAACAAGACCTTCCTCGCCGCCGCGGCGGGTATTCTCGCGGTCGAGGCCTACCACATGGGAATGGCCCGATCCGTCCTCTATCGAATGGGAGCCGCGGCGCGCAATGCGGCGAACGCCATCTCGGACGCTCGTGACCGACTGGACGGGCCGACCGACTTGGATCAGGGAATCGAGGTGAACGGGCGCGCGAACTTCGTCCCCTCAGATTCCGACGGAAAAGCCTTCAGCCGCACTCCCCAGCAGGTCTTACGCATCGTATACCTGACCGACCACCCCGGGGTCTCGCGCGGGGGTCTGTTCCCGAACGGCATGAATGGGGCGTTGAGAACTACCTGAGACGCGGAACGACGAAAGTATAGCACGAGAATGCGCCAACCTCAACTACTAATACCCTACCATGGAAGCGCGCGCAAAGCTATTCGGACATCCGATCCACCAGATGCTCATAGTGCTCCCCCTAGGGATCCTCACGGGAGTGGTGATCTTCGATCTGATCTATCTGGCGACGGGGGGCGGGCAGTGGGCAATCGTCTCCTATTGGCTCATCCCACTGGGAGTTCTCGGCGGGCTGGTGGCAGCGGTCTTCGGCGTTGCCGACTGGACCAAGATCCCGAGTGGAACGCGAGCGAAGCGCGTGGGCGCACTGCACGGCGGTGGGAACGTCGTCGTCCTGACGCTGTTCGCGATCAGCTGGTGGCTGCGCGGAAGCCCCGATGTCGAGCCGGGACTCCTGGCGATCGTGCTCGCGCTGGGGGGAGGAGGGCTCGCGATGGTCACGGGCTGGCTGGGCGGCGAGCTGGTAGGCCGGTTGGGGGTCGGGGTCGATGACGGGGCCCACCTGGACGCCCCGAGCTCGCTCTCCGGACGCCCAGCGGCCGAGCGGGTCAATGTGAAACGCTGACGGGCGACATGCTTGACGACAGCGGCGAGGTGCGAGCCGGTCCTGCGCAGACGCTGAGCTCCACCCACCGCGCGTAAGAGGCTGGGGAAGAGGTGCGCCTCATCCTGTGGGCCCCCAGACTCAGATCTGAGGAGTGCATGAGGCAGCTGCGATGGTCTCTCTCCAGGAGGTGGGCCCCAGCTCGGCCATGGCCGAGCCGGGGCTTGCTGCTCCTGATGGCGGCCGGACGGTCTGCGATCGCTGCTCTTTTGCGGCGGCATGGCTGATACACGCTTCGGCAGCGGCGTCCCGATCGACCATATCGGGGCGCGGACCTACACCATCCCCACTGAGCAGCCGGAATCGGATGGGATGCTCGAGTGGAGGACGACCACTCGTGCTGGTGGAAGTCTCCGCGGGCGGAGTGCAGGGGCTGGGATTCACCTACGGCGATCCCGCCACCGGGCGGCTGATCCAGGATACGCTCGCGCCTCTGCTGCAGGGTCGGGATGCGATGGCCATTCCGGCTGCGTGGCAGATCATGATCCAGGAAGTGCGGAGAAGGTCGGCCGGCACCCCGAGGATGCTCCACCTACACGCCGCCTGCGCACTGCCGCGGTCCGGCACGTCGAGTACTTCCACGACCATGCGCGGATCGAGAGGCTGTGGTTCGATGGTGTGGTGACGCCGGTGGACGGAATGCTCCGGCCCGACCTCTCACGACTGGGGCACGGGCTTGTATTCAAGCGCCGCGACGCGGAACGGTTCGCCGACTGATGTCGTAAGGGAAAATCGCTTCACTCCCAAGGAGGTCCCATGGCGGAAACGGCAGCAGAGGTACTGATCAACACGCTGATCGACGACTGGGGAGTCCGCCATGTCTTCAGCTTGCCGGGTGACGGGATCAACGGCATCTACGAGGCGATCCGGAAACGGCAGAGCGACATCCAGCTGATCCAGGTGAGGCACGAGGAGGCGGCCGCCTTCGCCGCCTGCGCGTATGCCAAGTTCACGGGGGGACTTGGCGTATGCCTGGCGACCTCCGGCCCGGGAGCGATCCACCTGCTCAATGGCCTCTACGACGCGAAGATGGACGGCGCGAGCGTGCTCGCCCTCACCGGGCAGATCTACCACGACCTGATCGGAACCCACTATCAGCAAGAGGTGGATCTGGTCCACCTGTTCAGGGATGTCTCTGTCTACAATCATGAGGTCCGCTCTCCCGCCCAGGTGCAGGCGCTCGTGCACGAGGGGGTCAAGGCGGCGCTGTCCCGCCGGGGTGTGGCGCATATCTGCTTCCCCACAGACCTGCAGCACGAGCCGGCGCCGAAGCGCAGCGTGCAGGAGGGCCGGCATGCGACGAAGCCGATGGGCCACGTGAGCGCTACCTGGACGCGCCCTATACCTACGCCTCCGGGCGAGGCACTCGACGCAGCCGCCCTGCTGCTCCACTCCGGGACGAGGGTCGCCATGCTGGTGGGGAGCGGTGCGCTGAGAGCGATGGAGGAAGTGATCGCCGCCTCAGAGTATCTGAACGCACCCATCGTGCACGCCTACCTGGGCAAGGCGGTGGTGCCGGCGGACCACCCGAACCATATGGGAGGAGTCGGCCTGCTCGGTGATCGGCCAGGGCAACTCGCGCTGGAGCAGTGCGACACGCTGCTCATTGTCGGCTCCTCCTTTCCCTACATGGGTTACTACCCGCAGCCGGGGAGCGCGCGCGCCGTACAGATCGACATCGACCCGGAGCGGATCGGGCTGCGCTACCCGGCGGAGGTGGGGCTCCCGGGAGACTCCCGCGATACGCTCGCGAAGCTCGTGGAGCGACTCCAGCCGAATCCTGCCGGCGCCGAGTGGCTAGCGCAGATGCAGGCGGAGAAGGCGGACTGGCGCAAGGTGCTCGAGAAGCGCGCGCAGGACGATGGCGTGCCCATGCGTCCGCAGCGGGTGGCCTGGGAATTCAATCGGCACCTGCCCGACAACGCCATACTCTGCGGCGATTCGGGAACGAGCACCACCTGGTTCAGCCGTTACCTGGATGTGCGCCCCGGGATGATGGCTTCCGGCTCCGGCAACCTGGCAACCATGGCCTCCGGCCTCCCATATGCGATCGGCGCGCAGGTCGCCTTCCCGGACCGGCGCGCGGTCGCCTTGGTGGGTGACGGCGCCTTCACCATGCTGATGGGCGAGATGCTCACCGCCGTCAAGTACCGCCTCCCCATCGTGGTGGTGGTGCTCCGCAACGACTATTTCGGCCAGATCCGCTGGGAGCAGATGACCTTCGTGGGGAATCCGGAGTTCGGCGTCGATCTCCACAACCCGCGCTCCTTCGCCGACTGGGCGATCAACTGTGGAGGACAGGGCTTCCACGTCACCCAGCCCGAAGAGCTCGAGCCCGCCTTCCGCGCCGCATTCGCGAAGACGGACGGGCCGACGCTGGTGGAGTGCGTGGTGGATCCGGACGAGGCGCCGCTGCCGCCGAAGATCTCCACCGAACATGCGCTGAACTACGTGCGCGCGCTGGTGAAGGGGCAGAAGGATCCAGTCCGGATCAGTCTCACCATGTTCCGCGACAAGATCGACGAGCTACTGGTTCAGGGGATCGGCCCGATCCCGGGTCCGGAGGGCGCGAATCAGGAGGAGAACATCTCGGAATGACTGCGCGCTCCACCGAACTCACCCCTTCGCCTCGAGCGCGGGTCTCAAGTAACGAAGACAGCCGCAAAGGGCTCCTGCTCGCCGGACTTGCTCTGGGTGCGGTGTGTGTGCTCGCGCTCCCGCTGCGGCACAGCATGTCGCCAAGGAAGTCTCGCGCGCCCAGGCGGCGCACGGTCGAATGGGAGACCGAGATCGAGCGCCTGGAGGAGGAGACTGATCTGCGGAGAAAGGACCACCCTGGGATCCACGGTACAGGTATCGAAGCAAAGGGTGATCGCAGGGCCCCGGGCGAAGCTGCGAGCGGAAATCGGGAGGCGGTCGCCCGTCAACTCTCGTGGGGCGCCGCGGCGCTCTCCTTCAGCATCCTGGCGGACAGTGCGGCGGAACACTATCGGGGCGGGTTCTACAATCCAGCGATGTATGTCGCACCCGTCGTCTCGGCCCTCACCCTGCTCGCGAGCACCTTGCAGGCCACGGGCCCTCAGCGCGCGGGGCGCCCGCGGGACGCGCTGTTCGGGGCGGCTGTCCTGACCGGGCTGGTGGGACTGGGTTTTCACTCCTACAACACCTCCCGTCGCATCGGGGGATGGATCTGGGAGAATCTGTTCTACGGTCCGCCCGTCGCGGCACCTCTCGGTCTCACCGCCGCCGGGCTTATGGGCATGACGGCCGCTCGCATGAGACAGCCGCGGGAGCGCCACCCCCCGCTGCTCCTGGGCATTCCTGCCGGTCGTCTGCTCGCCGTCGGGGCGGCGTTGGGGCTACTGGGCACCGCTTTGGAGGCCGGAGTGCTCCACTTCCGGGGCGCGTTCCACCGCCCGGCAATGTACATCCCGGTGAGCGTGCCGCCGCTCGCCGCCCTCGTGCTGGCCCTGGCTGCGCTCCGCCCCACGCCGGCTCGCCGGCAGCTTGCCCGGTTGCTGCTCCGAGCAAGCGCCGTGGCGGGGATCGCCGGAATGGGCTTTCACGCCCACGGAATCCAGCGCAGCATGGGCGGCTGGCGCAACTGGAGCCAGAATCTCCTGTCGGGACCACCCCTGCCAGCGCCCCCCTCCTTCACCGGGATGGCGCTCGCGGGTCTGGCCGGTCTAGCACTGCTAGCAGAACAGGTGAGATGAGCGAGACCTTCCAGACCCCGTTCGCGGGCTATGACGTGCTGGGCAAGCGGGAGTCCCCCTCCTGGAATGAGCAGACCCGGGCCGTGGTGTTCCGCCGTCTGCAGGAGATCCCGGAGCGTCGCTTCCTGGACGTGGAGGAGTGGCAAAAGCTGGAGGCGGTCGCATCCCGTCTGCTGCCCCAGCCCGACCGCCCGGGTCACCCGGTGCCGATCGCCCCGTGGATCGACTGGATGCTCGATCGAAACCAGGGCGAGGGCTACCGATACGCCGACGTGCCCCCGCTGCGGGAGGCGTGGCGGCTGGGCCTCAGGGGAATCGAGGAAGAGAGCGTCGGGCGATATGGCCGCCGCTTTGTGGAGCTTGCTCCTGAGGAGCAGGACGCGGTGCTCGGATGCGTTCAGCGCGGCGAGGTCCGCGGCGAGAGCTGGAGACATCTTGCAGCGCCGTGGTTCTTCACGGACCAGCTCCTGAAGACGGTGGTTGCAACCTACTACTCCCATCCCGCCGCCTGGAGCGAAATCGGCTTCGGCGGGCCGGCCTCTCCCCGGGGATACGTGCGGCTGGGCTTCGATCAGCGCGACCCGTGGGAGGCAGAGGAGCGGCCGTGAACGAGCAGCCGCGCGCGACGGATGGCCGCGCACCCGACGTCTTCCGCCCCCGCGGATGGGTGCCGATGCGCTGTTACCCCGACGACGGGCAGGTGGACTTCGCCATCGTGGGCACCGGGGCCGGGGGTGGCACCCTTGCCTGTAAGCTCGCCGAGGCCGGTTTCCGGGTGGTGGCTTTCGAGGCCGGTCCCTTCTGGCGCCCCCTGGAGGACTTCGCCTCCGACGAGGAGGAGCAGCAGAAGCTGTACTGGCGGGAGGAGCGCATCAGTGGAGGAACGGACCCGCTCGAGCTTGGCAGCAACAACAGCGGTCGCGGAGTGGGTGGAGGGACGGTGCACTTCACCATGGTCGCGCTCCGCTTCCGCCCCGAATGGTTCCGCGCGCACTCGCTCCTGAGGTACGGCGTGGACTGGCCGATCACCTACAAAGAGCTCGCGCCCTATTACCGCGAAGTGGAGCAGGCGCTCAAAATCGCGGGACCCATCTCTTATCCTTGGGGACCGCCTCGGGGGCGCTATCCGTACCGGGCTCACGAAGTCAACGCCGCCGGGCTCGTCCTCGCACGGGGGTGTGAGCGGGCGGGCATTCCCTGGACGCCCGCTCCCCTCGCCACGCTATCCGCGCCACACGGGAAGGCCCCGCCCTGCGTCTACCGGGGCTTCTGCATGATCGGCTGCAGCACGAACGCGAAGCAGAGCGTGCTGGTCACCTGGATCCCGCGCGCGCTGGAGGCCGGTGCGGAGGTCCGCGACTGCGCCGTGGTGGGCCGGATCGAGGTGGGCCGCGACGGTCGGGCCACCGGGGTGCTCTATCAGCGCGAAAGTAAGTGGCGTCGCCAGCGGGCGCGACACGTCGTCGTGGCGGGCTACAGCATCGAGACGCCGCGGCTCCTGCTCAACTCGGCCTGCCCGCAGTTCCCGGACGGCCTGGCAAACGGGAGCGGCTGGGTGGGGAAGTGCCTGATGACCCATTCGAATCATCGCGTGTGGGGGACCTTTCAGGAGGAGATACGCGGCTACAAGGGCCCGCCGGTGATGGCGATCACCGAGCACTGGAACTACACCGACGAGGGGAAGGACTTCCCAGGCGGGTACCTGTTCGGCAGCCAGGGGCCGCTGCCGCGCGATTGGGCGCAGAAGCTCGCCACTGGGCGCGGAATCTGGGGGATGGAGCTGCGGCGCGAAATGGCTCGCTACAACCACGTGGCGGGCTTCAAGATGGTGGGCGAGGTGGAGCCGCGGGAGCAGAACCGGGTCGAAGTGGCCGACGAGGAGGACGAGCGCGGGCTCAGGATTCCGCGCGTCACCTTCTCTTACTCCGACAGCGACCGGCGGCTCGTCCGGCACGCGGTGGACTTCATGCGGCAGACCCTGCAAGCGGCCGGCGGGAGCGACGTGTGGGAGGACGCGGATACCGCCCATTTGATGGGCGGCTGCCGGATGGGAAGCGATCCGGCTGGCAGCGTGACCGATGGCGACGGCCGTACCTGGGAGATCCCCAACCTCTGGATCTGCGACGGCTCCCTCTTCCCGACGGGGGGCGGTGTGAATCCGTCGCTCACCATTCAGGCGCTCGCCTGCCGCATCGGTGAGCGAATGCGGGAGATGGCCGGGCGCGGCGAGCTGGACGACCGGGTTCGTCCGTCGGCCAGGCGAGCGGCGATTGCACCCTCCTTCCGGGCATCGTTGCCGCAGCCCGGAAAGTGGAGCGAAATCACGGAGGCCACCGATGCATAGTTCACCCCTCGCCCGTAACCGACCCGACACCCTGCATGCCTGGCAGGGATCCTCCTTGCTGATCTTGGATCCGCAGGGGTGGGCTGGCGAGCATACTCTCACGGGCTACTACTTCCGGCAGGCGCGATTCCTCCGGAGTCTCCGCCTGGAGATCAACGGCGGGGCCCCATTTCCGTGCTCGCTGGCCGAGGTCGCCCCGAACGAGCTGGAGTTCGCCTACGTCTACCCTCCCGTGGAGAAGGGAGGCGGCGGGGGAAGTGGCTCCGGCGGCCTCGCCGGGAAAGAGGGGCTCCTCTTCCGCGACCTCGATCTCCGCCTGCGCTACCGGATGCATCCCGCTTCTCTGGAGGTCACGCTCTGGATCACCAATCGCTGGCAGGAGCTCGCCGAGTTCGACCTTGATTGGATCTTGTCCGCCGATTACGCGAGCGTCGACGAGGCACAGTTTGGAATCCGGGCGCAGGAGGCGGAGGTGGAGAGCCGTGCGGGTACGGACGGACTCCTGTTCCGGTACCTACATCCGGAACTGCCGTTCGAGACTCACATCCGCGCCGAGGAGGAGAGGTGGTCCCCCAGTGGAGATCGCCTCTCGGCTCGGGTCCAGCTACCGAGGCAGAGGACGCGCGAGATCCGGCTCTGGGTCCGGGCGGTGGATTTCGAGGACCCGATCACGGTGGACGGCGAGACACGCCGTGAGGAGAAGCTCCTGGCGTGGTACGGGCACACGGCCAAGCTCCATGCGGTGGCGGAAACGCCGATCGTGGAGATCACCAACCGCGCCGTGCACGACCTGGGGTCGCTGTCACTTCTCGAGGGGCCCGAGGACGAGTGGCTCACCCCCGGCGCCGGCGTGCCCCTCTACCTCAGCCTCTGGGGCCGGGACGCGCTCACGGCCGGATGGCAGGCCGGCCTCTTCGACCGGGGCGAGATGCTGGCCGACGCGCTCGCGCACCTCGGGCGGCTGCAGGGGGAGCGGGTGGACCCGGAGCGCGACGAGGAGCCGGGCCGCATCATCGCCCAAGCGAAGACGGATCCGCTCTCGCGCCTGGGCCAGACCCCGTTCCGTCGCTACTACGCCGATTTTGCCAGCCCGTTCATGTATATCATCGGGCTCGGCTATCTCTACTCCCTCACCGGGAACAGGGAAGAGCTTGGACGGCACTGGGACACGGCGAGGCGCATCCTGGACTGGGCCAGGCGCTTCGGCGACCGGGACGGTGACGGGTATCTGGAGTACCTGACGCAGGCGGAGGAGGGGCCGAAACACCAGGGATGGAAGGACAGTGAGAACGCCGTCGTGGGCGAAGACGGACGGCGGGTGGAACCCCCGATCGCCACTTGTGAGGTGCAGGGATACTACTACGTCGCACTCGAGTTCATGGCATTGCTCTCGGCGATCCGCGGCGAACGGAAGGACGGCTTGGCGCTCTGGCGGCAGGCGCGGGATCTCAAGGAGCGCTTCAACCGGGACTTCTGGATGGAGGACGAGGGCTGTATCGCCTTCGGTCTGGACGCGGATAAACGGCAGATCTGCGCCCTCACCTCGAATGCCGGCCACTGTCTCCCTACCGGGATCGTCAGCGACGAGCACGTGCCCCGGCTCGTCAGGCGGCTCTTCGAGCCCGACATGTTCAGCGGCTGGGGGATTCGGACACTCTCCACCCGCAATCCCGCGTACAATCCGCTCGACTACCATCTGGGGAGCGTATGGCCGGTCGAGAACGCGACCATTCTGTTCGGTCTCCGCCGCTATGGCCTCAACGAACGGGCGACCGAGCTCGTGCGCGGGCTTTACGACCTGGCGCGTCTCTGGCCCGGTGGGCGCGTCCCCGAGTGCGTGGGCGGCTACGCGCGGGAGCAGTTCGCCCACCCTGGTGCGTACCCCCGAGCCAATGGGCCTCAGACCTGGAACCAGAGCATTTTCCCGCTCCTCATCCAGTCGCTCCTCGGATTGGTGCCGTTCGCGCCGCTCCATCTCCTGCTGGTGGACCCGGTGCTTCCGGACTGGCTCCCCGAGTTGACCGTGAGGCGGTTGCGCGTCGGTGAGGCCACCGTAACCCTGCGGTTCTGGCGGGAGGACGACCAATCCCACTTCGAGGTGGCGGAGAAGGAAGGCAAGCTCCGCATCGTGCGCCAGCCGTGGATCGAGTCCTCCTCTGTCGAGCTTTGGGAACGGATTCAGGCCCTGAAGGAGAGTGTCTTCCGCTCGTGATCTCCGTGCTGCCCATAGATGGTGCAATCTACTGGTGGTTGGGCGTATTCCATGGAGGTGGTGTTCGACGGCGCGATACGCGGGGTGCACGATCTCGAGCGCGCCATCGGCCGTACTGCCGGAATCGGCCGAACCTCCCCCCCGCGACCGGGCTCGCCACCCTGGTGGTGGACACCGCCGCCGGTGCGGCACGGGTGATGGAGCTGGCACGCGACGAGGCCCTGGCGTTGCTCGCGCAACTGGCGGGCAAAACACATCCGGAACTCGGAGGATCAGGCGACCGCCCCTGGAACTTCCGGTCAGAAATGGGTATTGTATAGGCCATGAAACGCTCCCGCCGCTTCGCCGCGCTCCT
>JBOHRN010000017.1:0-10021 GCA_050732775.1 Longimicrobiaceae bacterium | reverse complement strand
GGCGGAGCATCTCGTCTTCCCCGACGCCGGTGTCGGGGGCCAGGGCCACATCGGTGAGCGCCGGCTTCCCCTCGGTGATCGTCCCCGTTTTGTCGAGCACCACCGTCCGGATCTCGTGCGCCCGCTCCAGCACCTCTCCGCCCTTGATGAGCACGCCGCTTTCCGCACCGCGCCCCGTCCCCACCATGATCGCGGCGGGGGTGGCCAGCCCCATCGCGCACGGGCAGGCGATGATGAGAACGGTGACCGCGGAGACCAGGGAGAAGAGAAAGGCGGGCGCGGGACCGAAGTCGAACCAGAGCACGAAGGTGGCGGCCGCGAGGCAGAGTACGATCGGGACGAAGTAGGCGTTCACCTTGTCGGCAAGCTGCTGGATCGGCGCCTTCGAGCCCTGAGCCTCCTCCACCAGGCGCACGATCTGCGCGAGCGCGGTATCCTTGCCGACCTTCGTGGCCTCGAAGCGGAACGAACCCGTGGTGTTGATCGTCGCCCCGATCACCTCGTCCCCCGGCGTTTTGGAGACCGGCAGAGGCTCGCCGGTGAGCATCGATTCATCGACCGCGCTCTCCCCCTGCACAACCACCCCGTCCACCGGGAGCTTCTCCCCGGGGCGCACCACCACCACATCGCCGGGGACGACCTCTTCCACCGGAAGGTCCGACTCCTTGCCGTCGCGAACGACGCGGGCGGTCTTCGCCTGCAACCCGATCAGCTTCTTGATCGCCTCGGAGGTCTGCCCCTTGGCCTTCGCCTCGAGCATCTTGCCGAGCAGGATGAGCGCAATGATCAGGATCCCCGCCTCGTAGTAGACCTCCGCGGGGATCCCCGCCCGGATGAAGAGCCCGGGCCAGACCGTCACCACGGCCGAGTAGAGGAACGCCGCTCCGGTGCCGAGGGCGATCAGGGTGTTCATGTCCGCGACCCGGTGCTTGAAGCTCGCCCAGGCGCGGGTGTAGAACTGAGCTCCCGCCCAGAAGACGATCGGGATCGAGAGGACCAGCAGCCCCCAGCGGATCCAGTCGGGATCCATGCGGTAGAGCCACGGGAGCGCCCCCTCCAGCACCCGGTTCAGAGGCCGCACCGCGCGCGTGAACAGATCATCCTCCATCGCCGTGCCGCGCCCCATGAGCGGCATGGCGGCGATCATCGCGATCACCCCGATGATGATGCTCACCCAGAACTTCTTCCGGAGGATCCGGTATTCGCGCTCGCGGGTGATGCGCTCCCGCTGCTCGGGGTCCTCTTCCTCGATCGCCTCCGCGGGCTCGTATCCCGCCTCCCGGATCGCCTGGCCGAGCTCCGCGAGGCGGGTCACGCCCGGCACATAATCGACGTACGCCTCCTCGCTGGCCAGGTTGGCCGTCGCGGAGAGGACACCGGGAACCTCGCGGAGCAGCTTCTCGATCCGCTCCACCCCCGCGGCCATCGCGAGCCCCTGGATCCCGATGTGGGTCCGCGCCACCCGTGAATCATACCCCGTGTCACGGATCACCTGGATGGCGTCCCGCACCCCCGACTGCGAAGGATCATATTCGACTGTCGCGCGGCCGGTGGCGAAGTTCACGTTCGCCTTCCGCACGCCCGGCGCTTTGCCGAGGTTGCGCTCGATGCGGTTCGCGCAGGCGGCGCAGTGCATCCCCGCCACGGGGAGCGCCACACGCTCCAGCGCCCCCGGTGCGAGTGCGTGCTCTTCTCTGGCCCGCTCCGATGCGGTTCCCGGACTCTGGCGTGTCACGTGTTTGTTTTCAGCCATCGTGCACCTCGATCTCGGCTCGGGTCGTCCCCGTATCATTACCCCCGGTTCCGTCGCGGCTCGACTCCACCACGAGCTTGCCGCGCATCATCGCCATCCCGCAGGTGAAGACATACTCGCCCGGCTCCTCCGGCGTAAACTCGACGGGTGTGGTCTGGAATGCCGGGAGTTTTTTCCGGATGCCGAAGTCGCCAAAGACGACTTCTTCCGAGCAGTCCGCGGTTTCGTTGCGATGGAAGTCGATGCGGACGGGGCGCCGCGCCTCGACCACGAGCACATCCGGATCGTAGCCGCCCCTGACTTCGACCCGGATCTCCTGCACGCCCTCCTCGGATGCAACCGCACGCGCCGACTCTCCCGTCTCGCTCCAGAAGAAATACCAGAGAATGAGCGGGATCAGCGCGATCCCACCCAGTGTCACTAGGACTTCCGCCGTAGTCATTGCTTCACCTCCGCGTTCACATTCATCTCGCATCCTGCCCGCACGATCACCCGTTCACGCGCGAATCGCCCAATATCGTCCAGAGCTCACTCGAGCAACGCACGGATTCCCCTGCCCAGGCGCTCCATCGCGCCGGGCTCCGTGGAGTCGTACAGGCCGCGTACCCGCCCTTCGGCATCTACGAGCACAATGCGTGGGGAGTGAATGACCTGATAGTTCTCCCCGGCGTGGGCGTGTTCGGCCGGGGGCGCCACGGCCGTGAGTTTGAAGCCTTTCTGGATCATGTTCCGGACCGCCTCCGGCGGAGTGCCGGTCAGGAACGCCCAGTCCTCCGGGGGCGACCCCCCGAACTTCTCGGCGTACTCCCGCAGCACCACGGGCGTGTCCCGCGCTGGGTCCACCGAGAAGGAGACGAGTCGCACCTCGCTCCCGAGTAACCCCTCCACCTCGAGCGAGTCCCGTAGCATCGCCATCTTCTGCGTGATCAGCGGGCAGACGCTCGTGCAGTTCGTGAAGACGAAGCTCGCCACCCATGGTGTGCCCCGCAGATCCGCCGCGCGGATCGTGTCGCCCGACTGGTCCACGAGCGCGAACTCGGGTGCCTTCCAGTAGATCGGAAGCTCCGCCGTTCGCCCGGTCCCGTACAGCACCTGGACCGCAATCGCAACGATGATGATCGCCACCGCAGTGTATACGCCCCGCCGCAAGTACGTCACGAGGCGCGGCGGCGTCGGTTGCACCTCCCTCTTCCGGAACCCTCGTACGGGAATCATCGTTAGATGCCGCGTCCGAAGCGTTCATCCAGCTTTTTCTGGATCGCAGCCGGGTCTGTGACCCCCTCCTGCGTCATCTCCCACGCGACCTCCGCGTTCGCGAGGCAGATATCGCAGTTGGCCGCGTGCTGGCTCTCGAAGCACTCCAGCGCGCTCCGGTGGATGCGGGGAACGCATCCGCACCAGCAGTAGAGTTGGTTCAGCGTGGCCGGAATCTCTTGCGCGATTGCGTAGGCCTCCCGTACGCGCGGCTGCTCAAAGAACTCCGGGGGCATGACGTGCGATGCGTCCGAGCGGCCTTCGCCCGAGACCCGAAGCCCCTGGGCATTCAGTTCACCGCCCGAGGCGCGAATGTTGATGATGAAGACCATCAGCGCCCCCAAGAGGCCCAGGAGCAGAAAGGCCGGCCAGACTCGGTTCTTGCGCTGTTTCTTGCGTTTCTTTGTCATACTGTTCTCCTTCGGTTTGCTGCCTTGCGGGCGAAATCCTTACCGGGTCGCCGCGCTGCGTGCTACGCCGTGTCCTCCATCGGAAACGGCTTGTCCCGGCTCTCCTCCCACTGGAACCGCTGCTGCTCGGGCGTCCAGAGCGCCTTCAGGTACGTCATCACCGCCCGGATCTGCTTCGGCGAGAGCACGTCTCCGAAGGCCGGCATCGTAAGCCGCTCGGTCTCGTTGAACGGGTCCCGCCACCCCTGGAGGATGATGTAGTAGAGCATCGCGTCCGAGTGCTTCCACGTATGTCCCGTGGAATCGTGCGGCGGGGCCGACAGTTCGCCGAGCTCGTTGGATTGCTCCCAGTTGGGCTGTCCCTCGCCCCGCGCCCCGTGGCATGCGGCGCAGTACTGCTGATAGACCTGCTTCCCGAACGCGACCGTTTCCGGGTCGAGCGGGGGAGGGCCTTCCTCCCCCGTGTCGCAGGCGGCAAGCAGGCTGAGCAGACCCACCACGGCGGCCGCTCTACGCACCGACCCGCTCCCAGCTCTGTCCCTGGTCCACACTCCGCAGCAGCGCGCCTTCACGCGTGGTGGCGTAGAGCGCGCCGGAGCGGTCGAACGTGAGCGTGGTCAGCTCCGGGCCATCGGTGGAGACGGCCTTCCAGCTCTCCCCTCCATCGGTGCTTCGAAAGAGCCCCGCGGTCGTGGACGCATACACCTGTTCCGGCTGCTCCGGATCGTAGGCGAGCGCGAGTACCTCCGCTCCCTGCGGCAACTCGCCCGTGGGACGCCAGCCGCAGAAGCAGTCCATGGAGCGGCGCACCCCCTCGGGCGTGGCCGCGAAGAGCCACCCGGACTGCATGCTCCCCTCCATGTCGGAATGGAAGAACTGCCGGATGGGGCCGTCCGGTCCCCCGTCCATCCGTGTCCAGGTCTCTCCCGCGTCCTCGCTCCGGTGGATCCCCTCCTCCGGCACGAAGGCGTACAGGGTCCGGGGCTGATCCGCGTGTGTGGCGAACGCCACGACCTCCTGGCTGGGGAGTTCCTCGTTCAGAGCGGCCCAGGTCCGGCCCGCATCCTCGCTCCGCAGGACTCCGACCCCGGGACCCGCGAGATAGAGCACGCCGCTCGAATCCGAGATGGCCACGCTCACGATCCGACCCTCCTGCGCGGAGGCAGGCAGCGGAACCGGCTGCCAGGTCGCTCCACCATCCGCGCTCTGCTGCAGCGCGTGGGGATAGGCCTCGAGCAAGCGATTCCCCGCGGCGTCGTAGTCGAGCGCGACCACCTCCCCCTCGGGTGGCCCCTCGGGGAGCAACCCTTCCTCCACGTTTGCCGCCCCACAGGCGGCGAGCACCGGAAGAAGCGCGGCGACGGCCCACCGGCGCAGGACGGTCCAACATCGATCATTCATTTCCAAACTCATCCTTTGTAGGTGAATACCCGGGCCATGCCGCTCTCCATGTGGTAGAGGTTGTGGCAGTGGAAGAACCAATCGCCCGGGTTGTCGGCCGTAAACTCGAACGAGACCCGTCCCATGTGCGGCGGCACGAGCACGGTGTCCTTGAGCGTGTCGCGCACCCGGAAGAAGTGGCCGTGCAGGTGCATCGGATGAATCGCCATGCTCATGTTGGTCATGTTCACCCGGACCCGCTCGCCTTCGCGGATCGGGAGCGGTTCCGCGTCGGGATATGCCTGCCCATCGATGGTCCAGGCGTTGGACATCATCATCCCGCCGGACAGCGTGAAGTCGAAGGTCCGGTCCGCCGGGCCGCTCGAACCCCCGGTGGTCTCCACGGAGTGGAGGTCTTCCAGCGTGAGGAGGCGCCCGCCGCGAATTCCATCGGGGACCTGTCCCTCTCCCGGCGCCGGTCCACTCGCCCCCGAGTACCGGATGACGGCGCGCGCCGCCCCGGAGCCGGCATTCACGCTGGCGGCCATCAGGTTCCAGATGCCGGGGTTGTTCGCCTCCACGGTGACATCGTAGCGCTCCCCCGGCCCGATGAGGAGGGCATCCACCTCGACGGGACGCACGGGTCTGCCGTCGCTGTGGGTAACGAGGACGCGGTGACCGGCAAGAGCCACCCGGTACACAGTGGCGCCGGAGGGATTCATGAGCCGCAGCCGCACGCGCTCACCGCGCGAGATCTCAAAGGTGGGCGGGTCCGCGGGCGGGCGGCCGTTCACGAGGAAGGCCGCGTACTCGGGCACATCCCGCATCCCCCGCATCATCCCGCCACGTTCGCGGTCGCCCATCATACCCCCCATCATCCCACCCCCCTCCATGGGTTCGGGCTCCCCGGGGAGGAAGTCATCGAGGACCAGCGTGTACTCCCGGTCGTACTCCACGTGCGGAGTTCGCTCCTCGATCACCAGCGGGCCCAGCAGCCCGCGGTCGATCTGCAACCCAACGTGGGAGTGATACATGTAGTTGCCCGCCGGCTCGGCCAGGTAGTCGTAGACGAAGGCGCCGCCGGGCGCGACCGGTTCCTGCGTCACGTTCGGCACGCCGTCCATCGGGTTCGGCACCGGGACGCCATGCCAATGGATCGTCGTCTCTTCCGGGAGCTGGTTTTCCAACGTAACGCGGAGGCGCTCGCCCTCGCGGACGCGGATCGCCGGGCCCGGGAACTCCCCGTTGTAGAGCCAGGTGCGGTAGACCTGCCCGGGACCCACCTCCACCTCGCCCACGCCCGCCACCAGGCGAATGTCACGCGCGGGACCGGATCCAAGCGAATCCGGCATGGGTCCGGCCTCGGATATGCCCGGGGACCCGGGCGGAGCCTCACATCCCGCGGCGAGGAGCGACGCGCCAGGCACGATCCCCACTACCGCAGCCACCCCGGTGCGCAAGAAACTCCGTCGGTCGATTCGCCCGACCGCCCGCGGTTGCATTACGTCCTGGTGTTTCATCTGCCTCGCCTCGTTCGGTCCCCGTTCAGCGCAGCGCCTCTCTCCCTTCCACGCCCGTCCGAATCTTGACCGCCCGGTCCACGGGCGAGACGAAGATGATGCCATCCCCGGGCTCGCCCGTTCGGGCGTGCGTTTCGATCAGCGGGATCAGCACATCCACGTCCGGCTCCGAGCATACGAACTCGAGCTTCGCCGTCTCGGTGTACTTCGTGCCCGTTTCGAACGAGATGCGGACATGGTCGGGGTCCACCCCACTGCCGAGGGATTTGACGTGCGTGATCGTCATATGCGTGACGCCCGCGTCACGAAGTGCGTGGACTATATCGTCCACCTTCTTTTTCCGCAGATAAAGCTTGATTTCTTTCATGGTCGTGCCTCAGCTTTTCGGCCCCCACTCGGCGTCGACCGCCGCCTGGATCGTTCCAGCGTCGGTCACGCCGTCCTGCACCATCTCGTACGCGATCTCCGCCGTGCCCACACACACATCGCAATTCGCGCCCATCCGGTCCTCGAAGCACTGGAGGTTGGAGCGGTGAATGCCCCGGTTCTCGCACCCGCACCAGCAGTAGAGCTGGTTCAGCGTTTCGGGGATTTGCGTGGCGACCCAGTAGGCGTGACGAACCGTCGGGTTCTCGAACTGCTCCGGGTCGAGCACCGCCGAGGCATCGCTCCGCCCGCTCGGGATGATCCGCAACCCGTTCTCCCGGAGCTCGCCCACCGTCCAGGCGGTGTCCGGCGAAAGAAGGGCGGCGAGCGAGGTCGCGCTCCACCCTCCGGCCGGGGCGGCGGTTCGCGCGCCACGGGCGCCCGTGGCGCGCGAGAAAACCCCGATCAGGCCCGCCCCGAATACCAGCGCTACGACCAGAATGATTGCTGTACGTTTCTTCATGATTAGTTCTCCGTGGGTTGGTTCCGTGCCTCCAGATGCGCCAGGCGCTCCTTCAGCCCCCGAATTTCTTCATCGGTGCTCGGTGCCGCCGCGGCCGGAGCGGTTTCCTGATTCTTCGTTGCCTTCTTGCCGCAGGACTCCCCGCGCGACATGCCTCGCATCATCCAGAACATGGCGAGCGGGCACGCGAGAACGAACAGCCAGGGCAGAAGGAACACGATCCATTGCCAGTCCATGAGTCTCTCCTCTCTATGGGGCCGGTCCGTGGACCGGCCCCGGTTGAGTGTTCGGTTTCGTTAGCGCTGCATCGATCCGCGACCGGACCCCTGCATTTGCATGTCCATATTATCCATACCGTCCATCATGCCGTCCTGCATCATGGGACAGTTCTCCATGTCCATGCCGCCCATCATCCCCATCATGCCATCCATGCCCATCATCCCGCCGCCGAGCTCCGCGAGTTGTTCGCGCTGCTCCGGCGTGAGAGTCTGACGGGCCTCGTGTCGCGTGCGGAGCATGGATACTCCCATCTCGGTGTGCAGATCACCCATCCGGTCGAACGCGGCACGCGTGGCTGCCTCGTCAAACTCCTCATCCCCCGTAACGCCGGCGATCTCCTGGTGAATCACTCCCATCTGTTCCATCGCCTGCATGCGGGCCTGCTTTACGCCCTCTTGCAGGGCTTCGAGTTTGGTCACCTGGGCGTCGGTCAGGCCGAGCTCCTCGCGGTGCTCGAGCACCGCCGCGGGGCTCTGGGCCATCGCACCCGCCATCGGGCAACTCTCCATCATGGACATCATCCCCATCATGCCGCCCATTCCGCCGGCCTTCTGGGCGTAGAGGATGCCGGCCGTGGCGAGCCCGGCCACGAGGATGAATGCGAGCGCAAACGCGCCCAAGATCTGCTTGTGAATCATGATTTTTCTCCGTAGTCGTAGTCTCAGCTCCCGCTCGGGGCGGGGTGCCGAAGGGAGAAATCCCTACGGCATCGTTCGATTTCGCCAGTGCTTCGGGCGTGGAGCCCGGGTCCGAGCAATGGTACGACCCGGGGCGTAGCGCCCCGACAGCAAACATTAGCGATGTTGATGGATATTCACCGGCAAGCCTGCCGGCGAAGAGAGATTACGCGATCGGAGGACGGAAGAAGTCAGCGGCGAGCAGGAGGTCCCGCACGTCGTCCGGAGAAATAGAAGGCCGAGCTTCCAGGACGGAGAGCCCGATCTCGGGAGAGGAGTCGGCCGGCAAGGCGAAAGCCGCCCCACAAGCGCCGGTGGCGCCCATGGGCATGGTCGGGCAGTGCGGAGCACCGGAATCATTTCCGTCTCCCTGCCCTGAGTCACCGGCTGGCACCATATCTCTTCCGGCCATGCACGTCGTGCCGGGGGCGGCGGCATCGAGAGACGATACCGCGCCGGTTTCCGATCCCATCTGCCCGGCGCACGAAGCCGCCCATGCCCCCTGGGCCGTGAAGGTCAGGGGAGCAACGAGCGCCAGCAGCGCCGCCAGGAATCGGAATCGGAGTTTCATACCGGTAATTCTACGGACAAACGGGATCGATGTCAACCCTCTTCGAGTGTCAATCCCCCAATATGCTCAGGTCGATCAACGGATTGGCAGGGATTATGCTTCACCGAACCGGAGACCTTGCGTCCGTACCATGGTACGGAAATAAACTGGACCTAGAGACGTTGATTGTCATGCAGTCATTGAGCATCGGCCAAGCCGCGGAAGAGGCCGGAGTGGGGGTCGAGACGGTGCGCTTCTATCAGCGCAAGGGGCTCATCGAGAAGCCGCCACGCCGAGGAACACGCCACCGCCGCTACCCGCCAGAAGCGGTCGCCCGTATACGGTTCATCCGCGGGGCTCAGAAGCTGGGGTTCAGCTTGAAAGAGATCGAGGAGCTGCTGGCGCTCCGCATCGCGCCGGACACGAGCAAGGCGGACGTGAAAGCGCGGGCGGAGGCGAAGGTGGCGGAAATCGAGGAGAAGCTCGGCGACCTGCAGCGGATGCGGGACACGCTCCTGAGGCTGATCGGGGCGTGCGAGGGGATCGGAACCCTGGAGGACTGCCCGATCCTGGAGGCGTTCGACCGGGGACCGGAATAGCTCACACTTTCACGGGAGATCGATCATGGTGACGGGACCGTTGCGCGTGGTACTCTGGATTCTCGGCGGCCTGGGGGTGCTCTGGCTCCTCCTGGGTCTCGCCACGATTCCTGTCATGGGACGGATGATGGCCAATGGCGGGATGATGAACGGAGGGATGATGGGGGATGGCGGCATGATGCAGGATGGAATGATGGGCGGCATGACGGGCATGGGTGGGATGATGACGATGATGGGCATGATGATCGTTCAGTTCATCGCCATGCTCGGTCTGACGGGGGTTTTCGTATACTTGGTGGTGGATTCCCTCCGGAACCGCCCCTCGCGGCGCAGCCTCTGAGGAAAAGGGGGGCTCTCGATGGAATCGCAGAAG
The DNA here is from genome assembly GCA_050732775.1 of Longimicrobiaceae bacterium. GTDB lineage: Bacteria > Gemmatimonadota > Gemmatimonadetes > Longimicrobiales > Longimicrobiaceae > JBOHRN01. The sequence goes on along the minus strand of JBOHRN010000017.1, from coordinate 337 downwards.
GAGCTCGCCCTCGTCACCGGGAGCAGTGGCCTCATCGGCGCCGCGCTGATCCGGCAGATCGCCGATCGCCACCGCGTCGTGGGCTTCGACCGCACCGGCGACCCGCACCCGCCGAAAGAGGCGGAATGCGTGTGCGTCGACGTCACCTCCGAGGACAGCATCAGGGACGGCCTCGCCCGCGTACGCTATGCTCACGGTGAACACATCGCGTCCGTGATCCACCTCGCCGCGTACTACGACTTCTCCGGCGAGCCGAGCCCGATGTACGACGAGGTCACGGTTCGCGGCACCGAGCGCCTGCTGCGCCACCTCCGGGGCTTCCGGGTCGAACAGTTCG
>JBOHRN010000016.1:0-1170 GCA_050732775.1 Longimicrobiaceae bacterium | reverse complement strand
GATCGGAGTAAGCCTCATTTGAATGTGGGGACGATGGGTCATATTGATCATGGGAAGACGACGTTGACGGCGGCGATCACGAAGGTGTTGGCCGAGGCGAACCCGAATGTGCAGTTCACGGCGTTTGATCAGATTGATAAGGCGCCGGAGGAGAAGCAGCGGGGGATCACGATCAACATTGCCCATGTGGAGTATGAGACCGAGAAGCGGCACTATGCCCATGTGGACATGCCGGGGCATGCCGATTACATCAAGAACATGATCACGGGGGCGGCCCAGGTGGATGGGGCGATCCTGGTGGTGTCGGCCGCGGATGGGCCGATGCCCCAGACCCGGGAGCATGTGTTGTTGGCCCGGCAGGTGGGGGTGCCGTCGATCGTGGTGGCGTTGAACAAGGTGGACGCGGTCGACGACGAGGAGTTGTTGGATCTGGTCGAGTTGGAGGTGCGGGAGCTGCTGGGCGAGTACGAGTTCCCCGGGGATGACGTGCCGGTGGTGCGGGTCTCGGCGCTCAAGGCGCTGGAGGGCGACCCGGGGGCGGGGGCCCAGGTGGCGGAGTTGATGCACGCGGTCGACGAGTTCATCCCGGAGCCGGAACGGGCGGTCGACAAGCCGTTCATGATGGCCATCGAGGACGTGTTTTCGATCACCGGGCGGGGCACGGTGGTGACCGGCCGGGTCGAGCAGGGGATCGTCCGGGTGGGTGACGAGGTGGAGATCGTGGGGATCCGCCCGACCCAGAAGACGGTGTGTACCGGGGTGGAGATGTTCCGCAAGTTGTTGGATCAGGGTCAGGCGGGGGACAACATCGGGGTGTTGTTGCGGGGCACCAAGAAGGAGGAGGTGGAACGGGGGCAGGTGTTGGCCAAGCCCGGGTCGATCACCCCTCACACCCATTTCGAGGCCCAGGTGTATGTGTTGACGACCAAGGAGGGGGGTCGCCACAAGCCGTTCTTCGACGGGTACCGGCCCCAGTTCTACTTCCGGACCACCGACGTCACCGGGACCATCAGGCTGCCCGAGGGCACCGAGATGTGCATGCCCGGCGACACCACCCAGATGACCGTCGAGTTGATCCAACCCATCGCCATGGACGAAGGTCTCCGGTTCGCCATCCGCGAGGGCGGCCGCACCGTCGGCGCCGGCCGCGTCACCAAAATCCTGAAGTAG
>JBOHRN010000015.1:0-53839 GCA_050732775.1 Longimicrobiaceae bacterium | reverse complement strand
CCGCCGCCGCGTCGATCGTCGAAACCGCATTGCCGATCGAGCGCCGCTCCACCGCGCCCGCGGTGCCCGTGACCACCACCTCATCGAGCTCGATCGCCGTCTCCGAGAGCGCGATGCGAAGATCCGTGGCGCCGACCTCCACGGAGCGGTCAACGGTCCGATAGCCAATCAGGGTGACCCGGAGCGACACCTCGGCGCCGGTCAACCCGGTGAGCAAGAACTCACCGCGCGAGTTCGCCAGCGTGCCCCGGCCCGTGCCCTCTACCGCCACTTGGGCACCCGCCAGCGGGCGGAGCGACTGCTCATCGACTACCGTGCCCGCGACGGTGCCCTCTTGGGCCGCGGCCGTGGCGGGCAGCACGGTCAAGCCCGCGGTGAACGCCAGCAGCCGGGCACAGCGCCGCAAGAACCGTCCGTCGCTGCGATAGGATCGCCTGTCACTTCGAGATACGAATAGCCGCATGATTGCCTCGCTGGAGAAAGTATTTCCGGCTCCCGGCCAAAGCCGGACCAAGCGGGTCCGAACCCGGCCAGTGCTCGCCAGCCCACCAGCCACCTGTCACGACCGCTGCAGCCGGCGCTTGTCGATCTGACGACGCGGCGGGAGAGCGGACAGTTGGCATGCCTTGTTGCTCATACAATGGTATACCATAAGGTCAATATAAAGCCTTTCACTCCGGCACGCAAGGGAGCTATTCCGGCAAGGTCGATCCGCCTACCAGCTTCCCCGCTCGCCCAGGGCGCGAATCACTTCGCTCAACCGTTCGGCGGCGTTGCCGAAGTTCGTGCGCACGGCGCGCTCGGCCTGGTCCGGGTCGCCGGAAGTGATGGCCTGGACGATCTCGTTATGCTCGTCAACGGAGGTGTGGATTTCTCCCACCAGCGACGTGGTGTACAGCCGGTTATAGCGCTCCGCCTGCGGCTTGATCGCGTCGTGTAGCGAGAGCAGCCGGGGTCCGGCGGCCGCCTCCACGTAGCTGCGGTGGAAATCCCGATCCAGTTCGAAGATGAGGTTGCTGTCCGGTCGCTTCGCGCCCGCTGCGGTCAGCAGATCCCCGTTGAGCTGTTTCAGAGCACGGACCAGCGCGACGCGTGCAGGGGCCGCGAGCTCGGCGGCCCGGCGCGCCGCGAGTCCCTCGACGTTGGCTACGATGCTGAAGAGCTCGCGTGCGTCTTCGATGGTCAGGGGAGCCACCGAAAGCCGCGCCTGTTTTCCGGTCCCCACTGTGGTGACGTAGCCCTCTTGCTGAAGGCGTTGCAAGGCACTCCGGATCGGCGTGCGGCTGATGCCCAGCCGCCCGGCGAGATCCCGCTCGATGATCCTGGTCCCCGGAGCCAAGCGGCCCCAAACGATCAATTCACGGAGCTTTTCGTACGCTTCCGTGATCCGGTCACCGGGGGTCGAAGAGGTCGCAAATGCCACTTCTTCCGGTGCGAGTGACCGGGAGGATTGAAGCTTGGCCAAGGTGGGTCGGGTTGAGGTTGCCCGCGGCACACCATGACCGGGTGAGCGGCGGAGTGTATGAAGGTACACCACCGGGGTACAGTTTACCGCCAATCCACCGGGAAGACAAGCGTTCGCTCCTCGACCCTGCAGCCGGTATTTAGGTATACCTTGCAGAATACCAGAATACCAGTTATATATGGGGCTCCCGCCGCGAAGCCGCGCGGTACCGGGTGGCACCCAACTCAACGCCCGCGCATGATGGATCAACTCCCCGGAGCCGCGCTTCGCCGCGGCGAAAGCGCCGCCGCCTCGTCTGCGCCAGTAGCCGCGGCCCGTATCGAGCTGCGCCGGCTGCGCACGCAGGAGGAGTACGCGGCCTGTGTCGAGCTCCAGAAGGAAATCTGGGGCCCGGCGTTCAGCGAGCTGGTACCGCTCACCATGCTGAAGGTCAGCCAACGCATCGGAGGCGTCACGGCCGGCGCGTTCGATGCCGATGGGCGGCTCCTGGGTTTCGTCTTCGGGATTACCGGGGTCGAAGACGGGCGGCTGGTCCACTGGTCAGACATGCTCGCGGTAAGCGAGGAGGCACGCAACCTCGGCTTGGGCCGGCGCCTCAAGGAGTTTCAGAGGGAGCTGCTCCTGCCGCTCGGCGTCGAGCGGGCATACTGGACCTTCGACCCACTGGTGTCCCGCAACGCCCATCTGAATCTGAACCGGTTGGGGGTACGGGTGATAGAGTACGTTCCCGATATGTACGGCGACACCGACAGCACCCTGCACCGTGGGCTGGGAACGGATCGCTTCATCGTGGTGTGGGAGATTGCATCCGAGGCGAATCTCACGGGGCCTCCCGCGCCACGGTCGGGCCTCAGCGACACCCCCATCGTGAACCTGGCCGCGGGAGATGGCGACCGGCCGGCGGGCATGGGACCGGCGCCAGCGGCGGCGCCCATCGTGCGGATACAGATTCCCGCTGACATCCAGTCAGTCCAGAGGGTCTCGCTGGAGCAAGCGGGGCGCTGGCGGGCCACGACGCGGCGAGCGTTTCTCTGGTACCTGGAAAGGGGCTACAGGGTGGCCGGTTTTTACCGGGATGGCGCGGCGGGCCCGTGCTACTACACCCTTTCAAGAGCGGACTCACCGGAACTGGAGGGATGATGCCGCGCATCGAGAGCCTGGTGATGCGGGAGCTCCGGCTCCCGCTGCGGGAGCCGTTCCAGATTTCATCGGGGACCGTCTCCGAGCGCCGCATCTGCCTGCTGGAGTTGCACCACGCCGACGGAGTCGCGGGATGGTCGGAGTGCGTCGCCATGGAGCAGCCCAACTACAGCCCGGAGACGATCGATACGGCCTGGTTCGCGATCCGGGAGTGGCTGGCGCCGCGCGTCCTCGGCCGTAGTTTCGACGGGCCCGAGGATGTTCACGACGCGCTCGCGGCTGGCGTCCGCGGCCATCTCATGGCCAAGGCGGCTGTGGAGATGGCATGCTGGGATCTGGCGGCCCGGCTGGCGGACCAACCCCTAGCCAAGTTCTTGGGCGGAAGCCGGGAGCGGGTGGCCACTGGGATCTCGTTGGGAATCCAACCGAGCCCCGAGGCGCTGGTCGAGAAGGCGCGGACCGCGCTGGATGAGGGCTACCGCAAGGTAAAGATCAAGATCAAGCCGGGCGCGGACGTGGAGTACGTGCGCGCGGTGCGCGAGGCGTTGGGTCCCGGCGCACAGCTAATGGCCGATGCCAACTCCTGCTACACGCCGGACGACGCCGATCAGCTAGCCCGGCTGGACGGGCTGGAGCTGATGATGATCGAGCAGCCGCTGGCCCCCGACGACCTGGTTCGCCACGCGGCCCTGCAACGACGGCTGAAGACGCCCATCTGCCTGGACGAGTCGATCACCGGGCTCGATCGCGCGCGGGACATGATTACCCTCGGCAGCGGCCGTATCATCAACCTCAAACCCGGCCGGGTGGGTGGCTTACTCGCCTCGCGCGCGATCCACGACCTAGCTGTCGCCAATGAAATCCCCCTCTGGTGCGGCGGCATGCTCGAGAGCGGCATCGGCCGCGCGCACAACATCGCCCTGGCGTCACTCCCCGGCTTCACGCTGCCGGGAGACCTCTCCCCCAGCGCGCGCTACTGGGAGCGAGACATCGTGACCCCCGAGTGGACCATGGACAGCGAGGGGATGGTGCGGGTCCCCCTCACGGAGCCGGGGATCGGCGTCGCGGTGGATCTCGACCGCGTCGACGACCTGACCGCGAGGAGTGAAACTCTCGGGAGCCGAGCCAGGGTGTCGGTTCACTAGTCCAGCGCAGGAGTGGCATCGTGAACGGGGCGGCGGATCGTAACCCATGGCGGAAGAGACTTCACATGCATAATCGAAAGCTGCGTAATCGGACCCTCGCCATCGCGGTCGTTGGCTTGGCCGGGGCGTTCGCTCTACCCGTGGCAGCGGTCCAATCGTCGACAGCCGCGGCGCAAGCCGCGGTAGCCGCCGCAACGGATCCCGGCCTCGCGCGGTTGCGTGCCGAGATCGAGCGGCTGGCCGAGATCGCGGGGGGCGAGGTAGGTGTGGGAGTGATCCATCTGGAGTCTGGTCGCGAGGCTTACCTGAACCGTGGAGAGCGGTTCCCGATGGCGAGTAGCTACAAGGTGCCGATCGCCGTGCAGCTGTTGACGCGCGTTGATCGCGGCGAACTCCGGCTCGACAGCATGATCGCGCTCCAACCGGGCGACCTCCACCCCGGGAGCGGCACGTTGACGGAGCTGTTCGATGACCCTGGTGTTGTTCTCTCGTTGCGAAACCTGCTCGAACTGATGCTCCTCATCAGTGACAACAGCGCCACTGACTTGGTGTTGAAGACAGCCGGCGGACCAGCAGCCGTGACTGGCAGGATGCGGAGTATGGGTCTCGGCGGAGTTCGGGTGGACCGGCCGACGGTTCGGTTGATCAGCGATTGGATCGGGATCGAGGACCTCCCGAGTGATGACGTCTCACCAGCCGAGTTCAGGGAGCTGGCGGAGGCGGTTGCGGAGGTTGACCGGAGTGCTTCGGCGGCCGTGTTCGATGCGAACCCGCGCGACACATCCACCCCCGAGGCGATGGTCGCGCTGCTGGCGAGAATCTGGAGCGAGGAAGTCTTGAGTCCCGGCAGTTCGGAGCTGCTGCTCGATATCATGGAGCGGAGCACCACGGGAACCGAACGGATCAAGGGCATGCTCCCCCCCGGGACCGATGTTGCCCACAAGACCGGGACAATCGGCGGAACGACGAACGATGTCGGCATCATACAACTCCCGGACGGCGCGGGCCACGTGGCAATCGCCGTCTTCGTCAAGAAGTCGGAGCGAAGTGTCGAGACGCGGGAGCGCGCAATCGCGCAGATTTCGCGGGCGGTCTACGATTTCTTTTTGTTCACCGCCGTTCCCGCGCGGGCCGCGTCCCTTCCATCGCCACGGTAAGGGTGGCGGAGACGGAGGCGCGAGTGCCGGCACGGCTCGAGGCGCTGTTCCCGCGGGACCTGCGGAGCCGCCTGGTGGAGCTGCGCCGCGACCTCCACCGGCACCCCGAACTCGCGTTCGAGGAGCACCGCACCGCAAACCGGTTGGAGGCAGAGCTAGCTAGATTGAACCCGGTGCGGCTCGAGCGGGTGGCGGGGACCGGAGTGGTGGCGCGCATGCAGGGACAGGACCCCGCCGCCCCGGTCGTGGCGATCCGGGGCGACACCGACGCGCTGCCGATCCAGGAGGAGACCGGGCTCGACTTCGCCTCCAAAGTACCCGGCGTAATGCACGCTTGTGGGCACGACGTGCACGCCACCTGGGCGGTCGGGGCGGCGTGCCTCCTTGCGGAACAGCCCGCGGAGGGAGACGTGCTGATCATACTACAGCCAGGCGAGGAAAGCGGGCGGGGTGCGCTCACGATGATAGAAGCCGGGGCACTGGACGGCGTGGCCGCCATCTTCGGCGCGCACGTGGACCGGCGTTTCGCGGTGGGGCGGGTGGTGGCGGAGGCGGGACCGCTGGCCGCCGCCGCCGACATCTTCGAGATCGAACTGGCCGGTAGTGGAGCGCACGGGGGCCGGCCGCACGAGGCCGCCGACCCGATCGTCGGCGCGGCGGCGGTCATCTCCGCCTTGCAGACCGTGGTCTCCCGCCGGCTCAACCCCGCGGTCCCGGGGGTGGTCAGCGTCGCTACCGTTCGCGCCGGGAGCGCCGCAAACGTCATTCCGGAGCGGGCGACGCTGACCGGAACCCTGCGCTCGATGGATGCGGAGACGCGCCAGCTGCTTCATGATGAGGTCAAGCGAATCGTACAATCGACCGCGACGGCCCACCGGCTGAGCTGCCGGATAGAGCTGGAACTCGGGCCGCCGCCTCTCGTCAACCCCGCCGAGCCCGCGGGGTGGGGGCGGACCGCCGTAACCTCGTTACTGGGGGAGGAAGCGGCGGTGCCGCTCGGCTTCCTGAACATGGCCGGCGAGGACTTCGCCCACTACCTCGAGCGCATCCCCGGCTGTTTTCTGCGAGTCGGGGGGCGGGAGGAGGGAGGCGACAATACTCCGGCCCATACCCCACGCTTCCATGCGGCGGAGGGGAGCATCTTCGTGGGGGCGGCGGTGCTGGCCGAAACCGCTCGCACCGCCTCGCGCGCGCTCCGCGGCTGAGCACGGAGCCGCGCCCACGCAGCCACGCACCCGCACTCCCATGACACGCACGGCTCTTGAGCGCACGCTCGGCCTTCGTGACCTGACCCTGATCGTGGTCGGCACGGTGATCGGCTCGGGGATCTTCATCGTCCCGGGCGCGGTGCTGCGCCAGAGCGGCGGAGACGTCGGAGTGGCGCTCTTGGTCTGGCTGGTCGCGGGTATACTGTCACTGCTCGGCGCGCTCACCTACGGCGAACTGGGCGCGGCAGACCCGGAGGCCGGTGGCATCTACGTATACGTGCGCGACGCCTTTGGCCCGCTGCCCGCTTTCCTGTACGGGTGGACCCTCTTCTTCGTGATCAGCAGCGGATCCGTCGCCACCTTGGCGGTGGCGTTCACGGCGTACCTGAATCAGCTAGTGCCGCTCGGAAGCGGGGCGGCCCGGGTCATGGCGGTCCTGATGATCGCGGCGGTCGCCGCCATCAACGTCCGCGGCACGCGCGAAGGGGCTACAGTCCAGAACTGGACCACCATCTTCAAGGTCGGCGCGATCGTGCTCATGAGCGCGGCGCTGCTCGCGATGGGGAGGGATTTCGCTCCGGACAGCGCAGGCCCGTGGCCGGAAACCCTGTCGCTTCCGCTACTCTCCGGCGTCGGTTTGGCGATGATTGGCGTTCTCTGGGCTTACGAGGGCTGGCAGTACGTTACCTTCTCGGCGGGCGAAACCATCGATCCTCAGAGAACCTTCCCGCGCGGCATCGTTATCGGCACCGCCGCGCTGATCGGCATCTACCTGCTCGCCAACATCGCGTATATCGCCGCGCTCGGCCCCACCGCCGCCTCGCAGTCCGACAGCATCGCGGCCGACGCGGTGAGTGCGCTGATGGGACCCACCGCGGGCAAGTTCATCGCCGTCGCGATCCTGATCTCGATGTTCAGCGCGGCCAATGGTGTCACGCTCACCGCCCCCCGGGTCTACTTCGCGATGGCCAGGGACGGTATCTTCTTCCGTCGGCTGGCGGAGGTCCATCCCCGCTTCGGGACGCCCGCGTTCGCCATTCTAGCCGGCTCCGCCTGGGCCATGCTACTGGCCGTCACAGGAACCTTCGAGCAGCTCCTCACCTACGTGGTTTTCGTCGGCTGGATCTTCTACGCGCTCGGGGCGATGAGCATCTTCGTTTACCGCCGCCGCCGACCGGAGGCCTTGAAACCCTTCCGGGTACCCGGCTATCCGTGGACCCCGCTCCTCTTCGTACTCGCGGCCGCCGCCATCGTCATCAACACCCTGTTCGCCCAACCGGGGCGCGCGATGCTCGGCATCAGCGTGGTGTTGCTAGGTACGCCGGCGTTCTACCTCTGGAACGCGCGCCGTGCCCGGGGCGAGCCGATGGAATCCGACCGCACCACACCACTCCCCCGCGCTCCATCAGACGAAAACAGCTGACCAGCGAGCCGCAGCCGACAGGTTGGCCGCAAAAACGCCTGGGCGCCGCCCGGAAAGCCCGAGCGGCGCCTGGTGCTGAGGTCCGGCCGATCCGCGGCTTACTGCCGCGCGAGCTGCTCGGCCTCCGGGATCGGAAACGCTGTCTGTACGGTGTGGGTGGGCTGGTCCAACGGCAGCGAGCCCAGGCGGCCGAAGCGCCGGTAATCGAGCCAGCGATGCCCCTCGAACAGCAGGGAATAGGTACGCTCGTATAGCAACGCGGTGATGAACGCGTCATCGCTGCCGGGCGTGCCGATGGGCGCCAACCCGCCCGCCTGCTGCCGGATCAGGTTGAGGTCCTGCAGCGCGCCGGCCGCGTCGTCCGTGAACCACCGCGCTTCGGCCCGGAGCAGGATCAGCTCCTCGTTGCTGACGACCGGTACCGGAGCGGTGTTGCTCGGATAGACGGTGAAGCCGAGGTCGGAGCCGACCCCGAGCTGTGTACGCAGCTCGACTTCCGCAACCTTGTCCTGGAGCCGCTGGTCCGGCTGCCCGCCGGGCTGATCCTGGGCGTTCGTCTCGAGCGACGGGTGCGCGCGGATGGTAGCCGCGATCAGGTTGTTTGGCGTTTCCCCCGAGCCCGTTCCGTAGGTGTGGTAAACGCCCCGATCGAGGGAGGTCGCGGTGTTGATGAATGACCCCTCCAGCGATTGCAGTGCGGCCTCGTAGTTCGCCGTGTAGACGTCGACCCGGGCCTTGAGCGCACGATTGAACGCTACGAAAGCCGCCGGTGTGTCGAAGCCGTCGAAGCCGCTGCTCAGGGCGAACGGAAACGATGCCCCCGCCGCCTGCAGATGGCCCTGCGCCTCGTCGAGCAGGCCAGCGGTGTGGGCGAACACCGCCTCCTTCGGTTCGATCGCGCCCGGCTCCTCGCTCAGTGGCCGGTTCACGTCGATCACCGCGCCGTTGCTGTCGCGCGAGTTGATGACCAGGAGGTAATCTAATGCCTGGATCGTTTTCGCGAAGCCGCGGATCGCCTCCTTTTCCGCCTCGCTGAAGCCGCCAACCTGATCCAGGGCGTTCAGGATGATGTTGGCATTGCGGATGTTCGCATACCGCGCCGTCCACAGGTTGCCACCGAACGCGCCGCTGGGGCTCATCGGTCCCACCAGCATCTCCGTGACGAAGCGTGGCTCGGCTTCGTCCAGGTTGTACGATTCGCGGCCCAGAATTCCGAGCAGCGAGATGTAAGCGTTGGGAGCCACGAGGTTGGCTCTTGCGCCGACCAGCAGCCCCGTGGTCGCGGTCGCGACTCCGGTCGGAGTGGGATTGTTCTCGAGATCCTCGAGGCTGGGGTTGTTGAAGTCCGGTACCGTCAGATCGCCGCACCCGCTCAGGAACAGCGAGCCGGCCAGCAGAACGGACAGCACTCCGCTCCGCACGGTGCCCGGCCGTCTCGATCCAGGGATAAAGGATGTATACATGATCAGAACCCGAGGTTGATGGAGAGCCAGAAGCTCCGGCTCGGCGGGAACGGCGCGACGTCGATGTTCCGTGCGATCTGCTGGCTGCCGAAGTTGCTCACTTCCGGATCGAGTCCCGAGTAGTCGTCCCAGGTGAGCAGGTTGCGCCCGCTCAACGCGATGCTCGCGTTGGTAATCCCGCCCGCGACAGGCCCGAAGAGCCCGGCAGGCAGATCATAGGCCAGGGTCAGCTCGCGCAGCTTGAGGAACGAGCCGTCCTCGATGTACTGCTGCGTGTAGGTCCCGAAGCCGAGAATCCGCTCGAGCCCCGAGCAGTCCGGGTGGCATTCGGGAACGGGTCGCGGCGCGGCGACTCCCTCCGGCAACGCGTAATCCGGGCTGACCTGACCGAGGTCATAGAGCAGCTTGGTCAGGTTGATGATTTCGCTGCCGTGCTGCCAGTCGAGCAGGCCGTACAGGCTCAGCGGGCCATAGGTAAAGGTGTTGCTGAAGCCCATCCGGAAGTCCGGATTCGCGTCGCCCAGGACGTCCACGATGGGTGCGCCGTTCGCGTCCCGGCCGTTGAAGCCTACGATCTGCGTCGCGGATGCGCCCTCCTCGATCTGGAAGGCACCCAGCACTGTGCCGAAACCGCCGGTGCGGAACGACGGTACGGGCAGCTCGGTGATCTCGGTTTCGTTGCTCGCGAAGGTGGCCTGCGTCACCCAACTGAACTGCCGGGACCGAGCCGGTGTGGCCGCGAGCGAGATCTCGACCCCGCGGTTCTGCATCTTGCCACCGTTGAAGATCTGGGTGACGAACCCGGTCGACGGCGCCACGGTCCGCTGCAGCAGCAGGTCACTGATGTTCTGCCGGTACAGGGTGAAGTTCAGCTCCGCGCTGCCGCCGAAAAGGACGGCGTCGAACCCGCCCTCGATCTCGCGGGTGCGCTCGGGAGTGATGTCGGCATCGCCCGCCACTCCGCCGACCACCAGTGCCGGCAGGCCCTCGATGTTGTTGGTGCCCGAGAGCGGGGTGAACTTTTGCCCGAACAGCGGCTGGTTCCCCGATTCGCCGTAGGCGAGCCGCAGCTTCAACTCGTCCACCCCGCGTGCGAGGTCCGGGAAGCGGTACGACCCCGCCAGCTTCGGATACAGGAAGTACTCGTCCGCGTCGCCGTTGGCGCTGCTCCGGTCCGCCCGCACGCTCCCGGTCAGCAGCAGCCGCTCGTTCAGGAGCAGTACTTCCTCCTGCATATACAAGCCGAGCGTCCGGACGCGTTGCCGGTTCTCGAACCCGACGAGGTTCGTGGCCGCGTCGATGTTGGGCTGGCCCGCAATCAGGTTGCGCCCCACGTTGCGGATCACGTTCAGGTCCTGATCCACATATTGCACCCCCGCCGAGGTGGTCGCCGTGAATGCACCGCTCCCGGGCGTGAAGGCGTGGATCAGGTTGGCGTTGCCGTTCAGGTTGATGTTGTTGCTGGCCCCGAGCACAGACGTACCCGGCTCGCCGTCATCCGATTCGAACTGTAGCTCGGGCGGGAAGAACAGCTCGTTCTCCTGCGTAAAGTAGTCGGCACCGCCGGTGAACAGCAGTTGCAGCGACTGGTCGGTGAACGACTCGCCCAACAGATCGACGGTCGCCGAACCGCCGGCAATGAAGCGCCACACGTCCTCGTCGTTCTGCATCAGCGCGGTCGTCTCGAGCGGGTTGCTGTTCGCGAGCGGGTTGTCCGGGAAGCTGCCGTCCGCACGCTGGCCCAGAGCCACGAAGCTGGGAGTGCCAGCCAACGCCACGTAGTAACTGGTGCCGGTGTTGTCGTTGTTGCTCAGGCCCCGCCGCGCGAGTGTGTGCAGCACGTTCGCGTTGACACCCAGGCTGATCCGCGTGCCCAGGCGCTGGTCCAGATTAACCCGCAGAGACTGTTTCTCGTACCCGGTGTTGTCGATGATCCCGGCGTCATCCTGCACCAACCCGGAAACGAAGTACGCCGTGTTCTCGGTGCCGCCGCTCATGCTGAACGCAGTCTCGGTAGACAGGTCGGTGCGGCCGGCCAGTGCTTCCTCATGGTCGAAGGCCGTGCCGTCACCAAACGCCGCGGCGATGCGTGCGGTATCCGCGGCCGCGGCACCCGAGAAGCTCGCGTAGGCACCCAGCGCTTCGTCGAGAGTACCGAACGTTCTCGATCCGATCTTGTTCGATAGACGGTAGGTGCCAAACCGCTGCGTGACATTGATCCGCGGCGCACCCGCCCGCCCGCGCCTGGTGGTGACGATGATGACTCCGTTGCTGGCCTGCGAGCCGTAGATCGCCGAGGCGGAAGCCCCTTTGAGTACCTCGATGCGCTCGATGTCCTGCGGGTTGATGTCGGCGATGCGGTTTACCGGGCCGTCCTGGTTGGAGGCGTTCGAGCCCGAACTCGCGCGGGTCACGGCGTTGGCGCCCGAAGCGATCGCCACGTTGCTGATCACCACCCCGTCGATCACCCAGAGCGGCTCGGACTGCGCATTGATCGAGGACACGCCGCGCAGATCCACCTGCACGCCGCCACCCGGGGCGCCCGAGTTGGTCTGGATGTTGGCGCCGGCGACTTTACCCTGCAGCGCTTTGTCCACCGTCTGGGCGGGCACGGTGTTCAGCTGCTGCGCGGTCACGGTGGATACCGCGTTGGCGAGGTTGCGCCGCGCGACCGTGGTCGCCTGTCCGGTGACGACCACGCCCTCGATGTTCAGCACGTCCTGGCCGAGGCCGACGTTCACGCTGTTCTGGCCGGCCGGGACGGTGAGCTCCTCCGTCGTGTACCCGATCAGGCTGATCCGGAGCGAGACCTCGCCCGCCGGCACCGACAGCGTGAAGGTGCCGTTCGGCCCCGTCAGCGTTCCAATGGTCGTCCCTACGATCACCACATTCGCGTTCGGCAGCGGCGCATCGGTTTCGATCGCCGAAACCGTTCCCTGGATCTCACGATCCTGGCCCTGAACCTCTTTCGCTCCGGCTAGCGCCGCGAGCGAGGCGAACAATACCAACGAGCGTCTGATCATGGTTGCCTCCGTGGATTGAGGAATGAAAGCGATCCGCGCTGCTACTTCGAATGGCCGGTCCTCCTTTCGTCTCAGGGGTAAGGTGGCCGCGGCTTGGGACGCCCCAACCGGGGCGTCGTCGCCCGCAGGTATCAACGGCTGGGTTGCCGTGTATGTGACAACCTGCTTCCCCGCCGCAACGGCTTCAGCGGAACGTGCGTTCGAACCGCTGCATATTGCAATAAACGTTATCGCCAGGGCAAACGCAAGAGGCGCTGCCGCAGGCACTTTAACGTACCGGAGCGATGCAAGGCCACCGGTGGCTGCAGTGAGCTTGCCGCGGTGAGTGCGGCGGTCTACTATCCTTAACGGGATGGGCGACACCTTCGCGCGCGGTTCGGCTTCAGCGCAGGGGCGATAAGATGAGCCGGCCGCTGCTGGCCAAGGGAATCGGAACAATCCCGGGGCCGCAGGGGGCGACGGCGGCGTTGCCGTAGCGGGTACGGCCGCACCACGCGCCGCCGCCTGCTCCCCCGCCGTGCTTCGTCCCAACCCGCCATGGCCCCAAGCCCTCACCGCCATCCATCGACGCCCGTCCACAGCAGCCTTGCCCCGGCGAGCACGCCGCCCCACCTTGGGTCGACGACGAAAAGGTGGGTTGAACCTCCTATCCCTCGGGGAGCTCACAATGCCCGTCACAGCTACATGGTCAGGGGACACGTTACTGGTATTTGATATCGAGCAGGCGAAAGTCTCTTCCTACGTGGATGCCACCGTCGCGGCTGAAGACGTAAGTATCTCGCCGGATTTCATCACACCAGTTGTCGCTTCCGGAGAAATCGGGTTCGTCGCTGTCACTGCCGAGCGGGGCGTTATTCTAAGGCAGCCGCTGCAGGCAGCTCACAATGCAGATTCCACCTGGCTCGCGGTATCCCGGTTCCGACCCATGTCAGGGGTGACCGACACGCTCATTTTCGAGCCGGTACGGATGATCACGCTGACGGGGGCACTCGAACTTCATCCAACCTGGCGCAGCACATTCCACGATCGCATTCGGGGCGAACGGCTGGACGGCTGTCAGCGCAGCCGACGGCACCTACCGGATTCTCATTCGTGATGCCGACGACAACCCGGTACGCCAGGTCTGCCACGCAGTTGAGCCGCTGGAGCCGTCGCCTTCCGAGATGGGTACGGGCCCCTCGCCTCGGGGCGTGGAGATGGCGCACGCAGCAATCGCGCATGCTCCTCCGCCGCCGCGTCTCCATGCAATCGGCCGGATGATCGTAGGGGCCGCGGGTGAGCTATGGGTAGATCGTCAACGCCCCGAGCCGTTCACAAGGGAGGGCATGTTCGGCCCAACGGGATCGACGGAAGTGGCGAGTACCGTGGGCAGCTCAGGGTTCCCGAGGGCGTAAGCATCCAGGCGATGACTTCCAACATGGCTGTCGGGATCCAGTTCGGTGAGTACGATGAACCTTGGCTGATCGGCTACCGCGTTGTTCAGTACGACTGAACCTGCGCGTGGTATGACCGGGGTGTGAAGCTGTGAGACAGATCACTCAGAGCCGAGGAATCTGGTGAGAACTCGTATTGCAGTTCGGATGTGAAGCAGCTGGTGTTGCCTGCAGCTTACACCGAATGGAGTCAGGCGGCTACGATTGTAGTCGAACGTTTCCCCAGGGCAGGTGATCGATGACAGGGATCAACACGCACGCCCTCCTGGATCGTGAGGTTGAACGCATTGATCCGTATGCCTTCATGGCGCTGCTGGGGAAGAAGGTCATCCATCCTGGTGGAAGGCGATCGACGGCCGAGATGTTCGGCCTCGCCGGATTCGAGCGTGGTCAACGGGTGCTCGATGTAGGAGCCGGCGTCGGTACGACCGCGATCGATATCGCCCGGGAGTTCGGCTGCCACGTTACCGCCGTTGACATCGACCCACTGATGCTCACGCGCGCCGCGGCGAATGTCCGTGCGGCGCGCCTCACATCGGAGGTCACCATTGCTTCGGGAGATATCCAGGCCCTAGACTTTTCCGACGCCGCCTTTGATCGGGTGGTCGTCGAAGCGGTCACCATGTTCGTCGACCGCCCGCGTGCCGCCAGCGAGGTCGTCCGGGTGTGCCGCCCCGGCGGCCGGGTGTTAGAGCACGAGTTCATCTATCGTAAGCCGCCGACGGACGAAGTACGTCGGATCTTTGAGGGCGAGGTTTGTCCGGGCATCCGTTTCGATACGGCTGAGGACTGGCTGGACCTATACCGGACAGCCGGCCTCGACGCGCTGCAGGTCACAACGGGGCCATTCGAAATGATGACGGCCCGCGGTATGCTGCGTGATGAAGGGCTCAGCAGTTTGATGTCTATGATGGCACGGATGTTCAGTCGGACGGCCTACCTGCGGAAGATGGCGTGGCTGATGCCACGCATGAGACGGGTCAGCTCGTCCCTGGGATACGTGGTTCTGGTCGGTACCAAACGCCACATCCTGAGTTAGTCGGCTTTGAGGTGCGCGTAGCCGCGGAACGCCTCTACCCACGTCGGAGGCGATCCGCGAGAGGACTTCGCGGCCCACGTTCTGGTAAGCCCGACTGAGAACGGGTCTGCAACTGACCGCACACTCGGATCGCGCTTGACGTGCTGAAATCTGACCTGTCCATGGGGCGGTGACGCCGGCCCCTGGCGCCCGCGTCCCGGGCCGCCCCTCGTGCAGTGCCCGCCGCATGGTGGAGGTGGCCGCCCATCTGAACGACGCCGTCCTGCCGCCCGTCCCGCTCCGCCAGTGGGTGCTCTCCCTGCCGAAACGCTTGCGCCCCTATCTGCCCCACGATGCCGAGCTGACCGGCGCGATCCTGCGCATCCTGCTCCGCGCCATCCGTACCCGGCTCCGCCGCACCAGTCCCGGTGCGGGGCCCGACGCCCGCCTCGGCGCCGTGTCCTTCCTGCACCGCTTCGGGTCGGCCCTCAATCCCCTGGCATCTCCACATCCTACTCGAGGAATGATGCCCCACGAGAGTGCGGCCCGTATTCCGCACCACCGGCCGGATGGCCTGCCGCATCGCGATCGAGCGCGTAGCCCTCCACATCGCGGAACGCCCAGAGCAGCAGGCTCGCGGCGAAAATGATGAGAGAGGGGAAGAAGAGCACGTTGGTGCCCTCGAGTACCCATCCCCACGGATCGACGATCGAGCGCCAGACGCCCAGCATGCTCGCGCCGTTGATGATAATCACGGCGGGATATACCCAGCGACGCAGCAGCCCCACGATCATCAGCCCGCCGATCGCGCTCTGGACCACGCCCCACAGCCGGAGCAGGCCCGGAGCGCTGAACAGACCCGTGCGCGAAGGTTCCCCGGCCTCATCGCGCCCGTGCCACCCCACAGGTGACCGCTCGTGGCTCTGCACGAACCGCCGCGGAGCCCATTGGTGGGTACCACGGGTGAGGATGGGAACATCCCGCGGGTCGGACGGGTTGGTGAGACGGCACCCTCATTCCACACCACTGCAAAGAGGGCCGATGAAAGTCGTGAAGTTGGCGCTGTTGCTATCTCTCGCCTGGAGCGTTTCCGTGTGCGATGCCCAGCAGACCCCACCCGATGCGGCCGCTGCCCGCATCGCCGGCGGCGAGCAGTGGAGGACGGACTTCTCGAAGCATTCTGTGCCGCTGGAAGAGATCGTCTCCGGCGGCCCGCCCAAGGACGGCATCCCGGCCATTGACCAGCCGCGCTTCGAGAGCCTCCGGGAGGCCGACCGCTGGCTCGAGGACCGTGACCCGGTGATGGTGGTCGAGCACGGCGATCAGGCTAAGGCATACCCGCTGGCGATCCTGATCTGGCACGAGATCGTCAACGACGTGGTCGGCGGCCTCCCGGTGGCGGCCACCTTTTGCCCACTGTGCAACACCGCGCTGGTCTTCGACCGGCGGGTGGACGACCGGCTGTTCGACTTCGGCACCACCGGCCGGCTGCGCCACTCGGACCTGGTGATGTACGACCGGCAGACCGAGACTTGGTGGCAGCAGGCCACCGGCGAGGCGATCGTCGGCGAGCTGACCGGCACCAAGCTCGAGTTCGTACCGCAGACTACGTTGGCCTGGAAGACTGCCCGCGAAACCTACCCGAACCTGGAGGTCCTCTCCCGCAACACCGGCCACGTACGGGACTATGGCCACAACCCCTACGTCGGCTATGACGACCGGAACAACTCACCGATTCTCCGCTTCTTCCGTGGAGATACGGACCCACGGCTGCCCGCCATGCAGCGGATGGTCGCGATCGACGCCGCAGAAGGCTGGGCGGTTTCTATCGAGACCCTACGCAGCGAGCGTGTGGTCAACGCTGAGATCGGGCGCACTCCGGTTGTCGTCTTCTGGCAGGGGGGAGCGGCGAGCGCGCTGGACCGGAGCGACATCTCGCAGGGACGCGACGTGGGGCAGACTGCGACCTTCGATCGCCGCCTGAGTGACCGGACGCTCACCTTTCGCGGCGCGGAAGGCGGCTTTCAGGACCGCGAGACCGGCAGCCGCTGGGATCTGGCGGGGCGGGCGGTCGAAGGCCCGCTCCGCGGCCAACGGCTGCGCGCCGTGCCGCACGGGAACCACTTCTGGTTCGCCTGGATCGTGTTCCGGCCGGACACCGAGCTCTGGTCGCCGTGACGTTCCGGCGATCACCTCCCAGGGCATGCCGCCGGCCTGGCCGGAAAAGATCATGGCGAGGGCTTCGACCTGCTGAGGACTGGCCCCCTCGTCCACGAAGAGCACGGCCGCGCCGTCGCCCTGGTGAATCGCGCCGCTTCCACGCTTGCGGCCATCGTGTCCTCCTTTGTTGGGAGCATGCTGATCGCGATCCTCGTTCCAATGTAAATACGCGTTTGAGGCATGTCAAAGACTGGAGTTTGTCGGCACGTAGATCTCGCTCCCCTGCTCGCGAAACTCGGCACTCTTCTCGGCCATCCCCGCTTGCCTCGCCGCGTAGTCACGCACGTCCTGCGTGATCTTCATCGAGCAGAACTTGGGCCCGCACATGGAGCAGAAGTGGGCCACCTTGGCGCCCTCGGCCGGCAGAGTTTCGTCGTGGTACGCCAGCGCGGTGACGGGGTCGAGCGCCAGGTTGAACTGGTCCCTCCAGCGGAACTCGAAGCGGGCCTTGCTGATGGCGTCGTCCCACTCCTGCGCGCGCGGGTGCCCCTTGGCGAGGTCGGCGGCGTGGGCGGCAACCTTATATGTAACTACTCCGGTCTTGACGTCGTCGCGGTTGGGCAGCCCCAGGTGCTCCTTGGGCGTCACGTAGCAGAGCATGGCGGTGCCGTACCAGCCGATCTGCGCCGCGCCGATGGCGCTGGTGATGTGATCGTAGCCGGGAGCGACGTCGGTGGTGAGCGGGCCGAGCGTGTAGAAGGGCGCTTCGTCGCACCACTCGAGCTGCTTCTCCATATTCTCCCGGATGAGGTGCATGGGGATGTGCCCCGGCCCCTCGTTCATGGTCTGCACCTCGAACTCCCAGGCGATCTTGTTCAGTTCGCCCTGCGTTTTGAGTTCCGCGAACTGGGCCTCGTCGTTGGCGTCGGCGATGGAGCCGGGGCGCAGTCCGTCGCCCAGCGAGAAGCTCACGTCGTAGGCGGCCATGATCTCGCAGATCTCGCGGAAGTGCGTATACAGAAAGCTTTCCTGGTGGTGCGCCAGGCACCACTTGGCGATGATCGAGCCACCGCGCGAGACGATCCCCGTCATCCGCTCGGCAGTCATGGGGATGTAGCGCAGCAGCACGCCGGCGTGGACGGTAAAGTAGTCCACCCCCTGCTCGGCCTGCTCGATCAGTATGTCACGATACAGCTCCCAGGTCAGCTCCTCGGGTGCGCCGCCCACCTTCTCGAGCGCCTGGTAGATGGGGACTGTTCCGATCGGCACCGGCGAGTTGCGCAGGATCCATTCGCGCGTCTCGTGGATGTTCTTGCCGGTCGAGAGATCCATCACGGTATCGGCACCCCAGAGCGTAGCCCAGCGCAGCTTCTCGACCTCGTCGTCGATCGAGGAGCGCACCGCCGAGTTGCCGATGTTGGCGTTGATCTTGACCTTGAAGTTGCGGCCAATGATCATCGGCTCGAGTTCGGGGTGGTTGATGTTGGCAGGGATGATGGCGCGGCCGCGGGCGACCTCGCTCCGCACGAAGTCGGCGTCCATCTGCTCGCGCAGCGCCACGAACTCCATTTCCGGGGTGATCTCGCCCTTGCGGGCGTAGTGCATCTGCGTGACGGGTGTAGTGCCGCGCCGCGTCCGGATCCACTCCTTGCGGAGCGGCGCTAGCCCCTGGCGCACGTCGATGCCCTGGGGGCCGCTGGTATCGTAGACCCGGAGCGGCGGCTCGCCGCCCGAGAGCGCGATCTCGCGCATCGGTACGCGGACCCCGCGCGGGCCCTCTAGGTACACCTTGCGTGAGTTGGGAAAGGCGTCTCCGTAGTCGCCCGCGACGACCGGAGTGCGGGTCTTGGAAGGTGCGATCATCTCCTGCTCCTTGCTGGATGAGCGAGACGATCCGGAGGTAACACCGCGGGTGGGCTAACTCGTCCGCGCCGCCTCCCTACGCCGGTACGATCCGGATCAGGTTCCAAGGGACTCTCTCAACCCGGCTCTCTTACCTCGGAGAGACGGGTACCCCTGGCGGTTCTTCGTTGTCGCTCCAAAACTATCGAGCCGAAAGGCGTCGCGCCACCCCCCGGCAAGTCTACCCCATTTCAACCGGCGTGGCGTTTCCACCCGCGGCCGCCGGAAGGTCCCACTCCTCCAGCACGCCGTCGAGCCGGCGCACGTCGCGCTCGGCTCCCAGCGCGACGAAGCCTGCGCGGGCCTCCAGGAGCAGCTCGCGTGCCTCTCCGGCCCGTCCCTGAGCCCGGCGAATCGTGGCGAGGCCGCCCAGCGTCTCGATCCTTTCGAGCTCGTGGCCGCCCTCCGTCGCGATCTCCAGGGCGCGCTCGAGGCACCGCTCCGCCGCCGCGAGGTCGCCCCCCAGGCGGGCGATGACACCCCGCAGCCGGTACGCGGCCGCTTCCACGTCGCCGGCCTCCACCCGCCGGGCGACCCGCAGAGCGGTATCGAGGTCGGCGCGGGCTTTCTCTGTCTCGCCCAAATGGATGAAGGGCTCGGCCCGGTTGGCGTGCAGCCGGGCGAGGAGGGGCTGGTTGCCGATCCCTTCGGCGAGCTCGACACCGCGGTCGAAGTGCTGCACAGCCTCGGCGTGGTCGCCCAAGTCGGCGCACACCATGCCGAGGTTGTTCTGGACCACGGCCGTGCCGGGGTGGGCGCCTACGCGGGTAAAGGCGGCGACCGCCTCCAGGTAAAAGGCCCGCGCCTCGCGCAGCTTACCCCGGATATTGGCGACCACGCCGAGGTTCTGGCAGGCGAAAGCGACCACGGTGTCGTCGCCCGCCTGGGCGGCGGTCTCGCGGGCTTGCTCGAAGGCCGCCGTGGCCAGCTCGAGCTCCTGCCGGGAGAGGTGGACGCTCCCCAGCACGTTGAGGGCGCGCGAGGAGGCGAGCGGAAGTTCTGCGCGCTGGGAGAGCTCATAGCTCAGCTCGGCCAACTCGAGCGCCTCCTGGTAGCGGCCCGCGCCTTGGCGGGCGCGGGCCTCCCCGCGCGTGGCGTCGGCGGCGGCGGGGAGGTCGGCGTGGCAGAGCGCCGCCCGGAAGAGGAGCCGGTAGGCGTCCCACGCTTCTTCCCACACCCCCCAGTCTACGAGACTATCGGCGAGCTCGCGCAGAGGTCCGATCTGGGCGGCCGGCGGGACGGGGTCTACCCCCTCGACTTCCACCCTTTTCACCGAGCCCTGGTCAGTTGGTCGCGATCGCGTACGGGCTCAGTGTGTCGCGGTCGGTGCGCACGTACATGCTGTCCGCGACGTGCTCCGAATTGAGATTATCGGGTAGGGGCTGGTCGTTGGGATTCAGCCGGACGATCACCAGACTGTTCCCCATCGCTTGTAGCTCGGCCGCGTTCTGGCAGCGCTGGTAGCTGATCGCCAGGGTGGCCGGCCGCCGCGGCTGAAAGGCAAACTGCTCCTCGCTCTCTTCCCTCGGGGAGCGCGGACCCGCCCACACCTTGAGGTACTGCGACGCCTCTTCCCTCAGCACGAACGGAGTGGCTGCCGATACCCCCTGGGGCGGGATGCTCAAGCGGTGGCCGGCCACCGCCAGCTCTACACCATCTTGCGGGGTGGCGGTGGCGGTGTCTTCGCTCGCAACGCTCACCGGGCACTGAACCAGCTGCTGAATGACGGCGGCGGTGTCGTCTTGGACCGCCACCTCGTCCGTATCTTCCAGCGGCCGGGCTTCCTCATCATCACACCCCTGGACGGCCAGGGCCAGGACCAGGAGCCACGCGAACCCACTACGGTAACCGTTGGCCATGAGACTCTCCTTTGTTTGGGTAAGTAGCTGTCCCGTCGGGGGGATGCCCACGCCGCTACGCCGCCTCGACCAAGCGACGCTCCATCGGCCGCTCCGCGCTCGGCAGCCGCAGGGTAAAGGTGGAGCCAGTCCCCTCCTCGCTCTCAAGCGTCAGGTCGCCTCCCAACATACGGGCGATCTTGCGTGAGAGGGGGAGCCCCAGCCCGGTCCCCTTATGCTGACTGCCCGCCACCTGCTCGAACTCCTCGAAGACACGCTCCCGGTCTTCGGCCGGGATGCCGGGGCCGGTATCGGCGACTTGGATCTCGGTCCACTCGCCCGCTCCCTTTCCGTTCGCGGCCGGGTCCACCACTAGCGCGACCTCGCCCTCGGCCGTGAACTTGATGGCGTTGGAGAGCAGGTTTAGGAGTATCTGCCGGAGCCGGACCGGGTCGGTCACCAGCACCGACAGCGGACCTTCGGGAGCGGTGAGATAGAGCCCCTTCTCTTCGGCCAGCGGCTGTACCGTGACGACCACGTCGTCGATCACCTCCGCCAGCTCCACCTCGCGCGGTTCCACCGTCATCTTGCCGGCCGAGATCTTGGACAGGTCGAGGATGTCGTTGACCAGGGTCAAAAGGTTGCCGGACGCCCGCTGGGCACGCCCCAGGTAGTCGTGCGCCTTGCCGGGCAGCTCGCCGCCGATACCGTCGAGCAGCAAGGTGAGGTAACCGGAGATGGCGTTCACCGGGGTGCGTAGTTCGTGGTTCATGGAGGCGAAGAAGCGCTCCTTGGCCTCGGTCGCTCGCTGCAGTTCCTCCAGGGTCTGCTGCAGGTCGGCGCTCCGCTTGGATAGCTCCCGATGCAGCCGCGCGTTGTTGATCGCCACGGCGGCGTGGCTGGCCAGCGTCAGGGCCAGACGGTGGTCGCGCGGCGTGGTCCGGTACGGCCTGCGGTAGCCCATCAGCAGGGCGCCAAAGGTTTTGCCGAAGAGGGAAAGCGGAACGCCAAAGCCGTGCACCATCCCCTCGGCTTGGTGAAATGGGAGGTCTTCGGCTTGCAGGGAGTAACCGTCTCCACCGGCCGATACCGGCTGGCGGGCAGCGATCACCCGCTGGGCAAAGGGGTCGTCTACCGGCTGGTGGTCCGGGTTACGGAGCCCGACCGCGGCCACGCGGGGGCAGCACTCCCGCTCGTCGCCCAAGTGGATACTCACGTAGTGGGCGCCCAGCAGGGTGCGGGCGAGGCGCGCCACCAAGGGGAAGACCTCTTCCGGGTCCAGGGTACGGTTGGCGGCCAGCCCGAGCATGTGCAAGGTCTCGCTCTCCTCCGCCCGGCGGCACGCCTGCGCGCGCCCCTCCTCGGCCACAGCTAGCCGCCGGTGCACCGACTCGCACCGCTCCAGGGAGCGCGACAAAGCTTCCCACGCGCCCGGATCGTCCGGGAAGGAGCCGCCCGCGGCCACCAGGATCACGGCCGATGAGAGGCGCCCGCCGTCGCGCAGGGGGAGAAAGAGTCCCTCGCTCTCGGGCAACCGCTCGGCCAACGCGGGAAAGTCGGAGCCGAGCCGGAAGACCTCCGGCCGCAGGACGTGCAGGGCGGTGTCGATCAACTCGTCGAGGTGCGGCGAGTCTTCGGGCCAGCGGTGACGGACCGAGCGGTCGGCCGCGCCCACCCAGAGCGCCCCCCGCAGGGGAAGGCGCCCGGAGAGCGAGCCCACCACGGTCCGGAAAGCGGCCGAGGGGTCGTCGCTCTGGTGAATGCGAAGCAAGGTGTCTGTGTCCATGCGAACCTCCGCGTTGGATGAGAGTGTATGCATACTCCGGGCCGGGTGTTGGTAATGATTTTTCCCTTGTTTTTATTGGATATTTATGATTTGGACCGAGCAGGGGCGGAAGACCGGGGCTGCTGGGACCCGCTGCGGGACATGGATGTCCCAGGCACCTTACGGCTCGCCGGTTGCGGCCCGGCCGCGGCGGCGGCGATCTTGCCAGAGGTAGACACGCGCATCGACGTTTCGATGTAACACCGTATTCCCGCTCCGGGTAGTATGCACAAACCTTCTCTGATCGAACGGGATGATACTCCGCTCGACGCCCTCGACCGGCTGGCCGAGGCGGTGGAGGTCGCCTTCCGCGGCAGGCGCGAGGTGGTACGGCTCTCCCTGGCCGCCCTTCTGGCCCGCGGGCACTTGCTGCTGGAAGACGTTCCCGGCGTGGGCAAGACCACTCTGGCCCGCGCCCTGGCCGCCGCCCTCGGGCTCGGCTTCCGGCGCATCCAATTCACCAGCGATCTGCTCCCCTCGGACGTGATCGGGGTCTCGGTTTACAACCCCGGCAGCGCGGAGTTCGAGACCAGACCCGGTCCCATCTTTACCCACCTGGTGCTGGCCGACGAGATCAATCGAGCCCCGCCCCGCACCCAGAGCGGGCTCTTGGAGGCGATGCAGGAGGGCCAGATTTCCATCGACGAAGAGACCCACCGGCTGCCCCACCCCTTCTTCGTCATCGCCACCCAGAACCCGCTGGAACAACACGGCACCTACCCCCTCCCCGAGAGCCAGCTCGACCGCTTCTTGATGCGGCTCTCCATCGGCTACCCGGACGAGCCCGACGAGCGGGCCGTGCTGCTGGAGCCGGCCGGCGACAGAGACCGGGTGGAGCAGATCAAAGCGGTGCTCTCGCCGGCGGAAGTGCTCTCGCTCCAGGACGCGGCGGGCTCGGTCCACGCCGACGACTCCCTGGTCGACTACGTAATGGAGATCGTGCGCGCCACCCGAGCCGACCGCCGGCTACGCACCGGCGTGAGCCCGCGCGGGGGGATGGGCCTGCTGCGCGCCGCCCGCGGGCGCGCCCTGGTGGAGGGGCGCACTTACCTGGTTCCGGACGACGTGCAGCGGCTGGTGGTGCCGTGCCTGGCCCACCGGCTGATCCCGGCGCGCGGCGCGGGCGCCGAGGGTGACGCCCACGCCGAAGTGGCCGGGATACTGGCAGAGATCACCAGCGGGATTCCGGTGCCGGTGTGAGCAAACTTCGCCCCTTTCTTCGGCTCCTGCGCCCGCCCAGGCGGCTGCGCTTCACGCGCGGGGGGTGGGGGTTCACCGCGGCTACACTGGGGATGGGGATGGCCGCCATCGCCACCGGCAACAATCTCCTCTTCTTGCTGCTCGGCGCCATGCTCGGGCTGATCGTGGTGAGCGGCGCCCTCTCGGAAGTAGTCATCCGGGACCTGCGGGTAAGCAGGCGCATACCGCGCGGGGGCACGGCGGGCCACCCCGTCGGGGTTTTGTATCAGGTGGAGAACCGCAAGCGGCGGCTCCCCAGCTTCGCCGTGGTGGTGCGCGAGCGGAAGGGGAAGGCGAGCGCCTTTATTCCGGTTATCCACGCGCGTCAACGGGCGGCGGCCCGGTTGGAGGAGACCTTTTCCCGCCGCGGCGTTTACCCGCTCTACGCGGTCACCCTTTCGACCTCTTTCCCCTTCGGGCTGTTCGAAAAAGAGCGCGACTTGGAGCTACCCGGCGAGCTCTTGATCTGGCCCCGCACCAGCCGGCCGGTGCGGGAGGCGCGCACGGCCGGCGAGCGGATACGGCGCCGGGGGCGCGCCCTGGCCGGGTCGGCCGGGGGGCGGGGCGAATTCCGGGGACTGCGCGAGTACCGGCCCGGCGACGACCCGCGCGACGTTCATTGGCGCAGCACGGCCCGCCTGGGCGAACCCGTGGTACGCGAGTACGAGCGCGACTTGTCCAGGGACCTCTGGCTCTGTCTGGATCTGCGTACGGGCGATGAAGACGCCGCCGAAGACGCCGTAGAGTTAGCGGCGGCGCTAGCGGCGCGGGCCGTGCTCCGGGACGAGCCCGTGGCGCTCGAGACCGGCGAGGCGCGGGTGCGGGTGGGGAGCGGCCCCGAGCAGCTGCACCGTATCTTGGACGTGCTGGCCCGCGCTGACCTCCGGCCAGACGCCCCTCCCCCCGCCCCGCCCGTGCCGCGCCCGGCGTGCGTGCTGGTCACGGCCGCGGCGGGCGCGGCCGGGTACGGCGATACCGTACGTCCCGGGTGAGCAAACAGCGGCCCACCCGGCTCAGCCGCCTGCACCGGCGGCTCACCGTGGGGATGGCGCTCGCGGCGCTGGCCGCCTTTGCCGCGGGCGCCGGGATCGACGCCCCCACGGCCGGGGCGGGAGCGCTCCTCTTCCTGCTTCTTTTTCGCCACCCCTCCCGCGCGTTCAGCGTCCGGCTCAATCTGGTGTGGGTAGTTCTGGCCACGGCCCTCTTCGTCTGGGTGCTGCTGATGACCTTCGTGGTCGGCGGGGATATCCTCCCTCCGGTGCTTGCCCTGCTGCTGGTGCTGCTCACCGGCGAGGCCGTCAAACCGCTCGACAGCGGTAACGACCTGCGGCTCTACGTGCTCTCTTTCGCCTTGCTCATGGCGGGGACCGCGTTTTATCCGGGCGTCCAATTCGGCGCGGCGCTGGCCGCGTACATCGTGCTGGGGGTGCTCTCGCTCATGGTGGGACACCTGCGGCGCGAGGCCGAAAGGCACGGGATCGCCGACATCCCGGTGGGGCGGCCGTTTCTGTTGACCACGGCTGCCCTTTCGGGCCTCACGGTGGCCATGAGCGGGCTGGTGTTCCTGGCTCTCCCCCGGCTGCCGGGGGCGCTCCTGGGCCAGCCCGCGCGCGGCGCCGGAGCGGCGCTGGTGGGGTTCTCCGACCAGCTCTCACTTGGCCAGTGGGGGAGCCGCGTCTCCGCTAACCCCGAGGTGGTGCTGAGGGTAGAGTTTCCCGGGGACGAAAAGCCCCCCACGGGTAACCTGTACTGGCGGGGCCACTCCTACGATCAGTTCGACGGCGTGAGCTGGACCAGGACCGAACGGCTCCCCGCCCCCACTCTAGCCCGCGAGGCGTATCTCAGCCGCTGGGGAGGCCCGCCCCGGCGCTACACCGTGTACGGTACCGCACCCGGCACCCGCCTCCTCTTCGGACTCCACCCGGTCATCTCGGTGCAGCCCGAATCACGGGTGCGCCCGTACCTCACCCGCGCCGGAGACCTCCGCTACTTTGGCTCGGACCGGCCGGTGTTCCAGGGTGTCTCCGCCGCCCCCCGCCCGCCCGAATCGGTCCTGCGGGGAGCGCGGCCCTGGTCTCTTGAACCGGCGCGCGCCTACCTCCAGCTCCCCCGCGACACCCCGCGCCGCGTCTTGTCTCTGGCCGACTCTCTGAGCGAGGGGCAGACGACCCGCTACGAAAAGGTCGCGGCCACGCTGGCGTGGTTCCGGCGCGGCTTCGGCTACACCCTCGACCTCCCCGACAGCCCCCGCGAAGCCACGCTCGAACACTTTCTGTTCGAGAGGCGCGAGGGCCACTGCGAGTACTTCTCCACCGCAATGGCGGTGCTGCTGCGGGCGGCGGGGGTCCCGGCCCGCAACGTCACCGGCTTCTTGGGCGGCGATTGGAACGACTTCGGCTCCTACCTGGCGGTAACCCAGAACCAGGCCCACTCGTGGGTCGAGGTCTGGTTCCCGGACTTGGGGTGGGTTCCTTTTGACCCTACCCCCGCCGGGAGCGCCGACGGAGGGGCGGGGGGGGCGGGCGCCATGGTGTGGCCCGGACTATTCTTCCTGGACATGGTCCAGCACCGCTGGTACCAGTGGGTTCTCAACTACGATCTGGGCAGTCAGCGCGACCTTTTCCGCGGCGCCCGCGACCTGTTCTCGGAGCTCGGCTGGGGGGGCGGCCGAGCTGGAGAGGGCGCCCCCGGCCGCACCGTGGAGTGGATGATCCCGCTGGTCGCCGGAGGAGTGGCGCTCTGGCTCCTCTTGCGCGCCCGGCGCCAACCGCTCCCGCCCGAATCGCGGCTCTACCAGCGGCTCAGGCGGGCGTACCAGCGGGCCGGTTTTGGCGTGCCCGAAATGGTTCCACCGCTCGGCTTCCTGGGCGCGCTGGAGAGCTCCCGCGCGCCCGGGCGGGAGGCGGCGGCAGAGGTGGTGCGCATGTACCTGGCCGCCCGTTTCGGGCGGATGAAGGTCGACCGACAGAAGATGAAAGAAGCGGTCCGGGAGGCGAGTCGGGCGGTGGCTAAGAGCCCCCCACCATCTGCGCCCGCTCCCACAGCCGCTCCAGGGCGAGGCGGGCGGTCTCGGCCTTGACCCGGCCGCGGCCGATTTCGCCCAGATGGTAGCGACCGGACCATACACCCGCCTGCCACGCCAGGGCCACGCACACCGTGCCCACCGGCTTTGCGGCAGTGCCGCCGCCCGGCCCCGCCACCCCGGTGGTGGCGACTCCGAGGTCGGCGGCGGCCCTGGCGCGCACCCCCAACGCCATCTCCACGGCCACCTGTTCGCTCACGGCGCCGTGAGCGGCGAGAGTCTCTTCCCGGACCCCGAGCAGCTCCTTTTTGGCCCGGTCGGAGTACGCCACCACGCCGAGCAGAAAGTACGCCGAGCTGCCGGGCACCTCGGTAATCCGGTGGCCGATGAGACCACCCGTGCACGACTCGGCAACGGCGAGGGTGAGCGCCCGTTCGCGGAGTAGCTCTGCCAGCTCTTTTTCCAGCACGGCGCCCCTGGGCGGAAGTTTCACTTGATCACTTCTTCTTCATCTCTTCCATGCGCCCCTTGAGCTCGGCCCTCGGCACCCGCAAGAGCCCGCTAAACTGGCCGCCCGACGCTAGCCACGCCCCGCCGTCGATGGTCACGCACTCGCCGTTCACGTACGCCGAGCCATCGGCCATCAGGTAGGCGGCCAGATCGGCTAACTCCTGCTGCTCGCCGAAACGGCGGAGCGGCACCCGGGCCTTGGCTTCGCGCTCCATCTCGGGCGACGCCATCAGTCGCTTCCAAGCCCCCTCGGTGGGAAAGGGGCCGGGGGCGATGGCGTTTACCCGCACCTTATAGGCGGCCCACTCAACGGCCAGCGAGCGGGTCATCGCCAGCACCCCCGCCTTGGCCGCGGCCGACGGCACCACGAAGGGAGAGCCGGTCCAGGCGTAGGTGGTGACGATGTTGAGGATGGTGCCGCCGCCCGCCTCGATCATGCGGCGGCCGGCCGCGAGGGTGGCGTGGAAAGTCCCGTGAAGAACGATCTTCACCACTCGGTCGAAGCCGCCCGGCGAGAGCTCCTCGCTGGCGGCCAGAAAGTTGCCGGCGGCGTTGTTGACCAGCCCGTCGACGGCGCCGAAGCGCTCCACCGTGGCGGCCACCGTGGCTTCCATCTGGCCGAAGTCGCTCACGTCGCAGGGGTGCGCGAACACTCGCCCGCCCGACGGATCGATCTCCCCGGCGGCGTCCTCCAGGGTCGACCCGGTGCGACCGCAGATGGCAACGTTGGCGCCCAAACCGGCGAAGCGTTTGGACATGGCGAGCCCCAGGCCGGAGCCGCCGCCGGTGACCAGGATGGTCTTACCTTTCAGGAGATCGGACTGAAACATGGGATCGACTGTCGAGGGTCAGAGCTGGCAAAAAAATGATTACAATTCTTGCCCACGCTGCAGGTTATAGCCACCCCCCTAGCTCTGGCCAGGCTTGACGCGGGCGCCGCGGGCGGCTACCGTTAGCTTGGGAGTTTCTTTTTGCGACGGCTGGCGGTGGACTATCTCCGGCAACCCTGATTCCAGACCATGAAAATCATCTCCCCCCGCGCGCACGGAGTCCTGGACTACCTGGTGGTGATCCTCTTCTTGGCGGCCCCGGGCTTGTTCGGCTTCATCGGCGTTTCCGCTACGGTGGCGTACCTACTGGCGGCGGCCCACCTGCTCCTTACGCTGGCCACGAACTTTCCGCTGGGGGTGGTCAAGCTCATCCCCTTACCGGTTCACGGAGTGGTAGAGATCTCGGTGGCGGTGGTGCTCCTGCTGCTCCCCTGGCTGGCAGGGTTCGCGGGAGTTCCCGCGGAGCGGAACTTTTACCTGGTTATGGGAGTGCTCATCGGCGCCACCTGGCTACTCACCGATTACGCCGGGGACGAGGCCCCCGAGTGAGCCACCCGCACTGCCACGCGGCGCTCGCGCGGACCGTCGAACTCGCACAGGAAGACTCCCTGCCAGCTCCCCAGCACCAGTTCGCCGCCGCTCACCAGCAGAGTGAGCGAAGGGCCTAGTAAGCTCACCTTCACGTGGCTATCGCTGTTCCCCTCGGCGTGGCGGTAAAACGGCTCCCGGTGGGGTATCAGCTGCGAGAGTTTGGCGGCAATATCCCCCGGCACGTCCGGGTCGGCGCTCTCGTTGACGGTGAGCGCGGCGGTGGTGTGGAGTGACTGCGCCACCAGCAACCCCTCCTCCACCCCGCTCTCCGCGACCAGGCGCCGCAACTCGCCGGTGATCTCGACCAGTTGGTTGCGCTCCAGGGTGCGCACGCGGAGCTCGGTCACCGCCTGGCCGGGACGCTCACGGCTCCAGCGGCCCTTCCACCCGCACCACCACCTGCTCGAAGCCGAGCGTGCCGAGCAGTCGCTCGTAAAACGCCACCCCGCCGCTGGCCGCCTGGCCCAGGATGCCGTTGCGCCGGGCCGAGCGCACCAGCAGGGCGCTGCCGTTGGGCAGGATCTCCTCCTGGTATGCCGACAGCGGGTCGCGGCAGATGAAGTTTGGGCAAGTGCTTCGCTGGGTGAGGATGCGGCTGTTCTCGAAGTCGATGGAGACGTTCTCCTCGAAGATCTCCGGGCGGGGCAGGGTGAGTTCCACCCGGGTTCCGTCACCGCTCACCCGCACGTCCTCGCTGGTAAGGGTGGAGAGATCGAAGCCGGCCGGCACCCGCCCGCGCAGCAGGATCACGAACTGGCGCTCGATGGGCAGGAAGCGGAGCCACCCCTCGGGCGCCTCGGTGTAGTCGAGGTCCACGGCGTTGTAGTGTTCGATAAAAGTCTGCTTCTCGACCCGCCTGATCGCCTCGAGCACGATGGGGCTGGCGATGATGGTCGACTCGGTCTCGCCGATGGGGGTAAACAGCCCCTCCATGACCCCCCGGTAGATCCACACTCCGCCCAGCACGATGGCCAGCAGGGGGATACCGACCCAGAGGAGCCGGCCGGGCCGGGGGGGGCGCGGAGCCGGTTCACCCCCCGGTTGCCCGGTCCTGGCGGGTGTCGGTTGGATGACGGTCTCGTCCACGGCTCTGCTCCTCTCGGGTGGGGGTACGCTTTTAACTACCCGCCAGAGCCAGATTGGTGCACTTCTCCCTCAGCCCTCTCCGCGGTATACCACCCGCCATACGCGGCCCCGTTGGGAGTCAGAGATGTACAGCGACCCGTTTGGGGCCACCGCTAGCCCCATCGGCCGCCAACGGGCGTCCGACGGGCTGGAGATCGGTTCCGCGCCCGCGAATCCGTCGGCGAAAGTTTCGGGCTCGCCCGATGGCTCGCCCCCCAAGAGCGGCACAAAGGTTACCCGGTAGCCGCGTTGCGGTAGCGGCGCCCGGTTCCAGGAACCGTGCCAGGCGATGAACGCTCCACCCCGGTACCGCTCGGGAAAGAGGTCTCCGTCGTAGAAGGTGAGCCCGTTGGGTGCCCAGTGGCCAGGAAAAGTCTCCACCGGCTCGGCGAAGCTCGCGCAGTTGCCCACCTCCCGGCCGTCGCCGCCGTACTCGGGGGCCAGCACCCGCTTGCCCTGGCGCTGGTCGTAAAAGCAGTAAGGCCAGCCGAAGTCGTCCCCCTCGCCCACCTTCATGAACTCCTCCGCGGGCAGCTCGGCGTTATCTTCGTCGCTAAAGTGCTCGGGGGCGATGGTGTTGAGTTGGTCGCGGCCGTGCTGGACCACGAAGAGGGAGCCGGCGGCGTCGCTCCACGCGATGGCCACCGCGTTGCGGATACCGGTGGCGTAGCGGTTCCCGGCGGCGTGGCTCTGGTCAGGCTGGCCGGCGTCGTAGCGCCAGACCCCGGCGTGCAGCTCGAGCTGCGGGCAGGGGTCCGTGCCCGGCGCGCCTTGCTGCCGGTCCCGCTCCTGGCAGGCGTTGGAGGGGGCGCCCACGTTCACGTACAAGTTGCCCACCCCGTCGAAGGCGATGGTCTTGGCGGCGTGGGTGCGCTGCGCCGGAAAGCCGCCTACCATGGTCTCGGGCTCTCCGGTCGGCTCCAGCTGTTCGCCCAAGCGGTAACGGATCACCTGGTCGTTGGTGGCAAAGTAGAGGTATCCGTCCCGTACCGAGATCCCCGTGCCCCCCTCGCCGCCAAACTCGACCCGCCGGTCGGCCTTGCCGTCACCGTCGCTGTCGGCGAGCCCCACCACCCCACCCGTGCGCAGGGCGCCGTACACGCGGCCGTCCGGGGCCACGGCGATATGTCGCAGCGCCCCCACCTCGTCGGCGAAGACGGCGGCGCAGAAGCCGTCCGGCAGGGTGAGCCCCCCGTTGTCCGCGTCGCAGGCGAGTTCGGAATGGGGCGGGCCGTCGGTGCGTGGAGGAACTCCGTCGGCGTCCTCGGCGGCGCAACCCGCAAGGACCCCAGCTCCGAGCAGGAGCACCAGTCGTGCGTTCATAGCTCTTCTCCTTGATAAAGTATCACGGTTCCTGCTTGGCCGCGGTCACGGCGAAGGGGAGCTCGTGCGGCTCCAGCTTCCCCACGTTGAGAACAAACTTGTAGCTCCCCGGGGCGGGAAAGCGCACTCCCACCAGCGTGAAAACCTGGTTGGCGGTGGCGAACTCCCCGGGCGGCACCCGAGGCGCGGTGAGCTCCCCCTTGGCCTCGAACATCTTCCCCCCGTCGGCGTCGACCAGTTGCACCCGGATGGGGAAGGTCTCGCCCGAGTCGGGGTAGCCCGACTGGACCCGAAAAGCAAATACCATGCGCGGGTGCACGGTGGGAAAGGAGTTGCCCGAGATGCGGTCAAAGATGCCCAGTACGTTCAGCTTCCCCTCCTGGGAAACGTTGGCCTCGTCGGCCAGGATGGTCATCTGGACGTTCAAGCTCGCGCTCCCATCAACCGGTTATCCCCTTTTTAGCGACCAGACAGTAACCCCGGCACTACCGCGAAAATCACACCGGGAGCGGACCTCCGCCCCGCCGGTTTTGCCCCGGCGGCCTGGAACGTATCTTTCCTTTCTTTACCCCGAGCGAGAGAGATGACCTCCACGCCCGTCAGCGACTTCGTCAAACACCACTTTCGTCACTTCAACGCCGCCGCCCTGGTCGACGCCGCCGAGGGTTACCTCCAGCACCTGGACGGAGGGGGAAAGATGTTGGTGACCCTGGCGGGTGCCATGAGCACGGCCGAGCTCGGCCTGTCCCTCGCCGAGATGATCCGCCGGGACAAGGTCCACGCGGTATCGTGCACCGGCGCCAACCTGGAAGAAGACCTCTTCAACCTGGTGGCCCACGACCACTACGAGCGCGTGCCCCACTACCGCGAACTCGGCGCGCGCGACGAACAGCGGCTCCTGGAGCGCCACCTCAACCGGGTTACCGATACCTGTATCCCCGAGGAAGAAGCAATGCGGCGGATGGAGCGGGCCGTGCTGGCGGGGTGGACCTCGGCCGACCAGCGCGGCGAGCGCTTCTTTCCGCACCACTTTATCTACCGGTTGATCCAGAGCGGCGCGCTGGAGGAGCACTACCAGATCGACCCCGCGGATTCGTGGATGGTCGCCGCCGCCCAGCGCGACCTGCCGTTATTCGTGCCCGGCTGGGAAGACTCCACCCTGGGCAATATCTACGCGGCCCACTGCCTCGCGGGCGACGTCAAGAACGTCCACACCGTCCGCTCGGGCGTCGAGTACATGGTCGAGCTGGCGGAGTGGTACACGAAGACCACGCGGGACGCCTCGCTGGGATTTTTCCAAATCGGCGGCGGCATCGCGGGCGACTTCCCCATCTGCGTGGTGCCCATGCTGCACCAGGACCTGCGCCGAGACGAGGTGCCGCTCTGGGGCTATTTTTGCCAGATCGGCGACAGCACCACCAGCTACGGCTCGTACTCGGGCGCCGTACCCAACGAGAAAATCACCTGGGGGAAGCTGGGCAAGGACACGCCCAAGTATATGATCGAGTCCGACGCCTCCATCGTGGCACCGCTAATTTTCGCGCTGGTGATGGGGTGGTGACCCTCACGGAACGCGGAAGCGCGCCAGCGTATTCGAG
The DNA here is from genome assembly GCA_050732775.1 of Longimicrobiaceae bacterium. Taxonomy (GTDB): domain Bacteria; phylum Gemmatimonadota; class Gemmatimonadetes; order Longimicrobiales; family Longimicrobiaceae; genus JBOHRN01. Next base: position 21,401 of record JBOHRN010000015.1, on the reverse strand, counting down.
TCGGTCCCGAACCAGATGGTGCGCGAGACTTGGTGAAAGAACATGTGCCGCACCGCGCCCGAGTCGATCTCGGTCTGACTGAAGAACTCGCCGGTGGTTGGATCGAAGCCCAGCAGCCGGTTAGGGTCTGAGCCGGTCTCCACGAACCAGATCCGGTCGCGGTCGTCGACCGCCATGCCGTAAGGCCGCGCGTCCTTACCTCCGGGCACCGGCCACTCGCGCACCTCCTCCGTCTCCGGGTCGACGCGCCCCAGATGGCCGGCGCCCCAGTCCACGTACCAGACCGCGCCGTCGGAGGTGATACCGATGCGGCGGTCGCGCGCCTCTTCGCGCGGCAGCACGATCTCCCGCACCTCCATCTTCTCCGGGTCGATCACGCCCAGTTGGTTGACGCCCACCTGGTTGAACCAGACTCGCCCGTCCGTGCCGACGGCGATGCCGTAAGGGCGGGAGCCCTCGGTGGGAACCGGTAACAGGTGAATTTGGCGCGACGCGGTGTCCAGATGGCCCACCATGTTGCTCCCCTGGAGGGTGAACCAGATGTCTTGGCCGGCGCCGAAGACGAGGGTGTGGGGGTCGCGCGCGCCTTCCAACGGCATGGAGAGTTCGGTGATCTCGCCGCTCTCCGGGTCCAGGCGCCCGATGGTGGCGTTGCGGTTGCCCGCGTACCAGATAACTCCCTGATCGTCCACGATCAGGTTGTGCGGGCCGGCCCCCTCGGGCAGGTCTATCTTCTCGAAGCTTTCGCTCGCCGGGTCGAAGACGGCGACGTAATCCGAGCGCTGGCCCACGAACCAGACGCGGCCGTCCGGCGCCACATAGGGGTCGCGGGGGCGGCTCTCGGGCCAAGGCACCGTCCACTGTTCGATGACAACTGTGTCGGCTGCGGGCGTAAGGGCGTCCGGCGACGGAACAGCGGCGGCCAGGGAAGCGAGAGCGAGCACAGTGGCGGTCATGGTCTTTGGCGGAGGTTTGAGGATCGAGCGGTGGGCTTCTTCCGTACCCGCATTCGGGAAAACGGTTTCCTCCACCGCAGCTCCCGGCGGAGTCTTCCTGCGAGCAGGCCCGCCGGCTGCGCACGCTTCTGATCCGGCGCGCGCGAGGTCGCCTTCATTGACGGCATTTCAGTGTAGCAGGTGCTCTTCGAGAAACATGAGCGTGAGTTGCTGGAAGAGGTCGGCGTTCTCCTTGCGGCGGAAGCCGTGCCCTTCGTTCTTGGCAAGCATGTACCAGACGTCGTAGCCGCTGGCGCGCACCGCGTCCACGATCTGGCGGCTCTCGCTGGCGGGCACGCGCGGATCGTTGGCGCCCTGGGCCACGAAGAGGGGGGCGGTGATCTCGTCCGTCCGGTTCGAGGGAGAGATGGACTCCAGGAAGGCCCTCATTTCCGGGTCGCGCTCGTCGCCGTACTCGGGGCGCCGCAGGTCGCGCCGGTACTCCTGAGTGTTCTCCAGAAAGGTGACGAAGTTGCTGATGCCCACGAGCTCCACCCCCGCCCTCAGCCGATTGCTGTACTGGACCAGGGAGGCGAGCACCATGTAGCCGCCGTAGCTACCGCCGTAGACCGCTACCCGGTTGGCGTCGAGGCCGGGCTGCTGCGCGATCCAGTCGAGCAGGGCGCCGATGTCCTTTACGCTGTCTTCACGCTTCTCGGCGTTGTCGAGCAGCAGGTAGCTCTTACCGTAGCCGGCGGAGCCGCGCACGTTGGGGCGGATCACGGCCGCGCCCAGCTCCTGGACCCACATCTGGTAGCTAGCGCTGAAGCCGGGACGACTCTGAGATTCGGGTCCGCCGTGGATCTGGATTACGACCGGGTGCGGGCCGGGGGCCCGCGGCCGGTACACGAAGGCCGGAATCATCCTTCCGTCGAAGCTCTGGTATTCGATCAACTCGGGGGTCACGAAGGTGGCCGGGTCCAACCCGCCCAGCTCGCTCTCGGTCCAGCGGGTGAGCCGGCCGGCCTCCGTGGTCATAGCTCCGAGGTCCAGAGAGTAGACGTCACTGGGCGCCCCGGGACGTGATATAGTCATGCCCAACTCCTGGTCGTCCGGGCTGAACTCCAGCCCGCCGATCAGGCCGTCGGGGATGTTTTCCACTCGTTGGTCGCGAAAGGTGCTCGCGTCCATCAGGTAGAGCCGGTCGTAGCCGTGCTCGTTGACCACGAAGGCGGCGCGCCGGCCGTTCTGACTCAGCGCGAACTCCTCCACGTCCCACGGTATATGGCCGGTAATGACCGTAAGGTCGCCGCTTGCGAGCTCCAAGTGGGCCAGCTCGGTAAACTCGCTGCCCGCGTCCGTGGCCAGAAAAACGCCCCCGCCATCGGCCGAGAAGAGCGGAGAGACGCCCAGCCAGCTCGCCCGATCATCGCCGCCGCCCGCGATGAGGCGCCGCTCGCCCGTGGCCACGTCCACCAGGTGAAGGCGCGAATCGTTGATCGAGATGTACTGACCCACCAGGAGCTGGCTCCCGTCCGGACTCCAGTCGGCCGCGCCCCAGCTCGCGCCGTCGTCGGCCTCTACCAGGAGCCGGGCCGAGCTGGTATCTGCTACGTTCATCAGCCACACGTCGTTGCTGCGGCCGGTGCGCCGGGTGCTGGTAAAGGCGAGCCAGCGGCCGTCGTCGCTCCACTCGGCGCCGCTGTTGCGCGAGCTTCCGTCGGTGAGCCGACGCCGTTCCCGGCTTTTGGTATCAAACAGGAAGAGTTGCCAGAACTCGCTCCCGCCCTCGTCCATGAGAAAGAGGACGTCGTCGGAAGCGGGCCGCGGCTGGGCCCCGAGCACCGGCTCCCGGTAGAAGGTGAGTTGGTGGCGGCTTCCGCCGGGCGCGTCTACCCGGTGGAGCTGGCTCAGGTCGGCGAAGCGGGTGGAGACGTAGACACCGCGGCCCGCTTCCGTCCAGCCCACCAGTCCGGCGCTGCGCACGTTCTGGTAGCGGTTGAGGCGTTCCTTGACTTCCTCGGGCACCTCGGGCGCGCCCTCGAGGAGCACGTTGCCGTCGTTGGCGGTGCGGGTCTCGACCTGTTGGGCGAGAGCCGGGGGGCATAGCGCCAGAGCGAGAGTAAGAACCAGTAAACGGCTGGTCATGGAGTCACCTGGTCGAAAGGGCGGGTCTTTGTTGGCTTACACGACTGCCGGCCGCAACATGCGGACCGTCCCCCGCCCGGCGCCTGACGCAGGAGCCGACGCGGGTCCAGCGCGGCGGTCGCGGTGCCGAGGTCGGCGGAGGCGAGGAAGCGGCGGCGGTCGGTCACCGCCCGATCTCCCACACCAGGTGCTCCAACTCGGGCTCCAGCAGTTCTTCCCAGGCCAGCCGGACCGCGGCGGGTGAGCCGGGCAGCGAGACCACCAGCCGGCCGCGGTACACTCCGGCCACCGCGCGGGAGAGCATGGCCGCGGCGCCCACCTGCCGATAGCTCAACCAACGGAAGAGCTCTCCGAAGCCGGGGAGCCGCTTTTCCAACTCCCGCTCCAACACGTCGAAGGTCCGGTCTCGCGAAGAGACGCCGGTGCCTCCGTTGAAGAGGATCACCCGTACTTGGTTGCGGGAAAATTCGTCCAACGCCCGGCTCACCTCCTCCGGCTCGTCGGGCACCAGCCGGTACCCCGCCACCCGGTGCCCCGCCGCCTCGATCCGCTCGAGCAGGAACGCCCCGCTCTCGTCGTTCTCGGGGGTGCGGCTGTCGCTCACGGTGACCACCGCCACCGTCACCGGCCCGCGCTCGCGGGCAGCGGCCCGATGCTTCGCGCTACTCTCCGAGGTCATGCGGCCAACTTACGAAAAGACGAACTCCGCGAACAGTCGGGCACTCTCATTGCGCTTCCGTCCGGGAGCCCGCTACCTTGCCGGTTGCGGATGCGGCTCTTGCTCTCAGCGCCCCACACCGACCCGAGCCATGAATAAACCAGAGCGCCAGCTCGTCCCCCGCTTCCGGCCGCGCTCGCGCCTAGCCCTGGTCGGCTTCGGACTGGGGGTGGGGGCCGTACTAGGGCTGGCGCTCGCCGGGCCCGGCTCCCAGTGGGGGCTGTGGCACTTCGGCACCGGCTTCCGGATAATGCGCTGGAGCGCCTACGCGGGTGTCGCGGCGTGCGCGGTCTCGCTCCTGGCCATGCTGCGGGCGCGGCCGGGTGGTAGCAAGCGGGGCATCGTGCTGGGGTTGGTCGGTTTTCTCTTCGGCCTCTCGGCCGTCTTGATCCCCTGGCGCTGGCAGCGGCTGGCGGAAGATGTCCCCCGCCTCCACGACGTCTCTACCGACACCGAGAACCCCCCCGAGTTCCGGGCGGTACTTCCTCTGCGCGAGGGCGCCCCCAACCCTCCCGAATACGCGGGCGAAGAGGCCGCCGCCCTGCAGCGCGAGGAGTACCCCGGCGTCCGGCCGCTCGCGATCGCCCTGCCGCCCGAGAACGTGTTTCCCCTACTCCTCCGCGAAGCGCGGGGAATGGGGTGGCGGATAGTCGCGGCCGACCCGGTGGAAGGCCGCATCGAGGCCACCGACCAGACGCCCTGGTTCGGTTTCGAGGACGACGTGGTGGTGCGCGTCTCCGCGCACCAGGCGGGAGCACGGGTGGACGTAAGGTCCAAGTCGAGGGTGGGCGCGAGCGACGTGGGCACCAACGCCCGCCGCGTCCAGGAGTACCTGGACCGGCTCCGCGCCGCCTTGAATCTGGAGTGAACCAATCGGTCACCCGCAGCGTCAGCTCTACCTCGGGCAAGGGGAAGCCCCTCTCCGTGAACGCATCGAACTCCGCCCGCACCAGGTAGTCACCCGCGGTTAGATACAACGATTAAGGGCAAGTATTTCTGCTAGTCCTAGCCGCGGTCAGCTTCGCTCCAAACGGTCCAGAGAGTACTCCAGGGTGGCGGCCAGGAGTCCGGTGCGGCGATTCGGGTCGTAGTCGGTGATTTCACCGATGGCGTCGCCGATGGTCCGGTCCACCGCCCCGAAGATGGCCGCGGGGCCCGTCTCTCCGGCGTCCATCAAGTGGCTGAACGCCCGCGCCATGCCGCAGTTGGCGATCACGTCGGGGATCACCTCGAAGCGCCGGTCGGCCGCGCGTTGGACCGCCGTGGCGCCGAGCTTGGCTTCCCGGAAGGGCTGGTTGGCGCCGCATGCGATAACCGACACGCCGCGCGCTGCCAGCCGGGCGAGCGTATCTTTGTCCAGGGTGCCGGAGGAGGCGGCGGCCACGAAGACGTCGGCCGGGGTCTGGTGGAAGCCGTCCTGGCCTTGGTCCCGGCGGGGTAGGAGCTTGTCGAGCCGGCCGCGCAGTAGCCCTTCGACTTCTTCCGCCCCCATGCCACCCGGCCGGGTGAGGGCGCCGCTCCGATCAGAGATACCCACCACCCGCGCTCCGGCCCGCGCCAGGTAAAGGGCGCACGGGCCCCCCACCGCCCCGAACCCCTCCACCAGCACGCGCGCGCCCGCGATCTTTTGCCCCCGCCGCTGGTAGAGGTGGATGATGGAGCGGGCCACGCCGTAGCCGGTGACCAGGTCGGCCACGGTGAGCCCGGTCCCCACGACGCCGTGTTGGCCATCGACCGGCGCCCTGACTCCCCGGTCCAGCCCCGCCAGGAGGCCCGGGAGCGACGCCTCGCCGGGGCGCAGGTGGCCTCTTACCACGCCCTCCTGGGGGTGGGCGAGGCCCACCTCCGCGCAAGCGGGGATCACGTCCAGGACCTCGTCGACGTTCAGGTCGCCGCCGGTGCCGTACACCTCGCGCAGCTGCGGCGCCACCGCCCGGAACCACCGGTGCAGAACGTCCTTGCGAGCCGGGTGAGAGGGGTCGTAGGATATTCCCGACTTGGCTCCCCCGATCTCGGGCCCGGAAATGAGAAACTTGAGTTCCATCGTCTTGGCCAGGTATACCACCTCGCGCCGGGTGAGCCCCTCCCTCATGCGCGTACCCCCGCCCGCGGCCCCGCCGCGCAAGGAGTTGATCACCAGCCAGCCGCGCGCCGGGGTCAGGTCGTCGGTCCACTCCACGGTGAGCAGCGGAGGGCGGAGCAGGAAGGCGGCGTAGCGGCGCCAGACCAACGAGACACCGGTGCGGCAGGAGATCGCCAGGGGCGGCGCGGGCTGGCTCACGCGCCGCCGACCGGTTCGAGAAGTACGTCGAAAACCCCCCCGCACACGGCGGGGCTCCAGGAGAGAAAGTCGTCCAGGAGCTCGACCCGTATCAGGCGCGCCCGGCCGCTCTGCACGACTTCGCGCGCACGCTCGATAACCTCGGCCTCACCACACCCGCCCCCCACCGTGCCGACCAACTCCCCGTCCGGATCGATGACCATCTTGGAGCCCACCCCGCGCGGGGTGGAGCCCTTGGCCCGCACGATGGTGGCGAGCACCACGGCTCGGCCGGCGGCGGCGGCGGCGAGCGCGGCGGTATAGACTGCGAGTGATTCGGTCATCCTTTCTCCCCGATCCAGCGCTCCACCACCCGCTCCACGTCGCGCAGCGGGCGTCCCGAGCCACCCCGGCGGTGGCGTACGATCTCGGCGGCGACAGCCAGCGCGATCTCTTCGGGCGTTTCAGCCCCGATGTCCAGCCCGACGGGAGAGTAAACACTCGTTAACTTTTCCACCGGCACCCCCTCCCGCACGAGCTGCTCGAAGGCGGCGCGCACCCTTCTGCGGCTCCCCACCATGCCCACGTATCCGAGCGACCCGTCACCGAGCAAGACACTCTTGAGGGCGTCATAGTCGTACTTGTGACCGCGCGTGACCAGTACCAGGTGGGTAGTGGGGCCGAGCGCGACACTGGCAAAGGGAGCCGAAAAGTCTACCCGCGCCACCCGGTACGCCTCGGGAAAGCGCTCGCGGGCTGCGAACTCGGGCCGGTCGTCCAGTACGCTCACGCGCAAGCCGAGCAGCGCGCCGATCTTGCAAAGAGGGCGGGCGATGTGACCCGCGCCCACGATCACCAACCCGTCCGGCGGCCGGTGGGCTTCGAGGTAAAGGGTAGCGCTGCCGCCGGCCGTCTCGACGCTCCGGTGGTCGTTAGCGAGCGAACCGGCGAGGAGCTCCCGCGCCGCCCCCCAGGCGGCCCGGTCCAACTCCGGCCGTCCAAGTGAACCCTCGGCGCGGTCTTGCCACACCGTGGTCCGCCGTCCGGCTTCTCCGCCTTCTACTACCACCACGCTTACGCACGGCTCGCCCCCCTCGAGCGCCTCCAGCGCGAACCGCGCCGCCTCGGCGACGGAGAGTGCGTCGCCGCTCACTTCAATGACTCCCGCAACTCTTCCAGCTCGGCGGGCGTGTCCACGTCACGCAGCACGCCGGGGTCCGCAACCGCCACTTCGGCCACCTCGCCGGCGTGGCGCTCGATTACGGTACGGGCGCCCTGGGCGAGCGCACGGGTCATCAATGCGCCGAAGAGAGCGCGCGCAAAGAGGGTGGGGTGGCCGGGTTGGCCGCCGTGCACGGGAAGCACAAGGCCGGCGCCGGAGGTCCGGAACTCCGAGATCAGCGCCCTCACGGTGTGGGACGAAAAGCCGGGCACGTCTACCGGCGCCACCACCACGGCGGCGGGGTCGAACCCCCGCAAGTGGTGGAGCCCGACCCGCAGGGAGTCCACCTGTTCGGCGTGCTCCAGCCCGTTCTCGGCCAGATGGGCGCGGCAGCGGCTGGCGACGGCGTCGATCTCTTGCGGCCGTTCGGGTGGGACCACGACTACCACCTCGCCGCATCCCCCCGCTCTCAAGGACCGTATCACCAGCTCCAGAAAGCTTCTCTTCCCCAGCTTAAGAACCGCTTTGGACTGGCCCATGCGCGTTGAGCCGCCCGCGGCAAGCACGATTCCAGCGACCTTTTCTACCATGCGTACAAAGATGAACCCAAGCCGGGAGCCGGTCAAACCTTGACGGTGGAACGTCCGCCGGGCAGCTTGATAGTAACAGTCAGGCAGAGCGACGAAAGGCTGTAGCTTATGAAAGCGCTCCTCACTCTCACCGTCAACGGAGACCAGCGCGAGGCAGCGGTGCCCACGCACTTCACCCTGCTGGAGGCGCTCCGCTACGTGCTAGACCTTACCGGCTCCAAGCAGGGGTGCGACAAGGGTGACTGCGGCGCCTGCACCGTCTGGCTGGACGGGAGCCCCACGCTCTCGTGCATCACGCCCGCCTTCGAGGCGGCCGGCCGCGAAGTGCGCACCGTAGAGGGGCTGGCCGGCTACCGGACACCCGCGGGCACGCCCCACCCGTTGCAGGACGCCTTCGACGTGTGCGGCGCGGCCCAGTGCGGCTTCTGCACGCCGGGCATCCTGATGAGCGCCGCCGCGCTGCTGGAGGAAACTAGCGAACCGACCCGCGAGCAGATCCGTGTCGCCCTCTCGGGCAACCTCTGCCGCTGCACCGGCTACACCAAGATCTACGACGCCGTGGAGTTGGCCGCCGAACGGCTGCGGGGAAAGAGTAACGCCGAAGTGGAGGCGTCCCGATGATGGATCGCCAACGGTCTTCGGGACTCCCCTCGCCCGGGCTCCGCGTCGTCGGCCACCCCCAGCGCAAGACCGACGGGCTGGCCAAGTCGACCGGCAGGGCCCTCTACGCCGACGACCTCACGCTGCCGGGCATGTTGCACGCCAAGATACTCCGCTCGCCCCACCCGCACGCAAAGATCACTTCCATCGACACCTCCCGGGCCGAGGCGCTGCCCGGTGTCCACGGCGTCGTTACCGGTCACGAGATGCCGGCCAAGTACTGCATCATCCCCTGGACGCCGGACGAGCAGGCGCTCGCCACCGACAAGGTTCGCTTCGTGGGCGACGCCGTGGCCGCGGTGGCCGCGGTGGACGAAGACACGGCTATCCTGGGCTTGGATGAAATCTCCGTCGACTACGAGCTGCTCGAGCCGATCTTCGACCCGCACGAAGCCATCCGGCGTACCGACCTGCAACTCCACCAGCCCACCAAGCCGGGCCGCAACGGCAATATCACCAAGGAGGTGAAACTCTCCTTTGGCGACGTGGACGCCGGGATGGAGGCGTCCGAGGTGGTGATCGAGGGCGATTACTTCTTCGAGGGGAGCACCCACACCCCCATCGAGCCGCACTGCGCCCTCGGGCTCTGGGAAGAGGGGGGGATCGCGGGAGAGCGGCTCACCGTCTGGTCGTCGACCCAGGTGCCCCACTACCTGCACCGCGAGCTGGCCAGGGTGCTCGGGCTCGACCCCGCGCGGATACGGGTGATCCAGCCGCCCGTCGGTGGCGCATTCGGCGGCAAGAGCGAGCCCTTCGACCTGGAGTTCTGCGTTGCCAAGCTGGCCATGAAGACGGGCCGTCCGGTCAAGATCCTCTACACCCGGGAGGAGGTCTTCTACGCCCACCGCGGCCGCCACCCCTTCCACATGCGCTACAAACTCGGGGCGACCAGGGATGGGAAGATAACAGCGGTGGACAACACCACCGTAATAGACGGTGGGGCCTACGCCTCGTTTGGTCTGGTCACCACCTACTACTCGGGGCAGCTCCTGCCGCCTCCGTACCACCTTCCCACTTACCGCTTTCACTCGACCCGCGCCTACACCAACAAACCGCCGTGCGGGCCCAAGCGGGGGCACGGTTCGGTGCAACCGCGCTTCGCCTTCGAGGTGCAGCTCGACAAGCTGGCCGAGCGGCTGGAGATGGACCCGATCGAGCTGAGGCGGCACAACTTCATGGGCGAGAACACCCGCTCGGTGAACGAGTTGCGGATCACCTCCAACGGCTTCCTGATGTGCCTCGACGCGGTCGAGCGGGCCAGCGGGTGGAGGGAGAAGCACCGCAAGCTCCCCTACGGCCGCGGGGTAGGCGTGGCGGGATCGTGCTACATCTCGGGCACCAACTACCCCATCTACCCGAACGAGATGCCCCAGTCGGGCGTCCAGATGCAGATCGACCGCTCCGGCCGCGTCACAATTTTCAGCGGGGCCAGCGACATCGGGCAGGGGTCCGACTCGCTGGTGGCCTACATCGCAGCCGAGGAGCTGGGGGTAGAGCTCGAGTCGGTGCGGGTGCTCGCCTCCGACACCGACCTCACCCCGGTGGACCTGGGCGCCTACTCGTCGCGGGTTACCTTCATGCTAGGCAACGCCTGTATCGACGCGGCCAGAAAGCTCAAAGGTATGGTGCAAGACGCCGTCGCTGCAGAGTGGGAGATCGAGCCGGAGCGCGTCCTGCTGGCGGGGGGGGTGGCGATGGACGGGCGCGACGGCTCGCGGCAGATGCCGATCTCCCGGGCCTTCAACCTGGCCGAGGCCAAGTTCGGGACGCTCGGCTCTACCGGTTCCTACAACACCCCCAAGGACATCCACGGAGAGTACCGGGGCGGCACCATTGGCGCCTCTCCCGCCTACTCGTTCACCGCCCACGTCGCCGAGGTCGAGGTCGACAGCGAGACCGGCTTCGTGGACGTCAAGACGATCTGGGTAGCCCACGACTGCGGCAAGGCGATCAACCCGGTGATCGTGGAGGGGCAGATGGAGGGATCGGCCTACATGGGTTTCGGGGAGGCGCTGATGGAGCAGCAAGTATTCAAAGACGCCGAGCACGGCAAGGCCGGGCTGCACGACGCCCCCTCGCTGCTCGACTACCGCATCCCCACTTCGCTCGACACCCCCGAGCTGCGCTCGCTGATCGTCGAGTCCGTCGACCCGGAGGGACCGTACGGCGCCAAGGAGGCGGGCGAGGGTCCTCTCCACCCGTCGATTCCGGCCATCGCCAACGCCATCCACGACGCCGTGGGGGTGCGCATGGACTCGCTCCCCTTCAGCCCGCCCCGGGTCTGGCGGGCGCTCAGGGAGCGGGAGGTGCCGGAGCAGGCCGAAGTAGCGGCGGTGGGGTGAGCGTCTCCCGGCGCGACTGGCTGCGCACTCTGCTGCTGGCGGGCGCCGGGGCGCTCATCCCCGCGCCGGTGGCGAAGGCGTACGCCGCCCGCACGGCCGACGCCGACCACGAACGGCTGCGACTGTGGAGCTACTGGCAAGGGATCGAGACGCGGCGAGGGGGGTGGGAGATGCCGCGCCGCACCGCCCGGGTGGGCGAGTACGCCCTGGGCACTCCTTACCAGGCGTTTACCCTCGAGGCGTACCTGCGCCGGGGCGGCCATCCGGGCCGCGAGCCGCTCGCCCTCTCGCTCACCCGCTTCGACTGCGTGACCTTCGTGGAGTCATCGCTAGCGATCGCGCGTCTGGTCGCGACCGGCGGGAGGGGTTGGAGTGGTTTCGCCCGCGAGGTCGAGCGGCTCCGCTACCGGGGCGGGGTCCGGGACGGCTACCTCAGCCGGCTCCACTACTTCTCGGAGTGGATTTCAGACAACCAGCGGCGGGGCCACGTGCGTGATCTGGGCAGGGAGTTGGGCGGGGTCGCCGACCGGCGCCCGCTCCGCTTCATGACCCAGCACCCGGAGAGCTACCCCGCCCTGGCCTGGGACCAAACCCGCCGCGAAATTGGCCAGCTGGAGAGGCGGCTCGACGGCCACCCTCGTTGGGTGATCCCCAGCGACCGCATCCCCGAGGTCGAGGACTTCATCGAGAGTGGTGACATCCTCGCCTACGCCACTTCGCTAGCGGGGCTCGACGTCACCCATACAGGACTGGCGTGGCGCGGCCCCGACGGTGTAGTGCGGGTGCTGCACGCGCCGCTCTCCGGCGGCGTGGTAGAGATCACCCGCGCCACCCTGCACGGCTACGTGCGCGGACTCGGCACCGCCAGCGGAATCCTAGTAGCCAGGCCAGTTCTTTAAACTCTTTAGGGCGGCTGCTCTACCCTTGCTTGCGCGCGCCCAAAGAAATGTATACAATCTACCAGAGCGGCCGTTACCCCTTTCAGGAGACCACCATGCACCAACCGATCTTGCGCCCTGCCCTGGGCCTGCTGCTTACCCTCGGGCTCTGGCTGGCGGCACCCGCCGGGCTCCACTCCCAAGAGCCGTACCGCATCTCGGGATCGGTCCAAGACGCCAACAACGGCCGGCCCCTGGCCGGGGTGCAGGTAGCGCTGCGAGCTACCGGGCTAGGCACCCTCAGCGACGCCGGGGGCGAGTTTGGCTTTACCGCCGCGGTCGAGCCCGGCGTGTACACGCTGCGCTTCACACAGCTCGGCCGCGCCAGCGTGAGCCGTGAAGTTACCCTGGGACGAGACCAGGCCGTGGCCGTGGGCGCCATCGCGCTGGAGCAGAGCGCGGTGGAGTTGGAGGAAGTGGTGGTAACCGGGACCGGAGTGGAGGCCGAGCGGCGAGCGGTCGCAAACACGGTGGAATCGATAGCCGGGGAGGAGGTCGCGGACGCGCCGGGCGCCGTCACCATCGATCAAGCCCTGCAGGGCAAGGTGACGGGGGCGCTCATCTCGGAGAATTCGGGCCAGCCCGGCGGCGGGGTGAGTATCCGGCTGCGGGGCACCAGCTCCATCCTCGGCGGAGCCGAACCGTTGATCGTGGTGGACGGCGTCATCATCGATAACAGCGACGCGGCCCTTGTTTCTCTCGGTGCTAACGCCGGGCGTGGCAGCGCCGCGCTCACCAACCGGCTCTCCGACATTCCGCTCGGAGACGTGGCACGGATCGAGATCCTGAAGGGGGCGGCGGCGGCGGCTCTTTACGGTTCCCGGGCCAACAACGGGGTGATCCAGATCTTCACCAAGCGGGGCCAGCAGGGCGAGCCCCGTGTAACTTTTCGTACCGAGCTGTCGATCAATCAAACGCCCGACCAGTACGACCTCCTCCTCGATGTTCCTTTCGCCGGGCTCGGTGACGTGGTCTTCGCGGGAGCCGATTCGATCGGAGCGCCGGTCGAGCGCGGCGACATCCAGGACGAGATCTTCCAGACCAGCGCGGGGACCACCAACTACCTGTCGGTCTCGGGCGGAACCGGGGGCACAAATTACTTCGTGTCGGGACTTTACGCCTACGACGAAGGCATCCTCCGCTCTACCGACTACGAAAAGAAGAGCGCCAAAGCGTCGATCTCGCAAAACATTACCGACAACCTCCGGCTCAACGCCGTGGGGAACTTTATTCAGACGAAGTCCAACTTCATAGTGGAGGGCGAGCAGACCCAGGGGACGCTGACCAACGCGATCTTTAGCCCCACCTCGTTCGACTTCTCCTTCGATCCGGAGTTGGGCCGCTACCCTTACACTCTGCTGGGAGCCAACCCTCTGGATGTGTTCGAGAACTGGGAGTTCCCCGAGAGCGTGGTCCGCTTCCTGGGCAGCGTTACGGCGGAGTGGTCGCCGATATCCAACCTGACCTTCCGCAACCTGCTGGCGATCGACGACTACCGTCAGGAAAGCCGCTACTTCCAGCCGCCGGGCTCGGTGAACGCCTCGGATCCCGGGAGGGTGGCCAATCCGCTTCGGCTCTCGCGGCAGTGGAACAACGACCTTACCGCCAACCACAGCTGGGTGGTCACCCCCACCACCGAACTGAACACGGCTTTCGGAGTCCGCTACACCTCGGACAGGAGCGAGGTCATTACCGCCACGGCCACCGACCTGCCGCCCGGCCAGAAGACTGTGGGTGGGGCCAACCAGTTCACCGGCCAATCCATTGTGGAGATCCGCACGCTGGGGGGTTTCGTACAGGAGCGGTTGAGCTTCTCGGACCGGCTTTTCATCACTGGCGGCCTCAACCTGGAGGGCGCTTCGGCGTTCGGCGCGGACGAGCGGTATCAGCTCTTCCCCCGGGTCGGGGTCTCCTGGGTGGTCCACGAAGAGCCGTTCTGGCCCGCGGGCGGACCGGGCGGTGTATTCAGCACCCTCCGGCTCCGGGCGGCCTACGGACAGACCGGTGGCCAACCTCCCAGCGCGTACAGCCAATTCAACAGTTACGTGGACGTGGCCTTTGGTGGTAAGCCAGGACTGGTACCCAGCTCGCTGGCCGGAAACCCGGACCTCAAGCCCGAACGCCAGCGGGAGTACGAAGGGGGTTTCGAAGCCGGATTCTTCGACGACAAGGCCCAGCTCAGCTTCACTTACTACGACCAGCTGACCACCGACCTGGTGCTCCCGGTCCCTCTGCCCCTTAGCTCCGGATTCAGCAGCCAGTTTCAAAATATCGGCGAGATCACCAACCGGGGCGTGGAAGTCTCCCTCAACACTCTGAACCTGCAGACACCCGGCTTCTCCTGGAGTAGCCGGCTCTCCTACGCGGCCAACCGAAACCGGGTGGAGAAGCTAGTGACCACGGCCGACACCCTAGTTTTCGGCTACCTCAACGCCGTCATCGAGGGGCAGCCCATCGGCGTGTTCTACGGGCGCGGTTACCAACGCGACGCCCAGGGTGATATCGTCATCGATCCGAATACCGGATTGGGAGCGCGCGGGAGCGACTTCGTGGTCCTCGGCGACCCGAACCCCGACTTCACGCTCTCTCTGGGCAACCAACTCGCCTTCGGCGACAACTTCACCCTGGACGTCCTCCTGGATGGCCGGTTTGGCAACCAGGTAGCCAACTTCACCCGGCGCATCACCGAGTTCTTCGGCTCCGACGCCGTGGTGGGAGACGAGATCGAAAGGGCCATCGCCCGGAAGAGCAACCCCGACCTGCAACCCATCAAATACACGTTGAACGCTGGCCGCATCTCGAACTACGAGGAGTACGTGGAGGATGGCGGCTTCGTCAAGCTCCGGGAGATCGCCCTCAACTACACCCTCCCCCGGGAGTGGGTAAACCGGCTCGGTTTCCGCGGCGTGGACCTCCGCCTGGCTGGTCGAAACCTCTATACCTGGACCGACTACTCGGGTCTGGACCCCGAGATCAACTTGTTCGCCGGCAATACCGTCGCCCGGGGGGTGGACTTCGCAGTCACGCCGGTCCCGCGGGTGTTTGCGCTGGGTGCGACCTTCCACTTTTGAACGGAAACAGAGCCATGTCTCATGAAACACGAACTTCTACACAAGCGGAGGGGAAGATGAAGATTTACCGCGGAACAGCTGGAGCGATCGCGGCCGTCGCGCTCTTGTCCGCACCGGCGTGCGACCTCGACCTGACCAACCCGAACGCCCCCACCGAGGAGGAGATCATTACCGACGTTAACGGCATTCTCGCCGTCGGAGTCGGGCTCCAGGGCTTGTACGCCGGGTCGGTGCTCACCTACGTGCGGGCACCCGCCCTGGTCACCGACGAATGGGGCACCGCGGGAAGTTCCCTTCTCTCCGACCGCTCGCTCCTGCTGGGAGAAGACGTGTTGGATACTTACCTGGTGGTGACCGAGCCGTACTCCGTCACCTACGAGATTATCCGCACCGCCAATACCATTTTGACCAGTGTCCCACAGATCGACCGGCTGAGCCCGGGGAGCCGGCTAGGGTTGTCGGCCCTGGCCAAGCTTTTCAAAGGGATGGCGCTGGGAGCCATCATCCAGCAGTACCGAGAAGTGGCGGTCGACGCCGACGTCGAGGGCGCGGTTCCCGAGCCGCGAGGAGTGGTCTTGGGTGAGGTTCTCGGGCTCTTGGAGTCGGCCCGGTCCGACCTGGCGGGAGTCTCGGATCAAGAGCTGGCCACGCTTCGCGACCGGGTGCTGGGAGGTGGCTTCGACCTCCACCACACCATCGACGCCATGTTGGCCCGCTTCTACCTTATCGACGGCCAGTTCGAGAGCGCCATTACGGCCGCCGAAAGGGTCGACCCCGGAGTGCTGTCGATCTTTGACTATCCCAGCCCCGACATCAACCCGATCTACAACTACTCGATCCTCGCCAACTATATAGCACCCCTCAAGAGCTTCGTAGACCAAGCCGAGCCAGGGGATCAGCGCCCGGCATTCTGGGTCGAGGTAGACGGAGACCCGGTAGACGCCAACCCGCCGGATACGCTCCTTCTTCCCCTCAACCAGTACTCTACCCGCAACGACCCCTTCCCCGTCTATCTTCCCGACGAAATGAAGTTGATCCGGGCCGAAGCTCACGCCCGGTTGGGGAATCTGGTGGAGGCCATCGACCTCATCAACGAGGTCCGGACCCCGTGCGAATCAGCGCTCGAGGAACCGGTCGCCTGTCTGCCGCCCGTAACCCTCGCGGAGCTCCCCAGGCAGGATGACGTGCTCCGGCAGATCTCTTACGAGCGGCGCTACGAGCTGTACGCGCAAGGACTCCGCTGGGAAGACCTGCGCCGCTTCGCCGGTGTGGTGGACAGGGCGCCTTCCATTGACTTCCTGCCCTTCCCCGGCTCGGAGTGCGACGCCAACCCCAACGCGGGCTGCTAAAACCGGCTAGCAAGCTGACCCTAGGGGCGCGCCGCCAGGCGCCCCTCTTTTTGGCGCCCGATTGCTAAAGCCGGAAAGTCCCCGTAGCTTACCGCCCCTTCCGTACCGATTACCCTGTGACTTCCGCATGAAATCCGCTTTTACACGGGCGTACGAACGTCCCTACCGGCCCTTCGGCTTCGGCGTTGCCGCCGTCGGCCTCCTTCTCTTGGCTCTCCCCCTCTTGGCCCAGGAAGTAGACGGCCACGGCGGCGGCGTTACCCTCCTCTGGATGGTAGTACTACTGCTGGCGGCCAAGCTGTCGTCGCTGGTGGAGCGGTGGGGCCAGCCCGCCGTGCTAGGGGAACTGGTCATCGGGGTGGTGCTCGGGAATCTGGCGCTGGCCGGTATCGGGGTGTTCGAAGCCATCAAAACCGACGCCGTCATCCGCTTCCTGGCCGAGCTGGGGGTAGTGATCCTCCTCTTCCAGATCGGACTGGAGACCAACCTGGCCCGCATGGGCAGGGTCGGGCTGCGTGCTTTCCTGGTGGCGATGGTGGGGCTCGTCCTCCCCTTTGTCACCGGGACGTACCTGGTCGGACCGTGGCTGCTGCCCGGGCTCTCGTTCAACGCCTACCTCTTCCTGGGCGCCACGCTGACCGCCACCTCGGTGGGCATTACCGCGCGGGTCTTCCAAGACCTGAACGCGCTACAGACCCGCGAGGCCCAGATCGTCCTGGGCGCGGCCGTGATCGACGACGTGCTGGGGCTGGTCATCCTGGCCGTGGTCTCGGCCATCGTGACCGCCGGGTCGGTTACGCTCGGGGCCATGCTGCTGATCCTCGGCAAGGCGGTCCTTTTCCTAGTGGGGGCGGTGGTGGTGGGCCAGCTCAGCGCGCCCCTGTTGGGCCGCTTACTCTCGCGGGTACACGCTGGAGGGGCGATGAAGTTCACGCTGGCCATCTCCTTTGCCCTGACTTTCGCCTACCTGGCCGGACTCATCGGACTGGCCCCCATCGTGGGCGCCTTCGCGGCCGGGCTGGTGCTCGACCCGGTCCACTTCGAGGACTTCGAAGAGCCGGCCTCGGCGCGCGAGCTGCGGACCGAGGCGCGGGAGTTGGACGAGCCCGCCCGCGGCCGGGTCCTGGCCCTGGCAGAGCACCACCACCACCGGCACGTGGAAGATCTGATCGAACCGCTGGCCCTGCTGCTGGTGCCGATATTTTTCGTGCTCACGGGCATGGGCGTGCGCCTCGACACCCTCTTCGATCTGCCGGTGCTGCTGGTGGCTCTCGGAGTCACCGTGGCCGCCTTCGCGGGCAAGCTGCTGGCCGGATTGGTGGCCGGGGGGGCCAACAAGTGGATCGTGGGGTGGGGGATGGTACCCCGGGGCGAGGTGGGGCTCATCTTCGCCACCATCGGGCGGGGACTCGGGGTCATCGACGACGCCACCTTTTCGGTGGTGGTCATAATGGTGATCGCCACCACGCTCATCCCGCCGCCGGTACTGGCTTGGCTGATCAGACGCCAGAACACGGCCGCGACCCCGGAGCACTCCGCCACCCGGGGGGAGCCGGACAAGCCGGCGGCTCCGGCTCCTTAGCGCCCGGCGGTATCTCCGCGCCAGTCGACGTCGGCCGGTACCCTAGCCGTGTCCACGGTGAGCGAACCGTCCAGGAGCTCATAGCCGTAGCTCTCTTCGACTGGCTCCGGCGCACGCCGGCCAGACGGCGATGCTTCCGTGCTCCCGGCCGGGACCCCCTCGCCATCCACCCCACCGCACCCCGCGGCAGCTACCGCGGCGAGGAGCGATCCAGCGGCGATCCGGCAGATTCGGTTTTTCATCAGGGCGCGAAACTGGCGTACAGTCGCCGCCGTTTCGCAACCCCCGTACCGTGACCGTACACCGCACCCTGATCCTCGGCCACCGGGGCGCACCGCTGGACGCCCCCGAAAACAGTCTGCGCGGCTTCCGGCTGGCGGTAGCGCGCGGCGCCGACGGCGTCGAGCTGGACGTCCGGAGCTCTTCGGACGGCGAGCCGGTGGTGATCCACGACGACACCCTGGAGCGTACCACCGACGGCAGCGGCGAGGTGGCCGCCACCCCCTGGCAGGAGATCTCGCGCTTGCGGACGCCGGAAGGCGACCGGGTGCCTGCTTTCGGAGAGGTGGCAGCGTGGGCGGCCGAAGCGGGGGTGTGGCTCAACCTGGAGTTCAAAGCTGGCGGCGTAGAGCAGGCGTGCGTTCAGTTACTCGGCCAACACGGCGCGCTGGACCGGACTATCTGCTCGTCTTTCCAGCCCGAGGTGCTGGAGGAGTTGGCTCGCGTGGGGCGCCCGCTGGCGCGCTACCTGCTGGCCGACGAGTGGGGCCCGGCCGAGCAAGCTCGGGCTCGAGACTTGCGCGTGGACGGCGTTTGCCTGAACGCCGCTCACGCCACCCCAGCCACCCTCCTCGAGCTGGCCGGGGGCGGGCTGCCGGTGGTGGTGTGGACGGTTAACGACCCGTCCCAGCTGGTAACCCTGCTAGCCGTCGGAGTGCGCGGTGTGATTTCTGATTACCCGGCCGTGGCGGCGCGCGCGAGGGCGAGGATAATCAGCCAGAATCAATGATAGCGACGATGATTAGCAGCAAGGTTTCTGGCCCGGCCGCCTTGGCGGCGGCGCTCTGCGCGGCTCTGCCGGTCACGGGGCAACTCCCGCCCGACACTCTGAGCCCTGCTTTCGACTCGCCGGCCACCCGCCGCTTGGTGGAGTTTGCCATCGCTGAGAGCGGGCGCGTCCCCCCCACGCTGGTCGACTACCAAGCCGACGTACGCTCGGTGATCCAGCTCTCACTGGCGGGAGACTCCACCCTGGGCGGCGAGCTTCAGATCAGCGCCGACGAGATGGCGAGCGAAGTCCGTTGGCGCGCCACCGGGCACCTCCATCAGAGAGTTGTCGCCCACCGCAGCCGGGTGTTGGTGCCGACGGTTTACACGCTGGGCAGTTTGTACGACAACCCGTGGGTGGTGCCCCACATGTACGGGGCCACCCTGGGGCTGGTGGACCCCACCCGCGAGCGGGGTGTGCTGGTGCTGGGCAGCGCCGTCCACCCCTTCTCGGCCCGGGGAGTGTCGCTCTACCGCTACTCCTCGGGCGACACCGTGGGCGTCCGCGTACAGGGGGAAACGGTCCGGGTGGTACCGGTACAGGTGCGCCCCCGTGTTACCCCGAGAGAGGCCGGGGTGCCGCTCACGGTGGGGACTTTCTACCTGGACGTGGACCGCGGGGCCGTGGCCCGCGCCCGCTACGGGGTGGTAGAACAAGGCGGTGGCATCGGCATCCAAGGGGTGGGTAACTTTTACCAGCTGGAAAACTCGCTCTGGAATGGCCAGTTCTGGCTTCCGTACCGCCAGCGCATCGAGATCCAGGTCTTCTCGCGGCTACTGGGCGGCGTGCTGGCCGCGCGCAGCGTGAACGACTTCTCCAACCTCCGGCTCAACACCGGCTGGGTTCCACCCAGCGACGACCGGCTCCTGCTGGTGCGAGCCGAGGGGGTGGAGCGGGTAGAAATGGATGGCGAGGTAGCCGCCGGAGCCGCCCGTTTCGCCGCCAGCGACTTCGACGACTTGCGACGGGCCGCCCTGGCCGCCCGGAGCGGCGGCTCCCTGGAGGGAACCAAGCTCTCACTGCACTACGCCCGCACTAGCCACCTCTTCCGCCACGACCGGGTCGAGGGGCCGTACCTGGGGCTGGGAGCCCGGCTGCGGCCGGCGGACCCGGTGGATGACTCGTGGCAGCTGTACGGGACGGCCGGGTGGGCGTTCTCGGAGGGGGTGGCGCGCGGCGAACTGTCAGGCCGTTACCGGCTGGCCGAAGCTAGCGAGCTGCTGGGCGGCGGGCAGGTGGAGTTTACCGGAGCCGCTTACCGCCGCTTGCTCGACAGCAGAGTTTTTCTGCCCACCCACGACTGGGACTGGATTTACTCGCTCACCTCTCTCTTTGCGGGGGTAGACACCCGCGACTACTACGACGCCCAGGGCGCCGAAGCGTTCCTGACCTACGGGCGCGGACGCTGGTCGGGCCGGGTGGGGGGCAGGTGGGAGCGCCAGCAGCCGGTGAAGCGGAATACCGACCGCTACCTGTTCGGCAGCGCTGACGCTGACGGCTTTCCCCCGCTCGCCCCCACGCTCCCCGGTGACCACGCCGCCCTGGAGGGGGCAGTCCGCTACGCCTTGGGCTCGGGCGCCTTCGGCATCTCGCGCAGCTTGCTGGCGTCGCTGCGGGGCGAGTGGGGGGTGGGAGACTTCGACTACGGACGCTTGCTCGGGCTCGCCTCCACCCGTATCCCCCTCGGGCTCTTCGGTTTTGCCGCCCGGGTAGACGGCGCCCACCTTTTCGGAGACCCGCCCCCGCAGCGAGTCGTCCGCTTCGGCGGCAGGGAGGGGCTGCGCGGATTCGAGGACGAGCTCTTCGGCGGCAGCAGCGCCCTGCTGGCCCGGGGCCGCTTCCTGATCGGGCTTCCCCCCCGCGGCCAGGAGCCGGTCCCGCTCGGCGGCGGCTTCGCCCTCCCCCCCCTTCGCCCCCACCTGGTGCTCTTGGCCGAGGCGGGGTGGTCCAAGGTGTCGGAGCAGGCAGAGGTCGCGCTGGCCCTCACCGGCTCGCTGGTCACCGACGGATGGGAGGGCTCCTACGGCGCCGGGGTCAGCTTCTTTGACGACGCCCTCACGGTTGAGTATCTGGCGCCGGTGGGAGAGTTAGGAGAGGGGAGGTGGTACTTCGGGCTGGTGAACTGGTTCTGAGAGCCGCGGCACTGCCCGCCATGAGCGACTATCACTTCCGCGTTGAGGCCGACCTCTCAGCCCCCTTGGTGGCCGCCGCCATTCACGACGGTCACCGGCTCCGGCCCGAGATAGCCGGGCTGCTAGCCCTCTCACCCAGCCAACGGCTCCGGGAGGAGGACCCGTTCACCGCCGAGTGGACACGGGTTGCACCCAACCGGGTGGTGGTCGGAACCTCCCGCTTCGAGGTCGACCTGAACCGGCCCCGGGAGGAGGCGGTGTACCGCACGCCCAGAGAGGCGTGGGGGCTCGAGTTGTGGAAGGAACCGCCGCCGGAGCCACTGGTGAGCCGCTCGCTCGCACTGTACGACTCTTTCTACCGGGGGATGGCCGGCTTATTGGACGGGCTCGCCGAGCGCTTCGGTAACTTCGTGGTTTACGACCTGCACAGCTACAACCACCGGCGGGCGGGGCCTCAGGCCCCGCC